>NZ_JAWLRY010000001.1:0-703525 GCF_033142325.1 Rhodococcus sp. IEGM 1370 | reverse complement strand
CGAAACGCTCCACTACTCTGGCCTCGGCACCGAGGATCAGCCCCAACTGGAGGCGGCACAAAACCTAGGGTGATTCAACTCGACCACATAGTGCCCTTCGACCACGCCAACCCTCGCGGCGGCGGCTGGACCACCCTCAACAACCTCCAATGCCTCTGCGACTACCACCACTCCGTCAAAACCGCCGGCTACTGGACAGCAGTCATGCTCCCCGGCGGAGCCATCCTCTGGACCTCCACCTCGAAAACCACCCGAATCACCCTGCCCACCAACGCCACAGCTGTACCCATCCTCGGCAACGACCTGCGCCCGCACATCCCCACCCGACCGAAACGATCCGGCCACATCGCCTACCCCAACCCACCCGACAACCAACAGCCCGAAACAGAACCCCCAGCCGAAGACACCGACACCCCGCCCTTCTGAAGATCGGAGTTTCACGGAAGTACGGCGAACCCATGCCGCGCGTGCACCAGGGTCGGGGAGCCGAACCCCGCTACACGAACCCGCTCGGCCCCGACCGTCGCCGACCGTCGCCGAACGTCGACGTCGGCCCACGCGGCCTGCAGAGTGGCCCTCGCTGATCGACCGGCATACTCGAGAAATGAGCAATCCACGTGCAACCGCTCGCCCCCGAGCACTGACGTTGCACGGCCGCATCAGAGTGTTGACGATGAGCGTGGCGGCCCTGGCAGTCGCCGTCAGTGCTCTCGCGATCTATCTCGTCGCGGAGCAGGCCCTCCGCTCACAGATCGCGGACCGCGTGGAACGCAACAGCGACGCCATTATTGCCAGCGCGGCAACGGGGGTTCCGGCCAATCTGCTCGGCTTCGCCATCGGAGACACCGAGGGCACCGCGGTGAAGGTCGCCTTCGCGACGACTGACGGCGCATTGGTGACGTCGACGAACGGCTCCGAGCCGTTCACCAATTCCGATGGCGTTCTGGACGCCGCGGAAAGATCGGTCATCGACGGCGACACCGATCAGTCCCTGCGCGAGGCGCGGGGCTATTACATTTCGGCCAAGCGCACCAACTCAGGCGAAACGATCCTGGTGGCCGAATCGCTCAGCGCGGCGTCACCGCTACTCGGCAAACTCACGCTCGCCCTGGTCCTGGTCGGTGCGTTTCTCGTCGCACTGGCAGGTGTCGCGGGTGCCGCCGTGGCACGCACCGGACTCCGCCCGGTCAGGCGACTGCGGGCCGGTACCGAACGTGTTGCCCGCACGGGAGACTTCGAGCCCATCGACGTCAACGGAGACGACGAACTGGCATCTCTGGCCAACAGCTTCAACGAGATGTTGGCTTCCCTGTCTCGTTCACGAGCACGGCAGGGTCAGCTGATCATCGATGCCGGCGCGGAACTGATGGAGCCGCTGACAGCGTTACGCACCAACATCGATCTACTGATGTCACTCGACCGGCCGGACACTCCGGACATGCCGGAGGACCAGCAGGACCGATTGCGCGTCGAAGTCATCGCTCAGATGGACGTCATCATCGGGCTGGTGCACGACCTGGTCGACCATGCCCGGGAGCCCTCGCCGACCCCTCGGTGACGGCCGAGAACTTTCAGGACGAGAGCCGCACGCCGGTCAGGTGTTCCGAGGCGTCCCAGAGGCGACGCGCATCGTCCATCCTGCGCATCGGCTTCCACATGCCGACCTCGGTCGGTGGCCCGCCGATGACTCGCTTGGGGCCGAAGAACTGATCCCCACCTGCGTCGCTACCAGCGGCCGCAACCAATCCCGGCTGAGCTGCGCTGTCCACAGTGCCGGCAATGCCGAGGCGGGCAAGAACGCCGATCAATCGTCGGCCGGCAGAATCCTTCGGTCGCCCCAATCCCGGTTGTGCCGCAAGCAGATTGGTCGGCGAAATCCCCGGGTGAGCGATATTGCTGGTGATTCCCCAGCCGCCTGCCCTACTACGAGCCTCGAGTTCACGTGCGAACAGAGCCACCGCGAGCTTGGATTGGCTGTAGGCCTTCATGACGTCGTAGGAACGCTCCCAATCGAGGTCGTCCCAATTGATGGTCGCCGATCGCGCCGCGATGCTCGTCTGATGGGTGACCCGCGCACTACCCTTCCGCAGCAGCGGCAGCAGACCGAGGGTGAGCGCGAAATGGCCGAGGTGATTGGTACCGAACTGCAGCTCGAACCCATCCCGGGTGACCTGACGCTCGGGCGGCTGCATGACGCCGGCGTTGTTGACGAGAATGTCGATCGACCGGCCTTCCGAGACGAGTTCGCTCGCCAACGCTGCCACCGAGTTCAGTGACGACAGATCCAACGTGCGGGTGCTGATCTGTGCGCCGGGTACTGCGGTCCGGATCGACTCGGCAGCACGCTCCCCCTTGGCGGCCGAGCGGACCGGCATGACGACCTCGGCACCGGAGCGGGCGAGTTGCGTGGCGATGACCGTTCCGATCCCGTCGCTTGCTCCCGTGACGACGGCAATCTTCCCCGTCAGATCGGGAAGTGAGGTGTGTGCTTCGCGGCCCATGACAATCTCCTGTGCTGGTGTCGATCTGCGGATTCGATCTGCAGAACCCATGTTCGACGATCACCACGAGCTCATCCAGGACTTCCCGATCCACTGATACGACCGAGACCGTGGATCACGTCAGGACAGAACCTGAGTTCCCACCACCGCGAGCAGCTCCAACTTGGCGTAGCTTTCGCTGCCGGGGACTGCCGTGTACACCAGCAGACGATGCGCTTGCTCGGGGTCCAGAAGGGTCTGACAGTTCAGCTCCAGCAGACCGACCGTCGGGTGCAGAAATCGCTTGAAATCGGGCGGGCGTACCCCCACTTCGCGTTTCGCCCACAGGGTTCGAAATTCCTCGCTGACCTCGAGTAGCTCTGCGGACAGGTGCGCAGCTGTCGAGTTGGGTCCGCGAAGAGTGACGATTTCGCGCAGACCCGACGCGTACACCCGAGACAGCGCTGCCCGCTCCTCGGGCGGATACGACTGCCGGGCCTCGGGGTCTGTGAACCAGCGATACCCCAGACTTCGCTCGGGGCCGGTGCGCTGCGAGGCACCGCCGGTCAGTGCCGCGCCCAGCGGCGTCTGACGGAGCGTTTCTCCGAGTTCGGACACGATCTCGGCGGGCGTGTCGTTCAGCCGATCCAGAATGCGTAGTAGTCCTGGGCTGATGTGGTCGCTCGACGACCCGCGCACGGGAGGATTGTGCCCGGCGAGCCGGAACACGTGATCACGCTCGCCGAGCGACAGATGCAATCCCTGCGCGATGGAGGCGATCATCTGAGTCGACGGGGCAGGTCCGCTGGCCCGTTCGAGTCGTGCGTAATAGTCGGTCGACATGTGGCTCAGCTCTGCGACCTCCTCACGGCGGAGGCCTTGCGTGCGTCTGCGCTGCCCCCGTGGCAGACCGACGTCCTCCGGCTGCAACGACTGCCGTCGCTGCCGGAGAAACGCTGCCAATTCCGGTCGATCGATCACGTCGGTTCCTTCTTTCCCGTGCGTGCGCATCGCGTCTGCAGTGCATTGTGCCTGCTGCGCGATGGTTATTGTCGAGAGATGAATGCTCCCTTGACCGTCGTCACCGGCGGTAGTCGCGGAATCGGCGCGGCGGTGTCCAGGCGGCTGGTGGCCGACGGGCACGATGTGGTGATCGGCTATCGCTCCGACGCCACTGCCGCGGAAGCGTTGGCCGCCGAATTGTCGACCGACGGCCGAACGGTGATTGCCGTGCAAGCCGATACCACCGACGAGCAGGCGGTGATCGATCTGTTCACCGCAGCCGCCGAGATCGGCGCAGTCACCGGTCTGGTGAACAACGCCGGTTCGGCGCGCGCCGTGGGCGCGCTGGTGGACAACGACATCGAGACCATCAGAGCGGATCTCGACGTCAACCTCGTCGGGGTTCTCACCTGCTGCAAGTACGCGATCGCGGCGATGGCCGAATCGGGTGGCTCTATCGTCAACATCTCCTCCGCCGCCGCGACCCTGGGCAGTCCGGGCATGTACGTCCACTACGCGGCAGCCAAGGCCGCGGTCGATACACTGACGGTCGGACTGTCGAAAGAAGTTGCCGCGCAGAACATCCGCGTCAACGCAGTGGCACCCGGGATCATCGAGACCGACTTCCACCGAGATCGAGATCGGCCACAGAAGATGGCGTCGAGCATTCCCCTCGGTCGCCCCGGTGTGCCGGACGAGATCGGCGGTGCGGTGTCGTGGTTGTTGTCCGAGGATGCGCGATACGCGACCGGAACCGTCATCAGGGTGGCCGGCGGAATGTGAGTACGTCGACTCCTCTATCGAGGGGCGATGCGGTGCAGCGCCACATCCGTCAGCGCACCACCTTCGGCCGTGGCCGTCATGTACGTACAGAACGGTTGCCGACGCCGATCCGTCGGCGATCCCGGGTTGAGCAGCCGTAGGCCGTTGTCCGCGACCGTGTCCCACGGTATGTGACTGTGGCCGAACACGAGCACGTCCGTCTCCGGGTACGCCGCTGCCATTCGTCGTTCACGTCCCGTCGCGGCACCGGTCTCGTGCACCACGCTGAATCGGACTCCGCCGAGCACGACGTCGGCGCGTTCGGGCATCAGAGCCCGCAACTCTTCGCCGTCGTTGTTGCCCCAGCATGCAACCAGTCGACGCGACCGCTGCGAGAGTTGCTCGAACGCAGCCAGGTTCACCCAGTCGCCTGCATGGATCACCACATCGGCGTCGTCCACAGCCGACCACACCTCGGCGGGGAGATCACGAGCGCGCTTCGGGAGATGAGTGTCGGCAATCAGCAGTAGCTTCACCCCTCGATTGTGCACGTCGCCGATCAACGGAAGTCCCTGGATCTGGATGCGACTCGAAGATCCATCAGTTGCAGATGATCGGCCACCACGGTCACCGCACCCTCGGCGTTCTGCACCTTTCCCCGAATCAGCAACGCCGGAGCCGTGATCGCCAGCTTGCGGTACTTGGCCCACAATCCGACCGAGCACACCACGTTGACCATCCCGGTCTCGTCCTCGAGGTTGATGAACGTGACGCCTCCGGCAGTTGCCGGCCGCTGGCGATGCGTCACCGCTCCGCCGACCAGCACTCGGTCTCCGTCCGGAATCTGCAGCAGCCGGTTCGCGGGAATCACGCCGAGCGAATCGAGCCGATCTCGAAAGAACTGCGTGGGATAGGAATTCGGTGACACACCTGTTGCCCAGACGTCGGCCGAGGCCAGATCGAGATCCGACATTCCCGGTAGCGCAGGCGCTTTCGTCGACGCTCCGATGCCGGGGAGCAGTCCCGGACGCTCCCCCGCCGCTGCACCCGCAGCCCACAGTGCCTCTCGGCGAGTGATGCCGAAGCACCCGAGTGCACCTGCCGTCGCCAGCGATTCCGCCTGCGCCACCGACAGTTCGACGCGTCCCGTCAGGTCCAGGAACGAGGTGTAGAGCCCGTGTGCGTCTCGTGCGTCGACGATCTTCTGGGCCACTGCGGTCCCGATGAACTTCACATCGGCCAACCCCATGCGAATCTCGAGGCCGTTCGCCTCGAGATTCGCATGGCCGAGACTGGCGTTCACGTCTGCACCGTGGACGAGCACACCGTGCCGCCTGGCGTCGGCGACCAGGGATTGCGGCGAGTAGAAACCCATCGGTTGAGCGCGCAGCAGGCCGGCACAGAATGCCGCCGGGTGGTGCAGCTTGAACCATGAGGAGTAGAACACCAGTGAGGCGAAACTCTGCGAATGGCTTTCGGGGAAGCCGAAATTGGCGAATGCGGACAGCTTTTCGTAGATTCGGTCTGCCGCCGCGCCGGTGATGCCGTGAAGATCGCGCATCCCGTCGTAGAACCGCCCACGCAGCAGTTCCATCTTCTCCGGTGATCGCTTCGACCCCATCGCACGGCGCAGTTGATCGGCGTCGGCGGCACTGAAGCCGGCGACGTCGATGGCCATCTGCATCAGCTGTTCCTGGAACAGCGGAACTCCGAGTGTTCGATCGAGTGCCTTCTTCAGCGACGGATGCTCGAAGATCACCGGCTCGAGTCCGTTGCGGCGCTTGATGTACGGGTGCACCGAACCACCCTGGATCGGACCGGGACGGATCAGCGCGACCTCGACCACCAGATCGTAGAAGTTGCGCGGCTTGAGCCGCGGCAGAGTGGCCATCTGCGCGCGAGACTCAACCTGGAACACCCCGACCGAATCGGCTCGCTGGAGCATCTCGTACACCGCGGGCTCGGACAGGTCGATCGAGGCGAGTTCGATATCGATGCCCTTGTGTTCGGCGATCAGGTCCATCATGTAGTGCAGCGCCGAGAGCATGCCGAGCCCGAGCATATCGAACTTCACCAAACCCACTGCGGCACAATCGTCCTTGTCCCACTGCAGCACACTGCGATTCTCCATCGTCGCCCATTCCACCGGGCAGACGTCCGCGATCGGCCGATCGCAGATCACCATGCCACCGGAGTGAATGCCGAGGTGCCGCGGGAAGCCCTCGATCTGCCGCGCGAGTTCGAGAACCGATTCGGGAATACCGTCGCCCTCCTGATCACCGATTCCGGACCAGCGGGTGATCTGCTTGCTCCATGCGTCCTGCTGCCCCTGTGAGAAGCCCAGCGCACGGGCCATGTCTCGCACGGACGACTTGCCGCGGTAGGTGATGACGTTGGCCACCTGAGCGGCATGAGTGCGGCCGTACTTGGCGTAGACGTGTTGGATCGCCTCTTCTCGACGATCGGATTCGATGTCGATGTCGATGTCCGGTGGCCCGTCGCGCTCGGGTGCGAGGAACCGCTCGAACAGCAGCTTGTTCGCCACCGGGTCGACGTTGGTGATGCCGATCGCGAAGCAGACAGCCGAGTTGGCCGCCGAACCTCTTCCCTGACAGAGGATGTCGTGTGTCTTGCAGAAGTGGACGATGTCGTGGACCACCAGGAAATAGCCGGGGAATTCGAGCCTCTCGATGATGTCGAGCTCGTACTCCAGCTGCGAATAGGCCGCCGGGTTCGCCGACTGCGAGCCGTACCGACGGGCGGCCCCCTCGAACGTGAGTCGACGCAGATAGCTGATCTCGGTGTACCCGTCGGGCACCTCGAAGGGCGGGAGGCGTGGCGCGATCAGCTTCAGATCGAACGAACACTCACGACCGAGCTCGACGGCACCACGCACCGCGCCCGGATAGTGCTCGAACAGTTCCGCCATCTCCGCTCCGGACCGTAGATGTCCGCCGCCGGTCGGCGCCAACCAACCGGCGGCCTCGTCCAAACTGCTCCGAGCGCGCACAGCGGCCATCGCCATGGCCAATCTCCTGCTGCGCGGACTGGCGTAGTGCGCGGCCGTGGTCGCGATCGTCGGAAGACCGTACTTTCGAGCCAGCATCGCCAACGCATCGTTGCGCTCGTCGTCGTCGGCAATTCCGTGCCGGGTGAGTTCGACGGTGACGCGATCGGCCCCGAAGCGGTCGACGAGAGTGCGCAGCGCGGACTCGGCCGCCTCCGGACCACCGCGCGAGAGTGCCTGCCGAACATGGCCCTTCCGACAACCGGTGAGAATCTGCCAGTGCCCGCCCGCCGATTCGGTGAGTTCGTCGATGTCGTACTGCGGCTTGCCTTTGACCCCGCCGGCCAGGTGTGCGGCCGCGATCCGACGCGAGAGCCGGCGATACCCCTCCTGGCCGCGAGCGAGCACCAGTAGATGAGTGCCGTCGGGATCGGTCTCCCCGGCTCGGGATCGATGTGTGTCCAGTGAGAGTTCGGCACCGAACACGGTTCCGATGCCGAGAGCTCTGGCTGCCTCGGCGAAGCGCACGACCCCGTAGAAACCGTCGTGATCGGTGATGGCGATGGACTCGAGGCCCAGGCGTACCGCCTCCTCGACCATCTCCTCGGGCTGCGAGGCACCGTCGAGAAAGCTGAACGCCGAGTGCGCATGCAATTCTGCATACGGCGTCGTGGACAGCACGGGCTTGTCGATGGTGCGGTCGTAGACGTCCCTCTTTCGCGACCAAGCCGGGCTGTCGCCGCCGTCGCCCTCGGCCGCCGGCTTGGGACGTCCGGACAGGACACGCTCCATCTCCGACCACGTGGGTGGTCCGTCGTTCCATCCCATCGAGCCCTCCCCTCACCGCATCGCCGTTGCATCGAACACTTGTTCTAATGAGAGCACGAGGGTCCGACACGATCAACTACAGTCGAGTCGCCACTGACCCCTTCCACAGAGCCGGAGCACCGTCGTGACCCGTTGGGCCTCGTTCGTCGTATCGCACAAACGATGGGTGCTGGCTGTCGTCGTCGCCGTCGTCACAGTCGGCGGGGTGTTGGGACTGAGCGTCTTCTCGAAACTGAGTGAGGGCGGCTACGCAGACGCCGGCAGCGAATCGTCCGAGGTGGCACGGCTCGTACAGGGCATCGGCCAACCGACTCCCGACATCGTGGCGATCTACACCGCACCCGAGGGCGAGACGATCGACGACATCGGCCCCCGAGTGCAAGCGACGATCGACGAGTTCACGAGTCGATACACCCTCGGCAACGTCAACTCGTACTGGACCGCAGACCCGGTCAGCAGAGAATTTCTGATCTCGAAAGACAGAACCAAGGCCTTGGCGACGGTGTCCCTCGGGGCGAACTCGGGCGTCACGTTCAACACATTCGGCGACCTGCCGCCCCAGCTCGAAGTACCCGGCATCGAATCGCAGTTCGCCGGTGCATCGGTGGTCGGGGTATCGCTCAGCGAAACCCTCGAACGCGACCTCGTCCGCTCCGAGATCATCGCTGTTCCCATCACATTGCTGCTGCTGATATTCATCTTCGGCGGCGTCGTCGCCGCAGCGGTCCCGGTGTTCGTCGGCATCCTCAGCGTGCTCAGTTCCCTGGCCATCCTGCGGGTGCTCACCGAGTTCACCGAAGTCAGCTCGTTCTCCATCAATGTCGCGTCGCTACTGGGGCTCGGCCTTGCCATCGACTACGGACTGTTCATCGTCAGCAGATTCCGCGAGGAACTACGCGGCGGGTCGACGCCGTTCGACGCGACCGTCCGCACGGTGTCCACCGCAGGCAAGACCGTCGTCTTCTCCGGACTGCTGCTGATCTGCGCATTCGCGGGCATGCTCGTCTTCCCGCAGGCGGTGATCCGATCCCTCGGGTTCGGGGCCATGGCGGCGGTGGCGAGCGCGGCCGTCCTGTCCCTGACGGTGATTCCGGCGCTGCTCGCGATTCTCGGCCCTCGCATCAACTCCTGGACGTGGTCGCGTACCGCGTCCGATCGCAGCGATGCACGGGCACACAAGTTCTGGGGCGGCGTCGTCACCCGCGTGATGAAGCATCCGGGAATCGTCGCGGCCGTCATCGTCGCCGGGTTGCTGATCATCGCCACCCCGATCCTGAAAGTCTCACTCGGCGAGGTCGACTACACGGCGCTGCCGAAGGACAATCCTGCGCGCATGGCGTTCGAGACGCTCGGCACCGACTTCGAATCCACCGGCGAGGGTGCCACCGTGGTTCTTCGCGGACTGGACGGCGTCAAGCCTCAGGGCGCACCCATCGCAGCCCTCACCTCGGCTGTGGAATCCACACCGGGTATCGCTCGCGCCGAATTCCTGGGCTCCAAAGACGATTTCGTGACACTTCAGGCGTCCTACAGCGAGCCGACCGGCGGCCTGACCGAGGCCGAATCTCAATCCGAGGCAGTGTCTGCACTGCGCTCGATCGCCCCTCCCGACGGCACCGAGATCCTCGTCGGCGGCGGACGAGCCAACGTCGACGACGGCAATGCTGCCATCGCGAAGTGGCTACCGGTGATGATCGCCATCATGGTCGTCTCGACGCTGGTGTTGCTGTTCCTCGCGTTCGGCTCGATCGTGCTGCCCGTCAAGGCCGTACTGATGGCCGGACTGAGCCTTGGCGCAACCTTCGGCGCACTCACGTGGGTGTTCCAGGAAGGCCACGGAGCATCCCTGCTCGGCGTCACCCCAGGACCGCTCGAGTCGACGTTCGTCGTTCTCATCCTCGCGGTCATCTTCGGCTTGTCGACCGACTACGAGGTGTTCCTGATGTCGCGCATGGTCGAGGCCCGCGCGGCGGGAGCGACTACCGAGGAAGCGGTGATCTTCGGTGCCCAACGCACCGGACGCATCGTCACTGCGGCGGCGTTGATTCTGATCGTCGTCACCGGTGCCTTCACCATCTCGGGTCTGTCGATCATGAAGTTCCTCGGCGTCGGAGTCATTCTGGCTCTGATCATCGACGCGACGATCATCCGTATGTTGCTGGTTCCGTCCTTGGTCAAACTCATGGGCGAGGCCAATTGGTGGGCACCCGCCTGGATGAAGAAAGTGCACGAAAAAGCCGGTATCGGGCACTAGCACCGGAACTTACTTCGGAGTAGGGTCGGCTCGCATGGCGAACTTCATCGTAACCGGCGGTACCGGGTTTCTCGGGAAGAACGTGCTGCCCCGATTGCTCGAACGCGATGCACTCGCGGCAATCCACGTGCTGGTGCGTCCGACTTCGGTGGCGCGGCTCGAGCGACTGGCACAGCACCTCGACGGCGGCGACCGAATTCACCCGCTGGTCGGCGACCTCACCGAGCCGGAGCTCGGACTCCGAGACGTGCCTTCCGACATCGACCACATCCTCCACCTCGGAGCCGTCTACGATCTGACCGCGGGCGACGAGCAGACCCCGACCAACGTCGCCGGAACGGCCTCGGTGATTCGTCTCGCCGAGAAGACGGGGGCTCGCCTGCACCACATCTCGTCGATCGCCGTCGCGGGCGATCACCGAGGAACGTTCTCGGAGAACGACTTCGACCTCGGTCAAGCCTTTCCGACGGCATATCACCGCACCAAATTCGAGTCCGAGCAGCTGGTGCGAGACAGCGCTGTGGACTGGCGGGTCTACCGGCCCGCCGCGATCATCGGCCACTCGGAGACCGGTGCCATCGACAAAGTGGACGGCCCGTACTACTTCTTCCCGTTCTTCGCCGAACTTGCCAAGCTGCCTTCTGCCATACCGATCACGGTGCCGAAGATGGGCTCCACCAACCTCGTTCCGGTCGATTACGTCGCCGACGCCATCGTCGAGCTCGTACATCGAAACACTTCTTCCGGCAGCGTGTTCCATCTGGTGAACACGAGTCCGCAATCCATGGCCGAGGTGTATTCCGCATTCTCGTCGGCAGCCGGATCGCGAGCGAAGATCGTCGACGTACCGGGTGCACTGGTCGCTCCGGTCGTCTCCCCCAAATATCGAGCCGTACGCAAGCAACGCGACGCCGCCCTTCGTGATCTCGGCGTACCTCCGGTGATGCTCGATCACTTGACCCTGCCCACGGTGTTCGAGTCGGCAGCGACACAGAAAGCATTGCAGGGCAGCTCGATTGCACCGCCTCCACTGCGCACGTACGCCGATCGCGTGTGGACCTACTGGCGGGAGAACTTCGACCCCAAGCGCAATCGCCGCAACGATCCGCGCGGGCCACTGTTCGGTCGTCACATCATCATCACCGGCGGCTCCTCCGGCATCGGACGGGCCAGCGCCGAGGCGGCCGCACGCAAGGGCGCAGTGGTCATACTGCTCGCACGCGGTCAGGATCAACTCGACGACGTGGTCGAAAGAATTCGCGAATCAGGTGGCACTGCATACGGTTACCCGTGCGACGTGACCGACAGCGAGTCGGTCGAGCACACCGTGAAAACCGTTCTGAGCGAACACGGTCATGTCGACATGCTGGTCAACAATGCCGGGCGATCCATCCGCCGCTCGCTCTATCGGTCCACCGATCGGTTGCACGATTACGAGCGCACCATGGCCGTCAACTACTTCGGGGCAATTCGGTTGGTGCTGGCGCTGCTGCCACACATGCGTGAACGTCAGTTCGGGCACGTGGTCAATATCTCCAGCGCTGCCGTCCTGGGACACCCCCCGCGGTTCTCCGCCTATGTCGCCAGCAAGGCAGCGCTCGACGGGTTCACCGATGTTGCTGCGGCAGAAACACTCTCGGACGGAATCACGTACACGACGATCCACATGCCGCTGGTGGACACTCCGATGATCACCCCGACGGGCGACAAGAACGTCGGCCCGGTGTTCTCACCGGAGAAGGCCGCGGCCATGGTGATCCGCGCATTGAGCGACAAGCCCAAACGCATCGATACGCCGCTGGGAACGCTCGGACAGTTCGGAGCCATCTTCGCCCCCAAGGGCAAGGACCGCACGATGCACCAGCACTACCGCACGTTCGCCGAGTCCGCGGCTGCCAAAGGAGAAGCGCAGGTACCCCTCGAGGACGGAAAGGTGCCCTACCGAGTCCGGCCGTACGATCCGAAAGCTCCGAGCGCACGCATCGGCAAAGTGATCCGTCGCGCCGGCAGATTGGTACCCGGCACCAGCTGGTGACCGGCGGGGTCAGCGCAGCAGTGCCTTTCCCCAGACACGCAGGAATCCCTGACTCAGGTATGTCAGAGTGCCGATGGCCAGCACCCATTTGACGGTGCTGACCACGGTGGTGGCGCGAACGACGGTGTCGGTGATCTGTTCGCGGTTGTCCACCAGAATCAGCCCGACGATGTTCTCGATGTAGTCGCCGGCGGCAGAGGCCACGGGTGCGACGGCCAATGCCGTCGTCGCTGCAGGGCTCAGCGGCGTCTTGTCCGCCAGGCTCCTCGCGCCGGCACGCAATGCAACGGCGTAGATCGCCGGATGGACGAAATCGGGCAGATAGTGGCTGCGGAACCGGGCAATCTCGGTCTCGTCCATGCTCGCCAGGATCTGCCGATAACGCTCGGCGGACCACGCCGTCTGCACGGCAAGCACTTTCGGAGCTGCTGGGCCGAGCAGTCGGGCGATGTTGGCCTGGGATACGACGAACAGTGCCGACCAGCCCAGCATCCTGCGATCGAGCGAACCGAGAGTCATGTCCGAGACCCTAATGCGTCAGGAACGGGAGGACGGTGGCCTCGAACGCCGAGTAGCCGTCGCGATGAATGCTGTGTCCGGTGCGAAACGCATCGACGCGGCAGGTCGAGATCTCGGAGACCATCGCGTCCAGTCGTTCCGGATCGACCATGCCGCCGGGACCGCCGCGAAGCACCAACGTCGGAGCAGCGATGTCGGCCAATGACTCCCACCACTGCGGATTCGGCCGACGGAACTGCTCGAGAGCAGTGGCGGTCATCGAGCGATCGAAGGCGAGTACCGCGCGGGGATGCAGAACGACGCTGCTCGCTGCGTGCCAGAGCTCGGTGATCGACGGCATCTTGCCGGTCAGCGTCGGCGGAGCGTCCCCCGGCCTGATCGGTATCGGGAGCTCTTCGAGTACCAGACGCCGAACGAGCTCCGGGCGACGTTGCGCGACGAGCGAGACCGCGTATCCACCGAGGGAATGGCCGACGAGATCGACTTCGTTCAGCCCGAGGTGGTCGATCAGGGCCAGCAGGTCTGCCCCGAAGGAATCGAACTCGTACGTGGACGTGTGCGCACTCTTGCCGTGTCCGCGCAGATCGACGGTGATCACCCGGCGGCCCAGCGCGGTGAGTGCCCGGGTGAACCGATCCCAGGTTGTGCTGTCACCGCCCATGCCGTGCACCAGCATCACCGGTGCCGATTCCGAGTTCGCATGCCCCAGCGGGGTGAACGACCGATACGCGATATCGACGCCATCGAGGTCGACCGTCTCCGACATCATCTGCATTCCCTCGACGGTAGCGGTGCCGCTATTCGTAGATTCCTTCCACCCGCCACCGACCCTCGTCGAACACCAGCAGCAGGGCCCTCTCGTCGTCGAGCACCACCTGGGCTCGCGCCGTCGGACCCGTCGCCGCGTGGCCACTGTCCCACCATCGCTCGTCCACCGGCCACGGTCCCGCCAAACCCGTCAACTCCCATTCCTTGGTGCCCCAGCGCAACCGCGACGGGGGCGCATCGAACACACCACGATCGGTGACGCCGATTCCGGTTCCCGCTCGATTCATCAACGTCACTGTCGGACGTGTCTCGATCACTGCCGCCGGAGCAGGCTCGGGTAGCCGTCCCGGCCAAGGAGCCGACGGGTCGGATATCGGCACCAATTCGTCGCCGAGCGGACGCAACGTGATCCGCTCGGCCGGCCCACGACCCCCACTGAGCACACCACCGAGAACCGATTCGCCACCGAGCAGACCCTGCACGCGCACCAACGCCCGACGCGCCCTCTCGTCCTCGTCGCCGACACTGCCCCACAACCCCAGTTGCAGCTCACCTGCGGCCACCACTTCGATCGGTTCGAGCCGCAGCACGGTGATCGCGGACGTCGGCTTGTTCTCGCTGCGCCCGGTGATCCAGCCGTCCAGTTGCCACCGCACACGATCGGCTGTTCCTTCCGGCGTCAACGGCTCCGCGCAGCGCCAGATCCGCGACAGGTTCTCACCGTTACCGGTACTGGCATGCACCAGCAGCCGAGTACACGCAACGGCAGCGGCGGCAAGCTTGGTGTGCAGCTGCTCGGCCAGGCCGCGCCCGGCGAAGGCAGCGGCGTCGACCCGATCGATCGGTGGGTCGCACAGGTACTCCACATCCAGGTCGGGTGGAAGAGCCCTGGCCGACGGCGGACGCTCGGGCTCGCCTCGTGCACTGCGATGCGCCAACACCGCGTCGGTACCGAACCGGGACGCCACATCCCCCGGAGACAGTGCAGCGAAGTCGCCGATGGTTCGTAGACCCAAGCGCCGCAACAGATCCACCAGCTCGCCGCGATCGGCAGCAGACATGCTCGGTTCCGCCGAGAGTTCCGCCACCGGCAACGGCGCAAGGAAGCCTGCACCCCCGCCGCGCGGCACCACCTGCGCATACCGCGCGGCGACGACCGCGGTGGACAGCTCGTCGGCGATACCGATCTGACATTCCACTCCGGCAGCCGACGCTTCGTCGATCAGCCGTTCCGCGGCCCGATGCTCGGTACCGAAATACCGTCCGACGCCGCGGGCAGAAAGAACCAGCAGGCCCGGTCGTAGCACTTCGACTCCCGGTGCGATGGCGGCGATCGCCGAGACCACGGGCTCGAACAGTCGCGCATCACGATCGGTATCGGCCAGAGCGACATGCACTTCCGGGCACCGCGCCTGCGCTTCCCGACGGCGTAGGCCGCGCTTGATGCCCGATGCCCGTGCCGTCGCCGAGCACGCGACGACCCGATTGGCCGAGGTGACGACCACCGGATGCGTCGCAGGGAGATCGGCCTGGGCAGCTGCTGCAACGGCAGGCCAATCGGGGCACCACAGAGCCAGAACACGGTTGGCATGAACACGGCTGGAGCGGTCGATGCTCATGTCGAGACCGCGATCGACAACGGATTCTGTTCGCGCCCCTCGGCATGCCACTCGATGCGGCCGTTCTCCGAACGCAGGTCGAGTCGAACGGTGCGGGGCCGCATCGCCTTGCCGCGAGCGCACACCGACAAACGGACGCCGCGCAGTCGGCCGCGACCCAGCTCCCGGCCCGTGCCGAGGCCGTCGTATCCGTGGACCGATGCGTCCAGTCGTAACTCTGCCCCGTCCCAGTGCCCATCGGTCACCAGCAGCGTCGAGCCCTTGCTACGCGCTCTGGCCACCACGGCCCTGGCCCGAGTGGGCGATACCGACAGACCACCGAGACCGAGCACGACGAGGTCGACACCGTCGAGCAGAATTGCCGCCACTTCCACCGGATCGGGACCGGGATCGGGAATCAAGGCCAGCTTGCTCAGCTGTGCACCCATCTCCACCGCGGCCAGAATCCCGAAACGGGGCTGCCCGATGACGGCGACATGCCCACCGGCACCGGTCACCGCAGCCACCAACCCGATCAGGAGCGAGCCGGCACCGGATACCGAGGCCACCGTTCCACGCACCAGGCCGCCGTGCGGTAGTACCTCGATCAGCGCGGAGGGCACCGGTAGAACGGGCCGCTGACGGGTTGGACGCTGCGTCGACGGTTCCTGAATCACGGGCTCGACAGGGTCCGAATTCTCGATGCGCACCGACGCCGTTTCGCCCCGAGAAGGCACGGCAGCCATCCGGCTACGCAGCAACGCCACGCGCTCCGGCAGCGACAACCCGTCGAGCGCATCCGGCGTGACAGAAGCTCCCGATACAGTCATGTCACTCCCCTTCGCGGCGTAGAAAGTCGAGCCGAAACTTCGGTGTTCGACGGACGCGGGAAGTGGCGCATTCGAACACAATTTCGATCTGCACTCAGTAAAGCCGCTCGGACGGCAACTCGTCAAGGTGATGCCGAAGCCCCTGGTAGATGCCTCCGTTCCGTGGCTGCAGGCACGTCCCGCCATCGTCAACTAACCTGTGGACGTGACGGATCAGCAGCGTGTTCGACGGGGCGTCGGGCCCGACTACCTCCTGGCAGGCAGATACCGCCTGGCCGGCAAACTCGGCGGTGGAGGCATGGGCGCGGTATGGCTCGCCACCGACACACTTCTGCACCGTCAGGTGGCCGTCAAGCAGGTCACGTCCACCACTCGACTGACCCCTCAGCAGGCCGAGGAAGTACGCAACCGGGCCATGCGCGAGGGACGCATCGCTGCCCGACTCTCCAGCCCGCACGCCATCGCGATGCACGACGTCGCTCTCGTCGACGGTGAGCCGTGGTTGGTCATGGAATACCTGTCCTCGCGCAGTCTCGCGCAGGCCCTCGGCACCACCGATTCGCTACCACCGTTCGAGGTCGCTCAGATCGGCGCACAGATCGCCGATGCACTGACCGAGGCGCACGAGGCCGGAATCGTGCACCGCGACATCAAACCGGGCAACATTCTGATCGCCGATCGCGGCAAGGATCTGGGCATCGTCAAGATCAGCGACTTCGGCATCTCCCGCGCCAAGGGAGACGTCGAAGAAGCCGACGACAGCGTGATCACCGGTACCCCTGCTTATTTCGCCCCCGAGGTCGCGCGCGGACAGGACCCCACCGCGTCCAGCGACGTGTTCTCCCTCGGCGCAACGCTGTACACGGCCATGGAAGGCAAACCGCCGTTCGACATCGATCACGATTCGATCGCACTGCTGCACCGAGTTGCCAAGGGGCAGATCATTGCTCCCACCCGCAGCGGCGATCTCACGGGACCGTTGCTGCACATGCTCGAGCCCGATCCTGCCCGACGCCCCACCATGGCGCAGGCGCGTGACGAGATCATCGTCGCCGCGATCAGCAAGCGCGGCACCATAGCTCAACTGCGCGGGGTGCCGCTGACATCTGCGGACGGTGTGGTCCCGGCATGGGCCAGGCGCTCGACACCGGTCTCCGAATCTCGCCGTCCGTCGCGGGAGTTCGGAAGAACCATCGCGGGCCTACCGGCCGTGCAACCCGGTGAGAGCCAAGCAAATCCGGTCCCGTCCACGTATTCGCCACCACCGTTCGACCTGCCGAAAAAGAAGAAGAACCCGATCGACGACGTCCTGATGCGCATCGAGGACGTCATCGGCGATCGAACGTCGATTCCGTCGACCGCAATCCTCGCAGCACTCGTGCTCGCCGTCGTGATCGTTCTCGTTCTGGTGATCATGCTTGTGATCTGACCCTCGGCACCGATCTCCGCATCGGATTTCCCCGCCCCGACAGCACCCGCAACCATGCGTCGACGATGGGGATCGGCAAGTACCCGCCATCGAAAGTCGATGTAGCCCAGAACTTTAGGGCACGACGCCCATCGATCAGCCGAGAACCGGCATCACCAGTGTCGTCAGAGCGCCGTCGACTGCCGACCGCACCAGCATCGGCTGATCCGGCGCGGCGATATCGAGCATCAGGTCCGGTCCGACGGCCGATGCGACGGCAGCCTGCAGGACGGCCGCATCGAAGAACACCGTCGTCTCGGAACCGGTGACCCGTGCGGGGACGACAACACCCTCGACCGTCAGGCCGTCCGGGCCTGCGTCGATCCGCAGCGTGCCGCTGTCGAGGGGAACGAAATCTCGTTGCACCACAACCCGCGTCGCAGTTGGAGCCAGACCGTCGACGATCGTCCGCCAGTCGGGGAAGTCGCCGTCGACCAGATCCACGGTGTGCTGGACGCCTTCGGACTCGAGCACCATCGCGTCTTCGGTTGCCGTCAACGCACAGTTCCCCGACGCGGGTAGAGACCCGAGGGAGCCGACCGCTGCGATACGCGACCAGGATGCACCGGGTGAGCTCTGCGCGACGAGGCTTCGAGTGGAGAGTCGATACCGATCCGTCGCGGTGAGCGTGACAGTGCCACCGTCCACCTCGACCAACACGCCTCGCAGCACCGGAAACTCCTCGCTCGTTCCGGCCGCCGACGCGACCTGTTGCACCGCCGACGCGAACTCGGCGGCAGATACCGTTGCTGTGCAGTACTTTTCGTCGAACAACCGGCGAATGGAGACCGCAGCCTCGGCTGCTGCCCGGGCGTGCGCGGCAAGCTCCTCGACGTGCCGATCCACCATCTCCACCGCTGCAGCTCCGTCGCCGTCGAGGGCGGAGGCCACGGTGTCGAGCGGCATCCCGATCTCGCGGAGTTGGCGGATGATGTTCGCTCGCTTCGCTTGTGCTCGGGTGTAGTAGCGATAGCCGGACTTGGCGTCGATGGATGCCGGCACGAGCAACCCACAGTCGTCGTAGAAGCGAAGGGCACTGGGGGTCAGCCCGCTCGCGCGAGCGAACACACCGATGGTCAGGAATTCTTGGTCCGAATCAGTCATGGGGAAATCCTGAGGCTTCGGGTAGGTCGAAGGTCAAGCGAGATCCGGTCACCTAGTCGATTCGACGCTTGTGCGCCCATCTGGTGAGCGCATTCCTGTTGGACTGCTGAGTCTTTCGGAGAACGTTCGAGGCGTGCGTCTCGACGGTCTTGACCGAGATGAACAGATCCTCGGCGATCTCACGATAGGTGTACCCGCGCGCCAACAACCGCAGCACCTCCAGTTCACGGGGCGTCAACGAATCCAGTTCCGGATCCAGCGGGGGCTCCGGAGCGGCGCTGCGACCGGTGAACGAGTCGAGGACGAACCCGGCCAGGCGGGGGCTGAACACGGCATCTCCCCCGGCGACGCGTCGAACACCGTCGGCGAGCTCCGAGCCGGAGATCGTCTTGGTGACGTATCCCCTCGCCCCGGCACGGATGACGGCGATGACGTCCTCGGCGGCGTCGGACACACTCAGAGCGAGACACACCGGCCCCTCGGAGATGCGGTTCAACACGGCCACGCCGCCGCCGTCGGGCATGTGCACGTCGAGCAACACCACGTCCGGCTTGGTCGATTCGATTCCCGAGACCGCCTCGGCGACGCCTCCCGCTTCCCCGACGACCTCGATGTCCGCCTCGCGGCCGAGTTCGGCTCGCACACCGGAACGGAACACCGCATGGTCGTCGACCAGGAAAACGCGGAAAGGTTCGGTCACGTCGGCTGCTCCTGCTGAGTGGATTCGGATGATTCGGTAGTCACGGAGGCACCGTTGCGGGGCATGAAGATTCGCACTTCGGTTCCCTTGCCGACGGTCGACCGTACCTGCACCGTGCCGCCGCGGCGCTCGATGCGTCCCCGAATGGACTTCGCCAGGCCCTGGCGATCCTCGGGTACCGCGGACTCGTCGAATCCGGTGCCGCGGTCGCGAACGAAAACACTGACCTGGTCCGGTTCGGTTTCGGCGTACAGGTCGATATTGGTCTCACCGGAGTGCTTGGCCGCGTTGACCAGTGCTTCTCGGGTTGCACCCAGCAGAGCAGTGAAACTTTCCCTGGACAGGCCGGATTCGACGTCGTCGGGC
Organism: Rhodococcus sp. IEGM 1370; assembly: GCF_033142325.1. Classification (NCBI taxonomy): domain Bacteria; kingdom Bacillati; phylum Actinomycetota; class Actinomycetes; order Mycobacteriales; family Nocardiaceae; genus Rhodococcus; species Rhodococcus sp. IEGM 1370. Next base: position 683,804 of record NZ_JAWLRY010000001.1, on the reverse strand, counting down.
AGTAGTTGCACGTCACCGACCGTGATCGGTCTGACGGTGACACCGTGCTGATCCTCGACCTCACCGGAGATGGTCTCGAGCGCATCGGACAAGTTCGAGTTGTCGGTGTCGCCGCCGTCGAACAGCCACTTGCGTAGTTCACGCTCCTGGCCGCGCGCCAACCGCATCACCTCCTGTGGATGATCGGACTGCTTCTGGATCAGGGCCAGTGTCTGCAGCACCGAATCATGCAGGTGCGACGCTATTTCCTCGCGTTCGTCGTTGCGGATGCGCGCAGCCCGCTCGGCACCGAGCGCACGCCAGGTGCGCAACCAGATGGGAACCGTCAACAGGCCGACGCCGACGAGAGTGACCACCACCGCCAGCAAGGACGAGCGCAGCGCCGCCAGATCGACGCGGGCGAGCACCACCACGGCCAGACCGAGCACGATCAACGTCGTTCCGCCGACGACCCTCGCCCAACTCAACACGGTCGGATGCTTGGGGAGCCCCAGAGCCGTTCGCGGGCCCTCGGAGTCGAACTCGCGCCACACCAGGGCAGCACCGATCACCACGACTATGACCGGCACGATGACCGAAGCAGCGGTGCCGCTGAGTAGCCAGGCGAGCCCGACGGCGAGGCCGAGACCGATGGCAGCCAACCCGAGCGCACGCTGACGTTCGGCGGCACTCGGGTGCGCAGTGTCCTCGCCCGCGGGCGTGAACATCCAGATCAGTCCGTAGGCGGCAATTCCGGCACCGGCCGACGCGGCGAGCAGTGCGAATGCGACCCGGACCTTGAACACGTCGACGCCGAGGTGGTCGGCGAGACCGCCTGCGACGCCGCCGACGATGCGGCCGCCGCCGCGTCGTTGATAGGGGGCAGGAGCGGTGCGGGCTGGAGCGGCAGGAAAAAGAGGAACGGCATGGGTGCCCGGCACGTCGCCGGCTTCGGAAGGTGTGTTGCGGGCGGCGTCAACGGGTGGATTGTCGACAGGGTGCACGCCTCGATCCTGGCACGGATGCGGTGGTCGTCGCATCAGGGTTCGCCCTGATGTTTCGCGGGTTCGTCGAGCTGGACCCGATCTCGGGGACGAAGATCAGGGGTATCCCTGATGTGTTTCTCGACCGGCACCGCCACGATGATTGGCATGAGCAACGTGACCGTCTCGGATCAACTTCAGCAGATGTGGCGCACCCGTCCGCACCGCTTGCCGCAACGCGGGCATGTAGCGGGTGTTGCGGCCGGTATCGGCTACCGCTACGACGTCGACCCCGTTCTGATTCGGATCGCGTTCGTCGTCTCCACCTTGTTCGGCGGTACCGGCATCGTGCTGTATCTGGCGGGGTGGCTGGTGCTCAACCGCGCCGGTGATACGGCGTCGGGTGCGGAGTCGCTGGTCGGGCGTGGGAACAGCTCCGATTCGACGACCAAGATGGTGGTCGTGGCAGTGGCCTTGGTCATCGCGGTGTCGACCATCGGCCCGGTAGGTGTCGGACTCGGCGGTTCGGGGCTGATCTCACTGGTGGCGATGCTCGGTGGACTGTGGCTGCTGCACCAACGGTGCCCGGAGCCGCCGCCGTACATGCGGACGGCGGAGTTCTCCCGTAATCGCTACGCTCCGATGCCTTTCGGCTCGACCAGCACATCGGCCGAGCAGTGGACGGCCGCGCAGTATCGTCCGCCACAGTTCCAGCACGAGCGCTACACCCCGTACACGACCCTGCCGAAAAGCTACGTTCCGACGCCGAAGCCCATCGAGCACACCGGCATCGACGCCGACGCGCACACCGTGAACCTGAGCAAGTCGACCGCATCCGCCGAGAAGCCGGCCGACCTGCCCACCGACATGCCGACCGTGACTCCCCCGTCGTGGGATCCGCTCGGTGTGGCCCCGTTCGCCTGGGATCTTCCCGAACCGGCTGGCACCTTTCCGCCTGCGGCGATCGAACGCAAGCGCCGATCACGTTGGACGGCAAGCTTTCTCGGCCTGGCTCTGCTCGCTGCCGCAGTCACCGCAGCAGTCGGTTCGGCTACCGGAGGAGACTGGGCATCACCGGGCCGTGTCGGTGCCGTCGCTCTGGCAGTCATCTCCGTGGGACTCGTATTGGGCGCGTTCCTACGCAAGGGCTACGGACTGCTGGTGGTCGCAGCACCATTGGCCGGCTTCGTCGTTCTGGCGTCGGCGGTCGGTCCGGTGGACCTGAACAACAGAGTGCCAGGGAATCAGACGATCGCCCCACTCACCGCCGCCGAGCTCGACCCCTCCTACGACGTCGGGGCCGGCGAGCTGAACCTCGACCTCACCGGCCTCGAACTCGCCGAAGACCACATCGTCGAGATCGATGTGGCGCTGGGCAGCGCGTCGGTCACCGTGCCCGCTTCGATGAACGTGATCGTGGAGTGCGAGGCGGCGATCGGTCAGTGCCCCACCGAGACACGCTTCGGTCCTGGCACCACCGATACTCCGGTTCTGACGATCGTGGGCGATCTGGCACTCGGCGAACTGAAGGTGGAGAACCCGTGAAGAAGAACAAGACCGACCGCATCGGACTCGACCACGGCAGCGCCGATTCCGACACCGAGGATCACACCTCCAGCCGACGCGGCCCCTCGGCACTGTTGCTCCTCGCCGGCCTCGCTGCCATGGTCGTCTCGGTCGCAGCACTCATCGGCCGAGATGCGATCGCGGCACTGGGCGACGTCCAGTTCCGCTGGGTGTTCGTCGTCGCCGCGGTGGTCGTGGGCTTCGCGCTTCTACTGGGCCCCAGCAGAAAGAACTGACGCCGTCACTCCCACTCGATGGTGCCCGGCGGCTTGCTGGTGACGTCGAGAACGACTCGGTTGACCTCCGGAACCTCGTTGGTCACCCGAGTCGAGATCGTTTCCAGCACGTCGTACGGCAGGCGGGTCCAATCCGCCGTCATCGCGTCCTCGCTCGACACCGGACGCAACACGATCGGGTGTCCATAGGTACGGCCGTCGCCCTGCACTCCCACGCTACGCACGTCGGCCAACAGCACCACCGGGCACTGCCAGATCTGCTGATCCAAGCCGGCGACCGTAAGTTCTTCTCGGACAATCGAATCGGCGTGACGCAGCGTGTTCAGACGGTCGCGGGTGATCTCACCGACGATGCGGATCGCCAGTCCGGGTCCGGGGAACGGTTGCCTGCCGACGATGTCCTCGGGCAATCCCAGTTCGCGTCCGACCGCACGCACCTCGTCCTTGAACAATGCACGCAGCGGCTCGACCAGGGCGAACTGCAGATCGTCCGGCAGCCCGCCGACGTTGTGGTGACTCTTGATGTTCGCGGTACCGGACCCGCCCCCGGACTCGACGACATCCGGGTACAACGTGCCCTGCACCAGGAACTCGACGGCGTCGCCGTGCTCGGCGTTCTCGCCCAGTACCTCGGCCACGGCACCTTCGAAGCTCCGGATGAACTCGCGGCCGATGATCTTGCGCTTCTCCTCCGGGTCGGAGACGCCCTCGAGCGCGCCGAGGAAGGTGTCGACCGCATCGACCGTGACGAGCTTGGCTCCGGTCGCGGCCACGAAGTCCTGCTGCACCTGCTCACGCTCGCCGGCGCGCAGCAGTCCGTGGTCGACGAAGACACAGGTCAAACGGTCACCGATGGCCCGCTGCACCAGTGCCGCCGCCACCGCGGAGTCGACGCCGCCCGAGAGGCCACAGATGGCCTTGCCCGTGGGGCCCACCTGCTCCTGCACTGCGTCGACCAGAGCGTCGGCGATATTGGCCGCAGTCCAATCCGGGGCGATGCCCGCTGTTTCGTGCAGGAATCGGCTGAGCACCTGCTGCCCGTGCGGGGAGTGCAGAACCTCGGGGTGATACTGCACGCCCGCCATGCGCTTGCCCTCGTTCTCGAAGGCAGCCACCGGCGCGCCTGCGCTGGTGGCCGTGACGGTGAAGCCTTCCGGGGCCGCGGTGACCGCGTCACCGTGACTCATCCAGACCGGCTGCGTTGCGGGCAGACCGTCGTGCAGACGACCGCCGTCCACGCTGAGTTGAGTGCGTCCGTACTCCCGCGTTCCGGTGTGTTCGACGGTTCCGCCGAGGGCCTGGGCCATGGCCTGGAATCCGTAGCAGATGCCGAACACGGGGATGCCGAGGTCGAGGAGAGCGGAGTCGAGCTCGGGCGCACCCTCGGCGTAGACGCTGGAGGGTCCACCGGAAAGCACAAGCGCGACAGGATCCTTCGCCGCGATCTCCTCGGCCGTCGCGGTATGCGAGATCACCTCGGAGTACACGTTGGCCTCGCGCACACGGCGGGCAATCAACTGCGCGTACTGGGCGCCGAAATCGACGACGAGAACCGGGCGTGCGTGTGCGGGATCGTGTGCAGAGGAGTCGGTCACCGGGTCAGTCTAGTGGGACTGTTCCAGCACTCATGCAACACCCGAATGCTCGACGGGCATCGCCGAGGAACCCGACCGAATCTCCACGATCGGCAGTCGCAGACCGCCCGGAGCATCCACCGGGACGACCGGAGAGTTCGGGGCGATCGGATCGAGACGCTGGTACGGCAGCCCCTGTGCCGGACGGAGATCCAGCTCGCCCTTGTTCGGCCACAGTGCCGCGGAACGCTCGGCCTGCGCGCTGATGGTCAGCGACGGGTTCACTCCGAGGTTGGCCGATACGGCGGCCCCGTCGACCACACTGAGCGTCGGGTAGCCGTGGACGCGATGGTACGGATCGATGACGCCGTGCTCGGAGTCCGTGGCGATGGCGCAGCCGCCGAGGAAGTGGGCCGTGAGTGGGATGTTGAACAGTTCACCCCAGGTACCCCCTGCGACGCCGCCGATCTTCTTGGCGATGCGGCGGGTGGCGTCGTTGCCCTCGGGGATCCAGGTCGGGTTGGGCTCACCGTGACCCTGTTTGCTCGAGATCTTGCGGCCGAACGGCCCGCGCTTGGTGAACGTGGTGATCGAGTTGTCGAGGTTCTGCATCACCAGCGCGATGATGGTGCGCTCGCTCCAGTGCCGGACGTTGACGACGCGGACGAACTGGATCGGATGCGCGATCAGCGCGAACACGAACTTGAGCCACCGTGGGATTTTTCCGCCGCCGTCGGTCATCAGCGTCTGCAGCATGCCCATAGCGTTCGAGCCCTTGCCGTAGCGGCACGGTTCGATGTGGGTGTTGGGGCTGGGATGGAACGAGGACGTGATCGCGACTCCGCGGGTGAGGTCCATGTTCGGATCGACCGCCAGCTTGGCCGCTCCGACGATCGACTCGGAGTTGGTACGCGTCAGCTCTCCGAGCGTGTCCGACAGACGGGGCAGCGCACCTGTGTCCTTCATCTTGTGCAGTAGGTTCTGCGTGCCCCAGGTGCCTGCGGCGAGAACGACATTGGCTGCGCTGTAGGTCTTGCGCCCCTTGCGCAGCCGAGCGCCGGTGCGTTCGGTGTCGACGTCCCAGGTGCCGTCGGATCGCGGAACGAGACCGGTGACGGTCGTCATCGGCACGATCTCGGCTCCTGCGCGCTCGGCCAGGCCGAGGTAGTTCTTGAGCAGGGTGTTCTTGGCTCCGTGGCGGCAACCGGTCATGCACTCGCCGCACTCGATACATCCGGTGCGTTCGGGACCTGCGCCGCCGAAGTACGGGTCCGGGACGGTCTTGCCGGGCTCGTCTCCGAAGAACACGCCCACCGGGGTCTGAATGAAGGTGTCGGCAACGCCCATGTCCTCGGCAACCGACTTCATCACCTCGTCGGCGGGGGTCATGTGCGGGTTGCGCACGACGCCGAGCATGCGGGTGGCCTGGTCGTAGAACGGGGAGAGTTCACTGCTCCAGTCGGTGATGTGCGCCCACTGCTTGTCCTCGAAGAACGGCGCCTGAGGCTTGTAGAGGGTGTTCGCGTAGTTCAGCGAGCCGCCGCCGACTCCGGCGCCGGCGAGGATGAGGCAGTCGCGCAGCAGGTGCACGCGCTGGATGCCGTAGAGGCCGAGCTTCGGAGCCCACAGGAAACGCTTGAGGTCCCAGCTGTTCTTTGCGAAGTCCTTGTCCTCGAAGCGCTGCCCGGCTTCCAGGATGCCGACGCGGTATCCCTTCTCCACCAGGCGCAGCGCGGTGACACTTCCGCCGAAGCCCGAACCGACGATCAAGACGTCGTAATCCGTGGCGCGAACAGCTGAACCCATGGTGACCTCCGCTACATCCGATGCTGTCGAACAGTATGCACACCCCCATGTGACTACCGCCACAAGCGATTCTAGCTGTTACGAGAGGTATCACCAACCCAGGGTCGACTTACGTGGACGCCATGCAGCAGAAAGGGCGCGCACCCCCGTGTGAGAGGAGTACGCGCCCTGCTGGAACAGACGTCGTCAAGCCCTGACGTTCAGGCCCACCTTCTGGAATTCCTTGAGATCGGAGTATCCGGACTTCGCCATCGACCGACGCAGTCCGCCGACGAGGTTGATCGAGCCGTACGACTCACGCGACGGTCCGTTGAGCACCTGATCCAGGCTCGGACGGTCCCCCGCCGACATCGGCAGCAGCGCACCGCGCGGCATGGACGGGTGCGCCGCGGCGGACGGCCAGTACCAACCTCCGCCGGGAGCCTCGGCAGCGACGGCCAGCGGAGCACCGAGAACTGCAGCATCGGCCCCGCAGGCGATGGCCTTGGCGAGTGCACCGGAGGTGGTGATGTCGCCGTCGGCGATGACGTGCACGTAGCGCCCGCCGGTTTCGTCCAGGTAGTCCCGACGCGCCGCGGCCGCATCGGCGATGGCGGTGGCCATCGGAACGCCGATTCCGAGCACCTCACCGGTGGTCGTGCCACCTTCGACCGAGCCGTAACCGACGATGACGCCTGCCGCACCGGTACGCATCAGGTGCAGTGCGGTGCGGTGATCGCTCACGCCGCCGGCGATGACGGGAACGTCGAGTTCCGCGATGAAGGTCTTGAGGTTGAGCGGCTCGTCCTCGCCGTGTGCCACGTGCTCGGCGGAGATGATCGTGCCCTGGATGACCAGCAGATCCAGGCCCGATGCCACGAGGGCAGGGGTGAGCGAGCGAGCGTTCTGCGGGCTCACCCGAACGGCGACGGTCACCCCGGAGTCACGGACCTGACCGACCGCTGCGGCCAGCAGATCCGGCCGAAGCGGCGCGGCGTGCAGTTCCTGCAGGAAGGCGATCGGCGCGTCGGGATCGAGATCGGTCTCGGCGATGTGGATCAGCTGATCGATCTTGGCCTGCACGTCCGAGTGGCGCGCCCACAGCCCTTCACCGTTGATGACCCCCAGCCCACCCTGTCGACCCAGCTCGATCGCGAACTCGGGCGAGACCAGAGCATCGGTCGGGTGCGCGAGCAGGGGAATGTCGAAGCGGTACGCGTCGAGCTGCCATGCCGTCGACACCTCCTTCGACGACCGGGTACGACGGGACGGCACGATGTCGATGTCGTCCAGCTGGTAGGTGCGGCGGGCTTCTCTGCCCATGCCGATTTCAACGAGGTCGCGCACGCGCGCACCTTTCTACTTCGGGAGCGAATCGAATCGGCCCAGGAAAGGCCGAAGCGACTATCGGGTGGTGTAGTTCGGGGCCTCTGCGGTCATCGTGATGTCGTGGGGGTGGCTCTCCTTGAGCCCGGCCGCCGTGATCTGTACGAACTGAGCCTTCTGCAGGTCCTCGATCGAGGTGGACCCGGTGTACCCCATCGCAGCGCGCAGACCACCGGTGAGCTGGTGGATGACCTGGTTCAACGGTCCGCGGTACGGGACGCGACCTTCGATGCCCTCGGGCACCAATTTGTCCTCGGCCAACACGTCGTCCTGGAAGTAGCGGTCCTTGGAGAACGACTTCGCTCCCCCGCGTCCCTGCATCGCGCCGAGCGAACCCATTCCGCGGTAGCTCTTGAACTGCTTGCCGCCCACCAGGATCAGCTCGCCCGGAGACTCGGCGGTTCCGGCCAGCAACGATCCGAGCATGGCGGTCGAGGCACCGGCAGCGAGAGCCTTGGCGATGTCACCGGAGAACTGCATACCGCCGTCGGCGATGACCGGCACACCGTGCGGCTTGCACGCGGCCACGGCTTCGAGGATGGCAGTGATCTGCGGAGCGCCGACACCTGCGACCACACGGGTGGTGCAGATCGATCCCGGTCCGACACCCACCTTGACCGCATCCGCGCCTGCCTCGACGAGAGCAAGTGCGCCCGCGCGGGTGGCAACGTTGCCGCCGACGACCTGAACGCGGTCGCCCACCTCCGCCTTGAGCTTGCTGACCATCTCGAGCACCTGCGAATTGTGGCCGTGTGCGGTGTCGACGATGATGACGTCCACCCCGGCGTCGGTCAGCGCCATCGACCGAGCCCAGGCATCCTGCCCGACGCCCACAGCGGCACCGACCAGCAGTCGACCGTCACGGTCCTTGGTGGCGTCGGGGTGCTGCTCGGTCTTGACGAAGTCCTTCACGGTGATCAGGCCGGTCAACGCACCTTTGCCGTCCACGATCGGCAGCTTCTCGATCTTGTGACGGCGCAGCAGGCCGAGCGCCGCTTCCGCAGTCACGCCCTCCTGTGCGGTGATCAACGGGGCCTTGGTCATCACGTCGGCGACGCGGCGATTCTGATCGACCTCGAATCGCATGTCGCGGTTGGTGATGATGCCGACCAGTGCGCCGGTCTCGTCGGTGACGGGAAGACCGGAGATACGGAACCGCGCACACATGGCGTCGACCTCGGCCAACGAGTCGGTGGGCTTGCAGGTGACGGGGTCGGTGACCATCCCGGCCTCCGAACGCTTGACCGTCTCGACCTGAGATGCCTGATCCTGCAGTGACAGGTTGCGGTGCAGCACACCCATACCGCCCGCCCGGGCCATGGCGATGGCCATCCGGGCCTCGGTGACGGTGTCCATGGCCGAGCTGACCAACGGCACTCGCAAGCGGATCTCGCGGGTGATCTGGCTGGACGTATCGACCGAGCTGGGAATCAGATCCGAAGCGGCCGGCAGCAGCAGGACGTCGTCGAACGTGAGGCCGAGCATCGCGACCTTGTTGGGATCGTCGCCGCCTGTGCGGACGTGGGCTCCGGGACTACTCATGCGAATCTGGCCCTCCCTAGAGCCTGGTTGCACTTCGGCGCGGCGTGCGGCCGGTGAGAGCTCGCAGGCGCACCGCAGTGCGGGATTGGAGAACGGATGGAGTTTCGGCACTTGCACTCATCTGTTCAGCGCCGTGAACCATGGTATCGGCTAGGGCACAACCAGTGCGAATGCGTCTCGCTGTCAGTGGCCTGCGAGCCCCGAAACGACGGCCTCGGCGTTGTCGGTGGCGGGTACGTCCGGCATGTCGCGTTCGAACGGCTGGCGCAGACCCACCAGTCCTGCGTACCGTGGAGGCGTGCGCGATCAACTGCCTCCCGGTCTACCCCCGGATCCGTTCGCCGGAGACCCAGCCGACCCGTCGGCCGCCCTCGACGCCATCGAGCCAGGCCAGCCCCTCGATCCTCAGGAGCGCCTGGCCGTCGAAGAGGACCTGGCGGACCTGGCTGTCTACGAGGCTCTCCTGGGCCACCGCGGCATCCGCGGTCTCGTCGTGTGCTGCGAGGACTGCCAGCAGGACCACTACCACGACTGGGACATGCTGCGCGCGAATCTGCTCCAGCTGCTCGTCGACGGAACCGTCCGGCCGCACGAGCCTGCCTATGACCCTGTACCCGACGCCTACGTGACCTGGGACTACTGCCGAGGTTTCGCCGACGCTTCCATGAACGACGCGTTGCACGGCGACGGATTCGACAGCTGAACCCTGACTTCCGACACGAAGAAGCCCGACACGATGATCGTGTCGGGCTTCTTCGTTGCCGGTGAAAGATCGAGAACCTGTCAGCTGCCGCCGGATGGAACCGACATACGGTCGCGGTTCTCCGAGGAGCTGCTGCCTCCGGCGGTTGCCGTCGGCTGACCGGGCTCTTGCAGCACCGTCGGCACGACGTCGGTGGTCGTTGTCGGGCTCGGCGTCGTCGTCGTGGGCGGGACCTCGGGCGTCGTCGTTGCCGGAGCCGGAGTGCTCGGCACACCCGTGGTGTCGGGCGTGACCTGATCCACCGGTGCCGGTGGCACGAAGACCTCCGGACTGGGGACCGGAGCCGGGACGACCTCCGCAGGGAGCGGAACAGGCGCGGGCAGCGTCAGAGCCTGCAATTCCTGCAGCAGACGTTCCAGCCACTGGTCCAGCTCGGCGCGCTGACCGTCGTCGAGAACAGCGGAACTGCTGTTCGACGCGCCGTCGAGGAGTGCGCGAGCGGCAGTGGTGTCCCCCGAGGACAGGAGATTTTCCGCCTCCTGCAACTTCGACGTCGTATCGATCTGAGCGACAGTCGAATCCGCCTGCTCGGAGAAGACGACCGACTTGACGCTCCAGAGCGGATCGTCCGGTGTCGAGTTGTACGAGATGACCACCAGGCCACCCATCACGACGGCGATCGCGGCTGCGGCACCGGCGATGGGACGCAGCAGACGCATGCGTCCACCGCGGTTGGCCGAGCTCGAGCGCGCCATGTCGGCGGCGAGCTTCTCGCGTTCGACGGAGGCGACGACCACGTCGAGGGAGGGTCCGGCCGGCATGGCCGGCGTGATCACGTCTGCTCGCCAATTGGCCAACAGAAGGGCGAGTTGGTACTCGTCTGCGTCATCGGTGGCAATCGGTCCGTCGCCACTGATCGCGTCGATGAACGCATCGTCACGACGTACGGCGACGAGGTCCACAGGACCACCGTCTGCGCCGATGTCGGCATAGGGATCGTTCTGCTTCGGTCCAGTGGAGTTCACGTGCTCACCGATACGCGAGATTCCGCGACGCGGCGTCTCACCGGGGCCACCGTGACCATTGTCCCTAGCCATACATTTCACCTGCTCTCACAACTTCGTTCTTCAGTTTTGCGATAGCTCGGTGCTGAGCCACGCGGATAGCGCCTGCAGTGCTGCCGACGGCGGCTGCTGTTTCCTCGGCCGACAATCCGACGATGAGTCGGAGCACCAGAATTTCGCGGTGCTTGGCGGGCAAGGTGTCCAGCAGTGCAGTCATCTGTCGACTCGACTCGGATTCGAGAGCGCGTTGCTCCGGTCCGTGCTCCATCGACACGACATCTGGTACTTCGGCGGCCGGGTCCGATTTGTTACGCGAGGCGCTGCGATGGGCGTCGGCGACCTTGTGAGCCGCGATGCCGTACACGAATGCCATGAACGGACGACCTTGATCCTGGTATCGCGGCAAGGCGGTCATGACTGCCAAACAGACCTCCTGCGCCACGTCGTCGGCCGAAAGCTGACCGCGCTCAGCCGAACCGACCCGTGCCCGGCAGTACCGAACGACGAGTGGTCGGATGAATTCCAAGACCCGGGACAGAGCCAGTCGATCGCCTTGCGCTGCGGCAACGACGAAAGAGTCCAACTCCTCACCCGCACTGTTCATCGTCGACAAATTTCCCCGCGTTACAGGTACGCACCCGCATGGGAGCGCTTCCACGTGGTGGTGGAACGAGACCAAGGATAGCGACACCACCCGGCCACAACCGAACCAATCGGTCCGCCTTCGACCCAGGTCCTGGTCAACCGACCGTCGAACCACCCAGGCGATCGATGGCGGCGGCCAGGTCCGCGGACGAGGCCATCCCGGCGTCGACCCCGCCGGTTCCTTCGCAGAGCATCGTGGCGGCCCAGCGCAGGGGCAGCAGCCCGGCCATCTCCGCAGCGCAGGCCACCTGAACGGCCGACTCACGAGCAGGTCCGGTCTCACCGATACAGCTCAGCGCCGCCGCAGACACCAGGTCGGTCTTGACGATGTGGCGTAACGAATCGGCATCGTTGGCGAGAGCCCGAGCGTTCTCGGCGTGTCGGACCGCCCCTGGGCCGTCGCCGCGCATCATCGCCAGCTCGGCCGCTACCCAAGACGCCCGTAGTGCCGGACGCCACAGCCCTCGACCGGCGGGGTCCTGCCGCTGCTCCGCACTGCGGGCCAACAGGGTGTCCGCGAGGCCGAAACGTCCGATTCCCAACGCGTCTGCGGCCAGGCCGGTCAGCGCATCGCTCCGGGCCTCCACCGAGTCCGTCGATCTCGGCGGTCCCCCGAGTCCGACGAGAAGGACCGCGATGCCGTCCCAGTGGCGGGCTCGCTCATGTTCGCCCACCTGACGCAACCACGACGCTGTGGTCGACGCGTGCAGCGACCGAAGCTCCGCGCTGCGGGGTCGATACCGCCGAAGCTCGACTCCGGCGGCGCTGTACCGGCCCTGCCCTGCCAACGCGACACTGCGAAACCAGCTCTCTCGCGGATCGGTGGCTGCGGGCAGCGGGAATCGGCCGGGGTTGCCGCCGAATGCGGCGTCGAAGAGTTCGGACTGCGTCGCGGTGAACAGCGAGCTCTGCTCTGAAGGCACGGAGGCAAGGGTAGGGCCATCGCCGATGACGAACGGCGTCCGAGTCCTACCGATACGACGCGACGCAATTGCGTGAGGCGAATTCACTGTCGGTCCGAAAAGGGACAACAGCGCGTCGTTTCGCGCGCACAGAATGCAGTTTTCAAGGAATTAACAATGTGAACGCAGCCGACTCGAAGACGAGAATCTGAACGCTGTGTGGCGAATAGGTTAATCGGCGCAGTCGGTCACACGATCGGCAACCGATGCGTCGCACGCCGTCCGTGCGCCCCTTCGGTCACCGGACGGCGATCCGCACAATCGCGTCGGACACCTCGCGCGGCCTCGACCGAATGGATCGACGCCTCACCCGACGCGAGCAACGGAGCTACCCGAAGCACCAACGAAACGCCTGTGATCAGGCGAAACACCAACTTGTGCCTGTCGGTCGCATCGAGCGATCACCCTGACGACCGATGCCGGACAACTGAACTCCGCGACTTCGCTTCGACAGCCGGAATGCCGATGCCCTTCCCATCGTCTCCCGTGTCGACGGATTCTTCAACAGGAAGGACACGCACGCGGGTGAGTCGAAGTAAATATCGCCCGTGTTAATTCTTTGCCCCATAACTATGCATTTGCACACGACAGAGAACTATTGACTCGATTTCGTCGATCCACATAACGTTGTCGGCATTCGGATCACGAATCCGAGAAGCCACACCACCCTAGGAGTTTCCATGCCGCAGCCGAATCACCTCCCTGGGCCGAACGCCGACATTTGGGATTGGCAGATGCACGGCCTGTGCCGTGGCGTCGATTCGTCCATGTTCTTCCACCCGGACGGCGAGCGGGGCCGGGCACGAGCACAGCGCGAGATGCGGGCGAAGGAAATGTGCCGTAGTTGCCCCGTCCTCGCCCAGTGCCGTACACACGCTCTCAACGTCAGCGAGCCCTACGGGATCTGGGGCGGAATGTCGGAGACCGAGCGAGAACTGCACGCTCGTCACAACCGCCGCCGCATTGCGGTGTAGTCACCCGACCACACGAGAAAGCCCCCAACCCGAAAGGCGGGTTCTAACGATCCCCGCAACACCCTCGATTTGAGGGAGTTGCGGGGATCGTGGCATGTGCTGGGTTGAAGGTGCGGTTTTTCGAGGCGTTGGACCGTGAGGACGGGAATGTCAGCGCGGCCGCACGCTGTGTCGGGGTGAACCGGAACACTGCCTTCGGGTGGGTTCGTCAGGCGGGTGTGCAAGGGCGCGGAAAGAGCGGCCGGGCCGAGCATTCGGGTCGGGGACGATACGAGGAACTTCGCTCGTCGGGAATCTCGCGGCGCGAGGCTGCTCGGGAGGTCGGGGTCCACCTCCGGACCGCGCAGGACTGGGACGGGGGCATCCGCAAGATCGGTGGTGCGCGCCTGCACCCGGATGGTCGACGTATCGACTACAAAACCGGTATGACAACGTTCGTCACCGCTGCTCAGAGGCCGTCGCTGGCCCGCATCGAGTCCACACTGCACCCTCGGTATCTGACGGTGACCGACCGTGAACAGATCGCCGACCTGCGTCGAGCCGGGTGTTCGCTGCGTGAGATCGGACGCCGCCTCGGCCGGGCGGCCTCGACCGTCAAACGCGAGATCGACACCTACGGCATCGCCGACGAGTACCACCCGCACCGGGCACATCGGCTGTGGGCTATCTCGCGTGCCCGGCCGAAACCGGCGAAGCTGGCGGCACAGGGTTCGCTCCGGTCCTACGTCGCCGGCAAACTCGCCCTGCAGTGGTCGCCCGAGCAAATCTGCCACGCTCTAGTTGTCGACTTCCCCGATGACAAGGCGATGCGTGTGAGCACCGAAACGATCTACCAGGCCATCTACGTACAGTCGCGCGGCGGACTACGCCGAGAAGTTGCTGCCGCATTGCGCACCGGACGTACTCGCCGCGTACAGCACCGCTCACCCGAGCAGCGCACCTCACGATTCGTCGATGCGATGGTGATGATCTCCGAGCGGCCGGCGGAGGTCGCCGACCGCTCCGTGCCCGGGCACTGGGAGGGTGATCTGATCGTCGGTACTCGATCGGAGTCGGCGATCGTGACATTGGTCGAGCGTTCTACCCGGTACCTGCTTCTCGGTCACCTCCCCGGCGGGCACACTGCAGAGGAGGTCCGGGACGTTCTGGTTCCTCTGATCGGTTCTCTCCCAACGCATTTGCGCGGTTCACTGACGTGGGACCAAGGGTGCGAGATGGCAGCGCACAAGCAGTTCAGCGTCGCCACCGGGGTGCCGGTGTACTTCTGCGATCCACACTCACCATGGCAACGCGGATCGAACGAGAACACCAACGGCTTGCTACGCCAGTACTTCCCCAAAGGCACGGACCTGTCCGTGTACAGCGCCACCGACCTCGAGAACGTTGCCCACCGCCTCAACTCCCGTCCACGCAAAACGCTCGGCTGGAAAACTCCAGCCGAGCGTTTACGTGATCTACTGACAGGCATCTGACCATCAGGTGTTGCGAGGACCCCTAGAATCCGCCAAAGGGGTTGGGGGCTTTCTCGTGTCATGAACTTCAGTGAGCGTGTCCGTGCCCGGAAGAAGGCTCGGAGGCCTCTTCCGGCTTCTCCACGATCGCGCTCTCGGTCGTCAGGATCATGCGTGCAACCGACGCGGCATTGACCACAGCGGAGCGCGTCACCTTGACCGGATCGACGACGCCATCGGCCAGCAGGTCGCCGTACGTCAGGGTCGCGGCATTGAATCCGTGTCCCTTCGGCAGTTCTGCCACCTTGCTGACGACGACGGAACCGTCGATGCCCGCGTTGGAGGCGATCCAGAACAGCGGTGCGTTGAGTGCGTTGCGCACCACGGCCACACCGGTGGCTTCGTCGCCGGTCAGGCCGAGGTCGTCGGCCAGAGCCAACGCTGCCTGAGTCAGAGCCGAACCGCCGCCGGGGACGATTCCCTCTTCGACGGCGGCCTTGGCCGCAGCCACAGCGTCGTCGACGCGGAACTTGCGCTCCTTGAGCTCGGTCTCGGTGGCAGCGCCGACCTTGATGACCGCGATGCCGCCCGAGAGCTTCGCCAGACGCTCTTCGAGCTTCTCGCGATCCCACTCGGAGTCGGTGTTCTCGATCTCACGGCGGAGCTGACCGACGCGCGCGTCGATGTCGTCCTGCGTGCCCGCACCGTCGACGATGGTCGTGTCGTCCTTGGTGACCACGACGCGACGAGCGCGACCGAGCAGCTCGAGTCCGGCTTCCTTCAGGCTCAGACCCACATCGGCGGTGATGACCTGGCCGGCCGTCACGACCGCGAGATCGTCGAGGAACGCCTTGCGACGATCACCGAAGAACGGCGCCTTGACCGCCACGGCCTTGATCGTCTTGCGAATGGAGTTGACGACCAGCGTCGAGAGAACTTCACCTTCGGTGTCCTCGGCGATGATGAGCAACGGCTTGCCGCTCTCGGCAACCTTCTCCAGCAGAGGCAGAAAGTCCGGAAGCGAGGTGATCTTCTCGCGGTACAGCAGGACGTACGCGTCCTCGAGAACTGCTTCCTGCGCGTCGACGTCGGTGACGAAGTACGGCGACAGGTAGCCCTTGTCGAACTGCACGCCTTCGGTGACCGAGAGCTCGGTGAGCAGCGTCGAGGACTCCTCGACGGTGACGACGCCGTCCGCGCCGACGCGGGTGAGCGCCTCGCCGACGAGTTCACCGATCTCGGGGTCACGCGAGGACACGGTGGCAACCTGAGCGATCGCCTGCTTGCCCTCGACCGGGGTTGCGGCGGCGAGCAGAGCCTCGGCGACCTTGTCGGCCGCCTTGGAGATGCCGGTGCCGAGCGCGATCGGGTTGGCACCTGCGGCGATGTTCTTCAGACCGCCACGCACGAGCGCCTGCGCGAGGACCGTCGCGGTGGTGGTTCCGTCGCCTGCGACGTCGTTGGTCTTGGTGGCGACGCTCTTGACCAGCTGCGCGCCGAGGTTCTCGAACGGATCTTCCAGGTCGATCTCACGAGCGATCGAGACACCGTCGTTCGTGACGGTCGGACCGCCGAATGCCTTGGACAGGACGACGTGGCGTCCCCGCGGCCCGAGCGTCACCTTGACGGCGTCGGCCAGCTTGTCGACGCCGCGTTCGAGTGCGCGGCGCGCTTCCTCGTTGAATTGGATTTGCTTTGCCATGTTTCGGTGTTACTCCTTCGAGTAAAGAAACTCGATCGAACGCACACCGCCCCGGGACCGACACGAAAATCGGATACCGGGGCGGGATGCGTTGTGGCCTACTTGGCGATGACAGCCAGCACGTCGCGTGCCGACAGAATCAGGTACTCCTCGCCGGCGTACTTGATCTCGGTGCCGCCGTACTTGCTGTAGATGACGGTGTCACCTTCTTTGACGTCGACCGGGATGCGGTTGCCCTTCTCGGTGACACGGCCTTCGCCTACGGCGACGACGGTGCCCTCCTGGGGCTTCTCCTTGGCTGTGTCGGGGATGACCAGACCGGAGGCGGTCGTCGTCTCGGCCTCGTTGGCCTGGACGAGGATCTTGTCCTCGAGCGGCTTGATTTTCACGCTCGCCACGTTGAGCCCTCCAAAGTTATGGGGTACGCGTCCGGGGTCGGATCCCCGGACAGCTGTGTGTAAGTACTTCTCCTGCGGTTCTGACAATCACGGCCTGAACTCGTTCCCGTCGTCGCGGGTGCCGGGACTTCGCTCGGTGCCAACTAGCACTCTATACACGAGAGTGCCAGCACTCAAGGGCTGGGTTCGCCAGGTTCGTGACGCGTGGGTCGCGCGGGTACTCACGCGCCCTCCTGCACCACCACAAAGATCCGAAAACGGGCGAATCAGGACCCGAAACGCCGAACACCGGAGCCGTTTCCCGCTGTTTTACCGGCGTCCGCGAAGCCATCGAACGACCAGGTAGGAGGCTATGAACTCTCACCGAAGAACCTACCGAGCGGCATATTACGCTCGCGATGAGGCACGAAGTAACGTTACGATAACGGAGCTGTCCGAGCGATAACGGTCGACAGCCGTGCCGCGACATGGCACACAGAACAGTCGATTCCGGACAGGTACACAGGGGCGGGAGGTGCAGCATGCGAGTAGGCGTGGGTATATCCACCGGATCCGAGGTCGTGTGCGCAGCCCTTGTCACCGTCGACACCGACGGTAGTCGCACGGTCGAGTACCGCACCGTATCCGCCGATCGCCAAGCGAACACCGACATCGGCGATCTGGTCACCTCGGCCATCGAGCTGATGGCCTCGCTGATTCCCGGTCACCGGTCCCCCGACGCGATCGCCGTCACCTACCGCACCGAGGAGCACGCTGCGGGTATTCGTGCAGCGCTGACCCACACCACCCGCGATGTTCGACTGGTCCCCGAATCCGCAGCCGCGTCCGCGCATCTGGCGACCACCGGCCTGATCGATCGATACGACACGATCGCGCTGGTCGATCTCGGTGCCTCGGGCATGTCGGTCACCGTCACCGATCGGACCACCGACAAGGTACTGGCGCACGGCCGATCGGACGCCGTCGGCGGCGACGCCATCAACGTGCTCGTCAGGAACCTCGTGCAGGACATGACCCGTGACAACCTTCGGGACGACATCCGCGACGACCGCGGAATCGGGTCCGCGCGGTACCGATCGGTCAAGGAACAGCTGTCCCACTCGGACGAAGTCAGCATCGCGCGTTACAGCGGAATTCCGCTGACGGTCACCCGGGACGCGTTCGACACCGCCGCGACCCCGATCTTCGGCACCGCCGCCGAGTTCGTACGAGGAGTGTTCGACGAGAGCACTCACGAACCCGAGGTCATCGTGCTGATCGGTGGAGGGGCGCACATCCCCCTGCTCGCCGCCACGCTCACCGACATGTTCCACGCCCCGGTCGTTCGAATGTCCGAGCCCGACGCGGTTCTTGCCGTCGGCGCCGCCTCCGTTGCTGCGTCGGCCGACGGCGGCGGCTACCAACTCGTCTCGGCCACGCGCAACACCGCGACCCGGATGAGCCGATACTCCGGTGCGATCGCGGCCGCCGTCGTCGCAGGTGGTCTCGTTCTCGCCTACGGCGTGCAGACGATGACGCCTGCCGACGATGCCAGCGTCTCTCCGGCCGGAAGTACCGCGCGATCCGCGACCGAATCCAGCGATACCGGTACGCCGGCCACCGGGGGGTACTCCCCCGACGAGGATCAGACGACAGCAGGACGCACCCCCGGGGATCGATCCGACCCCACGGCGACCTCGGTCGACGCCACCGGATCGTCGGCGCGGTTCACCACGACCGCTCCGCCGACCAGTACCCCGACGCTGCGTCCCGCACCGGACCTCCCGCGGATCGACTGGCCGATCGACCCCACCACGAACCCGGCGTCCCCCGATGCCACCACCGGGATCCCGATCGAGCCGCCGACCTCGGTCACCACGACTCCGGTTCGACCCTCCGAACCGATCGAGTCCTCGGACCCGAGCGATACGACCGAGATCGTTCCCGGCCCGACGCCCGAGCCCACTACCGAGGTCACACCCGAGTTCACTCCGGTGCCGACCGAGTCGATCACCGTGCCGACCACCGATGTCAGCGGTTCGGAACCCACCCCGGAACTGACGGCACCACCGACGGTATGGTCGCCGCCGGTCGCAGCTCCCGCGGCGTCCGGATCCCCGACCGATCCACTGTCGGCAGCCGAGCCGTCGGCTCCGCGTTCGTCCGAGACCACAGCCGCAACGCAGGACGCTCAGCCGGGCACCTGACTGGTCGCGACCGAGAGGCCGGGGTCGGTCACAGCGGTCAACGCCGACGGCTCGGCTCCGCCCGCAACGAGGTGGGCACCCAGTGCAGCGATCATCACGCCGTTGTCGGTGCACAGTCGCGGCTTCGGAATTCTCAGCGTCAAACCCTGCTCTGCACAACGACTTTCGATCAGCGAACGAATGCGAGAGTTGGCGGTGGCACCCCCACCCAGCACGATCGTGTCGACATCGACGTCGGTTGCCGCGCGAACGGCCTTCATCGTCAGGACATCGGCGACGGATTCCTGGAAGGACGCCGCGATGTCTGCGACAGGAATCGGATCTCCCGCACGTTGCCTGGCCTCGACGAATCGAGCGACGGCCGTCTTGACCCCGGAGAAGGAGAAATCGTAACGGGCATCGCGTGGGCCGGTCATGCCTCGGGGAAACGCGATCGCAGCCGGATCACCGTCGCGCGCAGCATCATCGAGTGCCGGGCCACCCGGATACCCCAACCCGAGGAGCCGCGCAACCTTGTCGAAGGCCTCCCCCGCTGCGTCGTCGACCGTGGTCCCGAGCTCGGCGATCGGCCGGGACAGATCGTCGACGTGCAGCAGATGAGTGTGACCTCCGGACACCAACAGCGCCACGCACGACGGCATCGGGCCGTGCTCAAGAGTATCGACCGCGACGTGGCCACCGAGATGGTTCACCGCATAGAAGGGCACGCCCCAGGCCGCGGCGTACGCCTTCGCAGCGGCAACCCCGACCAGCAACGCCCCGGCCAGCCCCGGTCCGATCGTCACCGCGACGGCGTCGGGACGCTCGATGTCAGCGGTCGCCAGAGCCCGCCGCATGGTCGGCACGATGGCTTCCAGATGCGCGCGCGACGCCACCTCGGGCACCACTCCGCCGTACCGCGCGTGTTCGTCGACGCTGGAGGCCACCTCGTCGGCCATCAGCTCGCACGTCCCCGCCCCGCTCCACCGGACGATCCCGACTCCTGTTTCGTCGCAAGAACTTTCGATACCCATGACGATCATCGGGCTGATCCTTCCGTCTTCTCGGACCGACGCATGGTGAAGGCGTCGGCCCCACTCGGCTGGTAGTACCCGACCCTGGTGCCGACGATCTCGAACCCTTCGCGTCGGTACAACTCGATGGCGGGCTCGTTGTCGGTCCGTACCTCGAGGAAGACCGGCCCACCGTGCTCGTCGGCCACTCGGAGCAATTCGTCGAGCAGTCGCCCGCCGATTCCTCGGCGGTGATATGACGGATCGACACCGATGGTGTGCACCTCGGACTCACCGACGACGAACGCGCCGCGACTGGGCTGGCCCAGCAGGGAGATGCCTGCGTAGCCGACGACCTCGCCGTGCTCTTTCGCCGTGACGTAATGATTGTGTGGCGCCGCCAGTTCCGCGATGAATGCATCCTCCGCCCACGGGTCGTCACCCGGGAACAGCACGGTCTCGAGATACGCGCACCGAGCAGCGTCCGCCGTCGTCATCGACTCGATCGACACCGTCACTTCGAAGCCTTCGCTGCGGCGCGCTCGTCGAGCGTCTTGGCGTCGGGACGACGCAGGTACAACGGGACGAGCGGGCCCGGGACGATCCCGCTGCCGATGTCCGCAGCGGCAACGGCGACCAAACCGGCCGGAGACGGTGCCTGCACATCACGAATCGGAAGCTCGAATGCCGCAGCATGCGGTGCCGATCCGGCGACCGCGTCGACTCCGACACGATCCAGTTCGGCCGGGGCGACAACGTCGGGCCCTGCAACCCGAACCCCGGCTTCGTAACGCGCCCAGTAGATTTCGCGCCGGCGCGCGTCGGTCACCACCAACAGAGACCCGGGCTCGGAGACATCTGCGGCGATGGCGTCGAGACTGCAGACGCCGTACACGGGAAGACCGAGCGCGTCACCGAATGCCGCAGCTGTCGCCATGCCCACCCGCAACCCGGTGTACGGGCCGGGACCGACGCCGACGACGACGGCCCCCAACTCGGCCGCGGTGATTCCGGCCTCGGCCAAGCACTCGAGAATGTTGGGCGTCAAGATTTCTGCATGAGATCGCGCGTCCACCCGAACCCGTGTGGCGAGGGTCGTGGCCACTGCACCGGCGCCGGGCTCGGTCAGGCTCACCACACCTGCGGTGACGGCGGGGGTCGAGGTGTCGACGGCAAGTACAAGCACGATGTTTCAGATTACCCGTCTTCAGGGGTAGGGCCGCGCACCCGGTACCCGGTCAGCGTCGTTCTCGGGGATCCGCTCTGCTGTTCACCCGACTCGCCGTCACGCGCCGAACATCGGAATCCGGATCACGCGTCAGACGCACCGACACATGGCCGTCCGTCAGCTTCTCTACCAATCCCTCGCCCCACTCGACCACAACGACGGCGTCGGTGAGGTCGGTATCGAGGTCGAGGGCATCGAGTTCGTCGACCGCCGACTGCCCCGTCATGCCGAGCCGATAGGCATCGACGTGGACCAGCGCGACCGGCGGTAGTCCACCCGGCCGTGACCCGGCCCGGTGCTCGCGGGCGATGACGAACGTCGGCGAGGTGACGCGGCCCTGGACACCGAGTCCGGCCGCAATCCCCTTGGTCATCGCTGTCTTTCCGGCCCCGAGCGGGCCGTCGAGAATCACCAGATCGCCGGCGACCAGAACGTCGGCGAGCCGTGCACCGAACTCGGCAGTGTCTGCGGCAGTGACCAATTCGACGTTCACCGGCAAGGTCAGCGGCTCGTCAGACAACGCCCCACCGTCGCTTCTTGCCTGCTGCCTCCGTCGCCCGTGCCACGAGCCGCTGAATCGCGCCGTTGACCTGTTCGGGAAATTCGAGTTGGACCAGGTGCCCACCCTGGCGCACACGTACCGTCTCCGAACGCGGCAGGGCCCGAGCCAGAGCCTCCGAGCTGGCGAACGGAATGATCCAGTCCTCGTCGCCACACACCACCGACACCGGGATGTTCTCGAATTCCAGCAGGGCCTCGGACTCGTCGTGCAGCTCGAGAGTCTCGAGGAAGTTGACGATCGTGACGACGGAGGTGTCGTCGATCATCGACTGGGAGAACGCCACCAGCCGCGGGGAGACTCTGGTGCCGTAGGACGCCGCCCGCAGTATCGGTGAAATGAGCGCACGCACGGCACCGCGACCGAACTGGACGAAACCGGGCGAGGTCCGCACCGCGAGCCGGAACGCGTCGACCGCCGGATTCTGCAGACTACGACCCACCCCGGACTGCGCGAGACCGGCCGCAGTCGTCGAGATCAGAACTGCGCCGATGACCCGCTGGCGCAACACGTCCGATCGTTGCCGCGCCATGGACAGGATCGACATCCCGCCCATCGAGTGCCCGACCAGAACGATGCGGCCCTTGGGTACCACCGAGCGAATCACCGCGTCGAGATCGAGGCCGAGTTGACCGATGGTGCAGCTCTCCGGGCTCGGCACTCCCGAACGTCCGTGACCGCGCTGGTCGTAGAAGACCATGCGTACCGTCGAACCCCACTGCTGTTCGAGCGCGCGGCGCTGAAAATGCCACGACGACATGCGCAGGCAGTAGCCGTGCACGAAGATCACGGTGGTCTCGGCGTCACACGGACCCACTTCGCGGACCGCAAGCGGTACACCGTCGTCCGCGGTGACGATACTGCCGCGATCGGCATCCATCAGGTCGAGGTTCTCGGTGGCCAACGGATCCTTGTTGGACCGAAACGCCGTCTCCCGCACCACAATCGCAATACTCTCCAGCAATCCGAGCATGATCTAGACCGTCGCCTCCCCTACGCGAGCGCCGACGAACCGTCGTCGGACGCGTCCACGAACGCCGGTGACGACTTCGTAGCTGATCGTGTCGAGCGCATCCGCCCAATCCTGAGCGTGCGCCTCTCCCCTGTCCCCTGATCCGAACAGTAGCGCCTCGTCGCCGACCGCGACACCCGAGCGGTCACCACCGAGATCGACGACGAATTGGTCCATGCACACTCGCCCCACCGAGGGATAACGACGTCCTGCGATGGTCACCTCGAACCGCCCGCTGAGGCGGCGAACCACCCCGTCGGCGTATCCGAGAGCGACGAGTGCGACCACGGTGTCGGCAGGAGCTGTCCAGGTGTAGCCGTAGGACACAGATTCACCTTCGCTCACCTTCTTGATGTTCGCCACCTGCGCCGACAGCGTCATGACCGGGCGCAACCCGAACGTTCCCAGCTCGGGCACCGGCGACAAGCCGTACAGAGCAATACCCGGGCGGACCATGTCGAAACCGAGATCGGGTCTGGTCAGCGTGGCTGCAGAGTTGGACAGGTGCACGACGGCGGGAGGCGTTCCGCGCCGGGTCGCGCGCCGCACCGCGTCGCGGAGCCGCTCGGCCTGGGCGTCGTTGGCGGGGTGCCCCGGTTCGTCGGAGCAGGCCAGATGCGAGAACATTCCCGTCAACCGCACAGTTCCCTCCGCGACGGCGGCCGCCGTACCGTCCAGGACTGCATCGAGATCCGATTCCGGGACCCCGTTGCGATTGAGTCCGGTGTCGATCTTGAGCGAGAGATCAGCGGTGGAACCCACTCGGCGTGCCGCTTCGACCACAGCGTCGAGCTGGGCAGCCGTGGACACCCCGATCCCTACCTGCCCGGTGATCGCCGCAGCGAAATCGGAGTCCGTTCGGTGCAACCACGCCAACACCGGGACCGTCACACCCGCAGCGCGGAGTTCGAGGGCCTCACCGATGGTGGTGACGCCGAGCTCCTGTGCACCGGCTGCCACTGCGGCGTGTGCGACCTCGACGGCACCGTGGTTGTATCCGTCTGCCTTGAGGACCGCCATCACGGCGGCGTCCCCGGCGAACTGCTGCAACACGCGGACGTTGTGAGCCACCGCGTCGAGGTCCACGGACGCCACAGCACCCGAACCCGTCCGAGGATCGGTCCTCTCCTCGCCGCAGCCGATACTCACAACATTCGATAGTGCCATCCGAGCCGCCGATACGACGGATCAGGGTGCCACAACTCGTGACACACCCGGCATCGGACGTGGGCCACGCACGACCACGGTCAGACTGTGAGCGAGCGCACGGTCCGGATGGCGTCGGGGATGGACTCACACAGTGGGCTCGCAGAAATGGGCGCTGCGAACTCTCCGTCCGATCCGTGAGCCGCACGGGCCGCGGCCAGTGCGTGAACCTTCGCGCCGCAGGCAGCCGCAGTGGACGGTGCCATTCCCGACGCGAGCAGCGCCCCGAGAATGCCCGACAGTACGTCGCCCGAACCGGCGGTCGATGCAGCCGATCCCCCGGCATCGCTGACGAACGTGGTGCCGTCCGCATCGGCGACGATCGTCGCTCGCCCCTTGAGGAGAACGGTGACGCCCCAACGCGCGGCGAGATCTCGAACCGATCCCACTCGGTCGGGTGCGGGGTCGGATCCGGTCAGGCGCGCGAACTCCCCGGCATGCGGGGTCAGCAGAGTCGGTGCGGTGCGTCCGGCGACCCAGCGTTCGTTGCGTGCGAGGATCGTGAGCGCATCCGCGTCGACGACGACCGGCAGATCCGTCTCCAGCACTCGACGCACGATCTCCGCCGAATCCTCGTCGGTGCCGAAACCGGGACCGACCACCCACGCCTGCACCTTCCCCGCCGCGTCGAGGTCCGGGGCGGCAACGACCTCAGGACAGTGCGAAACGACCTCTGCCCCTGCGCTTCCCACGTAGCGGACCATTCCGGAGGTGGCCGCCACCGCCGCACCGACACAGAGCAGTGCGGCACCGGGGAACGTGGCACTACCGGCCAGGACACCCACCACGCCCTGCGAGTACTTGTCGTCCGAGGCCGACGGGATCGGCCACACCCGTCCGACGTCGGCCGGCTCGAACGACGCCATCGCAGGCGCCGGCAGATCCAGGCCGATGTCCACGAGTTCGATTCGGCCACACCGAGGTACGGCCAGCACGTGCACCGGCTTGCGGGCACCGAACGTCACCGTCACCTCGGCAGTCACCGCCGGCCCCGGTGCGGCACCGGTCTCCACATCGACTCCACTGGGAACGTCCACGGCCACGATCGGTGCGGTGATCCGCTCGACCACCGCAGCAGCATCGGGCCGCAGCGGGCCCTTGCCGGAAATCCCCACGATGGCGTCGACCACGATGTCCGCCGGTCCGCACTGCGTCACCACACGTCCGCCGGACGATCGCAGGGCCTCGAGGCCCTCGGCGTGCACCCGCGTCGGGTCGAGCAGCAGAGCCGACACCGAGACACCGCGTCGACGCAGATACGCCCCCGCCCACAGACCGTCGCCGCCGTTGTCTCCCGTGCCCACCAGAATCGTCACGCGGCGTCCCGCGACGCCGCCCGTGCGCGCCGTGAGCTCGGCTGCCACCACAGCGGCCAAACCATAGGCGGCGCGACGCATGAGAACGCCGTTCGGCAGGGAATTCAGTAGCGGCGCTTCCGCATTCCGAATCTGCTCGGGTGTGTAGTAGCCGCGCATGCCGAGCGCTATTCGACGGTGACGGACTTGGCCAGGTTGCGTGGCTTGTCCACGTCGTAGCCGCGCGCCTGAGCCACCTCGGCGGCGAACACCTGCAGTGGGATCGTCGACAACAACGGCTGCAGCAGCGTCGACGCAGCCGGGATCTCGATCAAGTTGTCCGCGAAAGGCCGCACTGCCTCGTCGCCCTCTTCGGCGATGACGACCGTTCGCGCACCACGCGCCTGGATCTCGCGAATGTTGCTCAGCATCTTCGAGTGCAACACCGCCCGACCCTTGGGCGAGGGCATCACGATGATCACCGGCACACCGTCCTCGATGAGCGCGATCGGACCGTGCTTGAGCTCGCCGGCCGCGAAGCCCTCCGCGTGCATGTACGCCAGCTCCTTGAGCTTGAGCGCACCTTCGAGAGCAACCGGATAGCCGACGTGTCGGCCGAGGAACAGAATCGTCGTGGCCGTCGAGAGCTCTCGCGCGAGCGCCCGGACCGGCTCGACAGTCTCGAGCACCCGTTGTACCAACTCGGGCATCGCTTCGAGTTCGGCGAATTCACGGGCGACCTCGTCGGGATACTTGGTGCCGCGAGCCTGCGCCAACGCCAGACCGACCAGATAGTTCGCGGTCACCTGGGCGAGAAAGGCCTTGGTCGACGCGACGCCGATCTCCGGACCGGCCCGCGTGTAGAGGACGGCGTCGGCCTCCCGCGGAATCTGCGAGCCGTTGGTGTTGCAGACCGCGAGAACACGCGCCTTCTGATCCTTGGCGTGCCGAACGGCTTCGAGGGTGTCCGCGGTCTCGCCGGACTGCGAGATGGCCACGACGAGGGTCGAACGATCGAGAACCGGGTCGCGGTAACGGAATTCGCTGGCCAGTTCCACCTCGACCGGCAGCCGGGTCCAGTGCTCGATCGCGTACTTGGCAAGCAGGCCCGAGTGGTACGCGCTACCGCAGGCCACGACGAACACCTTGTCGACGTCGCGCAGTTCCTGGTCGGACAGTCGCTGCTCGTCGAGCACGATTCGACCGTTGTCGAAGTGGCCGAGCAACGTATCCGCCACAGCGGCTGGCTGCTCCTGGATCTCCTTGAGCATGAAGTAGTCGTGGCCGCCCTTCTCGGCGGCTGCCAGATCCCAGTCGATTCGGAACGGACGCCCCTGCGCCTCGTTGCCCTCGAAATCGCTGATGTCGTAGCCGTCGGCGGTGATGACGACGACCTGGTCCTGGCCGAGCTCGACGGCGTCGCGCGTGTGCTCGATGAAGGCAGCCACGTCCGACCCGAGGAACATTTCGCCCTCGCCGACACCGAGTACCAGGGGCGTGGAGCGACGAGCCGCGACGATCGTGTCCGCGTGATCGGAATGGGTGAACACCAGAGTGAACGCACCCTCGAGACGACGCAGAACAGCTTTGGCGCTGGCCACGAAGTCGCCCGCGGTCGGACCCTCGGCGTAGGCACGCGAGACGAGGTGCACTGCGACCTCGGTGTCGGTATCGGACAGGAACTCGATCCCGACGGCTTCCAACTCGGCCCTCAGCGGTCCGAAGTTCTCGATGATGCCGTTGTGCACCACGGCGACGGTGCCCGACGCATCGCGGTGGGGGTGAGCGTTGCGGTCGGTCGGACGGCCGTGCGTCGCCCACCGGGTGTGACCCATGCCGGTGGTTCCGACGAACGTGTCGGTGCCGATGTCGTCCAATTCGGCTTCGAGATTCGCCAGGCGACCGGCCTTGCGCTCGACCGCGGTCGCTCCCGCGCCGTCGAGAATGGCGATCCCCGCCGAGTCGTAACCCCGATATTCCATACGCCGAAGCGCCTCGACCACCACACCCAGCGCTGGGCGGTGGCCGACGTAACCCACGATTCCGCACATGGACAATCAGGGTACTCGGCGGGGCGCGCACGACCCATTCGCTCGGGTTGACGTGTCCGGTGTCCCCCTGACGCGCCGCAGTTCGGTAGCGTCATCTCTCGTGGCGAAACCGAAGAAGCTGGCATCTGCTCTCTCCAAGCGCGGCCCGCACAAGGTGCTCCGAGGCGACCTGGCCCTCGCCGGGCAACCCGGTGTCGTCTACACCCCCGCCGAGGGCTTCGGCCTGCCCGGCGTGGCCTTCGCACACGGCTGGATGCTGCGTCCCAGCCATTACACCGACACTCTGAAGCACTTGGCGTCCTGGGGCATCGTGGTTGCGGCACCGGACACCGAGCGCGGCCTCGTACCCTCGCACCGCGGACTCGCGACCGACCTGGGCACTGTGCTCGACATCATGACCGGCGTGCGTCTCGGCCCCGGCAACATCAGCGTGCATCCGGACAAACTCGCCACAGCAGGCCACGCGATGGGTGCCGGGACCGCTGTTCTCGCAGCCTCTCGGCGAGCGGACATCAAGGCCGTAGCCGCACTGTTCCCGGCACCGACGGCACCGTCGTCCGAGGAGGCAGCCGCCGGACTTGCCGTCCCCGGGCTCGTCGTCGGCGACAACTCGAACGCCGATTCGCTCACCGACAACTCACTCGCTCTCGCCCAGTCCTGGCGTGGACCGTCCGTGCTCCGACGAATCGACGGCTCGACGGCAGACGGATTCGTCGAAGGCAGGCGGATCCTCGGCGCACTGGGCATCAACAAGCCCGATCGCAAGACCCAACAGCGCACCCGTGCCGTGCTCACCGCGTTTCTGCTGTTCCACCTGACAGGTGACTCCGACTACGAGGAGTTGGCCGGATCGGCAGGTGAGATCGACGGAACCAGAGCGGTCGATCCGCACGCGCCGCTCGACGCGCAGCCCAAGCCCAAGGCGTCCGCGTCGATCAAGGCCCTGCTCGGCCGGGGCTAGTCCCGTTCGTCACCGACCGGTGTCACACCAGCCAGGACCTCGGCCGTTCGTCGGGATCGGTCTCGACGTGCGGTGTGGGTGCTCGCCGGTCCAGGTGAGCCGGTTGCAGCACCGAACCCGACATCGACTCGACGTCGGAGTCCGCTCCGCTCGCCGTCGCTGAAATCCGTCCGCCTCGGTCCACTGCCGGGGCCTGTGCCCGACTCAACGCCTCGGCCGCCCGCGCCATCGCGATCCGGTGCTCATCGCGTATTCGATGCAACTCCCGACGCCACGCACTGTCGGTGCTCACAGCTCCCCTGCTTCACTCAGGCCTGCACCGCTACCCGTGTCGGCGGGTTGCGGATCGGTGACCGGTCGATCCGCAACTACCGGATGCTGCACAGCAGGCTGCTCCGTGTCGGGTGACTCCGGCGTGCACTGCACCGATGCATCCGAGTCGAATTCGGACGTGGGTGCCGGTTCGGCAGCCGGCACCGGTTCCGCAGATGGCACCGGTTCCGCCGCCGCGACGGATTCTGCCGTGGGTTCCGGTTCGGACGGGGGTTCCGGTTCGGACGTGGGTTCCGGTTCGGACGGGGGTTCCGGTTCGGACTGCAACGCTGCAGCCGGGGCCGGTCCGTCCACCGCGTCGACGACACCGGGGACCTCGACGATCTGGGGTAGGCCGAGCGGTCCGATTCCGAGCTCGAACGAGCGAGTTCCGAGTCCGGGAGTCTCGAGTTCGAGAGACACCGTGCCGTCGTGTTCGAGTGCGATGCGGGCGCGATGCCCGTCGAGCTCGGCCTCGAGATGGCCGCGTTCGTCGCCGGCCTCGGGCCACGACTGCCCGGGCTGCGACAACGGGTCCGACTCGGGTGGCCGATCGCCGCTCACGTCCGGAGAAGCTTCCTCGGTGTTCTCGTCACCTGTCCGGCTGTCGACTGCCGTATCGCCTGAGCCCTGGAGATCTCCACTGTCGATCGTCTCGGTCAGCGCGTCGTCGACACGGTCGACGATCTCGGCGACGACTCGATCCACGAGTCCGTCCAGAGAATCCCCCAATTGATCGACGACACGACCGTCGGCGACCAGGGATTCGGCCGGATCCACGCTGTCCGATCCGGCGAGTGCGTTGCCGCCGGGTGGCGAGACGGCCGGGCCGACAGCGGCGGGTCCGACAGCTGGTCCGGCTCCGAAACCGACAGGCGTGGAACCGATCCCGGCAGGATCCGGGTTTACCGAAGAGCTGTCGGGCCCCGTCCACGGCGCTGCTGTACCGGGGGCGAGTGCCCAACTGCGCTCGTCGAGTCCGCCGAACGAAGGCTCGTGGACACTGCCCAGAATGTCCACCACCAACTTCAGACAGTCTCTGACGGCGGTGTCCGTGGCGGTACATGCTGCGAGGACGGCCTCGCATGTGCCCTGCACCCGCGGAACGAACTCGGTGTCGATCCAGCGCCCGCAGCGTTCGGTCACCTCGGCAGCGAACTCGTCGGAGACATCGCCGCTGCGCACACCGTCGTTCAGATCCTCGAACGCAGACGCCAATCGTGGAAACACCGACTCTCGATCGACCGGCAGGCACTCGATTCCCGACGCCAGCAGAATCGCATCGATCTGGTCGACGTCTTTGCCGTCCACCAGGTCGGTGTCGAGGCCGCCGACGAGCTCGGCCTTGTCGGTCACTGCGTCACGGAGAACGTCGACGGCCGCACACATCGTCTGGTGAGAATCTTCGATCGACGCGAGGAACTGGGAAGCCTTTTCCTGTTCGGCCGAAAGATAGGTCTGCACGGCATCCCCCGCCTCACCGTGCCAACGCAACTGCAGGACCCGGCGAAGCTGAATCTGCTCCTCGAGCTGATCGGCAAGTACTGCGGACACCGTCCCCACGGCGTCTGCATCGTGTCCGAGCGCACCGAGGTTCAGCCCACGCTGCTCGTCGTACCTGGCGCACATGTCCTGATACTGCGGAACCTCCACGCCCGGGACACGGCCGACCAGTGGCAGAAAGCGCTCGAAGAACAGCAATCCTTCGGCGTTCGCATCGAGAATCTCGTCTATCGACGCCCTGTCACCGGACGAGGCCGAAGGAGGTGTCACCGGGGTGACTCGATCGCGTACGCGGTGGCGTCGTCCTGTTGCTCGTACTCGTTCATCGCGGTGGTGAGGGCATCGGCAATGTCGTCGACCGCGAACCGCCATGCCCCGACGGCACGCCCGAGCCCGAGGTACGCCTGCGAGTACGCAGCGCCCAGGTCACCGTAGTTCCGTCCGGCCCCGGCTGCGCCGAAGCCTGCGTCGGCGACGGAATCGGCGGCGTCACCGAGCACTTCCGCCGACGACACCAATGCATCTGCCACCCCGCGAACCCGGTCCGCGTCCACCCGAACTCCGTCGCTCATACGTTCCCGTTCCCCCTCCGAGTACCCCTTTCTCACTATGACGTGCGCCGACTCACATCGGTTCCCCAGGGAGCGGTAACGTCCCGATGTGAAATGTCCGTAACAGGTACCTGAAGTGGCTGCACCAGCTACTCACCGAACGAGGAGTCCCATGCACATCGGAACGATGCTGAACTACAGCGGTGGTTTCAACGAGACCGTTGCCGAGGTCGCCGAGCTCGAGAAGGCAGGTCTCGACATCATTTTCGTGCCCGAGGCCTACTCGTTCGACGCCGTCAGCCAACTCGGATTCCTCGCGGCCAAGACGAGCACGATCAAGATCGCGTCCGGCATCTTCCAGATCTACACCAGGACACCGTCACTGACCGCCATGACCGCCGCCGGTCTCGACTACGTCTCCGAGGGCCGATTCGTGCTCGGGCTCGGCGCATCGGGACCGCAGGTCGTCGAGGGCTTCCACGGCGTCAAGTACGACGCACCGATCGCCAGAACCCGCGAGGTCATCGAGATCTGCCGCCAGGTCTGGCGTCGCGAGAAGGTGCAGTATCAGGGCAAGCACTATCAGATCCCGCTGCCGGCCGACCAGGGAACCGGTCTGGGCAAGCCGCTCAAGCTGATCAATCACCCTGTGCGCGATCGCATTCCGGTCGTCATTGCCGCACTGGGCCCCAAGAACGTCGAACTCACCGCCGAGATCGCCGAAGGCTGGCAGCCCATCTTCTACTTCCCGGAGAAGGCCGCCGACGTGTGGGGCGATTCCCTCGCAGCAGGCAAGGCCAAGCGTGACCCGTCACTCGGCGAACTCCAGGTCTTCGCAAGTCCGACGCTGGCGATCGGCGAGGACGCGGAGAAGTACCTCCCCTGGGTCAAGCCACATCTGGCGCTGTACATCGGAGGCATGGGAGCCAAGGGCAAGAACTTCTACAACTCCCTGGCTCAGCGATACGGATACGAGGCCGAGGCCGAGAAGATCCAGGACCTCTACCTGGCCGGCAAGAAGGAGGAGGCCGCAGCGGCAGTTCCCGACGAGCTCGCGCGCGCGGTCAACCTCATCGGCCCGGAAAGCTTCGTCAAGGAGCGGGTCGCAGCCTTCGCCGAAGCGGGTGTCACCACCCTCAATGTCGCGCCGCTCGCCGAGAACACCGCAGGTCGCGTGGCGCAGCTGACCGCACTGCGCGAACTGACGGCCTGAGAAACGTCAGACAGACGCGACCCGGCCCGCCAGCTCTTCGGCGAGCCGGGTCGCGACGTCGAGTTCGGACGCTTCCACCATCACCCGCACCAACTGTTCGGTACCGCTGGGGCGCAACAGAACTCGACCCGATTCCCCGAGTTCGCGCTCGGCCGACGCGACGGCGTCCGACACCGACGGTGCCGACGCCACCGCTGCTTTGTCCGACACGCGGACGTTGATCAGCACCTGCGGCAGTGTCCGCATCGCCGAAGCCAGGTCCGCGAGGGACCGCCCGGTCTGCGCCATCCGCTCCATCAGCCGCAGGGCAGTGGCAATTCCGTCTCCGGTCGTTCCGACTGCGGGCAGCACGACGTGTCCACTCTGCTCACCCCCGAGCGCGAACCCGCCGCGGCGTAGCTCCTCGAGCACGTATCGATCTCCGACCGCGGTGGTACGCAACGTGATTCCGGCCTCGCGCATCGCAATGTGCAGACCGAGGTTGCTCATCACCGTTGCGACCAACGTGTCGTCGGTCAGGTGGCCGGCGTCGTGCATCGCGATGGCCAACACCGTCATGATCGCGTCACCGTCCACCACGGAACCCGACGCATCGACGGCGAGACAACGGTCGGCGTCTCCGTCGTGCGCGATACCGAGGTCGGCACCGTGCTCCACGACGGCCTTCTGCAATCCCTCCAGGTGCGTCGACCCGCACCCGTCGTTGATGTTGATGCCATCGGGTTCTGCATTGATCGCCACGACCGTCGCACCGGCCCGTCGGTAGATCTCGGGCCCGACGACAGAGGCGGCACCGTGCGAGCAATCCACCACGACGGTCACGCCGTCGAGTCGATGCGACACCGACGAAGCGAGATGCTCGGTGTAGCGGGCTGCCGCGTCGTGCGCGACGTCGATGCGGCCGATCGCGGCACCGGTGGCGCCGTAGGGCTGTGCGTCGTTCCGGGAGCGCCCCTCGGGATCCAGGGCAGCTTCTATCCGGTCTTCGACGTCGTCGTCGAGCTTGTGTCCGCCTGCGGCGAAGATCTTGATTCCGTTGTCGGGCATCGCATTGTGAGACGCCGAGATCATCACGCCGAGCGCCGCGTCGTATTCGGCGGTGAGGTAGGCAACCGCAGGCGTGGGGAGAACTCCGACGTCGATCACGTCGACACCCGACGCGGTCAGTCCCGCGGACACGGCTGCGCTCAGCATCGCCCCACTGATACGCGGATCACGACCGACCACTGCCACCCGCCGGACGCCGTCGACGTTCGGTGCCAACACGGCGGCTGCGGCTCGCGCGATCGTCAACGCCAGTTCTGCGGTCAGAACCCCGCCTGCCAGTCCGCGAACTCCGTCGGTGCCGAACAATCGCGCCATGAACCAAGAACTCCTTCGAGCGGAGAGAATGTGGTGGGAA
Source organism: Rhodococcus sp. IEGM 1370 (assembly GCF_033142325.1). Classification (NCBI taxonomy): domain Bacteria; kingdom Bacillati; phylum Actinomycetota; class Actinomycetes; order Mycobacteriales; family Nocardiaceae; genus Rhodococcus; species Rhodococcus sp. IEGM 1370. The sequence goes on along the minus strand of NZ_JAWLRY010000001.1, from coordinate 650,383 downwards.
ATGCCTCGAGGGCAGGCGTCCGATACTGCTGGATGCCTGCCCTCGAGGATGAAACGGGTAAGACGCGTCAGCGCTTGGAGTACTGCGACGCCTTACGGGCCTTCTTCAGGCCGTACTTCTTGCGCTCGACTGCACGCGCGTCACGCGTGAGGTAGCCCGCGGCCTTGAGCGGCGGGCGATCGTCGGGTGCGAGTTCGATCAGTGCGCGCGAGATGGCCAGACGCAGTGCGCCTGCCTGTCCCGACGGTCCGCCACCGTGCAGCAGTGCGACGATGTCGAAGGACTCCGCGCGGTCCACCAGAACGAGAGGAGCCTTGATCAGCTGCTGGTGCACCTTGTTCGGGAAGTAATCCTCGAGGGTGCGGCCGTTGAGCTTGAATCCGCCGGTGCCCGAGGACAACCGAACACGAGCGACGGCTTCCTTACGGCGACCGACAGTCTGGATCGGGCGATCGAACACGATCGGGGCCGGAGCGGCTGCGGCTTCGATGTCCGAGACGACCTCGGGATCTTCGACTGCCACGAACTCGTCGGCGGCGATCTCTTCGATGTTCTCCTGCGACGTCACGTCATTTCCCTCCGGCGCCGTCACTGGGACACCTGCTTGATCTCGAACGGAACGGGCTGCTGAGCGGCGTGCGGGTGGTTCGGTCCCGCGTAGACCTTCAGCTTGCTCGCGATGGCACTACCGAGCTTGTTCTTGGGGATCATGCCGACGACGGCCTTCTCCACGAGACGATCGGGGTTGCTCTCGAGGACCTGACGGGTCGAGCGCGACTTCAGGCCGCCCGGATGGCCGGAGTGGTGGTGGTGGAACTTGCCGTCGAGCTTGTTGCCGCTGATGGCAACCTTCTCGGCGTTGATGATGACGACGAAGTCGCCGCCATCGACGTTGGGTGCGTAGGTGGGCTTGTGCTTACCGCGGAGCAGTGTCGCGGCCTGGACGGCGAGGCGTCCGAGCACGACGTCCGTGGCGTCGATCACATGCCACGTCCGGGTGGTGTCCCCGGCCTTCGGGGCGTAAGTAGACACAGAAAATTCCTGTCTTCATGATGTCGCTGCTGGCCAAGACGTGTGGATGCCCTCGGCGGCCAGTTGAGACCCGAGGACAAGAGCTCGATACGCAAGTGAACACGCGGCGAGCCCATACACGCCAACGGGGAACGATACCGGGAGCGGACGCCCAGGTCAAAACGCCTCCGCTCGTCAGCGCAGGCGCACACACTGCACGCACCGACGGGCAGCGGGCAGCGCCTCGAGCCGGATCGCCGGAATCTCACCACCGCACCGCTCGCAGAAGCCGTACGTCCCGGCCGTGAGCCGCGACAACGCCGCACCGATCTCGCGTATCTCGGATTCGGTGTCGGTGATCAGCGCCGCGATCTTCGCTCGCTCGAACGCGATCGTCGATCCCTCGGGATCGTGCTCGTCGTCGTCGGTGGTGAGCCGCGATCCCTCGATCACCGACGCGAGTTCGCCACGAAGCGACTCGAGACGATGCAGGGAGCGCGACCGCTCCGTCCCGAGTGCTGCTGCGAAGTCCGTCACCACTCCAGTAGACACCGCGACGGACCGGCGTGCGACGAAACGACGTCTGCCCCGACCGATGTTCTCGGTCGGGGCAGATGCGTGGTGTCGAGACCGGTCAGCGAGCCATCCGCGCCTTGTTGGCCATCTCGACGCCGTGCATCGTCTCGCCACCGGTACGGGCGGCTGCGACGAGGCTCGACAGAATGAGGTTGAGCTCGTCGGATGCAGAATTCCACTGACGCTGCAGCTCGTAGTAGGACGTCATCGCGTCGCCCTCCCACGACTGGTAGAGCCGCTTCGCGGTGCTGTCCACGTCCCCGAGGAGGTCCTTGGTCACGTTCGCCTGCTTGTTCATCGCCTCTGTCAGCGCCGCGATCTGCGCGAAGTCGTATTTCATATCGGATCGGTCTCCTTGGTCGAGCGTGGTCGTGTGAGTTGTCGTGTGGTCACCGGATGCGGCGTCACTTGAACGAGGACAGTCCCGAGTTCAGGGATCCGGCCACCTGGTTCACGGCCGACACGTTGTCGTCGTCGGCGTCCGAGTAGCCGTGGCCGTTGGTCTTGATGTCCGCGGAGATCTGTTCGAGCGCACTGCGCATCTTCTGCGCACTGGTGTCCCACTGGGCCATCACGTCCTGAAACGATTTGCCCGCCTTGCCGACCCACGCCTCGGCGGTCTGCTCGACGATCGAGCGAACGGCCGAATTGGACGCGTTGATCGACACGCTCAGGCCTTCGATCGTGGCTCCGGCAGCCATGAGCTCCTGCGGCGTGACCGTGACGCCGTTCGACGAACCCGTAGATTCCGGTCCCCCTGGATATCCCACTTCGACTCCTTGTCTTCGATACTCGATTCACCTGCACCCGCGGCGCACGTGCTGCTCGACCGAGAGGCCACTGTCGGCCCGCTCACTCCCCTACATCTCCTTGGACGCAACGAACCCTCGATTCGGTTCCGGCCGCGCACGAAAAAATGTGGGCCGCTCTCACGAGGCCGGAACGATGTCCAACGTCTGCGTCGCCTGCCCGCATTCGGCGTCGATCACCGTCGCGTCGTCTCCCTCGAACTGACAACCGATGCTGACCTGCAGGTCGGATTCGACGAACACGCGCCACAGCACCGTCGAATCGTCGATCGGCCTCTCGGTGTAGGCGATTCCGACGCGGCCGCCGAAATCTCGTGTGGATTCGAGAGATCCGATGGTCGAATCCGGCCCACGGGCATCGATGGCCGACCGGAGCTCGGCAGCGACCTGCTCCTGCGTCGAGCCCGGCAACAGGTCCGCCACGGTGACGACGATCCGACGCTCGGGCGGGGTCGGTGGAATCAGCACCATGCGGTCGGGGTCGTCCAACTTCGTCCAGGTGCTCGGCAACTGCATCGACACCCGCCCGGACACGAAGGTGACCGTCTCGACCGGCGGTGGCGCGTCGGCCGTCGTGGTCGGTAGCGGTGCGGCTACGGACGAGGATGTAGCGCTCGGGGCCACGACCGGTGAGAACGGTTGTGCTGCAGTCCCATCCGACTCCATTGGAGACTGTCCGGCGAAATACACAGCTGCGCAGACGAATACGAGGATCGCCGCCACGGCACCTACGGCTGCGAGCAAAGGGCGACGTCGTTTCTCCCGGGACCGCGGCGGTGCGGCGACGTCGTCGAGCCATGCCGCCGATCGCGTCGTCGCGGCACGTACCGACGGTGCCGGGACGAGATCCGCCCCGGCTCGCCGGTACAGCGATCCGGCGACATCGAGACCGGTCAGCCATTGCGTGGGGTGATCGACGACGGGATCCGCTCCGATGGGCGCACCCACCACGTACACCTCATCCGGGCAGCGCGTGATCGACAACCGAACGTATTCCCCTACCGCTCGTCGCCACGCATCGTCGTCACCGATGCCGAACGGAAGGATCGCGCCGGTGTCTCCGCCGTGCGCCCCCGACTCGTCGAGCACGACGACGGACGTATCGAGAGCTCCGACTTCTACGACCACCGCGGCCGACGGTGCCCGTTCACCCGACGACGCAACGGCGGCCTCGGCCGTCTCCACGAGCACCACCTCGTTTGCCGAGGTCGCGAACATCGCGCGAACGATGCCCACACGTTCCTCGCCCCAGGTCGACGGATACGCGATCTCGAGCACGTCGAGTCGGTCGTGTACGCCGGCACCGTGCAGGGCCGACCACACGATTCCGTGGAACACCACCTCTCGATCCCACACCGTGGTCCCGACCGGGATCGACGCATCGTCGATGCAGAGCAGCGGCGGTATCTCGTCTCCGGCTACGCCCCGGCCGAACACCAATCGGCCGCCCTCCTCGGTGGCGAACGCCGATCCGACGCTCTCTCTCGGCCCCTCGAAGGCTGCGCCCGTGGCGACGACGGAAATTTCCGTGTAGCCCAGATGCACTGCGGCATATCGCCACGAGTGGCCCGTCAACTCGAATGTCCGAGCTGGACGAGCGACTGGCCGGAGCGGTCGACGAAGACCCCGCGTCCGGGTGGCATGGCACTGGGACGGACCGTCCCGAGCAGGTTCCCCTCGTCGCGGCTTCCGCTCATGACCAGTCCCGGCGTCACCAGATCGCGCAACCGTCCGATCACCGGGTCGAACAGCGCCCGGCCTGCCCCGCCCGAACGACGCGCCACGACGACGTGCAGCCCGATGTCCCGCGCATGAGGAAGGTGTTCCACCAACGGGACCAACGGATTTCCCGACGACGTGGCAACCAGGTCGTAATCGTCGACGACGACGAACACCTCGGGGCCGTTCCACCACGACCGCTCGCGAAGCTGCTGTTGGGTCACGTCTGCTCCTGGCATGCGATCGGCCATGCGGCCGGCGAGGTCGACGAGCATGGCGGTCAGCGTCGCCTGCGAGGCCGCGTACCCGGCCAGATGCTCGGAATCGACGGTGCCGAGCAGAGTTCGGCGGTAGTCGGCGACGATGAGTTTGACGCTGTCGGGCGAGTTCGCCTCGACGAGCGATCGACAGATTCCACGCAACAAGGAAGTCTTGCCGCACTCACTGTCACCGAACACTACGAAATGTGGATTCTCCGCGAAATCGACCACCACCGGCGCCAATTCGGCCTCGTCGATGCCGATGGGAACTGCGAGCTCAGGGATGCCGCCACGGGTTCGTGGCCACGCATCACCGAGCTGATCGAGCACCGCTGATCGTTCGAGCAGCTCCGGCAGCATCCGCACCGGCGGCGCTGGAGTTCCCGCAGATGCAGCCGCGATCGCGGCGACCGACTCACCGACTGCGCGAGACAGGTCGTCGACGGAACAGACGTCGTCCACTCGCGGAAGTGCGATCAGCAGATGCAGTCCGTCCCTGGTCATGCCCCGGCCCGGCCGCCCCTCGGGAACGCTCGCCGCCTTGGCGCGACCCATGTCCGAATCCGACGGGTCACCGAGTCGCAGTTCCAATCGGGTGCCGATCAGGTCCTTGGTCGCGGGCCGAACTTCCGCCCACCGCGAGGCGGTGAGGATCAGATGCAGACCGAAGGCGAGGCCCTGCGTCGTCAAAGTGGCGATCTGCTGTTCGAGACTCTCGAAATCGGACCTGATCGACGGCCAACCGTCGATGACGAGAAAGACGTCGCCGAAACGATCCTCCGGGTCGACGGGTTGCGTTGCACGTCGCCGTCGGAACTCGGCCATCGAGTCGATCCCGCGATCCCGGAACGTCCTCTCTCGCTGCCGAACGACGCCGGCGACTTCGGCCACGGTCCGCCGCACCCGATCGACGTCGAGCCGATTGGCCACCGAACCGACATGCGGCAAGTCGGCCAACCCGGCCAGCGTTCCGCCGCCGAAGTCCAAGCAGTAGAACTGGACCTGCGCGGGCGAGTGCGTCATCGCGAAAGCCAGGATCAACGACCGAAGCGCCGTCGACTTGCCCGATTGCGGGGCACCGACGATGGCGACGTGGCCCGCAGCACCGGACAGATCGACGGTCAGCAGATCGCGGCGCTGATCGAAAGGCCGGTCGATGATCCCGATCGGGGCGCGGAGGGTGCTGAGCGGACCGATCCGCTCGGTCAGAACCGATGCGGGCAGCAACCGGTTCAACGTCGGTGCAGTGTCCAACGGCGGCAACCACACCTCGTGGGCCGGCATTCCCCGACCCCGAATTCGTCCGACGACAACGTCGAGCACCGTCGCACCGGTGCTCTCGGAGTCGACCGGATCCGGTTCGGCCGCCGGCGCAGTAGCAGCCTCGATCCGGCCGACATCGATGGAATCGAGTGGTACCGCATAGGCGGTGAAGGGCTTCGGCCTGATGTCTCCGCCGAGCGAGGGCCGCGCGCCAGGACCGGAACGCGGCGGCGCGTAAGGACCGGAGACGTATGCCGCAGCGAACCTGACGATCTCGGCCGAATCGCACTTGAGATAGCCCGCACCCGGCTGAGCGGGAAGGTGATACGCGTCCGGAACCCCGAGCACCGAACGAGATTCGTTCGCGGAGAACGTCTTCAGACCGATTCGGTACGACAGGTGACTGTCGAGACCGCGTAGTTTTCCTTCTTCGAGGCGCTGGCTGGCGAGCAGCAGATGCATGTGCAGCGAGCGCCCGAGCCGACCGATCGCGACGAACAACTCGGCGAATTCGGGTTGCTGACTGAGCAATTCCGAGAACTCGTCGACCACCACGAACAGGGCGGGCATCGGTGCCAGATCCGCTCCCCCGGCGCGTGCCCTCTCGTAGTCGGAGACGTTCGCGAAGTTGCCTGCCGAGCGCAGCGACTCCTGGCGCCGGTTCATCTCGCCGGCCAACGCGTCGCGCATTCGATCCACCAACGCCAAGTCCTCGGACAGGTTGGTGATGACCGCGGCCACGTGCGGTACCGATTCGAGACCCGCGAACGTCGCGCCGCCCTTGAAGTCGACGAGCACCAGGTTCAGCTGTTCCGGCGAGTGAGTCGACACCAAGCCGAGCACCAGCGTACGGAGAAACTCGGATTTACCGGAACCCGTTGCGCCGATGCACAATCCGTGCGGCCCCATACCGTTCTCGGCAGATTCCTTCAGGTCGATCTCGACAGCACTGCCGTCGGGGGCGACACCTATCGGTACCCGCAGCCTCTCGCGTCCCCGGCGCATCGTCCACGCTCGGTCCGTGTCGAGTGCGCCCACATCGGCGATACCGACCAGGCTGTTCCACCCCGAAATCCGGACTCCGCCGTCGTCGACCACATCGACGACCGACGAGGACGACGGCGCGCGGTACGGCGACAGGCGTCTCGCAACGGCGTGTGCTTGCGTGGTGCTCATCGAATCCGCGACGGCGAACACCTCGACCGTGGTTCCGCTGACCGCTCCGATCGACCCGTTCTCGGCGAACATCTGGATTCCACGCGATGCAGCCAGTCGTGGGCACAGGCCGGACAGATCGATGATCGTGACGGAATCGAGGCCCGTGTCGGTGAGATCGGTCGAACGGTTGTCGAGGAGCCCGCCGTCCACCACGATCACCAGCTGCACGACGCCGGCAACCGGCACAGCTCCACGCGCAAATCGATTCCGCACACTCAGCACGTCGCCCAGCGCACCCTCGAGTTCGAGAAAACTACCGAAGATCATCCGAGCGGACCCGGCCCCGTCGCGCAGAACGTCGTGCTGAGTGTGTGGAAGCCACTTGGCCCACTCCCACTGCTGCACGGTGTCCGGACCACAGACGATCGCGACCGCGACGTGGTCGGGCCCGTGAAAGGTGCACAGCGAGGCCAACATCGCGCGCACCATCGCGCGGGCACCGTCCCGGTCGCCCGCTATGGACAGCGCCGCGAACCCCCTCAGTGACACCGCGGTCGGCAGCGCGGGCACCACCGAATGCGCCCGCACGAATCGACGCAGGGACACCGCCGAAACCGGTTCGAGTTCCTCCACCGGCCCGGTCTCGGGCGGAACCAGTCGAGTGGCAAGCCGCTGATCCCCCAGGCCGACTCGGACGTGAGCGAAATCCGGATCCGACAGTCGCCGTTCCCACATGCGCTCGGTTCCGGCGACCGACCACAACGTATCGGGGCCCGGGTGGCTCCATTCGAGGGCTCGGCGCTGCGCGCGTTCGGTTTCCGCGACGTCGCGGCGGAGCTGATCGAGATAGCGGAGGTAATCCTTGCGGTCCTCGTTGGCCTCGGCGGTGCGCGCCCCGCCGGACTTCCCGCCGCCGGCCAACATCCCCACCATGGACATCAGCATCATGGCCGGGAACATCAACATCATCGGGTTCGCCGCTGCGCCGGAGGTGAACATCAGCGCGACCATCCCGACCATCGCGGCAACCATCACCAGCGGCATCAGCTTCATCAGCAGATTGCCCGGCACCGCGCGTGGGATCTCGGGCGGCGGCTGCAGGGTCACTTCCCCGCCAGGAGATCGAGGCACTTCCCGTCGGGCACCGCGAACGAAGCGCACGGTACTCATAGATCCGCCCCCACGGCCACGCCCCCAGAACTGCATCGCGGCAGCCTCCCCCCGAGGCTGCAGGACGACAGGCTAGCGCATCGAAGACCGGGCGGTCCACAGTCGGCGTCGCCACCCCGGACGGACATGACCACCGGTACGTCCGACGAGAAATAGAACGCTGCCCGACACCGTTGCAATTGAATGCGGCTCTTCGGCCGCGTGCTCGACGAACGAAAGGCTGGCCCCAACCGTGTCCGTACCTCTGTCCATCCTCGATCTCGCTCATGTGGGCGAGGGCGAAACAGTCCGCGACAGCTTCGATGCAAGCGTCACACTCGCTCAGCATGCCGAGAACTGGGGATACCGACGCATCTGGTACGCCGAGCACCACAACATGAAGACGATCGCGTCGTCGGCCACGTCGGTTCTCATCGGGCACGTCGCTGCCCACACCGAGCGCATCCGGCTCGGATCCGGCGGAGTCATGCTTCCCAATCACGCGCCGCTGACCATCGCCGAGCAGTTCGGTACCTTGGCGACGCTGTACCCGGGACGGATCGATCTGGGGCTGGGCCGCGCACCCGGCAGTGACCAGGTGACGATGCGGGCGATGCGACGCGATCCCGCGTCGGCCGATCGCTTCCCGCAGGATGTCCAGGAACTGCAGGGCTACCTGTCGGAAGAGTCTCTGATCCCCGGAGTGAGCGCGACTCCCGGCGCAGGTACCGAGGTACCGCTGTACATCCTGGGGTCGTCGCTTTTCGGCGCACAGCTCGCCGCTGCACTCGGCCTGCCCTATGCCTTTGCCTCGCACTTCGCACCCGACGCCCTCGAGCAGGCCGTCGAGATCTACCGACGTGACTTCCGGCCCTCCGCTCAATTGTCCGAGCCACACCTGATCGTGGGCGTCAACGTGATCGCGGCCGATTCTCTGGCCGACGCACAGGCCCAGTTCCTCCGCACCAAGCGCAGCCGCGTCAGCCTCCTGCTCGGCCGCGGCCGGACCTTCACCGACGAGGAAGCCGACATGGTCCTCGAAGCGCCTGCGGGCCAACAGATCACGAAGATGACCAAGTACTCGGCCGTCGGCACTCCGGACATGGTGAAGGACTACCTCGACCGTTTCGCCGAACGCACGGGAGCGGACGAGCTGATCGTCGCGTCCGGTGTGTCCGACCGCGCATCGTGGCTTCGCTCGTTCGAGTTGCTCGCACAGGTGAGTGACCTGGTTCCTGCCTGACGGCGGCGCTGCGTCACCGGCAGATCCCGACGGGCGATTGCTTGTCGCCGCGATGTCGTAAGGTTTGGACACCGATGCCCACTGGGGCGGGCATCGGAACGTGAATCGAACGTATCCGGGGGGATATCCATGACACGCGCCGACAGCCGTCCATCGGCCGGCATTGCGCCGTCACGCACGGCACCTGCCGATCCGACACAGTCACCCGCCGCGTCGGACGTGGGTCGGCGGGCAGCGGGCGCGCAGTCCGTCTTCGCGCAGGAAGTCTGTCGGGTGACGGTGTTGGCCAGGTCCACGCAGGTGGACATGGCGCTGCCGGTGGACGTTCCGGTCTCGCTTCTCGTACCGGGAATCGTCGACCTGATTGCGGCGGGAGTGGAGCCTGCGGAACGAGCGGTGCGCTGTGAACCCGGCGACGAGGATCCCGCGTCGGACGGGTTGCCCGTGGCGTGGACGCTCGCGCGGATCGGGTTCCCACCGTTGTCACCGACTGCGACGTTGGCGGAGCTGTCGGTGCGTGACGGTGAGTTGCTCGTGTTGGGTGTGGCCGAGCGGCCCGCGCCGGTTCCACTGTTCGACGACCTCATGTATTCCGTTGCGCGATCGGGTACCGACGATGTTCCGCACTGGACTGCGCGTACCGCGCGCACGGTGGGTTCGGTTGTCACCGGTGCGCTGGTGTTGCTGGCGTGCGCGGTCCTGTTACGTGGGCCGATCCGGGCCGGAGCCGAGCACGTCGGCAGTCTCGTCGAGGGGCTCGCTGCCCTCACTGCGTCGATACTCTTCGCGATCGCGGGAGTGATTCTGGGGCGGGTGTATCACCAGCACGCCGTCGCCGTCCTCTTCGGCGGGTGTGCTGTCGCGCTGATGTTCACCGGCGGAATCGTGCTGGTACCCGGGCAAATCGGCGCGGCTCAGCTGATGCTGGGTTCGGCCATGGCGGGTGCGACAGCTCTGCTGTCCCTTCGTATCGGCGGGACCGGGTTCGCACTGTTCACCGCTGCGATATCGGTGGCGCTTCTGACGTTCGCTGCCGCGGTGTGCGCATTGTTCACCACGATGGCACCACCGGCGATCGGTACTGCCGCGGCCCTCACCGGCCTGGCTGGAATCGCGCTCTCTGCCCGCGTGTCGATGATGCAGGCCAAATTGCCGCTTCCACCGGTCCCCACCGCGGGAGCACCGCTGGACACCGTCGAGGAAGCAGAACTCGACGCGATCTCGTTCGACGATCTGCAGGTCGCCGCGGCCGAAGCGCGTAGTTACCTGACCGGTCTGCTGTCGGCGTTCAGCGTCGCCGTGGTGGCGGGCGTGCTTGTCGCGGCGGGAGCCGATTCGGGAGATGGCGTCCGTTGGCCTGCGGTCGCGCTGGCGGCGCTGTGTGCGCTCGTCCTGCTGCTGCGTGGACGCACCTATGCCGTTGTGACGCATGCCGTTCCGCTGGTCGCAGGCGGAGCGACGATTCTGCTGGCGCTCCTCGTCGGTGCGGTCGTCGCACTGCCGGATCTCGTCCTCGCTCTGTTCGGGGTGGCACTGGCCGGCGCGGTGGCCTCGTCGATCTTCGGGGCATTCGTGCCCACACGGACGTACTCGCCGGTGATGCGGAGAGCGGCCGAACTACTCGAATACGCCGCCATCGCCCTGGTCATTCCGATCGCAGTGTGGGTGTGCGGTCTGTACAGCGTCGTCCGCGGGCTGTGACGCCGCACCGACGGCGAACGGTCGTCATCGCGGCGTTCACTGCTCTGTCGCTGTCGTTCGACGCAGCCTTCGGCGGGTATCCCGCACGCGCCGAACGTCCGGTGATCGACCCCTTCCAGCTGCCTGCGCCGAGCGCTCCCGGCCCGCTCGAACCCACGGAACAGAAGAACGCCTGCGCGCTGCCGTCCGCGACTGCCGACGCCCAGGACGTGCCGACCGCACTGAAGGCGCTCGACTTCGCATCGGTCTGGCCCATCACCCGTGGGGCAGGTCAAGTGGTTGCCGTCATCGACACCGGCGTCACCGCACATCCGCGCCTGCCGGGTCTGATCACCGGCGGCGACTATGTCAGCGCAGGCGACGGGCTGTTCGACTGCGATGCACACGGAACGATGGTCGCCGGCCTGATCGCCGCACAGACCGCACCGGGCAGCGGATTCGCTGGAGGCGCACCCGACGCCCGCATACTGTCGATTCGTCAGTCCAGCAGTGTCTTTCAGATCGTCGACAACCGGCCCGAGGAGGAGAAGACAGCAGAGCCGGAGAATGCCGCGGGCTACGGCAACGTGCGCACCATGGCCATGGCCATCCGAACTGCGGTGGACTCGGGTGCCTCGGTCATCAACATCTCCGAGGTCGCCTGCGTGCCCGCCGGAGGCGGTGTGGCCGACGGTCCGCTCGGCGCGGCCGTGCAGTACGCCGTCCGAGAGAGGAACGTCGTGGTCGTCGCAGCAGCTGGAAATCTCGGCAGCGCTGCCTGCCAGGCACAGAACCCGATGACCGATCCGCTTCGGCCTGGTGCCGACCCGTGGGCGTCCATCGCGACCATCGCGACTCCGGCGTGGTTCGACGACGTGTTGACTGTCGGTTCGGTCGAGTCGGACGGCACACCGTCTCCGTTCAGCCTGGCCGGTCCGTGGGTCGACGTCGCCGCTCCGGGCTCGAATATGACGTCGCTGTCGCCTACTGGCAACGGACTGGCGAACGGCACCCGGGGCACCGATGGCGTGATTCCCATGACCGGAACGAGTTTTGCGGCACCGCTGGTTGCCGGGGTTGCGGCGCTGGTGCGCTCCCACCGGCCCGAACTGTCGGCGCTGGAGGTGATCGATCGGATCGAACGAACGGCGCACGAGCCGGCCGAAGGGTGGAATCCCTTCGTCGGCCACGGCGTCGTCGATCCGCTTGCAGCGGTGACCGATTCGGTGACGCCCACCCCCCGGTCGGTTCCTGCGGACAGTGTTGCGATGAGTGCGCCGTTGCCGCCGCCCACGCCGGATCATCGACCGCGGACCACAGCCGTCACCGGTTCGGTGCTGGTGGCAGTAATCCTGGCACTCGGACTCGCGCTGTCGGTACCGCTGCGCCGACGCGGCAGAACCGACTGAGCCAGGCGCTACTCCGTCGGAAGTGCCGCGGCCTGCGGGTCGGGAGCAACACCGTCGTGCATCGTCAGGGCCTGGCCGCGCCCGAGAGTTGGCCCACTGCCGAGCAATTGGAGTATCTGCCAGGGCGCGGGTGCCGGCGGTCCGAACCCCAACGCCGACGCAGCCTCGGCACCGTCGACGCCGTAGCGCACTCCGGTATCGGCCACGAAGAAGACGCTGCCCTGACGTGTACTCGACGCGGAGATACCGGTACTGCGCACGAAACCGCCGCTACCGGGTGCCAGATAGACCTGGTCGACGGCGTCACCGCCACCATCGGCCTGAGCCAGCGCAACCGGTTGTGCATCTGCCTCCAGCGGCAGCCCGCGACCGGCGGACTCGACCAGTCGAGCCGAAGGCCCGCCGTCGGCAACTGCGAGTGGCTCCCACGTCAAGCAACCCACCGGGCGCTCCCCGGTATCGACGATCGTGGGAGCGGTCTCCGGAAACGTCGAAACCTCCAGCCCGAAGGACGTTTTGGGAGCATTCGCGAGCAGGTCGGGATTGACGGCTGCGATTTCCGGACTGCCCTGCGAATCGGTGAATTTCAGGAGCAGGGCCGCAGTCTCGTTGATCGCTTGTATTCCGTCCTCGAGAACCACGTAGTACTGGACGTCGCGACCGGCGACCTTGACGACCGAACCGATCGTCCGGCCGTCGAACGGAAACGCAGGAGCCTCACCCGCTCGAGGCACGAACGGTGCTGCGACGGGGGGCGATTCGGGCACGGAATTGAGCAGACCGGCACTGACCGGAGACGGTGTCGCGTCCTCGAGTCCGAGTGCGCGGACCACTGCCCTGTTGATCAGGTCGACCGGCGATTTGGTGCCGTCGTGCACGAGATAGGCAGTGCCGTCGGATGTCCAGAGGAACGCCTCGGAATCGGCGAGCGCAGCCGTGCTTTCACCGAAGCGAGGATCACCCACCACAACCGTTGTCGAGGTCACTCCCGTAATCCGGTCGACGGTGTCGCAGACGGTCCACGTTTCTGCGCTGCCGTCACCGTCGTGCGGTAGCGCAGACGGAGCACCGGGAATACCCACCAGCGCCCCGCGGGGTCGTGCGGACAATTCGGATTCCTTGACCGTCAACGGGTCGTCGGGCTTGCCTACGATCAATCGAGCCGACGCGAGATTGAGCACCGGATGGAACACGTCGTCCACTTTCACGAACATCGCGGCCGAATCCTTGCCCACCACGATCGACGCGTCGCCGATCTTGTCCTGCGGCCGAAACAGCGCCAGCGCAGCGCATCCCGCCAAGCCGATGCAGGCGACTACGACGCCCACCAGCAGTGCCCGCGACTGCGACTTCATCGGATCGTGCAGCATCCGAACGTCGCGTCTGATCAGCGCATGTTCCATTCTGCGGACGAGAAAGCGGTAACCGCCAACCTGCCACTTCGTTGTCGGCGTCGACGCCACGCTTCCTCCCCAGGATTGTGCGGACCCGATCCCCATTCGGGTCACGCGACACAGTACAGTTCGTCCGCACACCTCGGCGACCGCGTTGGCGTTCGTCGATGGGGCACTGCGACCTTCGGGGGGAGGGTTTCGATGACGCGTACCGGTCGGGCAGGGCGTGGGCGAGCCGCCGTTCCTTTCGTCGCGCCCACGGTGCGGCGGGTGATCGTGGCCGAGACCGCAGCCGTGGCGATCGGCTGGGCTCTGTTCGCGGCACAGGTGAGACCAGGGCTGACTCTGCTCGCTGTTGCGACGGTAGCGCTCGTTCCGTTCGTCGCCGTTCGGCGCAGATCGGTCGTGGACTGGGTCCGGACAATCTGGCGGTTCCTCGCCGATCGTGCCCCCGATGTCGGTGTGAGTACGGACCACACCGACACGGCAGTCGGCCCGGTCGGGGTCCACTGGCAGCGCGACACCGTCACCTGCACCATCGAGATCGTCCCGCCCGGGCACGCCACCACAGTCCTCGGCAAGGCGAGCGCCGAGACGCAACACACGCTTCCTGTCGACGCGTTGGCGTCGTGTCTGCGACAGCACGACATCGAGGTCTGCTCCATCGACGTCGTTGCACTCGGATTCCGCAGCTCGGCAGGCTCGGTCGCCACCGAGGTGTACGAGTCACTCATCGGTCCGCTACCGGCAGTAGCGGTGCGAACAGTCTGGGTGGCAGTCACTCTCGACCTGCGTGCGAATGCTCGTGCGATCGGGGCCAGAGGCGGAGGCAGGGCCGGGGCAGCCCGCGCCGCTGTCGTCGCGACCACTCGCGTACATCGCGCTCTGAACGCCCACGGGCTGTCCTCGCGACTGTTGACGAGCTCCGAACTACGATCGGCTGTGTTGCACCTGTGCCGAGGCGTGAGTATCGACGACCTGACCCAGACGTGGTCGACAGCACCCCTACCGGGTGCGTCGAGTACCGGCTTCGGAATCGATTGCAGCACAGTCACTGCCGAGGACATCGCGACCCTGTGGGCAACACCGTCCCTCGGAACGACGCTGTCCTTCCGCCTGCAACCGACCCACGACACCGGGAAGGTGCGCATCCATGGGTCGTGCAGATTCGCCACTCGAACACCGATCACGAAGCCTCGTGTACGCGCGCTGACCTCGATGAGCGGGAGTCAACGCGACGGCATCCTCGCCCAGCTCCCGCTGGCCCTACCCGCCCTGGATTCGTTGTCTCCCAGCCGAATTCTCGACACAACGACGATGGACGAGCTGAAACTCCCGGTAAGCGGGTGCGGCCAGCTGTTGGGATCCGACGCTCACGGACACGGTGTCGCGGTGCGGCTGTTCGGACCGGGCCTGACGCGAGTTCGAATCGCCGGAGAGCTCTACCTCGCCCAGCAACTGATCTTCCGCGCCATCGCCACCGGTGCCAGGGTTCTCGTCCGCACGGATCGCCCACACGCCTGGCGCGCGATCCTCGACGCCATCGGCGCACCCGATCGACTACTGGTCGACGGCACCACGTTTCGATCCCGGCCGTCGTACGACGTGATCCTGATCGACTTCGCCGACGGTTCGGCACCGCCTGTGCAACAGGGACTTTCGGGCGTCACCATGATCTCGTTGTCCGAGCACCTACCGCGGACCGGCCGCCCCGAACAGGAGCGAAGCGTGCCTGAGCCGGATCTGACGATCGTCCAGCCCCATGCGTCGGGAGATCGAATTCGAGTCCGATCCGGTTCACTCGAGGTCGAGCTGACACTGGTCACGATTCCGCAGGAAACGGCGTTCATCGGCCGCCCCAGGAGTCTGCGCCCCGCGGTTCGTGCATGACCGATTCTCAGCCGGGGTAGTCGGCGCGCCCACGAGCGCCGGCCACCGCATCGGCCCACCACTCCAGCTGATCGAGAAGACGCCCGAGAGCGTCGCCGGCTGCGGCATCGTCGATCCGTCCCGACTCGTCGAACCGCTTGCGCACCCGGTGAAGCGACACGGCATCTCGGACCGAGACCATGTGCAATTCGGCAGTGATCTGCCGCAGCTGTTCGGTCGCTCGAATCCCACCGCCCAGCCCGCCGTAGGAGACGAATCCCACCGGCTTGCCACGCCATTCGTACTTCACCGTGTCGAGCGCAGTCTTCAACGCACCGGGTACGCCGTGGTTGTACTCGGGAGTGACGAACACGAAGGCGTCGGCCGCACCGATGATCCCGGTGAAGCGTTCGGAGTCCTCGCTCGGAACGAGAGAATTCGGTAACTCGAAATCGGCCAGGTCGACGTCCACCACCTCGACGGTGGTGCGTTCGGCGGCAACACCTCGAACCCAGGCCGCGACGGTCGGTCCCACTCGACCGGCACGCACACTACCGACGACGATGGCGAGCTGTATCGGCTGCATCGCTCCGACACTAGACCCGGTGACGCTCGGTCAGCCCTCTCCCCCACAGCAACCGTCGCCGGTGATCGCCGAGCGCACTTCTCGGGTGGCCGCGTTCCGAGCAGCCAGCTCGTCGGCCGGCGGGTAGTCGACTCCAACCAAGGACAAGCCGTGCGCCGGAGCCACCGCCACCTCGCTTGCCCGCTCGCGCCGAGTCAACAATGACCGCGCCCAGTCGGGAGTTCGACGCCCTTCCCCCACGGCCTGCATGGCACCGACGAGGCTACGGACCATCGACCAGCAGAATGCGTCGGCGCTGACGTATGCGGTGAGACGATCGCCGTCGCGCTCCCAGTCGAAGCGCTGCAGTTCCCGAACGGTGGTGGCACCGTCACGTCGCTTGCAGAACGCGGCGAAATCGTGCAGACCGACCAATCCCACGGATGCCTCACGCATCGCACCCAGATCGATGGGCCTGGGCCAGGAGACGACACCGGCGACATCGAGGGGGTCGACACCGTATGGCGCAGTGCCGAAACGATATTCGTAGTGCCTGCGGTATGCCGAGAATCGCGCGTCGAAATCACGGGAGACGGCGGTGATGGCCCGCACTCGAACATCGGTGGGTAGAAACCGGGCCATTCGGCGGACCAGTCGGTCGTGATCGTCGGGAACGTCGACGGCGTCGAAGTGCGCCACCTGTCCCGTCGCATGGACTCCCGCGTCGGTTCGTCCCGCCACGGTCAGCTCTACCGATTGCCGCAGCACCGTGGAGAAGGCTTCTTCGAGCACTCCGCAGACGGTGCGGATACCCGGTTGGCGCGCCCACCCGGAGAATCTCGTGCCGTCGTACGAGATGTCGAGCCGAAATCTGGTGGGGACCGACAAAGCGGGCCCGCCTTCCCCTGGGGGAATGGCGGGCCCGCTTCGATCGTGCGCGGAGCTCAAAAGGACTAGTCCTTCTTGGCTTCCTCGGCCTCGGGGGCGTCCGACGCGTGTGCGTCGTTGTCCTCGATGCCTTCGATGACTGCGTCGGCGTTGGCCACCTCGGCGTCGGTCGCGTCGGCTTCGACAGCCTCGACGACGTTCTCGTCGGTCGCGTCCTCGGCCGGAGCCTCGGTTGCGGCGGGAGCAGCCTGCGAAGCCTTCACGCGGCGAGCGCGATCGGCTTCGTTGGACACCGTCTGCTCGTTGACGAGCTCGATGATGGCCATCGGCGAGTTGTCACCCTTGCGGGGGACGGTCTTGATGATGCGCGTGTAGCCACCGTCGCGATCGGCGAAGAAAGGCCCGATCTCGGCGAACAGCTTGTGCACGACATCTTTGTTGTTGATCGTCTTGAGAACCTCACGACGATGCGCCAGATCACCCTTTTTGGCGTGGGTGACGAGCTTCTCGGCGTGGGGACGAAGGCGCTTGGCCTTCGACTCGGTGGTGGTGATGCGGCCGTGCTCGAAGAGTGACGTCGCCAGGTTGGCCAGGATGGCCTTCTGGTGCGACGCCGACCCGCCGAGACGGCGGCCCTTGGTGGGCTTGGGCATGATGAATCTCCTAGTAAGAGCTCCAGCGAGCTGATTACAGCTGTTCTGTCTCGGCGTAGTCCTGCTCGGCACCTTCGGTGTCGCTGAAGGAGCCGGCGTCGGTGTCACTCCACGTGCCCGTGGTGGCGTCGTAGCCAGGCACGGTGCTCGGATCGAACGACGCGGGGCTGTCCTTGAGGGAGAGGCCGAGCGAATGCAGCTTGACCTTCACCTCGTCGATGGACTTCTGCCCGAAGTTACGGATGTCGAGCAGATCGGACTCGGTACGACCAACCAACTCGCCGACGGTGTGAACACCCTCGCGCTTGAGGCAGTTGTAGGAACGGACGGTGAGGTCCAGATCCTCGATGGGGAGTCCGAAGGAAGCAATGTGATCGGCCTCGGCGGGCGAGGGTCCGATCTCGATGCCTTCTGCTTCGACGTTCAGCTCACGGGCGAGGCCGAAGAGCTCAACCAGGGTCTTGCCCGCCGAAGCGAGCGCGTCCCGCGCGGTGATGGAATTCTTGGTCTCCACGTCGAGAACGAGCCGATCGAAGTCGGTGCGCTGTTCGACGCGGGTGGCCTCCACCTTGTAGGTGACCTTGAGCACGGGTGAGTAGATCGAGTCGACCGGAATACGGCCGATCTCGGCACCCGAAGCCTTGTTCTGAACGGCGGGGACGTAGCCGCGACCGCGCTCGACTACGAGCTCGATCTCCAACTTGCCCTTGTCGTTCAGGGTCGCGATGTGCAGATCGGGGTTGTTCACCGTGACGCCGGCCGGGGGCACGATGTCGCCTGCGGTCACAGCGCCGGGGCCCTGCTTGCGGACGTACATGGTGACCGGTTCGTCTTCTTCGGAGCTCACCACGAGGCCCTTGAGGTTCAGGATGATGTCGGTGACATCTTCCTTGACTCCGGGGACGGTGGTGAATTCGTGGAGGACGCCGTCGATACGGATGCTGGTGACAGCAGCGCCGGGGATCGACGACAGCAGGGTGCGGCGGAGCGAGTTGCCGAGTGTGTAACCGAAGCCGGGCTCGAGCGGCTCGATGACGAATTTCGAGCGGTTGTCGGCGATGACCTCTTCGGTCAGCGTCGGGCGCTGTGAAATGAGCATTGTGTGTTCCTCCTGTACGGGCGTCCGCTATTTGACGCCCACGTGTGGAGGCGAAGACGCATGTGAGCCTCACGGGGAGACTCACATGCGTGCTGCGCCTTACTTCGAGTAGTACTCGACGATGAGCTGCTCCTGGAGCGGCACGTCGATCTGTGCGCGCTCCGGCAACCGGTGCACCAGGATGCGAAGACGGTTGGGGACGACCTGCAGCCACGGGGCGACGGGACGGTCGCCGTAGCTTTCGCGGGCGATCTGGATCGGCAGAGTCTGTGCCGACTTCTCACGCACGTCGATGATGTCGTACTGCGAGACGCGGTAGCTGGGGATGTCGACGCGCTTGTTGTTCACCAGGAAGTGACCGTGCGTGACCAGCTGACGGGCCTGACGACGCGTGCGTGCCAGTCCGGCGCGGTAGACGACGTTGTCGAGACGACTCTCGAGGATGGTCAGCAGGTTCTCGCCGGTCTTGCCGACCGTCCTGTTGGCTTCCTTGTAGTAAAGACGAAACTGCTTCTCCATGACGCCGTAGGTGAAGCGAGCCTTCTGCTTCTCCTGCAGCTGGAGCAGGTACTCGCTCTCCTTGATCCGCGCGCGGCCGTGCTGGCCGGGCGGGTAGGGACGACGCTCGAACGCCTGGTCGCCTCCGACGAGGTCGACGCGCAGACGACGCGACTTGCGGGTGATAGGACCGGTATAACGTGCCATTTTCTAAACCTTTCCTTCCCGCTAGACCCGACGCCGCTTGGGCGGACGGCAGCCGTTGTGCGGCTGAGGGGTGACATCGGAGATGGTGCCGACCTCGAGGCCAGCGGCCTGAAGCGAGCGGATCGCGGTCTCACGGCCGGAGCCGGGACCCTTGACGAACACGTCGACCTTCTTGACGCCGTGCTCCTGTGCCTTGCGCGCAGCGTTCTCGGCTGCGAGCTGTGCGGCGAACGGAGTCGACTTGCGCGAGCCCTTGAAGCCCACGTGTCCCGAGGACGCCCACGAGATGACGTTTCCGGCGGGGTCGGTGATCGACACGATCGTGTTGTTGAACGTGCTCTTGATGTGCGCAGATCCGTGCGGGACGTTCTTCTTGTCCCTGCGACGCGTCTTCTGCGCCTTCTTCGGACCGGTACCGCGTGCTTTGGGGGGCATTACTTCGCCTTCTTCTTGCCGGCAATGGTGCGCTTGGGTCCCTTACGGGTACGCGCATTGGTCTTGGTGCGCTGTCCACGGACGGGCAGACCACGACGGTGGCGAAGACCCTGGTAGCAGCCGATTTCGATCTTGCGACGGATGTCGGCCTGAACCTCGCGGCGCAGGTCGCCCTCGACCTTGAGGGACTCGTTGATGTAATCGCTGAGCTTGCGCAGATCGTCGTCGCCGAGATCCTTGCTTCGCAGGTCGGGGCTGACGCCCGTCGCTGTGAGGATTTCCTTGGAGCGGGTACGGCCGACGCCGTAGATGTAAGTCAGTGCGATCTCCATGCGCTTTTCGCGCGGCAGATCCACACCTGCGAGACGTGCCATGTGGCATTTCCTTTTCTTGTCCGGAGGTCTGCTCCCAGTCCGTCCCCTGTGTCCTTCTCACCGCTGGGGTGTGAAGCGTCTTTCAACTAACTCAGTGGGGCCCCGGCCTCCGTGCCGGGGGTCTGCCGCGACGCGTGTGTCGCGGTTGGTGCTGGGAGGTCATCTTCTAGCTGTTGCCAAGCCGACGTGCGAAATGCTCGGTGGTTATCCCTGACGCTGCTTGTGACGCAGGTTGTCGCAGATCACCATGACGCGTCCGTTACGACGAATCACCTTGCACTTTTCGCAGATCTTCTTGACGCTCGGCTGAACCTTCACGTCGTTGATCTCCTGTGTGTAGCTCGGCCCCGCTGCGTGCAGTGGCCCCGAGCATGGTTCTCCCCGACCGGACGTGGCCGGGGAAGCTCTTACTTGTAGCGGTAAACGATGCGTCCACGCGTGAGGTCGTAGGGCGAAAGCTCCACCACGACGCGATCCTCGGGAAGGATGCGGATGTAGTGCTGACGCATCTTTCCGCTGATGTGAGCGAGTACCTTGTGGCCGTTTTCGAGCTCAATGCGAAACATCGCATTGGGCAGCGGTTCGACAACTCGGCCCTCTACCTCGATAGCACCGTCTTTCTTGGCCATATCCTCCGCGATCCTGGCTCTCACACCTGGTTGATTGCATCTGTTTCCGTTACCGTGATGCCCACTGACCGACCCGAATCAACGGGTCGACGTATCGCCGGAACGGTTCGCAGCCCACCAGGGCACGCGAACATCCGGTACGCAGGGCGCACCGTCGATCCATGCTACCGGGTAATGCACGTCTGGCCAAATGCGTCCAGTGTCCATACTCCAGGTCAACGTTTGCCCCAGTTCGATTTCCTGAGCTAACGTTCCGCCGGGCTGCATCACAGCCGCACAACCACTGGCCGTACCGACTGCGTTCGCAGCGGCGGCCGTGTCCGCGAAGACGACTACGAGGCACCCCTCTTGAGATCAGACACGCGCGCCGGAGACCCGGTCGTATCCGTCATCATCCCAATTCACAACGCCAAGGACGTTCTCGACGATCAACTGCGAGCTCTCGCTCGACAGGACTACGAGCATCCGTTCACGGTGATCATCAGTGACAACGGCTCGACCGACGGCCTTCGCGAACACATCGACAGCCATCACCTTCGTGGCGCTCTGGACCTGAGATACGTCGATGCTGCGGGAACCCCGGGGGCATCGTTCGCACGCAACCGGGGTGCAGACGCCGCCCGCAGCGAATTGCTTGCATTCTGCGACGCGGACGACGCGGTGCACCCGAGCTGGCTCCGACGCATCGTTGCGGGCCTCGACGAGTACGACCTCGTGGGTACCGGCCTGGAGACGGAGACACTGAACTCCGTTGCCACGCGAGCATCGACGCCTTTCGCACCGCCCACGGATCAGGGCAAGTCGACATTCCTGCCGTTCGTCATCGGTGCCAGCATGGCGTGCCGCAGATCGACCTACCGTCAGCTCGGCGGCATGCTCGAATACGTACACGCCAGCGAGGACATGGAATTCTCGTGGCGCGCACAGCACGCGGGCCGTCGGTTGCACTTCATCGCCGAACCACTGGTCTCGTACCGACTGCGCACCGGCCACCGGGAGAACTGGAAACAAGCGGGAGCTCTGGGATACGGATCGGCTCACGTGCGCGGCCTCTACCGAGTCCACGGCTGCCCGCCGTTCCGGGCCCGCTCGATCTCCGTCGCCCTGCTGATGCTGGGCGTACGGAACCCTCTGCTTCCGACTGCCGTGACCAGGATGCCCACTCGACTCTGGCTACGTCTGGTGGCTGCGCACCTCGGCCTGCTCCGTGGCGGGCGGCGCTACGGCTCGTTGGCCTGGTGACCCTGACCGGACCCGACCCTAACTGGGTCGCAGGGTCAGAATGCGCGGCCCGTCCTCGGTGACGGCAACGGTGTGTTCCCAGTGCGCGGATCGGGATCCGTCGGTGGTCACGACCGTCCACCCGTCGTCGAGAATGTCGGTGTCGTACGTTCCGAGGGTCAGCATGGGCTCGATCGCGAGGGTGGATCCGACCACCAACTCCGGCCCCTTGCCGGGCGCACCCTCGTTCGCGAGGAACGGGTCCATGTGCATTTCACGGCCGATGCCATGACCGCCGTACCCGTCGACGATTCCGTACTTGCGGCTGTGTGCCTGCTCGGCCGAGTGGGTTCCGGATTCGATGGCGTGCGAGACGTCCGTGAGCCGGTTGCCGGGAAGCATCGCGGCGATACCGGCTTCCATCGACAGCCGCGTCGCCTCGCTCAGCATCGCATCGGCCTCGATGATGTCGCCGACACCGAACGTCCACGCAGAGTCTCCGTGCCAACCGTCGAGAACTGCCCCACAGTCGATGGACACCAGGTCGCCTGCGACCAGCAGCTCATCCGCCGACGGAATGCCGTGCACCACACGGTCGTTCACCGACGAGCAGATGCTGCCGGTGAAGCCGTGATACCCGAGGAACGACGGCACAGCGCCGGCGTCGCGAATGACCGCCTCGGCCACTCGGTCCAGCTCGAGAGTCGAGACACCGGGTACCGCCGCTGCCCGAACGGCAACCAGAGCAGCGCCGACGACCGCGCCGGCCGCAGCCATGGCGTCGAGTTCGCCTGCGCTGCGGAACGGCACGACCTTGCGTTTACGGCCGAACGCCATTACTTGCCGTGGTCCTCGATGGACTTCAGCGCGCGAGCGTTGACCTCGTCCACCTCACCGATCGCGTCGACCGTCACGAGTTGACCCTCGTAGTAGTCGAGCAGCGGCGCGGTCTCGTCCCGGTACACCTTGAGTCGGTTCCGGATGACGTCTTCCTTGTCGTCCTCGCGTCCACGCGAGAGCATGCGTTCGACGACGACGTCCTCGTCGACGGCGAAGGAGAGTACTGCGTCGAGCTCGGCGTTCAGATCCGCCAGGATACCGACCAGCGCCTCGGCCTGACCCACCGAACGCGGGAAGCCGTCGAGCAGGAAGCCGTTCACCGCGTCGGGCTCGGCGAGGCGACTGCGGACCATGTCGATGGTCAGCTCACTGGGAACAAGGTCGCCTGCATCGAGGTACTTCTTCGCTTCGAGTCCGAGCGCCGTCTTCTCACCGATGTTCGCGCGAAACAGGTCGCCGGTGGAGATGTGCGGAACGCCCAGCTTCTCGGACAGGAGGACGGCCTGGGTGCCTTTGCCGGCACCGGGGGGACCGAGCAGAACAAGTCTCACTTGAGGAACCCTTCGTAGTTACGCTGCATCAGCTGGCTTTCGATTTGCTTCACGGTATCCAAGCCCACGCTGACCATGATCAGAACGGCGGTGCCGCCGAACGGCAGGTTCTGTCCTCCACCCGAACTTCCGATGTCGAGGAACAGGTTCGGGAGCACGGCAATGGTGCCCAGGTAGACCGCACCCGGCAACGTGATGCGACTGAGGACGTAGTTCAGATAGTCGGCGGTCGGCTTGCCCGGACGGATGCCCGGGATGAACCCGCCGAACTTCTTCATTTCGTCGGCGCGCTCTTCGGGGTTGAACGTGATCGCCACGTAGAAGTACGTGAAGAAGACGATCAGACCGAAGAAGATCGCGATGTACACCGGGTTTGCGGGGTTCACCAGGTACTCGTTGATGATGCGCTGCCACCAACTCGGGTCGACCGCGGTGCTCGCCGAGGTGAGCTGGGCGATGAGGTTCGGCAGGTACAGCAGCGAGGACGCGAAGATCACCGGGATGACGCCGGCCTGGTTGACCTTGAGCGGAAGGTACGTGGACGAGCCGCCGTACATCTTCCGACCGACCATGCGCTTGGCGTACTGGACGGGAATTCGGCGCTGACCCTGCTCGACGAAGACCACGCCGGTGATGATCAGGAACGCTGCGAAACAGACGAAACCGAACACCAATCCGCCGCGGCTCTCGAGGATCGAGTTGCCCTCGGACGGGATACGCGAGGCGATTCCGGCGAAGATGAGCAGCGACATGCCGTTGCCGACGCCGCGCTCGGTGATGACCTCACCGAACCACATGACGACGGCTGCACCGGCGGTCATGACGAGCACGATGATGACGAGGCCGAAGATGGACTGGTCGGCGATGATGTCCTGCTGGCAGCCCTGAAGCAGCTGGCCGCGCGAAGCGAGTGCCACCAGGCCGGTCGCCTGCAGGATGGCCAAGGCGATCGACAGATAACGCGTGTACTGCGTCATCTTGGCCTGCCCCGACTGGCCCTCCTTACGGAGTTCCTCGAACTTCGGGATGACGACGGTGAGCAGCTGCACGATGATGCTGGCGGTGATGTACGGCATGATGCCGATCGCGAACACCGAGAGCTGAAGGAGCGCTCCACCGGAGAACAGGTTGATCAACGAGTAGATGCCCGCCGAGTCTCCACCGGAGACCTGGTCGATGCATGCTCGGACATTGGCGTAGTCGACGCCCGGCGACGGCAGCGTGGCACCGAAGCGATACAGGGCGACCAGACCGAGCGTGAAGAGGATCTTCCGTCTCAGGTCAGGAGTCCTGAGGGCCGACACGAAGGCGGAAAGCAAAGATCCTCCTGGCACGACTGCATTGACGCTGCGAGTACTTCGTCGGGAGCGCAAACCGGTGCTCCCGTGAGCCTCACGAGCATGGACTGCAAGCGACATGCGTCGCCCGCATCGAAACGAACTTCTGTGAACTCTAGAACTCTAACAGTGCGTATCGAACCGCCCGACGGTCAGTGTTGGACCCCGTCCGTTCGGTCGACCACGGCACGTGGTGCCGAGGCAACGATGGCCGCAGCTCAGCTGCGAGAGCTGTGGCTGCGGCCATCGTCACGAACTGCTGGTCGATGCACTGCTACTCAGCACATCGAACCGATGCTCATACCTCGGTTGCAGAACCGCCGGCAGCGGCGATCTTTTCCTTGGCGGAGCCCGTGAACTTGTTGGCCGAGATCTCGACCTTCACGGTCAGGTTTCCGTCGCCGAGAACCTTGACGGGCTCGTTCTTGCGAACGGCACCCTTGGCGATGAGCTCGGGGATACCGATCTGACCGCCCTCGGGGAACAAACGCTCGATGTCGCGCAGGTTCACGACCTGGAACACGACACGGTTGCGGTTGGTGAAGCCCTTGAGCTTCGGGAGACGCATGTGGAGGGGCATCTGGCCACCCTCGAAGCGTGCCGGCACGTTCTTGCGTGCGCCGGTTCCCTTGGTACCGCGACCTGCGGTCTTGCCGCGCTTGCCACCTTCACCACGGCCGACGCGAATCTTCGTCGACTTGGATCCGGCTGCGGGGCGCAGGTGGTGCAGTTTGATGGTCATGGTTAGACCTCCTCAACAGTTACGAGGTGGCGCACCGTGTTGACCAGTCCGCGGTTCTGCGGGTTGTCCTCGCGGACGACCGTCTGGCGGATGCCCTTGAGCCCGAGAGTACGCAGGCTGTCACGCTGGTTCGCCTTCTGGCCGATGGTGCTCTTGATCTGGGTGACCTTCAGCTGAGCCATTACTTCACCGCTCCTGCCTGTGCGCGTGCGCGCAGCATTCCGGCGGGTGCAACCTCTTCGAGGGTCAGGCCGCGGCGAGCCGCAACTTCCTCGGGACGCTGCAGACCCTTGAGAGCTGCGACGGTCGCGTGCACGACGTTGATGGCGTTGTCGCTACCGAGCGACTTCGACAGCACGTCGTGGACACCGGCGCACTCCAGCACGGCACGCACAGCGCCACCGGCGATGACGCCGGTACCGGCGCTGGCCGGACGCAACATGACGACGCCTGCTGCGGCTTCACCCTGGATGGGGTGCGTGATGGTGCCGGCGATCATCGGGACGCGGAAGAAGCTCTTGCGAGCCTCCTCGACACCCTTCTGGATGGCCGCGGGAACTTCCTTGGCCTTGCCGTAGCCGACGCCGACCAGTCCGTTGCCGTCACCGACGATGACGAGGGCGGTGAAGCTGAAGCGTCGACCACCCTTGACCACCTTGGAGACGCGGTTGATCGTGACGACCTTCTCGATGAAGTTCGACTTGTCCGCAGCGTTGCCGCCACGGCCGTTGTCACGACGGTCACGACCGCCACCGCGGTTGTCGCCGCGCTGGTTGTTGTCGCCACCTGCGTTGGGGCCACTGTTCTGTCCGGCGGGGCCGCTTCCGCCGTCACGCCGTTGACGTCCCGGCATCAGGCTGTCCTTCCGTTGTCAGTCATTGTCATCATCAGAACGTCAACCCGCCTTCACGGGCTGCGTCTGCGAGTGCCGCGATGCGGCCGCTGTAGTTGTTGCCGCCGCGGTCGAACACGACTGCCTCGACGCCGGCTGCCTTCGCGCGGCTGGCGATGAGCTCGCCGACCTTCGCGCTGACGGCCTTCTTGTCGCCCTCGAGGGCGCGCACATCTGCTTCGATGCTCGACGCGCTGGCCAGCGTGTGGCCGGCGAGGTCGTCGATCAACTGCACGTGGATGTGACGCGAGGACCGGTTGACGACCAAGCGGGGACGCTCGGGCGTGCCGGAGATCTTCTTGCGAAGGCGGAAGTGACGACGTGCCTTCGACAGGCGACGCTTCGTCGAGACGTCGGTGCCACGCGGAGTGCGCTTGACGACGTTCGCCTTGTCTGCTGTTTGCTGGCTCATATCACTTACCCGTCTTTCCGACCTTGCGGCGGATCACTTCACCCTCGTAGCGGATGCCCTTGCCCTTGTACGGGTCCGGACGCCGCAGACGACGAATGTTGGCAGAGATCTGACCGACCTTCTGCTTGTCGATGCCGACAACGGTGAATCGCGTGGGCGACTCGACCGTGAACGTGATGCCCTCGGGTGCTTCGATCAGCACAGGATGGCTGTAACCGAGTGCGAACTCGAGGTCCTTGCCCTTGAGTACGACGCGGTAACCGACGCCGTGAATCTCCATCTTGTTGGTGTAACCGTTGGTGACACCGGTGATGAGGTTCGCGACGAGAGTGCGCGAGAGTCCGTGCAGTGCACGGCTCTTGCGCTCGTCATCGGGCCGGGTGACGGCGATGGTGCCGTCGTCGGCGCGAGCGATCTGGATGGGCTCGGCGACCGTCAGGCTCAAGGCACCCTTGGGGCCCTTGACCGCAACGCTCTGGCCGTCGATGGTGATATCGACTCCAGCGGGGACCGGTACCGGCAATTTTCCAATACGTGACATGGTGGTGGCCTCCCCTACCAGACGTAGGCGAGGACTTCTCCGCCCACACCCTGCTTGGCCGCCTGACGCTCCGTGAGCAGACCTGTGGACGTGGAGATGATCGCCACGCCCAGGCCGCCGAGAACCTTGGGCAGATTGGTGGATTTTGCGTACACCCGGAGACCGGGCTTGGAGACGCGTCGCACGCCGGCGAGGCTGCGCTCACGGCTCGGGCCGTACTTCAGATCGACGATGAGGGTCTTGCCCACCTCGGCGTCTTCCGTGCGGTAGTCGGAGATGTAGCCCTCGCGCTTGAGGATCTCGGCGATGTTCGCCTTGAGCTTCGAGTGGGGAAGCTTCACCTCGTCGTGGTACGCCGAATTGGCGTTGCGCAGACGGGTCAAGAAGTCTGCAATTGGATCGGTCATCGTCATGGTGTGACCTGTGCACCTTTCTCGCAGCGGTTCCCATGCAGCACGCGCGAGCTGGTGCCCCTGGATTCTCGAGAACCCGGCGGGCCTGGCTCGTCACATCGTGGGCCTACAACGAAGTGAACATGTCCTGACCGACTGTTGCCGGTCAGGGGTTGCGCTCCAAGCAATGCATCGCTGCACTGCCAGGTGTTTCGAGCTTCCGCATTTCGATGCTGACGTACGGAGAACTCGAGGTTGCGTTTCCATTGCAAGGACTCGCGTGCAGGCACGACGAAGCCCGGGCAACCGCTCTAGTGTAGGGAACCGGGTGCCATTCTCAAAATCGGTCGTGGTAGAGCTCGAGCGGCACCATGCCAGTAGGACTCGCGAGACACAGCCGTGTTCGTCGGTTCGGTGCAGTATTCTTCCGACATCATTTCATCGCTCCGGGGGGTTCGATGCGCACAACCGATTCCGTTGCCAGGACGGTCGACGTCCCACCATGGCCGGGTTCGTCCCGCACGACGCAGTGAAAGCCGATCCCGATCGGATCCGCCGTGCCTCTGCTCGGATGTCCGGCCTCGCCGACGTGTTGTGGGATGACATCGATCTCGTCCGTCTCGCCGTGGAGGAATTGCTGGAGACCTCCTGGACAGGCGCTGCGGCCGATTCCCATGCAGTTCTGTGGGCGGAGTGGGTCGATTCGGCTCGGAAGATATGCGGCGCGCTCACCGAGGACGCGTGGCTGCTCGATGGCATTGCGACCGAATATGCCGCAACGGACAACGTGATCGATGAACACATGGTGGATTCCGGCCTTCGGTTGGACCGTTGACGGCGCGCTACGTCGCCGACGTCGAACAGATTCTCGCTCTTGTCGATCGCGCACACATAGTTGGAGCCACGATCGAATCGGCTATCGCCGAAGTGGAGCGCGAGGTGAACGATCTCGGCATCGAATGGGAGGGCGAAGCGGCTGAGGCTCACCGCTCGAAGCACGAGCTGCTCCGGCAGGAATTGAACGATATGCGAACCGCGCTCGCGCAACTCGGCACGCTGGCGCGAGGCGCCCATGATCGCTACCGCGCAGCCGTCGACCACAACAAGCGAATGTGGCCCTGATGGCCCCGATCAGCGTCGACCCGCAAATCCTCGCCGATGCGGCCTCCCAGTACAGCAGCGCCAAGACCATCTCGAGCGGCGCGATAGCGGAACTCGCCGCGGAACTCCACCGGAACTGGGGCTGCGCAGGCACCGACAACGCCGGAAAGTCTTGGGCAGACAGCTACGATTCCGCGGCATTCGACGCAGTCACCGCGGGGACCGACATCGCGAATGCGTTCGGCAAGCTCCACGACCTGCTTGCAGCAACCGGCGTCAATCACGCCAACGCAGAGAATGCGAACACCGTTCCGCCGACCCCGCCGCTGCCCGTTCCCCCACAACTTCCTCATACGAATACACCGCTGTTCAACGGTTCCTACGGCGGCGACACCGACGCCCCGATGGGGTGGGGACTGATCACGCGATGGCTACAGGGCCACATGTGGCCCAACGGTGACCCGGAGAAGTTGCGGGGACTCGGAAGCGCGTGGCGCACCGCGGCCGAAGAGCTGAGACGAGCGAGCGATTCCACGAACTCCGCGTGGACCGACATCGAAAAACTTGCCTCCGACGAATTGCCGCAGGTCCTCGCCCAGATGGACGGCGTCTACAGCGCTGCGCACAACGTCGCCGACCAATTCGACACTCTCGCGAGCGCTTGCGGCGAATGGGCGTCGACCATTCAGGACGCTCACCAGAGCGTCATCGATATCGTGGGAACCGCCATCGTTGCCGGCACGATCGCCGGTGCAGTTGCCGGCTTCTTCACCCTCGGCGTGGGAACAGTCGCCGTTACCGGCGCGACGGGAAGCGCCATCGCCGGAAGTGTCATCGCCGTCCTGACCGGAGTGGAAGCGGCGTCCGCAATTGCCGTCGGTGTCACCGTGGCAACCGGCGCGGCGGCCATTGGAATTGCATCGGACGTGCAACCGCTCCTACAAGCAAGTCCGACCACCTTCAACGCAAACACCGGCGGAGGAAATTGGCACTACAACCCTCCCCCGGCTGATCGACGGCTTCCTGGCTTTCCTGATGCCAAACAGACGAAGCCGTTGAATAATCGACCGCGTTGGACTGACAGCAGAGGAAATATTTTGGAGTGGGACTACCAGCACGGAGCTATCGAAAAATACACGAAAAACGGAAAACACCTAGGCGAGTTCGACCCAGTAACGGGCGACATGACCAAGGGGCCAGCGCCCGGCCGAACACCAGGGAGATGACAATGTGGTACTTGGACGCGTACGAGAACAAATCTGAACTTCTTGCAAAAAGCTATCCGCTTCAGGGTGCAACCAGCACGACTATAGAAGAATTGATCGGGACAAATGAAGAAAGCGGACCGATTGAAGCCGCAATGCACGAGGTTGCGCCCGCAGACTTACCCAGATTCGCCAGATATATTGATGGCGAGCTGCTGATCGACCTCGGCTGTACATACTTCGTAGGCCTTTTCGCAGACTGACTAAAGGAGAAGGAAATCTGGTACTTGCAAGAATTCGATGATGAAACCGAGTTGGGAACAGAAATACACCTTCTTCGCGACATGACTGTCGAATTCGTCAAACGCACGCTCCAGATCGATGACAGCGACTTCGAACTACCCGTTGCAGTCGGCCAGAACGACGTTCCGGCGGAGAAGATACCCAACTTTGCTCGGTTCATGCAAATACCGTTCGAGGCGAAGGAGAATCATTCGTACGAAGTCTCGTTTCTTGCCGAACCGAAATAGACTTCACACTCCGCCGCCATGGCCGGTAAGCAAGAAGTAGCGAGACGGCATGTGGTATTTGGAATCTTATAATAAACGAACCGATACGATCGCACACAGCTACCTCCTGACTGCTATCACCGGAGACGAAATCAGAGAACTGATTGACGTCGACGAAAGTGAACTTCCCCTAGAAATGGGACCATATCCAGTCGCATTGGCCGACGTGCCGAAGTTCGCGCGGTACATCGAGGGCGATTTCAGGATCAGCTCCGATAATGAGTACTTCATCGGCCTGTTCATCGACTGAGGAAGGGCAGTCTGGCACCTGGAGACCAGCTGTAACGCGACTGAAAACCGGCCCGAAATTCACGTGCTCGGGAACATGACTGTCGACATTCAGAATCTGTCATTCGGCACCTGACATCACAACGCGCCCTGACACGGTCCGGAGGTTCAGATGCAGGCCTCGCGCACTCTTCAACCCTGTTCCAATGTCGTCCGTGAGACTCACGTCGCGGCGACTCCGCCCTGCGCTCAACCGCATAGACGATGAAGCGCGGCAATCGCTCAGTTCCCGCGCAGCCCAGCCATTTCGCAATCCGCACACCCGGTTGGACACCCGAACTCCCACTTCTTCGCTAACGTCGGACCATGACGGACTCGAAGGCAGTCGACATCGACCATCTCACCCACTCGCTGCGCGACCGCAACATCGCCGGGGTGACCATCGGCTGGGTCGACAACAACGGCATCGTCCGATCGCGCACCGTGCCCACCGCAGAATTGACGGCAGTCGCACGTCGCGGAGTGGGAATCACCGCGGTGTTCGCCGTATTCGATTCGCACGACGGGATCACGTTCGCCCACGATGGACTGTCGACCCCGTCCGGCGATGTGCGGTTGATTCCGGTGATCGACAACGCGTCGAGCGTAGTAGCGCTCGCCGGCCAATCGGGGCTTGCCTGGGTACACGGCCGGCAGCTCTCAGCAGACGGCTCTCCCTGGCCCTACGATCAGCGCGCGGTTCTCGAGCGTCAGGTGCAGAAGGCGTCCGATGCCGGATTCGAGGTGCGGGCCGGATTCGAGATCGAGTTCGCGCTGACTCGCGAATCGGACGGCCTGTCCGCTCATCGCGGACCTGCATACTCCGCGAACGCAGTACGCGATGTCGACGAATTCGTCGTGCTGCTGCTCAACGCGCTTGCCGCGAACGGTCTGAGCATCGGCCAGATTCACGCCGAGTACGGCGCTTCCCAGATCGAGATCGCGCTCAGTCCACTCGATCCACTCGCCGCGGCCGATGCGCAGATCCTCGCGCGGCAGACCATCCACTCAGCGGCACGCGCTCTGGGTCTGCGGGCCAGCTTCGCTCCCCTGCCGTCGTCGAGCAGTGCAGGCAATGGTTGGCATCTGCACACGTCGCTGGTCCGCGACGGTCGGAACGCACTGACCGGTGACGGAGAGCACGGATTGTCCGACACCGGCCGGTCCTACATCGCAGGCCTGGTTCGAGAACTGCCGGGACTCACTGCCATCACGGCACCGAGTTCGGGATCGCTGCTGCGTCGTCGACCCGGCTACTGGGCCGGTGCCTTCGGGTTCTGGGGCGTCGAGAACCGTGAGGCTGCAGTGCGGCTCGTACCGTCGTCGCCGCTGCTCGGTCCGAATCACACCAACGTCGAGTTGAAGGCTTGCGATGCGTCGGCCAATCCGTATCTGGCGCTGGCCGTCACGATCGCGGCCGGCCTGTCTGGAGTAGCGGATTCGGCCCAGTTGCCGCCACCGGTTCAGCAGGATGTGGGCGGCTGGGACGACGCACGTCGTGAGGCCGCGGGTATCTCCCCACTCGCGACGACCCATACTCAGCAGCGGGAGAACCTGCTGTCATCCGAACTCGTCGCGAACGTGTTGGGCGAGGATCTTCTGGGCGCGTTCGTTGCGTGCCGGGACGCCGATGCCGCGTGGGCGGAGAGTCACACCGAGGACGAACTGCTCGAATCGTTGCGCTGGATCTACTGAGATGCTGCGACGCTTCCCCGGCGCAGGTGCAATCGTCTCGGCACTCGATCGTGTTCTGCCGCAACCGGATCAACTCTGCGGACCGTTCTCGGCATCGGTAGCGTTGACCGCTGTTCTCGACGAAGACGCACCGGATGTCACGGCACTCGCGGTCGCATCGGGATCCGCGATCTGGCCGATCGAGGTCGAGTCGGCGCGTCCCCCTGGATCGCCCCGGACCACCGACGGGTGGGATGTACTGCCGAGGGCTGCATCGATCGATGCAGCCGGGACCACAGCAGCAGGTCTCGCGTCGGGCATCGAGACGGCGACCGACCACCGCGTTTCCGTTGTTCCGATCAGGGGACCCGGTGCCGGGAGACTGCGTCTGTTTCTTTCCCGCCTCGCGGACGCGCAGTTCCGATTCAGCCTGCTGGCGAATGTACATACTGCAGAGTTGACCGAATTCGATTGGAACGTAGGGCATTTCGTGACCGTCTGGGGATTCGACCCAGCCGAGGACGGAGTAGCGATTGCCGACACCTATCGAGAACTCGGAGACCCAACTATGCCACCCGGATGTAGGACCGTCTCCGCCGATACTTTCGCGTCGGCCATGTCCGAACGTGGCCTGCTCATGATCGTCGAGAGCGATGATCGCGATGCCGCACTGGCTCTGACCCGATCGCTCGACCTGCGACACGACGTGTGGTCGGTATGAAGCTCCGGGCCTGAGAAACACGAAATGGGCGTGGGCTCCTCGGAAGGAACCCACGCCCATCAGCGTGGTGTGGTGAAGCCCGGAGGCCTCAGATCACCAGGAGCTCTTGCGAACTCCGGGAAGCTCTCCGGCGTGTGCCATCTCGCGCACGCAGATACGGCAGAGGCCGAACTTGCGGAACACGGAATGGGGACGGCCGCAGCGGTTGCAGCGAGTGTATGCACGCACCGCGAACTTCGGCTTCTTGTTGGCCTTGTTGACCAATGCCTTCTTCGCCATGGACTCAGTTCTCCTTGAACGGGAAGCCGAGGTGCTTGAGCAGCGCGCGGCCTTCTTCGTTGTTGGTTGCGGTGGTTACTACGGTGATGTCCATGCCGCGCGGACGGTCGATCTTGTCCACGTCGATCTCGTGGAACATCGACTGCTCGTTGAGGCCGAACGTGTAGTTTCCGTTGCCGTCGAACTGCGTGCCCGAGAGGCCGCGGAAGTCCCTGATTCGGGGAAGGGCAATGGAGACCAGACGGTCGAGGAACTCCCACATGCGGTCGCCACGGAGGGTGACGCGTGCGCCGATGGGCATTCCTTCGCGCAGCTTGAACTGTGCGATGGACTTGCGAGCCTTGCGGATCTCCGGCTTCTGGCCGGTGATGGCAGCGAGGTCGGCAACTGCACCGTTGATCAGCTTGGCGTCACGGGCGGCGTCGCCGACACCCATGTTGACGACGACCTTGACGATGCCGGGGATCTGCATGACGTTCTCGTATGCAAATTCGGTGTTCAGGGCGTCTTTGATCTCGGCGCGGTAGCGCGCCTTGAGGCGGGGCTGTTCGCCCGCGATGTTTTCGGTGGTAGTCATCTCAGATGTCCTTCCCGTTCTTCCGGGAAACACGAACGCGCTTGCCGGTTTCTTCATCGGTCCGGTAGCCCACGCGAGTGGGGTTTCCGTCCGAGTCGACCACTGCGACGTTCGATACGTGGATCGGAGCTTCCTGGGTGACGATGCCACCCGAGGATGCGCCGCGCTGGTTGGCGGAGACCGCGGTGTGCTTCTTGATGCGGTTCACACCCTCGACCAGAACCTTGGAGTCAGCGGGGTAGGCCTGAATGACCTTGCCCTTGGCACCCTTGTCCTTGCCTGCGATCACGAGAACGGTGTCGCCCTTGTGCACCTTCATTTACAGCACCTCCGGGGCGAGCGAGACGATCTTCATGAACTTCTTCTCACGCAGCTCACGGCCGACCGGGCCGAAGATACGAGTTCCACGGGGATCGTTGTCGGGCTTGATCAGCACCGCAGCGTTCTCGTCGAAACGGATGTACGAGCCATCCGGACGGCGACGCTCCTTGATGGTGCGGACGATGACGGCCTTGACGACCTCACCCTTCTTGATGTTTCCACCGGGAATGGCGTCCTTCACCGTAGCTACGATGATGTCGCCGATTCCGGCGTAGCGACGTGACGAACCACCGAGAACGCGGATGCAAAGGATTTCCTTCGCGCCCGTGTTATCAGCGACGCGTACTCGCGACTCCTGCTGAATCACTAACTTCTCCTTGACCTGGATGTACGTACGTGCCGGATTTCCGTCCCGACACGCGCGGTCGGCTGCCGGGAACGGGCGCACGAAGGCACACCACTGCCACAGGCAACCGGTCAAGTGTAGGGGAACGGGCCCCAGGGATCCAAATCGCCATCGCGCGAGCACCGGCCGCCGCCTGCGAACCCGGAACTCTCGGTACGGTTTCGGGGATGGGACATCTTCGGATCAGCGGGGCGCGGCGATGACGTCGACGGGCGACGGCGGCCACTGGTGGTCGAGTCTGCCACTGGATCGGGTCGTCCGACTGCACGGTGCCACCGAGCGTGAACTCGCCGAGTCCGTGAACCCTCTGCCGTCGGACGCGCCCTCGATCGTGTTCTTCGCGGTCGATCCAGCGACGGCGAATCGTGCCGTCGATCTCGTCGATGCGGTGGTGGCAGAACTCGAGAACGCTGCAGTCGACTCGGTTCCGCTGTTGCTCACGGAATTCGACCATCAGGAAGACTCGTCGACGTTGCATCGGCGCGCTGCACGCGCCGCCGCTGTGCGGCTCGCCGGCGACACAGCGCACTTCGGTCCGTACGTCGGGGCCCTCGCAGATGCCGCAGTCGCGGGGCGGTCGCCGCGTCGAACCGCATTCACCGTCGAGACCCGAGCAGCAGGGTCGGCCCGAGTACTTGCCTCCGCTCAGCACAGAAGCACTGTTGCCCTCGTGTTGGTCGTGCCCGTCGGAACGGACGCCGGAGTCGTCGCGGGAGCAGCGGAATGGTTGTGCGCCCACGCCGGGGCAGGGGTCTGGGTGACGGGCGACGGGGCGTCGAGCGTGAACCGATTCCCGTCGGTCTCGGTACGTGCGCCGGAAGTACCCGACGGCGTCAGCACGGTCCTCGATCGATTCCGGCCGCTCAGCTATCCCCCGATCGCGGGTCACCCCCACCCGGCGAGCGAACCCGAGAAGCGTCTGTGCCGCGCGCTGGACGCCCATGACTGGGCCACCGGGCGTGAGCACAACCGCTCGATCCGGCTCGACGAGCTCAGCCGACCGTTCACGGTCGACGTACTGTGGCGCACCGAGAAGGTCGTAGTGGAAATCGACGGAAACGAGCACCGGGCAGTCGATCGGTTCGCCGAGGACCGCGTCCGTGACAACCAGCTGCAGACACACGGCTACATGGTGTTGCGCTTCACCAATGCTCAGGTGATCGACGATCCGCAACGTGTGGTCGCTACCATCCGCGAGGCAGTATCGAGAAGACGATCGAAGGGGGATCCTCGATGAGCACCGAAGACCTGAACGGGACGGAAGCGGCAGTGCTGCTCGTCCTGATGGCCGAGGCAAGTCCGGTCAAGAACTCCGAACTCAGAGCGATGGGACCCGAGCTCGCGAAGCCGTCCCGGGACAGGCTGAAGAATGCCGGTCTGATCGAGGTGAATGCATCCGTCCGACCGATGACTCTCGAACTGACCGACAAGGGTTGGCGCACCTGCGGCGAACTCATCGGCGGGGAGCCACCGGCCCGGTCGACGGGAGCAGGAAAGGCCATGTTCACCGTCTTGGCCGGGTTGCGTCGGTGGCTCGACCGCACCGACAGCCGTCCGGCAGACGTGTTCTCGCCCCGCGGAGACGAGGCTGCACCCGACGAATCTGCAATCGACGAGAAGGCCGTCGATTCCGATACCGTCGACATCGAAGCCTCGATTCGCGCGGCGTATGCCCGGATCGCGCGCGAACCCGGCAGCACCGTGCGACTCTCGCGCCTGCGAAACGAGTTGCGCGACATACCCAGAACCGATCTGGACGACGCCCTCGCGCGCCTGCGTCGTGCGGCGGATGTCTCGCTGATACCCGAAGAAAATCAGAAGACTCTGACCGACGAGGAACGCGCCGCGGCCGTCGTCGTCGGTAATCAGCAGAACCACCTTCTCTCGATCGAACCATGATGGGCGTTGAGTCGACGATGACGGACAACGAGCAGATCAGAGCTCTCGAATCGGTGCGGTTGAGCTGGGCACCGACCCCCGACGACGTGTGGCGTTCGCAGTCCAACGTGCATGTGCCGGGGATGCACGAACGAGTGTTCCTCGAAGTGATGAACGCATACGACGACGCGGACGCCTCCGACGACGCGAGTCCGCTCGGGGTCGTCGTGCGCGGCCCGGCCGGTTCGGGCAAGACGCATCTGCTCGGCCAGGTGCGCGAAGAAGTGCAGCTCAAGGGCGGTTACTTCTTCCTGATCAGGTTGCTCGACGCTGCCGGATTCTGGCGCTCTACGCTGATGGGGATGCTCGACGACCTGATGCGTCCATCCGGCCGCGGATCGGACAGCCAGCTCGGGCTGTTGCTCCGACGCCTGTGCGAGATCGGCGAGATTCCCGACGATCAACGCGCAAAGATCATGGGCGAGAACATGATCGACGCGGACACGTTGAACGACTTCGTCACCGCGGTGTACAAGGTTCACCCCCGCCACCGCCGGACGTCGCAGCACACGCTGCGCGCACTCGTGCTGTCCATCGCCCCCGACTCGGCAGTTCAGGACCTGGGTGACGCATACCTGCAATCGATCGACGATGTCGATCCGGACGAGTTCTCGGCCTGGGGCATCCGCCGGGCCGAACTCGGCCATCAGGGCATCGCCGAGAACATCTCGCGTCTGCTCGCTATCACCGGTCCGACGATTCTCGCGATCGACCAGATCGACACACTCGTGGCGCAGTCTCGTACCGGATCGGACCAGGAGTTCGCCGACGCTCAGGAAGACAAGGTCGTCGAGCAGCTCGCGCACGGCTTGATGTCGTTACGCGAGACCCTCCCCCGCACCGCCTCGGTACTTTCTGCGCTGTCGAGTGCCTGGGAACTGATCGCCGCGCGCGGAGTCGCGCCGATGCGTGACCGCTTCCGAGTCACTCAGTCGCTCAAGCCGATTCCATCGTCGGACATCGGACGCCTCCTTCTCGGACGACGTCTGGCAGCGTGCTTCCTCGAAGCCGGGTTCACTCCGCCGCACCCCACGTGGCCGGTCGCGCCCGACGCGTTCGAGCAGGCCCCCGATTTCACTCCGCGCCAGCTGCTCATCGCCGTCGATCGCCACATCAGGCACTGCCTCGACACCGGCGTCGCGTCGGAGTTGGAGAGCTTCACCGACAGGTCGGGTCCGGCCGATGCGCCGGATCTACCCACTGCGCGGGTCAACGAACTCGACGCGCTCGACGATCGCTACAAGCAACTTCGCGAGCAGGTCGACGTCTCGATTCCGCTCCGACCCGACAGCGAGGACTCGATCGTTCCCGCACTGCTGTCCGCGGGCCTGACCGCGTGGATTCACGAGCATCAGTCGTCCGACGACAGCCTGGCCCAGGATCCGCCGCCGAGCGGCAAGCCTGCGCTGCACGCTCGCCTGCGCCACACCGTCGACACCGATACCGACGACGAAGAGCACTGGTGCTTCCGCGCGGTCACGTCCGGTAACGCCCGCGCCGCGCTGGCCCGAGTGGAACGGGCCGTGACGACGGCTGGCCTGCGGATAGACATGCCGAGGCGTCGGCTGATCCTGATCAGAAACGATCCGTGGCCGAACGGCGCGAAAACCGAGCAGACCATCGCGGCCCTGCGGCGCGCCGGAGGCATCGTGGTGCCCTTCGGCGACGAGGACCGCAGGGCTCTGGCGGCGTTGTCGATCCTGTTGACCGAGAACTCCCCCGCACTCACGTCCTGGCTGCTCGCACGCAAGCCGGCGCACGATGTGGAATTGTTCCGGGCGGTGCTTCCCGCTGTCAGTGTCGTCGACGACGACACCGCCCTCATCGAACCCGAGACGCCGAGCGTCGCAGCGCAGCCCGCGGCACCGCGGCGGCCGTCCATCGTGGTCGGTGCCGAACTCAGCACAGGTGCGGACGTCGCCGTTCCACTCGAAGCGTTGCGCAAGCACACTGCGATCTTCGCGGGCTCCGGTTCGGGCAAGACGGTGCTGATCCGTCGCCTGGTGGAAGAGTGTGCGCTGCAGGGAGTTTCGGCGATCGTACTCGACGTCAACAACGACCTGGCTCGGCTCGGCACCGCGTGGCCCGAGGACGAGAGGACGTGGCCACCGGGGGACGAAGCGAAGGCGACCGCGTATCTGCGCGACACCGACGTCGTGGTCTGGACGCCTCGCAAGTCCTCCGGTCGGCCGCTGAGCTTCCAGCCACTTCCG
The DNA here is from genome assembly GCF_033142325.1 of Rhodococcus sp. IEGM 1370. NCBI lineage: Bacteria > Bacillati > Actinomycetota > Actinomycetes > Mycobacteriales > Nocardiaceae > Rhodococcus > Rhodococcus sp. IEGM 1370. Next base: position 611,296 of record NZ_JAWLRY010000001.1, on the reverse strand, counting down.
GACTTCGTCAGCGTCCTCGGCGACGCCGACGAGTTCGAGGCCTCCGTCGAGTCGGCACTGGCCTCACTCGAACCGGCTGCGGGAGTTCTGGGCACGTCACAGAAGGCCAAACACGGTCGGGCCGTGTTGAAGTCAGCGCTCGATCTGTTCGGTCGACGGCCGCAGGGCGGGGACCTGACCGCCTTCATCGACCTGTTGGAAGAGTTTCCCGAGGACGCCAGCGAGATGCGCGATGCGGTGCGCATCGCGGCCGGACTGGCCGAGAATCTCAAGGCCGCCGCCGCGAACGATCCGATGTTCGCGGGAGCGGGTACCCCGGTCGATCCGGCCGTTCTGCTCACTCCGGCCGAGGGCAAGAAGGCCAGGGTCTCGGTGATCAACCTCGCCGGCCTGACCACCGACGAGCAGAAGCAGAGCTTCGTCAACCAGCTGCAGATGGGTTTGTTCGCCTGGATCAAGAAGAACCCTGCGGGCGACCGGCCGCTGGGTGGGCTGTTCGTGATGGATGAGGCGCAGAATTTCGCGCCCTCGGACAGGACGACCGCTGCGACACACAGCACTCTCGCTCTGGCCTCGCAGGCACGCAAGTACGGACTCGGCCTGGTGTTCGCCACCCAGGCCCCGAAAGGTCTGCACAATCGAATCGCCGGCAATGCGTCCACTCAGTTCTACGGCCTGCTCAACAGTCCCTCACAGGTGGAGGCAGCCAAAGAGATGGCGCGGGTGAAGGGTGGCTCGGTTCCCGACGTCGGACGCCTGCCCGCCGGTCAGTTCTACGCGGCCGTGGAGGGCGCAGAATTCCGTCGTACGGCCACTCCGCTGTGCCTGTCCTACCATCCGAAGAGTCCGCCGACCGAGGAAGAGGTCATCGAGCTGGCGCGCCAGTCCTGACGCCCTCGACAGTGGCACACTGGATTCGATGAAAACCCTCGCACGCGGGGAGAACTGCCCCGCTCCTGCCGGTCCCCTGACGGTGACACTCGCAGCGTCGACCTCGGTCGACGTCTCCGCGCTGCTTCTGGGGCCGGACGGGCGGGTGCGTTCGGACGCGGACCTGGTGTTCTACAACCAGCCATCCGCCCCCGGTGTCGAGTATCGCCGTGCATCGACCGGGCACCTGCTGATGTTCGACGCCACCGCCGTCCCCGCCGGCGTCGATACCGTGGCCGTTGCGGCGTCCCTCGACGGAACGGGGCCGGCCACGTTCGCGGCTGCGGGTCCGACGGCGGTGACGGTGTCCGATGCGTCGGACACAGCCCTGGTGGCATTCACTGCCGATGCACTCGGAGACGAGAGCGCGCTGGTGTGTCTCGAGTTCTACCGCCGCGGCGAGCAGTGGAAGATCCGTGCCGTCGGCCAGGGCTACGCCGATGGTCTGGCGGGGTTGGCCACGGCGTTCGGGATCAGTGTCGAAGACGACGAGCCGACGCCCGACACCCCCGACGAGCCATCAGCAGACGCCGCCGCGCCACCCGTGAATTCACCCGTCCCTCGAGGAGTCCTGGCCATGAGAAGTGAACTGTTCACGCCCGCCCACGCCGAGGTTCCCGGCTCGGGCATTCAGAAGCAGGGCAGCAAGATGTGCCGAATCGGGATGAACGGTGACGTGATGGCCCGGGCCGGTTCGATGGTCGCGTACCAGGGCGATCTACGGTTCGAGGCGAAGGGCTCGGGTGGTATCGGCCGGGCGCTCAAGCAGGCGCTCTCGGGCGAGGGTGTCCCTCTGATGAAAGTCACGGGCCGGGGCGATCTCTTTCTCGCCAACGCAGCTCAGGACGTCCATCTGATCGACCTGGACGGGTCCGACGGTCTGACCATCAACGGTGCCAACGTGCTGGCTTTCGAGTCCACGCTGAGCTACGACGTCAAGCGTGTGCAGGGTGCTGCGGCAGGCGGTAACGCGGGCTTCTTCAACTGTGTGTTCACCGGGCGCGGACGGATCGCCATCACCACGGACGGGATTCCGGTGGTGCTGAACGTCGATCAGCCCACCTTCGCCGATCCGCAGGCTGCGGTTGCGTGGTCGTCCTCGTTGCAGACGAGAGTCAAGAAGAACGATTCGTTCGGTCTCGGCACGCTGATCGGGCGGTCGACCGGTGAGCGGTTCACCCTCGAGTTCGCCGGCCAAGGGTTTGTCGTCGTACAGCCGTCGGAGCAGCCGCCGGGCGGGATGATCGGTGGCAGTGGCAGTGGTGAGCAGGCCGGTGTGGGCGGCGCGCTCGGCGGCTTGTTGGGCAGATAGGCCGCGCGGCCGGAACACAGAAATGCCCGCTCCCAGGAAGGGAGCGGGCATTTGTGTGCAGGTACTACTTGGCCTTTTCGAGAACCTCGACCAGTCGCCAGTGCTTCGTGGCGGACAGCGGACGGGTCTCCATGAGCTGAACGCGATCGCCTACGCCGGCGTCGCCCTTCTCGTCATGTGCTTTGACCTTGGTGGTGCGACGGATGATCTTGCTGTAGAGGGGGTGCTTGACCCTGTCCTCGAGCTCGACCACGATCGTCTTTTCCATCTTGTCGGATACGACGTAGCCGATCCGAACCTTACGGTTGTTGCGCTCTTCAGTCACAATGTTTTCCTCGCTCATGCTGCGTCACCTGCTGTGTCCTCGGAAGGACCAGAGGCCAAGCCGAGCTCACGTTCACGAAGCACCGTGTAGATACGCGCGATTTCGTGGCGCACCACGCGCAGTCGACGGTTGTTGTCCAACTGGCCGGTAGCCATCTGGAAACGAAGGTTGAACAGCTCTTCCTTCGACTCACGCAGCTTGGTGACCAGCTCTTCACCGGTGAGCTCGCGGAGCTCTGCGGCTGGGGTTCCGGTAGCCATCAGAACTGCTCCTCCCTGGTGATGATGCGTGCCTTGATGGGCAGCTTGTGGATGGCGCGAGTCAGTGCCTCACGCGCGATGGTCTCGTCGGGGTACGACAGCTCGAAGAGCACACGACCCGGCTTGACGTTGGCGATCCACCACTCGGGCGAACCCTTACCGGAACCCATGCGGGTCTCGGCAGGCTTCTTGGTGAGCGGGCGGTCCGGGAAGATGTTGATCCAGACCTTGCCGCCACGCTTGATGTGGCGAGTGATCGCGATACGAGCGGACTCGATCTGACGGTTGGTGATGTAGGCGGGCTCGAGAGCCTGGATGCCGTAGTCACCGAATGTCACCTGAGTTCCGCCCTTGGCGGCACCCGAACGCTTCGGGTGGTGCTGCTTGCGGTGCTTGACCCGGCGGGGGATCAACATGCGTCAGCCCTCCTGAGTGGGCTCGGTCGAGGCCGGAGCCTCGGTTGCGGATGCCGCGCGGCCGGCCTCGGTGCTGGTCGCCGTGGTGCCCGAGGCACCGCTGCGACGCGGACGAGTGGGACGCTCACGACGGGGACGGTCTGCACCGGCGGCCGGAGCCGCAGCGGCAGCGAGTTCACGCCGTCCGCCGACGATGTCGCCCTTGTAGATCCAGACCTTCACGCCGATGCGGCCGAAGGTGGTCTTGGCCTCGTACAGTCCGTAGTCGATGTCGGCACGGAGCGTGTGCAGGGGAACGCGTCCCTCGCGGTAGAACTCCGAGCGCGACATTTCGGCGCCACCGAGACGGCCGGAGCACTGAACACGAATGCCCTTGACGTTCGGCTGACGCATGGCCGACTGGATGGCCTTACGCATTGCGCGACGGAATGCGACGCGGTTGCTGAGCTGCTCGGCAACACCCTGGGCCACGAGCTGAGCCTCGGACTCGGCGTTCTTGACCTCGAGGATGTTGAGCTGAACCTGCTTGCCGGTCAGCTTCTCGAGAGCTCCGCGGATGCGGTCGGCCTCGGCGCCACGACGACCGATGACGATGCCCGGACGTGCCGTGTGGATGTCCACGCGAACACGGTCACGGGTGCGCTCGATCTCGACCTTCGCGATGCCTGCGCGCTCCATGCCGGTGGCAAGAAGCTTGCGGATCTCGACGTCTTCCTTGACGTACTCCGAGTACTGCTTGTCTGCGTACCAGCGCGACTTCCAGTCAGTGGTGATACCCAAGCGGAAGCCGTGCGGGTTGATTTTCTGACCCACTACTGAGCCCCTTCCTTGGACGCCTGGCCCTTACGACGGTTGCGAGACGTTCCGCCGGTCTTGGGCAGGCTTTCGACGATCACCGTGATGTGGCTGGTGCGCTTGCGGATCCGGAATGCCCGGCCCTGAGCGCGCGGCTGGAATCGCTTGAGGGTTGCACCCTCGTCGACGAATGCAGTGGCGACGATCAGTGTGCTGGGATCGAGATCCAGGTTGTTCTCGGCGTTGGCCGCTGCGGAGGCGATCACCTTGGCGACCGGCTCGCTCGCTGCCTGCGGCGCGAACTTGAGGATGTTGAGCGCGTCCTCGACGGAGCGCCCGCGAACCAGATCCACGACGCGACGTGCCTTCATCGGCGTGACGCGAACGTGCTTCGCTACGGCCTTGGCAGTCGGATTGGCGGTGGGGGTGAAGTTGGTCATCGCCTCTTCGCCTTCCGGTCGTCCTTGATGTGACCCTTGAACGTGCGGGTCGGTGCGAATTCCCCGAGCTTGTGGCCGACCATGGAGTCGGACACGAACACCGGCACGTGCTTGCGACCGTCGTGGACGGCGAAAGTGTGACCGATGAAGTCGGGCAGGATTGTCGATCGACGGGACCAGGTCTTGATGACCTGCTTGGTTCCCTTGTCGTTCTGGACGTCAACCTTCGCGAGGAGGTGATCGTCTACGAACGGGCCTTTCTTCAGGCTGCGTGGCATTCTGAACTCCCTCCTAGCGCTTGTTCTTGCCGGTACGACGACGACGGACAATCAGCTTGTCGCTCGCCTTGTTCTTGCGGGTACGGCCTTCCGGCTGTCCCCAGGGGCTGACCGGGTGGCGTCCACCGGAGGTCTTGCCCTCGCCGCCACCGTGCGGGTGGTCGACCGGGTTCATCACGACACCACGAACGGTCGGGCGCTTGCCCTTCCAGCGCATGCGGCCGGCCTTGCCCCAGTTGATGTTCGACTGCTCGGCGTTGCCGACCTCGCCGACGGTTGCGCGGCAGCGCACGTCGACGCGACGGATTTCACCGGACGGCATACGCAGCGTGGCGTAGGGGCCTTCCTTACCGAGGAGCTGGATGCTCGCTCCGGCGGAGCGGGCCATCTTGGCGCCACCACCCGGACGGAGCTCGACCGCGTGGATGGTCGTACCCGTCGGGATGTTGCGCAGGGGCAGGTTGTTGCCGGGCTTGATGTCGGCATTGGCACCCTGCTCGATCGGCGAGCCCTGGGCGATGCCCTTGGGTGCGACGATGTAGCGCTTCTCGCCGTCTGCGAAGTGCAGCAGTGCGATGTTCGCGGTGCGGTTGGGGTCGTACTCGATGTGAGCGACCTTGGCCGGCACGCCGTCCTTGTCGTTACGACGGAAATCGATGAGACGGTACGCACGCTTGTGACCGCCACCCTTGTGCCGGGTGGTGATACGACCGTGTGCGTTACGTCCACCGCGACCGTGCAGCGGGCGGATCAGCGACTTCTCGGGGGTCGAACGCGTGATCTCAGCGAAATCGGAAACGCTGGAGCCACGACGGCCCGGGGTTGTCGGCTTGTATTTACGGATTGCCATGAGTCTTCTCGTCCTCTATATCCGAAGAGTCCCAGTCGCTTACGCGACCGGACCTCCGAAGATCTCGATGGGCTTGCTGTCGGCGGAGAGCGTTACGAGCGCGCGCTTGGTGTCCTTGCGCTTGCCGTAACCGAACCGGGTCCGCTTACGCTTGCCCTGACGGTTCATCGTGTTGACGCTGGTCACGGTGACGTCGAAGATCTTCTCGACGGCAATCTTGATCTGCGTCTTGTTCGAGTCCGGGTGCACCAGGAACGTGTAGGTGCCTTCTTCGATCAGTCCGTAGGACTTCTCGGAGATGACCGGTGCCAGCAAGATGTCGCGGGGATCGGCGATCGTGGTCACTTGCTTGCCTCCTCGTTCTTTGCAGGCCCAGCGATGAAGGTGTTCAGCGCTTCCACGCTGAAAACGACATCATCGGCGTTGAGCACGTCGTAGGTGTTGAGCTGGTCGGGTGCGATGGGATGCACGCCGTCCAGGTTCTGAACGCTCTTCCAGGCTGCGATGTCCTCGCGGCCGACGACGAGCAGGACCTTCTTGCGGTCCGAGATCTCGGCGAGGAACGTCTTCGCGCCCTTGGTGGACGGAACCTGTCCGGCAACCAGTTCGGTGATGACGTGCAGACGCTCGCTGCGGGCCCGATCCGAGAGGGCTCCGCGCAATGCGGCGGCCTTCATCTTCTTGGGGGTCCGCTGGCTGTAGTCGCGCGGCTGCGGTCCGTGGACCGTGCCACCGCCGACGAACTGAGGAGCGCGGGTCGAGCCCTGACGGGCGCGGCCGGTGCCCTTCTGCCGGTACGGCTTCTTGCCGCCGCCGCGAACCTCGCCACGAGTCTTCGTGGAGTGGGTTCCCTGACGAGCAGCTGCCAGCTGTGCGATGACGACCTGGTGCAGCAGCGCGATGTTCGCCGGAGCGTCGAAGATCTCCGCGGGGAGATCGACGGTGCCGTTGGTCTTGCCGCCGGCTTCCTTGACATCGAGCGTCAGCTTGGTCTCGGTGTTCTTCTCGAGGCTGGTCATGCCCGTGCACCACCCTTCAATGCAGACTTGACGATCACGACGTTGCCGCGACGGCCCGGGATCGCTCCCTTGATCAGCAGCAGACCGTTCTCGCTGTCCACCTTGTGGACCGAGAGGTTCTGCGTCGTGACGCGGTCGCCACCCATACGTCCGGACATGCGCATTCCCTTGAAGACGCGACCGGGCGTTGCGCAGCCACCGATGGATCCGGGACGACGGTGCACGGCCTGTGCACCGTGGCTCGCGCCCTGACCCTTGAAGCCGTGACGCTTCATGGTTCCGGCGAAGCCCTTGCCCTTGCTGGTGCCGGTGACGTCGACGTAAGCGCCGTCCTCGAACACTGCAGCGGTGAGCTCCTGGCCGACCTCGAACTGCGAGGCGTCGGCAACGCGAATCTCCACGATGTGGCGACGCGGCGTGACACCTGCCTTCTCGAACTGGCCGGTGGTGGGCTTGTTCACCTTGCGCGGGTCGATCGCACCGAATGCGACCTGGACGGCGCTGTAGCCGTCACGTTCCTGGGTGCGGATCTGGGTGACCACGTTGGGGCCTGCCTTGATCACGGTCACCGGAACGACGCGGTTGTTCTCGTCGAAGACCTGGGTCATTCCGAGCTTGGTGCCCAGAATTCCTGTTGCAGGCCGGTTCTTGTTATCAGTCATCGTTGTCTCCGCGCTCACTGGATGTTGACGTCGACACTGGCCGGGAGGTCGATGCGCATGAGCGCGTCCACCGTCTTCGGTGTCGGGTCGAGGATGTCAATGAGCCGCTTGTGAGTACGCATCTCGAAGTGTTCGCGCGAGTCCTTGTACTTGTGCGGCGAACGGATGACGCAGTACACGTTCTTCTCTGTCGGCAACGGCACCGGTCCGACGACGCGGGCACCCGTACGGGTGACCGTTTCGACGATCTTGCGCGCTGACGCGTCGATCGCCTCATGGTCGTAGGCCTTGAGCCTGATGCGGATCTTTTGTCCCGCCACGCTTAGTGTCCTTTTCTTGCCGCTTGGTCGTAGAACGGGCCGTTCGGCCTGCTCCACCTCGTCTGCACAGTCCCCGAGCCGTGGGAAACCCACCGACTCGAACTGCCTTCGTGCACACACGACAGTGAAAAACGTTGACGACCAGGCGTGACCTGATTCCGTTGCCGCTCTTCATCTGTCATGGTTCTCCGGTCCACGCGGTCGGGCGTGTCGCGATTCCGCTCATTCTTCTGGGCTGAAACTTTCGCTTCAACCATCCGAATCCAACGAAATCCGCACCGATCGAGCTGGTGTTCCGGACGCGCTCACGTGGAGCGCTGGTCTCATGTTCTTGCTCAGTCGGCTTTTCGGCCGACTCACCTGTGTCAGGCCGCACGCATGCGCGTCCCGTGTCCAGGCAACCCGACCAGTATGCCGCAGACCGGGCATCAGATCAACTCGGGGCCGGTCGATCGTCACCGCGCTACCTTACCGAGCAGTAAGGTAGCGCCATGACCACCGTCGAGAACACCACCGGCGCCACGTATCGCGCCTGGTCGAAGCTACCCAACAACGGTATCGGCTCCACCCTCTTCTCTGTCGGCATGTGCCTACGGGTTCCGTACTTCGCATCCGTACTGCCCCGTGTCGTCGCGCTCGAGCCGGGGCGCTGCGAGGTCACTGCCCCCAAGTGGTTCGGCATTCGAAACCACCTGGGCACCTTCCACGCCATCGCGGCCTGCAACCTCGCCGAGGTCGCGATGGGCATGCTCGCCGAGGCGACCGTCCCCACCTCGCACCGATGGATCCCCAAATCGATGACGGTCCAGTATCTGACGAAGGCCACCACATCACTACGCGCGGTCGCCGCACTCGACGAGGTCCCCGACTTCGGGACGGTCACCGATGGCATCGACATCGTCGTGCCGGTCGCGATCCGAGACACCGCAGGCGTGGATGTGGTGCACGCGGACATCACCATCTGGGTCTCTGCCGCATCTCGTTGACATACTCGACCGATGAACTCGGTGACGCGGTCGGAGCCCGACAACTCCGTGATTGTGGTCGGAGGTTCGGGAGCGGTCGGACGTCTGATGGTCGACCTGATGCGCGGTGACGGCGCTTCGGTCACCGTCGTCGACATCCACGACGGTCCCGACGCCTTTCCCGTCACGGTCGGTGACATCACTGCGCCCGACGAACAGCTCGCAGCGGTGCTGGCACGTGCGGCGACGGTCATTCTGGCGGTGCCCGAATCCGTGGCGCTGGCGGCGGACCTGTCTGCTCTGCGGCCCGACGCTCTGCTGGTGGAGACCCTGTCGGTCAAGTCCGGCTTCTCGCGCCATGTGCAGGGCGCACGTCCGATCGGTGCCGTGGTGGGAATCAATCCCATGTTCGCCCCGTCGCTCGGAATGGCCGGACGTCCCGTCGCCGCCGTCGTACACCGACCCGGCCCGCCGGTGGAGCTCTTCCTCGAGGGAATCTCGCGGTGGGGCGGTCGAGTAGTGCTCCTCGACGCTGCACGCCATGATCGCCTCGCCGCCGCGACGCAGGCGCTGACACACGCCAGTGTGCTGGCGTTCGGCCTGGCTCTGGCCGAACTGGACCTTCCGTTCGTCGACATCGACGCCGTTGCGCCTCCCCCACACGCAACGATGCTCGCGGTGCTGGCGCGCATCACCGGCGGTGAACCCGAGGTCTACTGGGACGTACAGGCAGGCAATCCGCACGCCGCCGATGCCAGGGCGGCGCTGCATCGAGCGACGCAGACGGTGAGCGAGACCGTCGATTCCGGCTCCGAGGCCGACTTCGCTCGCCTGTTGACGCAGGCCGAAGCCGCTCTGGGCGGGAACGGCAATCAGTATCGAGCATTGTGTGCGGAGATGTTCGGTATCGTTCGAGGCAGCGGCGGTAACCGATAGCCGCAGTCGGACGAACGGAAAGCGCAGGCACGCGATGTTGGAGCAACCGTCGTTGCCGGAATTCGACTCCGCCGATGTCGTGGAGAGTGCGGTCGTCGCACGGTTGGCGAAGAACTGGGCGCAGCGCGCAACGGTGAAGAAGCCCGAACCCGAGCTCGACGACCTGTTCGACACGACCAAGCAGGATTTCCCCGACGCCCTCATTCCTTTCGGCGAACACGACACCTTCACCAGCGCAACCCCCGAACAGCAGAATCGCCTGCGGGCGTGGGGTTGGATCGCGTTCAACAAGAACGTGATGGACGTCGAGCAGCATGTCGTTCATCCCGGTTTCGCCCTGCTGGCGCAAGACGTGTTCGAGACCGGGATGGGTGACACCCTCGCAGTTGCGGTGACCCAGGCCATGGTGGACGAGCAGTACCACACCCTCATGCACCTCAACGCGAGCGCAGCCACCAGACGCGGACGCGGTTGGGCCCTGTCGGAACGCTCTCTGCCGTTCAGCTCCACCGTGCGCCGGCAACGCGCGGCACAGGCGAACAGCGACGACCCCTGGTCGGCCGCGATCAGCTCCCTCGCGTTCATGACGGTTGCAGAGATCTCCATCACGTCGTACCTGGACCTGATCGAGGACGACGACGTCATTCAGCCCATCAATCGGGCAACGGTCAAGCTGCACAACCGCGACGAGTACTGCCATGCGTCCATCGCCGACGACATGGCCGCGATCGTCTTCGAGCGACTCGGTCCCGACGACCGGCAGAAGTTCCTGGACGGCCTCGTCGATGGCATGGACGCGTTCTCGAGCAGCGATTTCTCCACCTGGGGACGCATCCTCGAGCTGGAGGGCGTCCGCGGTGCCGAAGAAATGCTGGCCGACGTCGAGCAGGACAAGAGCCGACGGGCACTCGTCCAGGACTACAGCGGACTGCGGTCGTTGTGCCGAAAACTAGATGTCGAGGACAGTATCGATATCGATTGGGGCTGACTCCAGAGCTTTCCGGACAGCGGCCCGCGGGTAACATTCTCGGGGGTTTCCCGTATCAAGTAGTGGCCCTCTACTCCATGGGTCCGGTCCCACCATTCGTCCCAACAGCTCGGAGATTCGATGTCGTCAGCTCAACACGCAGCCGTACACGTGGAGGACGTGCACAAGTCCTTCGGTGATGTGCATGCGCTGCGCGGCATCAGCTTTTCCGCCGAGCGCGGCACCGTACTGGGCATTCTCGGCCCCAACGGTGCAGGCAAGACCACGACCGTGAAAGTGCTCTCGACCCTCATTGCACCGGACAGCGGGAGAGCATTCGTTGCCGGTCATGACGTGGCAGCCGACGCCCCCGCGGTACGACGCTCGATCATGATGACCGGGCAGTACGCGGCCCTGGACGACACCCTGTCGGGCCGCGAGAACATCGAACTCTTCGGTCGCCTCATGGGTCTGGACAAGAAGGCCGCGAAAGCCCGCGCCAAGGCCCTGCTCGACGAGTTCGATCTCTCGGATACCGGCAAGCGGCCGGTCCGCGGGTACTCCGGCGGCATGCGTCGCCGAATCGACATCGCCTGCGGGTTGGTCGTGCGCCCGGAGGTCGTGTTCCTGGACGAGCCGACCACCGGACTCGACCCACGCAGCCGTCAGGGTGTGTGGTCGTTGGTCGAGGCGCTCAAGGCGCAGGGCATCACCGTGCTGTTGACCACGCAGTACCTCGAAGAAGCCGATGTCCTCAGTGACAACATCATCGTCATCGACAAAGGCACCGTCATCGCTGAGGGCACGTCGGATCAGCTCAAGGCAACGACCGGCGGCAACTTCTGCGAGGTGGTTCCTCTCGATCCGGACAACTTGCCGACAGTTGTCCAGGTGTTGGGCGATTTGGTGCCACGGGCGGTTGCCGACGACCTGCGGCCCGGTGCCGACCGACTGTCGATCCCGGCCCCCGACGGCGCAGCCACCTTGTCCGAGGTACTTCGTCGTATCGATCAAGCCGGTATTCCGCTGGCCGACATCGCATTGAGACGACCGTCGCTCGATGACGTTTTTCTGTCCCTCACGGGGCATGCGAATACGGTGTCGCCGCAGTGAAATCAACGTTGAGCGTCGCACGTCCGGTCTCTGTCGACGTTCGTGCGCGCAGCGCGGATCGGATGCAGCGCAAGCCGCGGTTCGAGCCCTCGGGTTTTGTGCAGTGGCAAGTGCTCACCGCGAGGACCATCCGCACCATGGTGCGCAAGGGCGAACTTCTGGTGGCGGTGATCGCGCCATTGATCTTCACGATCGGGTTCTATCTGCCACTGAAGTTCGTGATGCAGTTTCAGGGTATCGACTACGCCCAATTCTTGATGCCCATCATCGTGCTGCAAGCTATGGCGTTCACCGCTATCTCGTCGGCCCAGCGAGCTTCCACCGAAGCGATGAACGGCCTCTCCACGCGCCTCAAGACCATGCCGGTAGCAATCGGCGCACCGCTGATGGCGCGCATGAGCAGCGCATTCATCAGGTCGGTCGCAACGTTGACGGCCGCCTTGGCCTACGGGCACGTGATCGGTTTTCGTTTCAGCGCCGGCTACGCCCAAGCCCTGATGTTCTGTGCGATGGCGCTGGCGATCAGCACGGTTCTGTCTTTCGGTGCCGACGCGATCGGGACTCTGTCCAAGAGCCCCGAAGCGACCAGTCAGGCGTTGACGTTGCCCCAGTTGATTCTCGGAATGGCGTCGACCGGATTTGTACCGGAGACCGGATTTCCGGAGTGGATTCGCCCGTTCGTCCGTAACCAACCGATTTCGCAGTTCTCCGCGGCGATGCGTGACATGGCCGAGGGGACACTCAGCTTTTCCGTGATTCTGCCTGCGTTGATGTGGATCCTCGGCTTGACGCTCGTATTGATTCCGCTCGCCCTGTGGGCGAGTCTGCGACGGAGAGAATGACGATGACGGATCTGCAGCAACCCCGCAGGGCGCTCAGCACGCTGGACTTTCCAGAACCCAATCAGCCGCTACCCGAATCGTCGATGCGGGCACTCTGGACTCACAGTGCGATCCAGTGCAAGCGTCTGCTGACTCGGTGGTCGCGCGATCCGACCACGATGATCCAGGCTGTTCTGTACCCGGCGCTGATGCTACTGATGTTCCGCGTGGTCCTGGGTGACTCGATCTCGATGGCGACCGGCCAGTCGGCCGTATACGGCCAGGTTCCGCTCATCGCGCTGATCGGGGCAATGTTCGGGTCGATCGTGAGCGCCGTCGGACTCAAGCAGGAACGGATCAACGGATTGTTGTCTCGTTTCTGGACCCTGCCGACGCACCGCGGCGCGGGGCTGCTGGGTCGCATGATGGCCGAAGCAGTGCGGGTGTTCATCACCACCCTGGTGATCATCGCGATGGGGTTCGTACTCGGCTTTCGCTTCAACGAGGGTCTCCTCGCCGCCGTCGGACTTGTTCTGATTCCCATCGTGTTCGGCCTCGGCTTTGCGGTTCTGGTGACATTTCTCGCCACCGTCGCCGGCGACGCTCCGCTGGTGGAGCTGGTGTCGATTCTGTGCACGCTGCTGTTGTTCTTCAATTCGGGATTTGTCCCGGTGTCTGCGTATCCACCCTGGTTACAGCCGGTCGTCGCTGCTCAACCGATGTCGTGTGCCGTCGACGCCATGAAAGCTCTCGCCCTGGGAGGCCCCACGCTGAGCCCGATCCTTCAGACTCTTGCGTGGTCGTTCGGTTTGGTGGCGGTATTCGTGGTACCAGCGGTGAAGGGGTACCGACGCGCATCGGCGTCGGCGTGAAATATCTTCCTACTTCGTGGAAGATCGATTCTCGTGAAAGATTCGCGAACGCCGACACCCTCCGTATCTGTCGTAATTCCGGTCAAAGACACGATCGAATTGCTCGATCAGCAGTTGAAAGCGCTGGCGGCGCAGGATTACCGGGGCCACTTCGAGACCATCATTTCGGATAACGGCGGTTCGACTGAGCTGGCCCATCATGCGGCCACACATCCGTTGCGTGAGTTGCTCAACCTGCGTTATGTGAATTCGTCGGCTGTCCCTGGCCCTGCGTTCGCGCGAAATCGCGGTGCCGAAGAAGCATCGGGCTTTTTTCTGGCGTTCTGTGATGCCGACGACGTCGTGTACGAGAACTGGATCACTGCACTGACCAGCCTGGCCCAGCATCACGATGTCGTGGGTACTGCAGTGGAGACATCGACGATCAACTCGGCGAAAGCCCGCGCCTGGACGCCGGCCTCGCCGCCTGAGCACCAGGGCAGGTCGTCGTTTCTCCCCTTCGCAATCGGTGCCAGCCTCGGGTGCTGCGCGGACGTCTACCGGGACCTCGGCGGTATGGACAGCCACTTCATCGCGAGCGAAGACGTCGAGTTCAGTTGGCGGGCTCAGTTGGCCGGATACTCGTTGGGATTCAGTGAACAGCAACTGGTCGCATATCGCTTGCGCTCCGAACTACGGCCGCTGGTCAGGCAGGCGTACAACCTGGGATTCGGCTTTGCGAAGTTGCAGGGAACGTACCGTGAAAAGGGTTGCCCACCGGTCGACATCAAAAGGGTTGTGTACTTCTGGACCTTGCTGCTTCTCGGCAATCCGCTGGTGCCGTCCAGAATCACCAAGGTTTCGAGAGGCCAATGGGCACGTGCTGTGGCGGCGCATACCGGCGAAATGGTGGGTGGACTCAAATTCCGCACCTTCGGTTGGCCGAGAACAAAGCAGAGTTCTCGCGACTCGGCGCTTTCATCCGCATCGTCTCGAGTCCAACATGAGCCGGCTACAACTTCTACCCGTCACAAATCGGGCGATTCGACCCATTCGATGCGTAACGCGCAATTCCTTTTCGACGAAAGAAGCTGATACTGTCGCCAATCGTGTGCTGTCGAGTCGACGCCGAGGTAGAACCGATGTACGGAGAGGCTGTTACGCAGTGAGCTGGACGAGAAAGTTGACGCGGCCGGGCACTGTACTCGTTGCGCTGTTCGTCCTCCTCACCTCGTTCTCGTCGGCGGCCAGTGCACAGCAGGCCGACGCCTCGCCGACCGCATCGCCTCTGCCACCGTCGTTCGACCTCATGGGACCACCACCGCCCGGTGCCAACGATTGGTCGTGCACGCCGTCTGCCGAACATCCACGACCGGTCGTTCTCGTCCACGGGACGAATATGGACATGGAATCCGCGTGGTCCGAACTCTCACCCGACCTCGCGGCGCAGGGATACTGCGTGTTCGCCCTCGACTACGGACGCCAGGCTGCGTTCTGGGATCCGAATTATGTGGCGTGGGGAATGGGCGACATCGCCGAATCGGCCAAAGAGGTCGCCGCGTTCGTCGACATAGTGCGATCGACCACCGGAGCCGCGCAGGTCGACATGGTCGGCCATTCCCAGGGTGGAGTGGTCGCACGTCAGTACCTGAAGTTCGATGGTGGTGCCGATGCTGCATCGCCGGAGAACAGTGCGGTTCATCGCTTGGTGACGCTCGGTGCCACCAACCACGGCACCAACTTCAACGGACTCCAGCAACTCTTCCTCATCGCACAATCACTCGGGCTCCCGCGAGTGTTGTCCGAGCAATTGCTGTTCGGCCAAGCCGGCTCCCAGCAATTGATCGGATCGTCGCTGCTCACCAGACTCAATGCCAACGGTGAAACCCTCCCCGGAATCGACTACACCGTGATCGCGTCACGATTCGACGACGTGGTCACACCGCCGGAGCGCACATTCTTGGACGATCACGGAACCGGTAGCGTCACCAACGAGTGGGTTCAGGACACCTGCCCGGACAGCACGACGTCTCATCTGGGACTCACGACGGACCCCGCGATGAAGTACGTCGTCAGCTCGGCTCTCGACCCCTCGTACTCGGAATCTCACACGCCCACCTGCACCTGAGTCGTTCGAGATCGCGGGCGTGAGCCACCGAGTTCGTGACGTCAGGTGTCGACGCTCGACCTGAATCGAAGCCCGAAACAAAAATCTTGATCAATAAGTGGAAGCAACCAATTGAAATCCCCGCTTTCGTCAATTTGAATGACCTCTTTACAGATTCCGTCGAATAGCCCCGGATATTCAATTCCGAATTCCTACGCTCACAACGGTTGAACAAATTCGACACAAACTGTAACGTGCTACGCGTGACAAATGCTTTCGATGAGTTGACGCTGTCCGTGATAGTCCCCGCGTACAACGAAGAGGCCTATATCGGGCAATGCCTCGAACAGCTTCTTCTACAGATCGAGCAGCTGCACGAAATCATTGTTGTCGACAACAACTCGACGGATAGCACCGCGGCCGTGGTCGAAGCGGTAGCTCGAATTCAGCCGAAGGTGCGCCTTGTTCGCGAGTGCATTCCCGGAGTGGCATATGCGCGCAACGCAGGGTTCCGCGCGGCGACAGGTGCCATACTCGGGCGGGTGGATGCGGACACTCGTGTCCGCCCAGGCTGGGCGCGTGCAGTGCGTACGTACATGTCGACCGCACGAAGCGACGTTGCCGGTGTCACCGGACTCAACGAGCCCTACGACTCCCCCGTTCGCGGACTCAAGGCGTGGTGGTTCGGTCGTCATATCGAGAAGGGCAACGTCGGAGGTGGCCGCCTGGTCACCAACCTGCACGGAGCGAACATGGCAATTCGGCGCAGCGCGTGGCGTCGCGTCGAAGGTAAAGTCAGCGCCGACTGCGATCTGCACGAAGACCTGGATCTGGCTCTCTGCTTGGGAAAATCGGACCTGAAGATCGCTCAACTGTCGGATATGAATGTCCTCGTGTCACCCCGACGAGCGCTCACACCTCCGAGCAAATTCCACGAATACATCGATTGTGGTATCAACACTTTTATTCATCACGGCGTGATGACTCAGGAAAAGGCGCGCGCACTTCGCCTGCACTGGTGGTGGCACATTCTTGTGTACGCGATATACCGCCCGTACGATCCGAAAAAGCAACGGTATTCGCTGCGGTATCTCATGTCGTCGGTCGACCAACGAATGCTCCCGGTAGCGACAAGCACCTCACCGGTCGAGACCACCGCGCCACCTGCATCTACGCGCTAGGTAGCGCGTGCCGCGAACGCTGACGGCACATTCCCCATTTCACCGGTGTTCGCGAGATACGCGATCGCTGTCCGTTCTCGATTGCACCGCCGAAAACGTGTCGGTGTTGACCACGGTCACATCGGTTCTCTGCGCCGGCCCGACCACCGAGGATGCAGCGAGCACGTGCGTGACCCAGCTGCCGTCGATCACCTCGTCCAGGTCGGATTCGCCTGGGTCCATCACCAACGCAGAACCGCTCGATGCGGCGGCCAGCATTGCCAGCGTCTGCCAAGCGCCCACGGTATTGGTCGGTCCTCGAACCGCAAGAAGCGTCCGCGAGTCGTAGTCGAGTGACCACTCGTCGACACACCGGTCTGCCAGCGTCACCGCTTCGCGTTGAGAGACAACTGTGTCCCCTGCGGCGTCGGGCACCACAAAAGCCTCGTCCTCGCCCGATAGAGACCGCGTACGGGAGGCATAGTCCGGCAATCGGGTGGACTGCGCCGCGATGTCGGTAGCGATGTCCGGTTCGTCCATCACGATGACCCTGAGCCGATCGCCGGCCGAGCCGGTGCTCGAAGCGCATGACGACGTCGTCAGAACGACATGATCGACGTCCGTCACACGATCCAGGGATGACCGGGTGTCCAGCAGAACCGAAGCCCCGCAGGACCATACGGCCCACATCGCGATGACCGAGGACGCCGTGACCTGCAGATCCACGACCACCCGATGCCCTGGACCGATGCCACGGGACACCAGAAAATGTGCCGTCTGCGCAACACGTCGGGACACTTCGAGATAGCTCGACTCGGCTTCGCCGATCACGACAGCCGGAGCCGAGGGATCTGCTTCGACGGTTTCCTCGAACATCTGAGCAAGAGTGCGAGCCATCGGCTGGGGCTTCACCGAGGACGACTTCTCGACGTCGTCGATCTGTGCTGCGGTGACGCTGTCCCCGGCCGAGGAGATGTCCACGTCCCGAACCACGGTGCCCGGGGCCTGCGCGACGGTACGCAGCACGCCGGTCAGCCGCTCGACGAAGGACTCCACGGTAGATCGGTCGTACAAGTCGGTGGCGTACACGATGACGCACGTCAAACGCAGTTCGTCGTCGGTGGAGCGCTCCTCCGAGAATACGATCTGCATGTCGTAGTTGGCGGAGTGCGCCTGGGCTTCCATTCCGGTTACCGATAGCCCCGGTAGTTCGAGCCGACCCGCCTCGTGGTTCTGCAGGGCAAGGATTACCTGGAAGAACGGTGTCTTCGAGGACGACCGCGGTGGGTCGATCAGTTCCACGATGCGCTCGAACGGGACGTCAGCGTGTGCAAATGCGTCGAGATCCGTGTCTCGAACACCGCGCAGGATGTCGGCGAGAGTGTGATCCGGCGACACCGGCGTGCGAAGTGCGAGCGTATTGACGAACATCCCGACGAGATCGTCGAGCTCCTGCTCACCGCGCCCGGCGACAGGAGTGCCGACGGCGATGTCCTCCTCGCCGGACAATTTCGCCAACAGAACCGCAAGACCGGCGTGCAAGATCATGAACAGCGTCGACTGATGTTCTCGAGACACGGACACCAGTGCATCGGTCAGGGCACGGTCCACCACGAACTCGTGTGTCGCACCGCGCCGGCTCGGTGTTCTCGGCCGCGGACGGTCGGTCGCGATGCCGGCCTGTTCTTCCAGGCCGTCGAGTGTGCGCCGCCAATACTGTTCCTGCACCGACACGAGCGATGTCGGATCGCTTTCGTCGCCCAAAATTTCTCTCTGCCACAGCGCGTAGTCCGCGTACTGAACTGTCAACGGCGTCCACTCCGGCGTCCGCCCGTGTGAGCGCGCCGAGTATGCAGTCATCAGGTCTCGAATCAGCGGCCCGATCGAGAAACCGTCAGCCGCGATGTGATGGACGACGATCACCAGAATGTGCTCGGTATCCGACAGCTCGAGCAGCCGCACCCGTAACGGCACCGAGACCGTGACATCGAAGGATGCAGTCAGGACGGAACCCACCCGTGCAGACATATCGGTTTCGTCGACCACCTCGGGGACGAGGTTCAGGTCTACCTCCGACAACGGCAAGATCTCCTGCGAACCGACGCCGTTCTCGTCGGGATAGCGGGTCCGTAGCGACTCGTGTCGACCGACGACATCCTTCAGGGCACGAGCGAGCACATCGATGTCGACGGCCCCACTCAAACGAAGTGCGCTCGAGATGTTGTGGGCACCCGAGGTGGGATCGAGGCGGTTGAGAAGCCACATTCGCTGTTGTGCGTGAGACAGGGGAATGGTCGCCGGCCGCGTACGCGCGACGAGTCGACGGCGGCCGCCCTCACCCACACTCGACTCGAGGCGCGCGGCGAGGTCCGATACGGTCGACGACTCGAACAGCAGTCGAACCGGAACCACGGTCTCGAGCGCGGAACCCAATCTCGACACGACTCGGGTCGCGACCAAGGAGTTTCCGCCGAGATCGAAGAAGTCGGCATCTGCCCCGACTCGGTCCACACCCAGCACCTCGGCGTAGACGTTCGCCACCACTGTCTCGACCGCGGTGGACGGCGGCCTGTACTCCGACTCCACGAGAAAGGGCGACGGAAGGGCCGCTCGGTCCAATTTGCCGTTGACCGTGAGCGGAATCGAGTCGATGGGGACGAACACCGAAGGCACCATGTAGTCCGGCACCCACTGCGTAACACCACTGCGTACGTCGTCGATGTCCGCCGACGCCCCGTCGGCGAACACCACGTACGCCACCAACCGAGCGGCCACACCGGGGTCGTCGTGGACGACGACGGCAGCGGAAGACACCCCGCGCTGCGCGCTCACCGCCGTCTCCACCTCCCCCAGTTCGATTCGGAAACCCCGAATCTTGACCTGATCGTCGGCACGGCCCACATATTCGAGCTCTGCGACGTCGTCGACCACGACCCAACGCGCCCGATCACCGGTGCGGTAGAGGACGTCTCCCGAACCGCCGAACGGATCGGCGACGAAACGAACC
This sequence comes from Rhodococcus sp. IEGM 1370, assembly GCF_033142325.1. Lineage (NCBI taxonomy): Bacteria > Bacillati > Actinomycetota > Actinomycetes > Mycobacteriales > Nocardiaceae > Rhodococcus > Rhodococcus sp. IEGM 1370. Next base: position 591,762 of record NZ_JAWLRY010000001.1, on the reverse strand, counting down.
GCCGACAGACCCGAACGACCGATATAGCCTCTCGCCAGCTGCCCACCCCCGACGTAGACCTCACCCGCAACCCCGATGTGAACCGGCCGTAGTCGTCGGTCCAGAACGTAGAGGCGAAGACCGGGGATGGGGGCCCCGATGACCGGCGACGAACTCACGTCGCGCGAGGACAGGGGCCGGACCGTCACATGGACGGTCGTCTCGGTGATTCCGTAGAGGTTCACCAGAGTGGGTCCGGCGGAATCGCCGGTTCCGTCCCCGTGCCGGTCGTACCACTCGGCCAGTCGGCGCGGGTCGAGTGCCTCTCCTCCGAACAGGACGTACCGCAAGGCAAGAGAGGTTTGCGGTAGCTCGCGGTCGGCTTCGGCCAATTGTTGGAATGCAGAGGGGGTTTGGTTCAGTACGGTGACTCGTTCGGTCGACAGGAGCGCAAGAAAATCCTGCGGCGAACGCGAAGTGTAGTAGTCGACGACCACGAGTGTGCCGCCGTGGATCAGTGCCCCCCACATCTCCCACACCGAGAAATCGAACGCGTAGGAATGGAACATCGTCCAGACGTCGTCCGCGTCGAACCCGAATGCTGTCGTCGTGTTGCCGAAGAGCTCCAACACGTTGCCGTGCGTGACCCCGACACCCTTGGGCCTGCCGGTGGAGCCGGAGGTGTAGATGACGTAGGCGAGGTGATCGGACCTCAGAGATGAGTGCCTGTCGGCATCCGTCACCGCACGGCGGTCCATGCTGTCGAAGTCGAACAGGTCGAGATCGAGCACCGGAACGGAGCCGAAAGCCGAGGTCGCACCGGACACCAGTGCGAGGACAGGATCGGCATCGTCGATCATGAACTCGATCCGGTCCATTGGGTAGGACGGATCGACGGGCAGATACGCCGCGCCCGACACAGACACCGCAAGCAAGGCGACAACCAGGCTTATCGAACGCGGGAGCGCAACGGCTACAAGGGTTTCCGGGCGTGCACCGCAGGTGATGAGATGGCGTGCGAGCGCATCGACCGACCCACCGACGTCGCCGTAGGTCCACGAACGGCCGTCGAATCGCACAGCCGTCAGATCCGGTCTCTCCAGCACCGTTTCGTAGAATCGGTCCACCAGCGTGGCATGTTCGAGCGCACCACCCGGTGCGGATGCACTCCACTCGCGCACGAGGGAAGTGCGCTCCGAGTCGGACATCGACTCGATGTCTCCGATGGGCCGATTCGGAGCGTCGAGCAGACCCCCGAGCAATCTGATGAAGCCCTCGGCGAACCGTTCGACAGTGGAACGGTCGAACAAGTCTGTTGCATAGAGGAATTCGACATTCCAGCCGAGTGCTCCGTCCGCAGCGGACGAGGTGTCCGACACGGTGACCTGTACATCGAATTTTGCACGAACCGAGTCGAACTCCATTTTCCCAACGGTCAGATTCGGCAATTCCAGGTGTACCTGTCCGAGGTTCTGATAGGTGAACACGACCTGGAAGAGCGGGTGCCGCCCACGAATTCGCGGCGGATCGACAACGTCGACAATCTTCTCGAAGGGCAGGTCTGCGTGCGCGAATGCCGATAGGTCGACATCGCGAACCTGGGAGAGCAGCGCGGAGAAACTACCCGCGATATCGACCTGGACACGCAGGGCGAGGGTGTTGACGAACATACCGATCATGTCGTCGAGCTCACTGTGTCCGCGGCCCGCAACCGGGGTTCCGATCACGATGTCGTCGGATGCCGTCAATCGAGCGACAAGCACGGACAGCGTCGAATGCAGCACCATGAACTCGGTGGCACCGGCCCGATGCGCGAATGCCGAGACCCGGGCACGTGATTCGGCATCGATCGAAACCGATACCGTCGCACCGGCAGCGGACGATTCCGTCGGGCGCACGCGGTCGGTCGGCAACTCGATCCCGGAAGGGAGGTCGGCCAATTGTGCACGCCAGTAGTCGACCTGCATAGACGTGACCGACGACGGATCGTCCTCGGCTCCCAGAACTGCACGCTGCCACACAGCGAAGTCGGCGTACTGGATCGCAGGACGATCCCAATCGGGTGCCTGTCCGGCTGCTCTGACCGCGTAGGCCCGCACCAGGTCGCGAGTCAACGGGCCGACCGAGAAACCGTCCACCGCGATGTGATGAGCTACCAGTACCAGGACATGCTCGGTGACAGACTCCCGAAGGACGCAGGCCCGGACGGGCACTGCCGCCGTGACGTCGAATCCGGAGTCCACCAGCCGCAGAACGCGGTCCATCGTCTGCCCAGCAGTCACGTCCTCGGCGTCGAGGCGAACCGGGTTCGCAGATGCCGGTTCGATGACTTGAAAACCCACACCGTCGATGTCGGGGTACACGGTCCGAAGGATGTCGTGGCGCGCGATGACGTCGCCGAACGCGAGAACAAGCGCGTCGACATCGAGTTCGCCGCTCAGCCGTATCGTGACCGGAACATTGTGTGCAGCGGACGACGGGTCGAGCCTGTTGAGGAACCACATCCGTTGCTGCGCCAAGGACAACGGAATTGGCCCGTCGTGCGCACCGCGCGCGGTGATCGCAGGCCGCAGAGCACTTCTCCTGTCGTGTTCCACTCTGGCGGAAAGCATCTCGACGCTCGGAGCCTCGAACAAGGTCCGCAGTGATACTTCTCCACCGAGGGCTGCGCCCAACCTCGACACGACGCGGGTGGCTGTCAGCGAATTTCCGCCGAGAGCAAAGAAATCGTCGTCGAGGCCGGCCCGGTCCACTCCGAGAAGGTCACGATAGATTCCCGACACGAGTTCCTCGATGGGGGTCGACGGTGGACGAAAGACGCCGACCTCGAACGCGGGCTCCGGCAGTGCTCGTCGATCGAGCTTCCCGTTCGAGCTGACCGGAAGTGCGTCCAGCACCATCACCGCGGCGGGAACCATGTAGTCCGGAACCTTGCCCTTGGCGCCGGCACGCACCTCGGTGCCATCCAAAGCCCATCCCGGCTGTGGCACAACGTATCCCACGAGCGCATCCCCGAGAGTGCCGTCGGATCGCAGAACGACGACGGCATGCGCCACTCCAGGATGCGCCGCCAAGGCATGTTCGATCTCACCGAGTTCGATGCGCTGGCCCCGCAGCTTTATCTGAAAATCTCTCCTGCCGATGAAATCGAGCTCACCGGATCGAGTCCATCGCACCAGATCGCCGGTGCGGTACAGACGACCACCGTCACGACCGACGGGATCGGCGACGAACCGCTCCGCAGTGAGGTCGGGGCGGGAGGCGTATCCGCGCGCCAACTGAACGCCTGCCAGGTACAGCTCCCCCACCACGCCTGGGGCAACCGGTCGCAGGCGTCGGTCGAGGACGTACGCCCTCGTGCCCGAGACAGGTCGTCCGATAGGCACACTGGTGGTATCCGTCTCGGCGAACTCGTGGCCGGTGACGTCGACGGCCGCTTCGGTCGGTCCGTACAGATTCACGATGCGGACCGGTGACAACACCTCGACGGCGCTCTGCGCTGTGGCGACCGGGAGCGATTCACCGGAGGTGAACACGAATCGAAGCGACTCGGCATGGGATGCCGCGGACTCCGCTGCGAACACGGTCAGCATGGACGGGACGAAGTGCGCGACGGTGACGGATTCGGACCGAAAGAGATGTGCAAGGTACCGCGGGTCGCGATGCCCATCCGCTTCTGCGATCACCAACCGTGCCCCGATCTGCAACGGCAAGAACAATTCCCACAGAGACACGTCGAACGTCACCGGCGTCTTCAGCACCATCACATCGTTGTCGTGCAGCCCGTATTCGGCCCGCATCCACGTCAACCGGTTGACGATCGCTCGATGACTCACCACGACGCCCTTGGGCTCGCCTGTCGATCCGGAGGTGAAAAGAACGTAGGCCGCACTGTCGGGGTGCGTTCGAGCGTCCGAGGCCTCGGCTGCCTGAAGGTGCTCTGGCCGCCGCTCGAGGACGCCATCGAGCCTGAGCTCGTCCACGTTCACCACGTCGAATCCGCGTTCTCTCATACGATCCCGCGACGTCGACAGGACGACCGTCACTGCTGCGGTATTCAACACACCACGGACACGATCATCGGGTTGGCCGGGATCGACCGGCACGTAGGCAGCGCCGGCCGCAACCACGGCGTAGATGCCGACCACCAATTCCACCGACCGAGCCATGGCAACGGCGACGGTCGACTCCGCACCGATACCCATCGAAGAGAGGAAGCCTGCCAGGCCCCGGACACGAAAGTCGAACTCGCCGTAAGTTATCGACTCATCGCCGAACGTGATCGCGACTGCATCCGGCGTCGACGCCACCTGCCTTCGATACCGATCCAGTAGCCGCTCGTCCGTCATCGCCGATCCGGTGCGGTTCCACTCGTGCACAACCGACTGCAGTTCGCCACCGACGAGCACGTCGAGATCGCCGACGGCCACATCTCGATCTGCAACCACCGCGCCGAGGATGCGCTCGAAACGCTCGCCGGTCGCCGCGACCGTTGCCTCGTCGAACAGATCTTCGAGATACAGCAACCGAGCCTGCATGCCGACAGGTTCACCCGAAGAGTCGAACTCTTCCGACATCGTCAGGTAGAGATCGAACTTGGACAACCCCGTTTCCAGTTCCACCCCGGCGGCAGCGATGTTCGGCAGCTCGACCGACACGGACTCGAGGTTCTGGAAGGCGAGCATGACCTGGAACAGAGGCTGGCGGGCTGTCGACCGAGGCGGATCCAGAACCTCCACCAGTCTCTCGAACGGGATGTCCACGTGGGCCAGTGCATCCAGATCCACGTCACGTGTGGAGGCCAAGAGTTCGCGTACCGACACCGAGTCGCGAACCTCGGTCCTCAGAACGAGGGTGTTGACGAACATCCCGATGACCTCGTCGAGATCTCGCTCTCCGCGGCCGGCAACCGGCGTTCCGATGACGATGTCCTCGGAACCCGACATGCGCGCCAACAGGATTGCGAACGCAGCATGCACGATCATGAACGGCGTGCACCCGATGTCCAGCCCGAGCTGAACTATCGACCTGTGTACGTCGGCTCCGATACGAAACGCGTGGAGTCCGCCACGCTCGGACGGAACCGACGGCCGCGGGCGATCTGTGGGCAGATCGACCTGCTCGGGGATTCCGTCCAGTTGCCGTGTCCAGAAGTCGAGCTGCCGGCTGACCACAGACTGCGGATCGGACTCGTCCCCGAGCATCTTCCGCTGCCATACCGCGAAGTCGGCGTACTGAACAGGAAGCGGTTCCCAACCGGGCTCCGTCCCGGACGCCCTGGCCGCGTAGGCGTGCACCACGTCTCGCATCAACGGCCCCATCGAGAAGCCGTCTGCCGCAATGTGATGCACAACGACAGCAAGAATGTTCTCGGCCCCGCCCAGGCGGTACACGTGCGCCCGAAACGGCGCACTGTCCGCCAACGCGAACCTGCCGAGCACCATCTCGCGGATCAGTCGAAGAGCTTCCTTCTCCGAGCACTCGTCGACGCCCAGCTCGAACGGACTGGACTCGAAGGGGAGAATCACCTGGTGGCCGATACCGTCGTATTCCGGGTAGACGGTGCGGAGCGGCTCGTGTCGATGCCGAACGTCGTCGATTGCACGCGCCAGAGCGCTCAGATCGAGCTCACCGCGCAGGCGAACGACGATAGGAATGTGATAAGCGGCCGAGTTGGGCTCGAGCTTGTGCAGAAACCACATCCGTTGCTGCGCAAGGGACAGCGGAATATCGGCAGGACGATGCCCTCCCTCGAGGGGAATACGCGCCCCGGTACCGGCCGAATCGGCCAGCAGAGCCGCGAAGCTCTCCACGGTGGACGCGTCGAACACGGCTCGCACCGGCACCTGCGTATCGAGTTCGACCCCGAGTCGAGACACGACCTGAGTGGCAATCAACGAGTTGCCGCCGAGACCGAAGAAGTCGTCGTCGAGGCCGACTTCGGTCACGCCGAGGAGGTCGCCGAACACGCCTGCCACGATCCGTTCGGTCTCGGTCACCGGCTCACGGAACACTCGGCGCTCGAACAACGGCTCCGGCAACGACTTTCGATCCAGTTTGCCAGCCGGCCCCAGCGGCAATGCATCGAGCACGAGTACGACCGCAGGAACCATGTACTCCGGAACTGTGCGTGCCACACCTCGAAGCAGTGCCTGCGTATCGACCGTCCCACCGGCCGGGGGAACGACGTAGGCGACCAATCGATCCGTACGCACGGCCACCACCGCCTGCGACACGGAATCATCGCGGGCCAGTGCGTTCTCGATCTCCCCCAACTCGATTCGGAGACCCCGCAGCTTCACCTGAAAATCCGATCGGCCGAGATACTCCAGTTCGCCGGAAGAAGACCAACGCACCAGGTCCCCGGTGCGATACAGCCGATCACCCGGACGTCCGAATGGATCCGCGACGAATCGATCCGCGGTCAGATCCGGACGTGCGGAGTACCCGCGTGCCAGCTGAACACCACCGAGGTACAACTCACCCACGGCACCCACCGCAACCAGATGCAGACGCCCATCCAGTACTCGAACTGCAGTGTTGAACACCGGAAGACCGATCGGTACCCCACCTACGTCGGCAGCGTCGAACTCGTGGGACGTGACATCGACCGCAGCCTCTGTGGGGCCGTACAGGTTGACCAGCCGGGCCCGCGGAACCAGTTCCACGAATGCGTGCGCGGTGGACGGCGGCAATGCCTCGCCCGACGCGAACACCCATCGCAGCGACCCGACGCGAGCCGGGACCAGCTCGGCAGTGAAAACCCCGAGCATCGAGGGCACGAAGTGCGCCACCGAGACATGCTCTCGCTCTATCGTTTCCGTCAGATAGGCGGGGTCTCTGTGCCCGTCGGGCCGGGCGATCACCAACCGTGCACCGACCTGCAGCGGCCAGAACAACTCCCAAACCGACACATCGAAGGTGATCGGTGTTTTCTGCAACACGGCATCTGCGTCCGTGAGGCAGTACTCCGTCTGCATCCACACCAACCGATTGACTATCGCAGAATGCGACATCGCAACACCTTTCGGCGTGCCCGTCGATCCTGACGTGAACAGCACGTACGCGGTGTTGTCCGGCGTCAACGACGCAATCCGATCCGCGTCGGTAATCGGCTCGGCAGAGTATTTCGTCACGGTCTCGTCGTCCAGCACCACGGTCGCGGCCGCTGATCGAGCACCGTCGAGGCTCGAGCTCGCCACGACCAACGTCACTTGTGCTGTCTCGAGGATGTACGCGATTCGATCAGCAGGCTGGGTCGGGTCCACCGGAACGTACGCCGCTCCGGTCTTCACCACCGCATACAACGCAACCATCAGATCCAGCGAACGAGGAAGAGCCACAGCAACAGTGGCCTCCGGCCCGGAACCACGGTCGATCAGATACCGTGCCACCCGGTTCACCCGCGCATCGAACTCACGGTACGTCGTGGACTCGCCCTCGAATGTGATGGCCACCGCGTTCGGTGTTCGTGCCACCTGCGCATCGAACACAGACGCCAAGGTAGCGGCTCTGTCGAACTCGTGGCCGGTCGCATTGACCTCGTCGAGCAGCCATCGCCGCTCGTTGTCGCCGACCAACTCGAGGTCGCCGACGACGATCGACGGGTTTGCCACCACCGTGTCGAGTACTGCCCCTACACGCTCGGCCAGCGATTCGATCGTCGCCGCGTCGAACAGGTCGCTCGCGTAAGTGACGGCGATAGAGAGACCCGCCGGATCGTCCGTTGCGGAACGCTTTTCGATGACGGTGAAATCCAGGTCCACCTTGGCGGTCGTGGCGTCCATGTCGACTGCGTCCACACCGAGTCCGGCGAGCTCGAACCGCCTGTTTCCCACCTCGGCGAACGTCACCATCACCTGAAAGATCGGATGCACACCCTGCAGCCGCGGCGGATCGACCACCTCGACCACCCGCTCGAACGGCACATCCGCATGCGCAAAAGCAGACAGATCCACCTCACGCACACCCGCCAACACCTCGTCGAAACTCGACGAACCATCCACCGCCGTACGCAACACCAACGTATTGACGAACATCCCGATCACATCATCGAGAACAGCCTCACCACGCCCCGCCACCGGAGTACCCACCACCACATCGGCACTGCCCGACAACCGCGACAACAACACCGCCAACGCAGCGTGCACCACCATGAACAGAGTGGTGCCACGCCTGCCTGCAAGTTCGGTCAATGCACCATGGGTGTCGGGACCGACCGCAAGCACATGCTTCGCTCCGCGGCCCGACCACACCTGCGGTCGTGGTCGGTCGGTCGGCAGTGTGAGCGCATCGGGCACTCCCGACAGCGCTGAAGCCCAATACCGTTCCTGTGCGTTGCCTAGCGAGTCGGGATCCTCGGGCGATCCGAGCGCAGCCCGATGCCACAGGGTGTAGTCCACGTACTCCACCGGCAACGGTGACCATGTCGGCGCACGGCCGTCCGCTCGTGCGGCGTAGGCAGTCATGACGTCGGTAGTCAGTGGCACCATCGAAAAGCCGTCGGCCGCAATGTGATGCACGGCCACGACGAGCACATGTTCGCGTGGGCCGAGCTCGAGCAATCGGACCCGGAAGGGTGGAGCCGCGGTCACATCGAACGGCGCGGTCACCACTGCTCCCACGTGGTCGTCGAGCTGCGCTTCCTCTATTCGAGTTGTTCGCCAGTCGATATCGACGTCGTCGATGCCGAGAACGACCTGAGTCCCGACCCCATCGACTTCGCGATACCGCGTCCGAAGCGACGAGTGTCGGATCACCAGATCATCGATTGCGCCGCGCAAGGAGTCGACGTCGAGTGGACCCGACAACCGAATGGCAATCCCGATGTTGTCCACGGACGAGCTGGGATCGAACCGGTTGAGAAACCACATCCGCTGCTGGGCGGGGGCCAGCGGGATCTGCTCGGGCCACGCGATGGATCCCAGACTTCCTCCTGCCGTGCGACGTTCGGCGGAATCGAGGACCAGAGCCCACCCCGCCACAGTCGAGGTATCGAAGAATTCTCGGACCGCTGTGCGGACTTCGAGTCGTGCATTCAATCGAGACACGAGCCGAGTCGCGGACAGGGAAGTTCCACCGAGCGCAAAGAAGTCGTCCTCGCGACCGACCGAAGTGACACCGAGAAGTGCCGAGAACTCCTCGGCCACAACAATTTCGGTGTCGGATACCGGATCGCTGAATACCGCGTGGTTCTCTGCCGGTTCCGGTAAGGACCTTCTGTCGAGTTTTCCGGATGAGCCGAGAGGCATGCTGTCGAGCACCGTCAGCGCTGTCGGCAGCATGTACTCGGGCAACGTCTCCCTCAGACTCGCCCACAGTTCTTCCAGTTCGATCGAGCCCTGCCGTGATGCCACGACGTACCCGACGAGACGGTCGGCGCGTACGACCACAACGCTCTGGGAGACGCTGCGATGGCGTTGCAGCACAGCTTCTATCTCGCCGAGTTCGATTCGAAGCCCGCGCAGCTTGACCTGAAAATCCGTGCGTCCCAGATAAACGAGAAGACCTGCCGAGGTCCGTTTGACCACATCACCCGTGCGGTACATACGATTGCCCACCGCGAACGGATCGGCGACGAAACGGTCGGCCGTCGTCCCCGGCCGTGACACGTATCCGCGGGCCAACTGAACACCGGTGACATACAACTCGCCCGCTGTGCCGGGCGGAACGGGTTGCAGGCCGGCGTCGAGTACATGCAACTCGGTGCCGTCCACTCCGGCTCCTATGGGAATGGACCCACTGTCGCCATCGACCACGTGATGATGGGTGACGTCGATGGCAGCCTCGGTCGGCCCGTACAGGTTGTGCAGCTCCGCAGCAGAGATGGCGGCGAAACGTGTTGCCGCCGAAGCAGGTAGCTCTTCACCCGAGGAAAAGACGTACCGCAACGAGCGCAGGTCCGAATGCTGCGACGAGTCGACGAACACCGCAAGCATCGACGGTACGAAATGCACCACCGTGACGCCCTCGTCTCGGATCACCGCAGACAGATAGCCAGGGTCCAGGTGACCGTCGGGTTCTGCGAGAACGAGCTTTGCTCCGACGTGCAGCGGTAGGAAGAACTCCCACACCGACACATCGAAGGTGTACGGGGTCTTCTGGAGAACCACATCGGTCTGACGGAACTCGTATCGACGCTGACGCCACGACAGGTGTTCCATGATCGCCGAGTGCGGGACGGCGACGCCCTTGGGACGTCCCGTCGATCCCGAAGTGAACATGACGTAGGCCAGGTTCTGCTCTCGCAGAGGCGATACCAATTCCTCGGGACTCAGTCGGCTTTCGTCGAACCCGTCCACCGCGTGCGTGCCGATCTCCGTGACGGGGACGCCGTCCGGCAGAGACGCAGTGCCGGATCCATCGGTGAGGATCAGGACGGGATCTGCGATACCGACGATGTACTCGAGTCGATCCCTCGGGTGGTCGAGATCGAGAGGAAGATATGCGCCGCCTGCCTTGATGATCGCGTACATTCCCACCACGAGGTCCACCGATCGCGACGCAGCGAGCCCGACGATTCGATCGGGGCCGACTCCCATCGAGACGAGGTATCGGGCAACGCGATTGGACCGTCTGTCCAACTCCTCGTACGTGACCTGCTCGACGGTGCTGCGCACGGCGATTCGGTCTGCGTACGCGTCGACGCCTGCATCGAATGCGTCGACCAGAGTTCGACGCGCTTCGGTCGAGGGGCCGACGGAGGGCTCCAAGCCGAGAACTGCGGATACCTCGGTCAGCAGGGAGCGCGTGACTCGATCCAATGCGCCGTCGTCGGAGTCGAGGAGCCCGGGAGCAATATCTGCAATGACCAGTGCAAGAAGAGAGTCGGGCTCCAGCGCGCCACCCATTGCGGCGTCGAGACGACTCAGCTCACGGTGAAGCGACAGCAGGGTGACCCGAGCGCCGTCGAGCGTCAGCGCAGTGCGTTCCGGTGCAGTACGGGAGGCCTCTGCGACGAGCCGCGGCACGTCGCTGATCGACAGCGTCCGATCGACACCGTGTCCGCTCTGCATCTCGACAACATCCTCCCGACTCCGAAATCGATTGCGGCACCTCGGCGCGAACGCCCAGCAAGCAAGTGCGGACTTTTCACCCCAACAGTACTGGGACAGAGGTACCGAACCGAATGCGGGACGATGCCGGAAGTGTCGGCACGTCGAGTTCGAGCTCTCCTGTCACGGGCGTGGGCTCGGCTCCTCTAGCGTTCGCCCTCCTCTGATCTCAGCGCATCGAATGCGTCGAGAAAGTCGGGATCGGCCAACGCACGAAGGGACGGTGCAGCCAATACGGCACCGAGAGGGACGGGCTTGTTCGACTGCGAACCCACCACCTTCGACAGCGCCATCGCGTCGAGAGAGGTGCCACCCAACTCGAAGAAGTTGTCGTCGATCGTTACACCGTCGACGTTCAACAGTCGTGCCACTGCATCGACGATGCGGGCGTCGGTCGCGGGAGTGGATCGGTGTGACGACAGCTCCCCAGCGGCAGCCGCACCACGGGAGGAGGTAGACCACGGCCGCACCGCCACCGGTCGAATGTCGGCAAGGACTGCGTCGAGCGACCTGTCACCCTCGTGCGCGAACACGGACAGAATGTTCTCCAGCGACTCCAGCAGACCGAGAGCCTCCCCGGCCTCGACGACATCGTCCATGTACTCGAGTCGAATGTGTAGCTGCGCTCCGGCACTGATCCTCAGAACCACCGGGTAGTGGGTGGACTCGGCAAAGGACATTCCGAGAACCTGCAAGCCGTCGATCGACGCAGCGTTCTCTGCGATGGCCGACTCGTCGACGGGATACGACTCGAACACCGTGAGGCTGTCGAACCGCGCGCCCTTCCCGACCCGCTGCGTGATCTCGCTCAAACCCAGATGATGGTGCTCGAGTAGGTCGACCTGCTCGCGTTGCAACCTGCCGAGGAAGGACTCGACAGTCTCGGCACGATCCAGTCGCACTCGCACCGGAACCGTGTTGATGAACAGGCCCACCATCTGCTCGATCCCGTCGATACCGGTGGGGCGCCCGGAGACCGTTGCGCCGAAGACCACATCGTCGCGTTGCAGCGTTCGGGCGAGCAACAATGCCCATGCTGCTTGAGTGAGGGTGTTCATCGTGACCTCGACTCGTCTCGCAGTATCGGCGAGCGCCTCGGACAGAACTGGGCCGATCACCCGATCCTGCGCACGTGCCCATCCACGGACTGCAGGCTCGACCACCTCGGCCAGAAGAGATGGCTCGGCCACCCCGTCGAGGGCACGGGCCCACGCGTCCAGTGACTGCGTCGTGTCCACCCTGCTCAACCACGCCAGGTACGACCGGTAGTCCTTGGCGCGAGGCAGAAGACTGTCGTCTCCGCGCAGTGCATACAGGGCGAGCAACTCCTGCAACAGGATCGGCATGGACCAACCGTCGAGGATGATGTGGTGGTCCGTCACGACCAACCGGAAATCGTCGTCCGACAAGCGCACCACCGTGAAACGCAGCAGAGGATCCGCTTCCAGATCGAACCGGCTGATCTTGTCCTGCGCCACGATCTCGGCGAGTCCGGACTGTCGATCGGTGTCGGCGAGGTTCGACAGATCGAATTCGATCCAACCCACATCGTCGCGAGCACGGACGAGCTGCGCGGACCGGCCGGATTTCGTCCGAACGAATGCCGTGCGGAGGCTGGAATGCCTCGACACGACTGCCCGCGCAGCAGCGAGCAGTCGCGCGGTATCGAGTTCTCCGCCCAGCGTCATCACGACCTGCGGCATGTACACATCGACATCGAATTCGGCCGCCAGATGGTGAAACTGAAGACCCTGCTGGAGGGGGGTCAGTGGCCAGATGTCGACGATGTCGTCGTAACGGCCCTCCCATTCCTCGATCTCCGACTGGGTGACATCGGCGAGCGGAACGTCGAGAGGTGTCAGGCCACCCGCCGTCGGCGTCTCGGCATGACGCGCCAACGATGTCAGCGCCGACACCCAGTGACCGGCCAATTCTTCGGTCTCGGCGAGGCCGAGTACGCCCGATGCGTACGCGAAGCTCGCAGTCAATTGCTCACCGTCGTCACCGCTCACCACCATCGCGTTCACATCGACGACGGCCACGGCAGCCAGATCGTCCGCTGCCGCATCGATGTCGCCCATATCCGTTGCGGGAAGCCAACCGAGGCCGGTGGCCTCGGCCACCTCGGCGGCAGCACCCACCCGCCCGAGATAGTTGAAACTCACTTGTGGGTCGGCGTTCAGCAGAGCCGATGCAGTCGAGCCACCCATGTAGCGGAGCAGACCGAACCCGATTCCCTTGTTCGGGATCGCAGCCAACTGTTCCTTGACCACTTTCACAGCCGAACCAGCACTCGGGCCGGCGGCATATGCATCCGCGACGTCGATGCCCGACAGATCCAGCGATACCGGGAAGACCGTGGTGAACCATCCGACGGTGCGGGACAAGTCGGCACCGGGAACGACGTCTTCCTCTCGACCGTGCCCTTCCAACAGAACAAGCGCCGACGAGCTGTCGATTCCACGCGCTCGACGCCATTGCGTCAGAGCCATGGCGAGAGCAGCCAGGAGTGCGTCGTTCACCCCACCTCGGAAGATGGCGGGGATACGAGTGAGCAAGGCTTCGGTCACTCCCGACGACAGGGTCACGGATACGGACTCCATCGTCGATCGTCTGTCGATCGCGGGATCGAATGCACGACGTCCGAGTAGCGGATCCGGAGTTTTCATGACCGACTGCCAGTACTCGAGTTCGGCGAGGCGCGCTTCGGACTCCGCTACCCGCTTCAATTCGTGCGCCCACGTTCGCATCGACGTTCCCACCGGAGTCAACGAGATGGGTACCCCGGACGAGAACTGCGCCCATGCCGTCACGAAGTCCGGAATCACGATTCGCCAGGACACCCCGTCGACGATCAGGTGGTGAGCGACCATGATGATGCGGCCGGACCGGCTCGGACCGAAATCGATCCACACGAATCGCAGCACTCGTCCGGAGACGGGATCCAGTGAAGACAGCACCTCGTCCAGCGCGGTCGAGCCCGCCGCGGTGACGGCAGCCTGCGGTGCGTCGGGTGCCAGTTCGACTCGATGTATCAGCGCGTCGATATCCACGGAACCGGATGCTGCGACCGAGATGCCGCGTTCTGGACCCTCCACCGTCATTCGGGCGCGCAGCATGTCGTGATGATCGACCACTGCTGCGATGGTCGTCACGATTCCGGAGCGCTCGATCCCGACCGGCAGCTCCATCGCGAGTGACTGAGTGAAGCGCCCGAAATCCGACCCTCGCTCCAGCATCGATTCCACGATCGGTGTCATCGGCATCGTTCCGATACCGCCGCCGTCGACCTCGGCCAGAACGACGGCGTCGGCGGATGACGACCGCGTCGTGAGCTCCGCAAGTCGACCCACGGTCTTGGCCTCGAACACGTCACGCGGGCGGAACACAAGTCCCCGGGCTTTGGCCCGTGAGGTGAGTTGGATCGACATGATGCTGTCGCCACCGAGTGCGAAGAACGAGTCCTCGACTCCCACGCGTTCCAGACCGAGAACTCCCGCGAAGAGTTCGGCGATGAGTGTTTCGACTTCGGTGCTCGGCGCACGGTATCGAGCGGTGGTCACCGGACCCGGCGCAGGCAGTGCTCGTCGGTCCAGCTTTCCGCTGGCGTTCGTCGGCAACTCGTCGAGAATCACGAAGGTAGCGGGAATCATGTATTCCGGCAGAGCGGACGCCGCCTCGCGCCGCAGTACCGCCTCGTCGACAACCTGTCCTTCTCGGGCCACCAGGTAGCCGATCAGCGCGTTGTCGACAACAGACACCGCTGCCGCCGCCACGAAAGGTGCTGAGCGAAGCACACTTTCGATCTCCCCCAGTTCCACGCGCAGCCCTCTGAGCTTGATCTGTGCGTCACTTCTACCGACGTAGACCAGCGATCCGTCTCGCTGGCGCCGGACGAGGTCGCCGGTTCTATACAGGCGGGAGCCGGCGTCAGCGAACGGATCTGCGACGAACCGCTCGGCAGTCAACGAGGCCCGAGATGCGTAACCGCGGGCCAACTGGTCGCCGGCCACGTACAGCTCACCGACAACGGCAATCGGCAATTCGTTCAAGCCGTCGTCGAGGACGTGCAGCCGAGTATTGTGCACCGGAGTGCCGATGGGGACGACGGACAGGTCCGAGGATGTGTGCGGCGAGTGCGTGACCTGGACCGCGGTTTCGGTCGGCCCGTACACATTGTGCACGTGTGCCCCGCTCAACTCGGTGAACCGGGACGCCGATGTCGCGTCCAATTGCTCTCCGCCGACAAGCACCGCGCGCAGCGGGGTGAGCTGCTCCGCTTCGGCGAACTCGAGCATCAGCGCCAGCACCGAGGGAACGAACTGAGCTATCGTAACCTGTTCCGTAGCAATCACTTCGGACATGTAGCGAGGATCGCGATGCCCATCCGGGCGCGCCGACACCAGACGAGCCCCCACCCGTAGAGGCAACAACAATTCCCATACCGACGCATCGAAGCCGACCGGCGTCTTCTGAAGAATCGCATCCGTCGAATTCACGCCGAACTCCGTCGCCAACCAGTCGAGCTGGTTCACGATCGCGCGGTGTGAAACGGATACACCCTTCGGCCGACCCGTCGAACCCGATGTGAAGATCGTGTACGCGATGTTCTCGGGCCGCAGCGGACCCGTTCGCTCGTCGGGTCGCACGGCACCGGTATCCCCGGTACCGACAGCGAAGGCGCTCATCATGGCAATCGACGATCGATCGGCGGCTCTTCCGACTACCGGATCGGTTGTGGCGTCGAAGATCAGGACGGGATGCGCGACGTCGAGAACGTAGCGAACCCGATCCTCCGGCCACTCCGGATCGAGAGGAACATACGCCGCGCCGGCGATCAGAGTCGCGTAGATGGCGGTCAACATGTCCACCGACCGCGTGCCCACCACTGCGACGGCAGTTTCCGGCCCGACTCCCCGCGAGATCAACTGGCGTGCCGCCTCGTTCACCCGTCCGGCGAAGTCTCGATAACTGATCGTGAGACCGCCGAAGGTGACCGCGGGAGCATCGGGCGTGGCGGTGGCACACCGATCGAAGCCTGCCTCGAACGTCTCCTCCGACCTCGGTCGTGAGGTTCTGTTCCACTGCATGACCGCCGCCCGCTCGTCTGCACTCGTGAGATCGAGATCGCGAACGCGTACAGCGGGGTCGGCGACCACGAGTTCGAGTGTCCGCTGGAAGCGATCCGCGAACCCCTCGACGGTCGATCGGTCGAACAGGTCCGTCGAATACACGAACGTCCCGCCGATTCCCTCGCGGCCCTCGCCGGACGGAACCAGTGTCAACGCCAGATCGAAGTTCGCCGTGATCGAATCGACGTCCACCGCCGCGAGCGTCAGATTCGGTAGCTCGAACGCGATGGGGTCCAGGTTCTGCAGCGTCAGCATCACCTGGAACAGCGGGCTGTGTGAGGTTGCACGCGGTGGATCCAAGATCTCTACCAACCGCTCGAACGGCACGTCCGCGTGGCCGAAGGCGTCGAGAGTGGCTGTCCTGGCACCGGCGAGAACCTCGGCGGCAGTCAGGTCGGAATCGACGTTGTTCCGCAGCACCAGAGTGTTGACGAACATTCCGACGAGATCGTCGAGGGCTTCCTCACCGCGCCCCGCAACAGCGGTCCCGATCGCGATGTCCGACATCCCACTCGTCTTGGCGAGCACGATGGCCAAGGCCGCCTGCATCACCATGAAGAGGCTGGATTCCCGGCCCCGCGCCAGTGCCTCGATCGCGTGGGCCAACTCCGCATCGATGACGAACGACAACGCCGCTCCAGCGGTCGTCGACTGCGACGGCCTCGGCCTGTCGGTCGGCAATTCCAGCAGTTCCGGCAGACCGTCGAGCCGGTTCTTCCAGTACTCGACCTGTTGGGCGATGACGGACTCCGGGTCGTCCTCGCTACCGAGCACGGCACGCTGCCACAGCGCGAAATCCGCATACTGGATATCGAGCAGCGGCAATCCTTCCGACGATCCGCTCAACCGACCTGCGTACGCAATCATGATGTCTCGGGTCAGGGGACCGATGGAGAAGCCGTCGACGGCAATGTGATGTGCATTGATCGCCAGCACCGCATCCTCCGGGGCGATCTGGAACAGAGCAGCACGAAAGGGAACCTCTGCCGTGACATCGAAGGCAGCAGAGGCGAATTCGGTGACGCTCCCGATCAGATCGACCTCGGCGACGGTGCGCAGATCGAGCAATCCCGATGAATCCGAACGGGGAAGGATCAGCTGATAACCGGTGCCGTCACTCTCGGGATACATGGTTCGGAGGACTTCGTGTCGGTCCACGACATCGGAGATCGCACCCCGGAGAACCTCGCGATCGAGACCACCGGTCAACCGGATCGCAATGGGGATGTTGTACGCGAGCGAGGCATTGTCGAACCGATTGAGGAACCACATTCTCTGCTGTGCATAGGACAAAGGGATGCGATCGGGCCGAGACATCGCCCTCAGCGCGACGCGCTGACCGCTCTCGAGTTCGTCGACATGCGCCGCCAACCCCGCCACCGTCGACTGCTCGAACACCGCTTTGGCACCGAATTCGACATCGAGGGACGCACCGATCCGAGAAACCAGGCGGGTAGCGGACAGTGAGTTGCCACCCAGATCGAAGAAGTCGTCGTCGAGGCCCACGCGCTCGAGGCCCAGAATCTCCGAGAAGACCTGCGCGACTGCGATTTCGGAGTCACTCTCCGGTGCTCGGTATTCCCGAACCGTGAACTCGGGCTGCGGAAGTCGCGCACGATCCAGTTTGCCCGAGGGCGTCAGGGGAATGTCGTCGATCACCATGATCGAGGACGGAATCATGTGCTTGGGCAGCGAAACAGCAACGAAGGCAACGATATCCGCCGGATCCGCATGGGCACCCTCTTCGGGGCGAACGTACGAAACAAGATCGACGTCACCGTTAGCACCGACAACATCGATCGTGACCGCGAACGAGACGGACGGGTGGGCCGTCAGCGCGGTATCGATTTCGCCGAGTTCGATCCGAAAGCCCCGCACCTTGACCTGATGGTCGTTGCGAGAGACGTATTCCACCGACCCGGACGAGTCCCGGCGCACGATGTCGCCCGTCCTGTACATGCGGGTTCCACTGTCCACGAAAGGATTCGCAACGAACCGACCCGCGCTCAGCGACGGCTTACCTCGGTATCCGCGGGCCAGTCCGAGGCCGGAAAGATAAAGCTCGCCCGCTACCCCGTTCGGAACCGGACGCAACCGGCGATCCAACACGTGCGCATTCGTTCCCGGTATCGGAGATCCGATCGAGATCGGATCTCCCGGCGACAGCGCGGTGGAGATGTTGCTCACCACAGTGCTTTCGGTCGGGCCGTACGCATCGAAGAACTGCCGTCCAGGCGCCCACCTGCCCACCAACTCCGGCGGACAGCTCTCTCCACCGACGACGACCACCTCGATCGAGTCGAGGCCGGCCGGGTCGACCGACGCCAACGCCGCCGGAGTCACGAAAGCGTGCGTCACCCGACCGTCACGAAGAACGTCGGCAAGTTCCTGGCCCCCGAACACGTACGTCGGAACGATGATCATCGTCGAGCCGGCAATGACAGCCATGAACAGTTCGAGTATCGACGCGTCGAAGCTCGGCGAGGCGAAGTGCAGGGTCCGCGAGGCCGGGGTCAGGCCGAATCGACTGCGTTGTTCTGCGGCAAATGCGGCCAGGCCGGTGTGGCTGACCACAACACCCTTGGGGACACCCGTCGACCCCGAGGTGTAGATGAGGTACGCGGGATTGTCCGCACGAAGAGTGGATTTCCTGTCCGAGACCGCGATCTTCTCGTCCGACACCAACAGAAGCTGTGCCTCGAATGCAGTGTCGTCCAGAACGATCCATCGAACCGAGGTCGGCAACTGCCCTACGAAAGCGCGGGTGGTGATCCCGATTCGGGCACCGGAGTCGGTCAGCATATGTTGCACGCGATCCGCTGGGTACGTGGGATCGACAGGAACGAAAGCAGCCCCGGACTTCGCGACGGACCACACGGCCGTCACCGATTCCACCGACCGGGTGAGGGCAATCGCGACGATGTCTTCCGGGCCGACGCCTTCGGATACGAGAACTCGCGCAATCCGAGACGACCGGCGGTCGAGTTGCTCGTACGACAGGCTGCTGTCGCCCTCGATCACGGCCGTCTGCTTCGGGTCGATCTCGACGGCTGCCGTCAGGATCTGCGGGAGGAGTGGAGTGGTGTTGCGGCGGGCGCGCCGTGGCCGAGGACGCCGCGCGGCGCGGCCGTCCGATGGCCCAGGACTCGTGCCGTCCGACGTGTGATCGCGGCTCATACGTCTCGAACCATGTAGAACGCGCCTCCAATGTTTCCCAGTGCCTGAAGCACTTCCTCGGTTGCTCCTCTGTTCGGTACCCGACCTTGCGGTCGTGGTCGGGCCGACGGATCGGCTCGACCAGCCGGTCACGGAGCGCTCGGCGCAGTCGACAGCACAGACCGAGGAACAGGTCTCCCGCGTGCGACAGAACTCGAACTGTCTACCGCTGCGAGCCCACCCAACGTTACCGCCCGGTTCCGGCCGATCGAGCGCCACCCGCTCCCGACGCGCGGGTCACATCAAGGGCGTGGCCCGTCGAATGGATACTCGTCCGCGAAGACCGACACGTCGGTCGGTGCAACCGAATCTGCCTCGCCGGACTTGCCGTCGGTCACAATGATCGCCTCGAGATCCTCGAACTCCTCACCTCGCAGACTCGAGGTCGAGGCACTGTCCACCACGGCGTGTGTCACCCATTCGTCCAAGATGGTGTCGAGGATCGTGCCGTCGCTCTCTGGTACCGGCACCACCCACGTACCACCGGCGACGACGCACGCCAGCAGAGAGAAAAGCTGCCACACGTCGCCGGCATCGGGCGCGGCGAGAACCCGCGACTCGACTGTGATCCCGAGCCTGTCGACCGCGCTCGTGACCCTCGCGACCACTTCCTCGTGAGTCAGGCTCGTGCTCTCGCCCTCTACCGCCAGCACGACGGCCGGATCGTCGCCACCGAGCAGTCGGGTACGCGAGGAGTACTCGATCGGACGGGCCGACGCGGCGGCGATGGCATCGAGTGTTGCCGGATCGTCGATCGCAATCGACAGCACGTCCGCCGAGACTGCACTGTCGCTCGTACCCAGGACTGCCACGGCCTGCGATTCTCGAACCAGGCTGGGCACTTCCGTGTGCACCGGCGACAGAACGACGGCTGCGCCCGCGCTCGCGATCGCCAGAACCGCAACGGCCCAGTCGGCAGAGACCGGCAGCGCAACGACGACCCGGTCCCCCGGACCGATGCCCCGGTCTATCAGGATGCGCGCCAGACGCGCCGATCTGCCTTCGATGTGGAGGTAGCTCAGCTCCTCGCCGTCGTCCGCGATGGCGGGTGCTTCCGGGTCCAGTTCGACAACCGAACCGAAGACCTGCGGCAGCAGTCGATCCCCTGCCGATCGTGTCGCACGAGTATCGGCGGTGTTCGCCGCGACGCGGATCGCGTTGTCCTGCCGTTCTTGTTCGGAGGTGATGTCGATGTCGCCGACGATCACGTACGGATCGGCTGCGACCGTCCGCAGGATGAGAACCAACCTGTCTGCAAAAGCGTGCGCCGTCGACTCGTCGAAGAGGTCGCGCGCATAGAGCAGGGATCCGAACAACCCGGCCGCGCGGCCGCTGCCGTCGGTGCGCTCTTCGATCGTGAACTGCAGATCGAATTTCGCCCCCAGTTCGTCGACGTCGAGTGCTTCCACGGTCAATCCAGGAAGCTCCAGTCGGACGCGTTCGAGATTCTGGAACGACAGAGCCACCTGGAAGATCGGATGACGAGCCTGCGACCGTACCGGCAGGAGGGCGTCGACGATGCTCTCGAACGGCAGGTCCGGATGACCGAACGCACCCAGGTCCTGTGCACGCACGTCGTCGACGAGGCCGGAGAACGTCCCTCCGAAATCGACCTCGGTTCGCAGCGCCAGCGTGTTCACGAACATTCCGACGAGTTCGTCGAGTTCTTCGGCCCCTCGCCCTGCGACGGGTGTGCCGACGACGATGTCGCTGCTGCCACTGAGCCGGCCCAGCAGAATCGCCAGACTTGCGTGCACGATCATGAACAACGACGTACCGCGATCTCGAGCGAACTCGACCAATCCCGCATGCGACGTCGAGTCCAACCGGAAATCGACCGAACCACCCTGCATCGACTGTGTCGATGGCCGAGGTCGATCGGTGGGAAGTTCCACCAGGTCCGGTGCGCCCGCCAGCGTCTCGGTCCAGTAGGCCAACTGTTCCGAGGCGATCGAACCCGCTTCTTCGACGGTACCGAGCACGCGACGCTGCCACAGAGCGAAGTCCGCGTACTGCACGGGAAGATCGGTCCACTCCGGCCGCTCTCCCCGACTTCTCGCCGAGTACGCAACCATGACGTCGCGCGCGAGGGGCGCGATGGACGCGCCGTCGGCGGAGATGTGGTGCACGACGAGAGCCAACACGTGTTCGGTCGGCGACAGCTGGACCAGCCCCATTCGGACGGGTACCCCGGCGGTGACGTCGAA
Source organism: Rhodococcus sp. IEGM 1370 (assembly GCF_033142325.1). Classification (NCBI taxonomy): domain Bacteria; kingdom Bacillati; phylum Actinomycetota; class Actinomycetes; order Mycobacteriales; family Nocardiaceae; genus Rhodococcus; species Rhodococcus sp. IEGM 1370. The sequence continues at coordinate 570,174 of NZ_JAWLRY010000001.1, read as the reverse complement.
GCCTCCGAGCACAAGGGCAGCGACCTCCCGACGTGCAGCCTCCGGACCGTCGACGAGCTTCGGAACGAGATCCGACGGAACCTGAGCTGCGGTGAGAATCCGTTGCTCGGGTCCCTCGGCATCGGACGGGTACATCGTGCGCAGTGACTCGTGGCGCGCCACCACGTCGGTCACGGCACTTCGTAACGCATCCACGTCCAGTTCACCGCTGAGCCGAACAGCAAGCGGGATGTTGTATGCACCCGACTCGGGATCGATGTTGTTGAGCACCCACATTCGTTGCTGGGCCAGCGAGAGTGGAATTCGCTCCGGTCGCTCGACCGCGACCAACGGCGGTCTGCCACCGGTACCGGCCAGACCCGCTACCGCGCTCGAGAATGCCGCCACCGTCGAGGCGTCGAACAGCAAACGGACCGGAATGGACGCGTCCACCGCGCCACCGGCTCTGGCGACGACCTGAGTGGCGACCAGAGAATTACCGCCCAACTCGAAGAAGTCATCGTCGAGCCCGACCCTCGTGAGCCCCAGTACGTCGGCGAACACAGCAGCCACGATGCGTTCGGTCTCCGAGGAGGGTTCGCGGAAATCACGTGCGACGAGCACTGGATCCGGCAGCGCTCTACGATCCAGTTTTCCTGCCGAGCCGAGGGGCAATTCGTCGAGCACGACGAACGCGGACGGAACCATGTACGCAGGAAGAGCATCCGACAGTGAGCGCTCGAGCGACTCGACGTCGACGACCGCACCCGTGTTCGGGACCACGTACCCGACCAGTCGATCGTCTCGAACGAGAACCACTGCGCGAGAGACGGACTCACTCCCGAGAATTGCGTTTTCTACCTCGCCCAGCTCGATACGCAAGCCTCGCAGCTTCACCTGGAAGTCTGCCCGACCTATGTACTCGATCTCACCGTCCGACGTCCATCGCACGAGGTCACCGGTGCGATACAGGCGGCTGCCGGTGTCCGAATACGGATCGGCGACGAATCGATCCGACGTGAGGTCGGGTCTGGCCGCGTAGCCACGAGCCAACTGTTCACCGCCGAGATACAACTCGCCGACCGCACCCACCGCTACCGGACGCAGCCTGGTGTCGAGTACGTACACCTGAGTGTTGAACACCGGCACACCGATCGGTACGCCTGCGGTGTCGGCATCGGTGAACTCGTGGAAGGTGACATCGACGGCGGCCTCGGTCGGACCGTAGAGGTTGATCACCCGCACCGAGGGAAGCGCCCGTTGCACATTCCGCGCAGTGGATGCGGCAAGCGCCTCACCGGAAGCGAAGAGCAGGCGCAGTGTTTCGGCTCTTGCGGCGGTGGGCTCGGCTCCGAACACCGCCAGCATCGAGGGCACGAAGTGGGTGACGGTGACTCGCTCGGAAGCAAAGAACTGTGCCAGGTACGCCGGGTCGCGATGCCCGTCGGGTACCGCTACGGCCAACGTCGCACCGACCTGAAGCGGCCAGAACAGCTCCCATACCGACACGTCGAACGTCACCGGTGTCTTCTGCGCAACCACATCCGACTCGGAGATCGGGTACTTGTCCTGCATCCAGACCAGCCGATTGACGATTGCCCGGTGATCGATGGTCACGCCCTTGGGTTTACCGGTCGATCCCGAGGTGAACAGCACGTATGCGCCGTTGTCCGCCGTCAGCGAGCTCACTCGATCCTTGTCCGACAACGGGGCGTCGGAGAACGAGTCGAGAATCAGACCGTCGACCAGGACTGGGCTGACCACCGCCGACGGGAATGCGTCGTTCGAGGTCGACAGCGCCAGAGCCGCGTTGGAAGTCTCGACTATGTATCGGATGCGGTCGGCCGGTTGCTCCGGATCGAGAGGAACGTACGCACCGCCCGCTTTGATCACCGCGTACAGCGCGACCATCAAGTCAACCGAACGCTGCATCGCCACGGCAACGCACACCTCGGGCCCGACGCCCTCCGCGACCAGATACCGGGCCAACCGGTTGGCGCGAGCGTCGAATTCACGGTACGTCAGCGATTCACCGTCGAATCTGAGCGCGACGGCGTCCGGCGACTCGGCCACCTGCGCGTCGAACATCGATACCAGGGTCGCCGAGGAGTCGACGGCATGCTCGGTGGCGTTGATCTCGTCGACCAACCATGCGAGTTCGGTCGGCGCGAGCAAGTCGATATCCCCGACCGGCACCGTCGAATCCTTCGTCACCACATCGAGGACATCGGCGAACTGACGGCCCAACCGTGCCACCGTTTCGGGCTCGAAAAGGTCTGTCGCGTAGACGAACTCGACGCTTCGGCCCCGTGTTCCATCGGCGCCGAGATGCGGTTCGCCCACCGTGACCTGCAAATCCATCTTTGCCACCGCGGAATCGAAATCCACTGGCGAAGCGGTCAGCCCGGGAATCTCGAACGACGACGACTCGAAGTTGGCGAACGTGAGCAACACCTGCACCAGAGGATGCACACCCTGCAGCCGCGGCGGATCGACCACCTCGACCACCCGCTCGAACGGCACATCCGCATGCGCAAAAGCAGACAGATCCACCTCACGCACACCCGCCAACACCTCGTCGAAACTCGACGAACCATCCACCGCCGTACGCAACACCAACGTGTTGACGAACATCCCGATCACATCATCGAGAACAGCCTCACCACGCCCCGCCACCGGAGTACCCACCACCACATCGGCACTGCCCGACAACCGCGACAACAACACCGCCAACGCAGCATGCACCACCATGAACGCCGTACTTCCACGCTGCGCAGCCAGCCGGTCGATCGCGGCCGAGGTCTGCTCGTCCAGCACGATCGTGTGCGAACCACCGCGACCACTCGCAACCGATGGTCGAGCACGGTCGGTCGGTAGCTCCAATACCTCGGGCAGCCCGGAGAGGGCGCTCCTCCAGTAACTTTCCTGCGTGCTGATCAAGGAACCCGGATCGTCCGAGGAACCGAGCACCTGACGTTGCCACAACGTGTAGTCGGCGTACTGAACCGCGAGCGGTGTCCACTGGGGGGCGTCGCCTCCTGCACGCGCCACATAGGCAGTCACCACGTCCCGCATCAGTGGATTCATCGAGAAGCCGTCTGCGGCAATGTGATGCGCGATCACCACCAGTATGTGTTCGCGGTCGCCGATCTCGAGCAGGCGAATACGCACCGGGCTGACCCGGGTGACATCGAATCCCTCCGTGACGATGGATACGACGGCGGCGAACACCTCCGACTCATCGATCGAACGCATCTCGAAATCCACCCGTCCGGCATCCACCGGAAGGATCACCTGAATTCCTGTGCCCGCCGATTCCGGGTACACGGTCCGCAGAATCTCGTGCCGCGCCACGACGTCGTCGATGGCCGCGGTGAGCGCCGAGACATCGATCGTCCCGCTCAGCCGAACTGCTGCGGGAATGTTGTTCACTGCAGATTCCGGCTCCAGCCTGTTGAGGAACCACATTCGCTGTTGCGCCATCGACAACGGAATCCGATCCGGGCGCGGCAGTGCGGTCAGAGCTACCCGACCACCGGTGTTCGACTCGACACGAGCCGCGAGCGCCTGAACCGTCGACGCCTCGAACAACGTTCGAACCGCCACCCGAGAGTCGAGAGCGGCACCGAGACGCGACACCAACTGCGTGGCGACGAGTGAGTTGCCACCGAGCGCGAAGAAGTCGTCGTCCAGTCCGATCCGGTCGATTCCGAGCACGTCGGCGAACACCCCGGCAACGATCTCCTCGATCGGGTTGGACGGGGCTCGGAACTCGACGGTGGCGAATTCGGGTGCGGGCAACGACTTTCGATCGAGCTTGCCGGAGGTATTGAGCGGAAACTCCTCCAGGATCATCATGGCGGCCGGAATCATGTACCGCGGCAGTGTGTCTGCCACGCTTGCCCGTACCTGATCGACGTCGATGTTCATCGCCGGCGACGGCACCACATAGCCGACGAGTTGATCGCCCGCATCGGTCGAGACCACCTGCACCGCTGCAAGTCCGACCGTGGGGTGCGCAAGCAGCGCCGCCTCGATCTCGCCGAGCTCGATCCGCTGGCCTCGAAACTTGACCTGGAAATCGGTGCGTCCGATGTAGTCGAGACTCCCGTCCCTGCGTCGGGTGACGAGATCTCCGGTGCGGTACATGCGGCTACTCGCCGAGACCGCACCCGAGACGAACGGGTTCGCGACGAATCGCTCGGCCGTCAGATCGACACGACCGTGATATCCGCGAGCCAGCTGGACCCCCGCAAGGTACAGCTCCCCCGGGACACCGACGGGAACGGGAGCCAACCGTGAATTGAGCACGTATGCCGCCGAGTTCCACTCGGGAACCCCGATGGTGACGGCAGCACCTGCAGGAACGTCGGTCACGTCCGCATAGGTGATCGACACCGCCGCCTCGGTAGGACCGTACAAGTTGTGTACCCGCGCCTGCGAGACGCGGGAGAACTCGCGCACAGCGTCCGCCGACAGCGCCTCACCGATGACGAAGACGTCCCGCAAGGTCCGGAGTGCGGAGCGCGACACCGCCGCTGCGAAAACCGACAGCATCGTGGGAACGAAGTCCGTCACGGTCACCGAGTGTCGGGCAATGATGTCGGAGAGATACCCCGGGTCGCGGTGCCCGTCCGGCGTCGCGAGTACGAGTGTCGCGCCGACCCGCAACGGCAGGAAGAACCCCCACAGCGAGACGTCGAAGGTGGTTGCGGTCTTCTGCAGGTAGACATCCGTCGAACCGAGCGGGTACTGGGACTGCATCCATTCCATCTGGTTGACGATCGCGCGATGGCCGACCGCAACGCCCTTCGGCTTGCCGGTCGAGCCGGACGTGAAGATCACGTACGCAACCGATTCGGCAGAGACCGGGGACCGAAGCGCAACCGAGGCCTCCGCGGCGTCGGGAACGGCATGAACGTCGACCACCGGAACGGTGCCGGGCGGGACGAATTCGTCACCGGATCGGGTCACCACACAGACCGGTTCGGCTGCGTCGAGAACGTAGCCGATCCGCTCCAGCGGGTGGTCCGGGTCGACGGGAACGAACCCCGCACCGGCACGGAGCACCGCGTACATCGCGACGACCAGATCGATGGACCGTCGAACAGCAAGTGCCACGAGCGTTTCCGGTCCGGCTCCGGCCGCTGCCAGGACATGAGCGAGATCGTTCACGCGTGCGGCGAAATCGCCGTACGTCAACGAATCACCCTCGTAACGAAGGGCAGTCGAGTCCGGATGTTCCGCTGCGATCGCGGCGAATCCGTCGAGCAAGCCCGCGTCGGGGAGCTCGTGATCGGTTGCATTCCATCCCGACACGAGCCGGTCGACCTCGGGCTCGGTGCTCAGCCCTATGTCACCGACGACCACCTCGGGGTCAGCCGTCACCGCGCCGAGAACACGGAGCAAGCGAGTCTGGAGCGCATCCACACCGGATGCGTCGAACAGATCTGTTGCGTAGACGAATTCGACGGTCCACCCGTCGCCCTCCGCGGTGTCCATCACGGCGATCTGCAGATCGAACTTCGCAATACCTGCATCGAAGTCCACGGCCGACACACTCAGGTCGGGCAGCTCGAGCTCGGCGGTTCCCAGATTCTGGAAGAACAGAGCGACCTGAAAAAGAGGGTGTCGTGCTGTGGAACGGGCCGGGTCGAGGATCTCCACCAGCCGCTCGAACGGTATGTCCGCGTTGGCGAACGCGGCCAGGTCGCCCTCCCGGACACCGGCGAGGATCTCCTCGAACGTCGCCGAAGGGCTGACCTGCGTCCGGAGAACGAGAGTGTTGACGAACATTCCGATCATGTCGTCCAGCGCCGGCTCGCCGCGACCGGCGATAGGTGCTCCGATCGCGATGTCGTCGGTTCCGGACAACTGCGCCAACAGCACGGCCGTCGCGGCATGAACAACCATGAACGGCGTCGAGCGACGTTGCGCTGCAACATCTTCGACGGCACGCCGAACGGCGGGCGATATCTCGAATCGGTGGGTGCGCCCTCGATTGCTCGCCACTGCGGGACGAGGACGATCGAAAGGCAGGTTCAGTTGCTCCGGCAGACCGGCAAGGGTGTTGCGCCAGAACGACTTCTGGGCAGCGATGATCGACTCGGGATCGTACTCCGATCCGAGAACGTCGCGTTGCCACAATGTGTAGTCGGCGTACTGAACCGGCAGGGGTTCCCACGCGAGATCGAGGCCGGTTGCTCGAGCAGTGTAGGCACGAACCACATCTCGAGTGAGCGGTCCGAGAGAATACCCGTCGGCGGCAATGTGGTGCACAACGAGAACCAGAACGTGCTCGGTGGAGGACACCTCGAAGAGAACGGCTCTGAACGGGGCCCGATCGGCGACATCGAAGCCGGCGAGAACGATCTCCTCGATGGAAGACGCAAGCTGCTCCTGATCGACGGGGATCGGTGCCAGATCGGGGACGACGGACGCTGTCGACACCACTTCCTGGTACCCGACACCGTCGATCTCGGGGTACACGGTTCGAAGCGACTCGTGCCGCGCGAGTACGTCGGCGACGGCAACCTGCAGCGCCCGGCGGTCCAGCAGTCCCGACAACCGAATTGCGATCGGGATGTTGTTGGCGGCCGAATCGGGTTCGAGTCGATTGAGAAACCACATACGCTGCTGCGCCATCGACAACGGAACCCGTTCGGGTCTGACCCGCCGTTCGAGTGCAAGACGGGCACCGCGGCCGACCTCGGACTCGATCCGTACCGCCAATGCCGACACCGTGGACACCTCGAACAGCAACCGAACGGGCACGGCCGCGTCGAGCTCTGCCCCGAGCCGAGACACGACCTGAGTGGCGACGAGAGAGTTACCGCCCAATGCGAAGAAATCGTCGTCCGCACCCACCCGCGGGGTACCGAGTACGTCCTCGAACACGCGAGCCACGATTTCCTCGATCGGAGTCGATGGCGCACGGAAAGCACGCACGTCGAGTTCGGGTTCGGGGAGGGCGGCGCGATCGAGCTTTCCGGCAGCATTGGTCGGAAGCTCGTCCAACACGACGTACACCGCAGGCACCATGTAGGAGGGCAGCTCCCTCCCCAGCGCGCTCCGCAACTCACCCGTGTCGATCGTCGCGGTGTCGACCGCAACGACGTACAGCACCAGGCGGTCCTGTCCGACCGCAGCCACAGCGTCGGCCACAGTCGAGACGGTCCGGGCGATCGTCTCGATCTCCCCGAGTTCGATGCGCAGGCCTCGTAGCTTGACCTGAAAGTCCGAACGCCCGATGTACTCCAGCTCGCCTGCGGCGTTCCACCGCACCACGTCGCCTGTTCGATACAGTCTTCCGCCTCGATAGGGGTCGGCGACGAAACGTTCGGCGGTGAGCCCCGGCCTGCCGTGGTAACCGCGTGCATTTTGCACACCTGCCAGATACAGCTCACCTGCGACGCCGACCGGCACCGGCTGCAGGCCGGCGTCGAGGACATACGCCGAGGTGTTCCACACGGGCGAACCCATCGGGGCGGTCGTGTCCGAGAGGTTCCGTCCGTCGACGCCGGAGACAGCTCTGCTCGTGGCGTGGACGGTGAACTCGGTCGGACCGTAGAGGTTGTGAATCTGCGCCTCCGTCGCCCGGGCGAGTGCCTGGACAGTCGACGCCGGTAGTGCCTCACCCGCCAGCTGCACCAGTCTCAGGGTCGACGCGTCGCGCGCCGAGATCTCGGTGCTGAACGCAGGCACCATCGACGGGACGAACGACGTCGCGGTGATGCGCTTCGCCTCGACGATCTCGGCGAGGTAAGCAGCATCCCGGTGGCCGTCCGGGCGGGCGAGCACCAGCTGTGCACCGGATGCCGGCGCTCCGAAGAGCTCCCAGATCGACACATCGAACGTGAACGGTGTCTTGTGCAGAATCACGTCGTGATCGCCGAGACCGAACTCCGAGACGATCCACGAGATCTGATTGACGACGGCCCGATGCGAGACAGCCACGCCTTTGGGACGACCGGTCGACCCGGAGGTGAAGATCACGTAGGCAACATGATCCGAATGCAGCGGCGTGAGCCGCTCGACGTCGGAGACGGCACCGTCGGTGTACCCCGCCAGGTCGACCCTGTCGATCTCTACCGTCTGTCGATCGACCGGTGAGAAAGTACCGGTCGACGTGGTCAGCACCAACGGGGCGGCCGAGGCCTCGAGGATGTACTCGTTCCGTTCGGCGGGCTGATCCGGGTCGATGGGCACATAACCACCACCGGCCTCCACGACCGCATACAGCGCGACCACCATGTCGACCGATCGGGGAATTGCCACGGCAGTCAGGACATCCGGACCGACACCGAGCTCGATCAGATACCGCGCGAGGACCGTTACCCGAGAGGAGAATTCAGCGAAGGTCAGCTTCTGATCCTCGTACGACAACGCCACACCATCGGGTATCCGACGGGCCGTGCGATGGAAGGCATCGAGCAGGACGCGATCGTCGACCTGCTGTTCGGTCGCGTTCCAGGTGTCGAGTACGAGTACACGTTCTTCCGGTGTCACGATCTCGATCTCGCCGACCGAGATGTCGGGTTGCTGTCCGACCGCATCGAGCACGGTCGAGAAGCGAGATGCCAGCGCGGCGATCGTGCCCTCGTCGAAAAGATCGGTGGCGTAGGTGAAGTCGAGCGCCCACTCGGTCTCTGGACCGGAGCCCCGTTCGGACACCGTGATCTGAAGATCCAGTTTGGCTACGGCCGAATCGAATTCGACCCCGGACACCGTCAGGCCAGGAAGCTCGAGCGTGGAGGTTTCGAGGTTCTGGAATACGAGCAGCACCTGGAACAGCGGATGCCGGGCTCGCGACCTGGTCGGTTCGAGCACCTCCACCAGGCGCTCGAAGGGTACGTCGGCATTACCGAAGGCGTCGAGGTCCGTACGCCGCACCGCCGCAACGAGATCGGTGAACCGTTCTCGCGGGTTCACCCGGGCGCGCAACACGAGGGTATTGACGAACATGCCGACGAGATCGTCGAGTACCTGCTCGCCGCGCCCGGCCACCGGGGTACCGACGACGACATCGTCGGTACCCGACAGTCGCGCCAGCAGCACCGACAGGGCCGCATGCACGACCATGAACGACGTCGCGCTGTGGCGCGAGGCGAGCGCGTCGATCCGGGCCCTCGTGGCGGCATCAACGACGACCGAGTAGGTGGCACCGCGGCCCGAAGCCACGGCCGGGCGACGCCTGTCGGAGGGCAGGTCCAGTTGCTCGGGCGCGTCGGCGAGCGCTTCGGTCCAGAAGTGTTCCTGGGCAGAGATCAACGAGGCCGGGTCGTCCTCGGAACCCAGAATTTCTCGTTGCCACAGCGCGAAGTCTGCGTACTGCACCTCGAGTGGGGTCCATTCGGGCGAAGTACCGGCGCTGCGCGCAACGTACGCGGACACGATGTCTCTCGTCAGTGGAGCCATCGAAAAGCCGTCTGCTGCAATGTGATGGGCGACCACCACCACGATGTGCTCGGTCTCGGACACCTCGAGAAGTCGCAGCCGCACCGGCACTTCGGCAGTCACGTCGAACCCGCGGGAGACCATCTCGACCACACGTTCGTACACGTCGGCCTCGTCCACGACATCGACCTCGAGCCGTGGAATTGCATCGGCCGAATCGCAGACCACCTGATGGCCGATGCCCCCTGCCTCGGGGTACATGGTGCGCAGGGCTTCGTGCCTGTCGACGACATCGTCGACGGCCGCAGCAAGTGAGTCCTTGTCCACGACACCGGACAGCCGGATCGCGACGGGGATGTTGTCGACCGCCGAGTCGGGATCCAACCGGTTGAGGAACCACATCCGTTGCTGCGCCAGAGACAGCGGCACCTGATCGGGACGCTCTCGTCTGGTGAGTGGTGCACGCACGCCCACACCGGAGGACCGCGCCTCCTCGACCAGCACCGCGAGTCCCGCGACGGTCGGCGAGTCGAAGAATCCGCGAACGTCGACCTTCACCTTCAAGTCGGCGTTGACCCGGGCAATGGCCCGAGTTGCACTCAGCGAGTTTCCGCCGAGGACGAAGAAATCATCGTCGACCCCGAACCGTTCGACCCCGAGAACATCCTCGAGTACCGACACCAGGGCCCGCTCGACATCGGTTGCCGGTGCCCGATACTCGGCCGTGAGTGCGGCGGTATCGGGCTTCGGCAGCGCTGCGCGATCGAGCTTTCCGCTTGCGTTCACGGGGAACTCGTCGAGCGCCACGAACACCGCGGGCACCATGTAATCGGGTAGTCGACCACGTATCACCGCTGCAAGCACGTCGGCGTCGGCTCGACCCGACGTCGTGACGACGTAGGCGACGAGTCGATCGTCCACCCCGGTCTCGGAGTCGTCCGACAGAACGATCACCGTGGCCTGCCGAACGTCGTCCTGCGCCGACAAGGCGGCTTCGATCTCACCGAGCTCGATGCGCAGCCCCCGCAGTTTCACTTGGAAGTCCGTCCGCCCCAGATACTCGAGCGCACCGTCGGCTCGCCGTCGAACGAGGTCCCCGGTGCGATACATGCGCGCACCTCGAGTTCCGTGTACATCGGCGACAAAACGATCCGCAGTGAGGTCGGGGCGACCGAGGTAACCGCGCGCAAGTTGAACTCCGGCGAGGTAGAGCTCGCCGGGAACACCGGGAGGAGTCCGATTCAGGCCCTCGTCGAGTACGTGCAATTCGGTGTTCGGCACGGCAACACCGATAGGAACCGACACGACGTCGTGGCCGTCGGTGCGGTGATAGGTGACGTCCACTGCAGCCTCGGTCGGCCCGTAGAGGTTGTGCAGCTCGGCGTCGAAAAGTGTATGGAAGCGGGCCGCAGATCCTGCCGGCAACGCTTCACCGGACGCGAAGACCTGCCGCAGGCTCGGAATGCGATCGGTGCGGTTGCTCGACGTTTCGAACTGCCCGAGGAACACTGCGAGCATCGACGGTACGAAATGCGCAGTCGTCACTCCGTGCGAGACCATGGCGTCCGCGATGTATTTCGGATCGCGGTGACCGTCCGGGGCGGCGACGACAATCGAGGCCCCGCTCTGCAGTGGCCAGAAGAACTCCCACACCGATACGTCGAACGTGAACGGGGTCTTCTGCAGAACCACGTCGGCGGGGGTCAACGGGTAGTCCCGCTGCCGCCAATCCAGATTCGCGACGATTGCCGCGTGCGAGACCGCAACCCCCTTCGGGCGTCCGGTCGATCCCGACGTGAAGATCACGTACGCGGTGTTGTCCGGACGCACGGCACCGAGTGGCCGCTCGTCCGCCGCCAACGGTGCCGCCGCGTATCCCGACAGATCCTCGGTGTCGACGATCAGCTCGGGAACTCGACCCGCGTGCACACTTCGATCGGCGGTGGTGGTGACCACCAGAGCGGGCTCGGCGATGTCGAGGACGTAGGCGATTCGATCCGCCGGATGAGCGGGATCGAGAGGGACGTATGCACCGCCTGCTTCGACGATCGCGTACATCGACACCAGCAGATCCACCGATCGCGACATCGACAGACCGACTCTGACGTCGGGGCCGACACCGAGCTCGACGAGTCGACGCGCCAGTGTGTTCACGCGCGCGTCGAATTCGGCGTACGTCAGTGTGACGCCCTCGAACACCACGGCTACCGCATCCGGAGTCGATTCGACCTGCGCTCTGAACCGGGAGGGCAACGTGTCCGCCATCGCAGCCGAAGACGGCACCATGTCGCCGAGTAGCTCGCGGGCGTCGATACCGATGGTGTCGACGATCGACTGCAGGCCGCCTTCCGCGGTGTCGACGGCACCCGGTGCGAGCGCAGACAATGCGAGCGGTACGAGTGCATCCGCTCCGAGGACACCTCCCATCGCTGCATCGAGATCTGTCAGTTCACGGTGTAGATCTCCGTAACCGACTGCGACGGTCCCCAGAGTGACGGCAATTCTTTCGACGTCGCTCTCGGCGACCCTCGCAACGATCTCCGGTAGATCTTCGATCGCCGTCGAGTGCGAACCGGACCCACCAGACACCATGTACTTTTCCTCCCAAACGACGCTCTTGTTACTACCGATCCAAGTATCCCTGGCGGTACCGACGACGACGGACGTCCCCCTGTTCTGGGGCGCGTGACCGGTCGTGACGCTGTCAGCGACCGGCCACCGATTCCGCTGCCTCGATCATGGACGTCACTGCTGCCGCGTAACCGGCGGCACCGAGTGCGGGCAAGATGCCCGGTACGAGTTGCGAAAGTGCAACCGTGATCAGGGCTTCCGGTTTGAGCGTGGCACCCATCGCCTTCGACACTGCATCGAGCTTGGTGCTCAACATCTCGAACGTGACATCGGTGTCCTCGTGGCGTAGCACCACCGCCGCCGGATCCACCGCCGCTGCAGCACTCACCAGTCCCGGCAGATCGTTGATCGTCCTCGGCGTCTTCTTCGGCGCGAAGTCCGCTCTTTCCGCCTCGGACAGGATGTCGATCGCTCGTAGCGACACCGACGGATCGGTGGTCACCGAATCGAGAATGCGGAGGAATCTCGCGGCGAACGTCTCGACGGTGGATCGAGTGAAGATCGACGTCGCGTAGTTGAACAGGGCGCGCACATCCTGCAGAGAACCGGTGTCGTCGAACTGCTCGACAGCGGTCAGCTGCAGATCGAACTTCGCTTGGTCCTCGTCTGCGGCCAGTGCCGTCACCTCGAGCCCTGGCAATGCGAACGTGCCGCTCACCGCGTTCTGGAAGGTCAGCATCACCTGGAACAGCGGTGAGTAGGCACTTGACCTGGACTTGCCCATGGCTTCGACAAGTCGCTCGAACGGCACGTCCGCGTGCCCGAACGCCGCCAGATCGGTGTCCTTGGTACGGGCGATGAGGTCGGCGAACGTCATTCCACCCTCGACGGAGGTGCGAAGCACGAGCGTGTTGACGAACATGCCGACCAGATCGTCGAGCGATTCTTCACCTCGGCCGGCAGTGGGAGTGCCGATGGCGATGTCGTCGGTGCCACTCAACCGAGCGAGCAACACCGCGAGCGCGCTGTGCACCACCATGAAGACCGTCGCGTTGTGCTCGCGAGCCGTCTTCTCCACGCGCTGAGCCAGATCCGTCCCGAAGGCGAATTCGTACGCTTCACCGATCGTCGACTGCCGAGCCGGCCTCGGGTGGTCCGTCGGGAGCGGGAGCAGATCCGGAACACCGGCCAGCTGCCGCTTCCAATAGGCCAGCTGAGTCGACAGAGCACTGTCCGGATCGTCCTCGCTGCCGAGCACTTCTCGTTGCCACACACTGAAGTCCGCGTACTGCACCGGCAACGGAGCCCACTGCGGAGCATCCCCTTCGGCTCTCGCGATGTAGGCCGACATCACGTCACGGATCAACGGGCGCATCGAGAATCCGTCGGCCGTGATGTGGTGCGCAACGAGGGCGAACACGTGATCGTTGTCCGACAGAGCGAACAGTGCCGCGCGCACCGGAACTTCGACGGTCACATCGAAGCCGCCGCCGAGTATTTCGCCGACCCGATCGAACACCTCGGTCTCGGTCACCTGGACCGGCACCGGATTGCGCAGTATCGCCGGTACCCGCCCGATCTGTTGGATCGGTCCGGCATCGGAATCCGGGTACATCGTGCGCAACACCTCGTGGCGCTCGACAACATCGTCGAGCGCTGCTGCGAACGCAGCGACATTCAATGCGCCGGTCAGTCTGATCGCGACCGGGATGTTGTAGGCCGCCGACTCGGTGTCGACCTGGTTGATGGTCCACATGCGCTGCTGAGCAAGCGACAGCGGCACCAACGGCGGACGTTCACGAGCAGTCAACGCGATGCGAGCTCCGCCGCCCACGAGCGGCTGTATCAGCGCGGCCAGGGCGGCCACGTTCGACGCGTCGAATATCGTCCGCACCGGTATCTGGGTGTCGAGCGCAGCTCCGAGCCTCGACACGACCTGGGTGGCGATCAACGAGTTGCCGCCGAGATCGAAGAAGTCGTCCGTGCGACCGACACGATCGAGGCCGAGTAGCTCTGCCAGTGTGCCGGCCACCACCTCTTCGACCGGATTCGTCGGAGCCTGGAATTCGCCGACCGCCACCTCGGGAGCCGGCAACGCCTTGCGATCGAGCTTCCCGTTCGTGTTGAGCGGCAGAGCATTCAGAACCACGAAGGCCGACGGGACCATGTACGACGGCAGAACCGCGGCGAGCGCCGCAGCGGCCGCTGCCGTATCGAACTCGGTGTCGGCCTCGGTGCCGACGACGTACGCCACCAATCGGTCGCCGATACGCGCGTCGGTGAATACGAGAACCGCAGCGTCGCGCACGGTGTCCAGATCACGCAGAGCCGACTCGATCTCACCGAGTTCGATGCGGAAGCCGCGGAGCTTGACCTGGAAGTCGGCTCGCTCGACATAGTCGAGTTCGCCGTTCTCGGTCCACTTGACGATGTCGCCGGTTCGGTACATTCGATCGCCGTCGGAGAACGGCAGGGCCACGAATCGATCGGCCGTCAGATCCGCCCGTGCGTAGTAACCGTGTGCCAACTGAGCGCCCGCCAGATACAGCTCACCGCTCACACCTACCGGCACCGGCCGCAAGCGTGCATCGAGTACGAAGACCTGTGTGTTCCATTGTGGTCGACCGATCGGCACCGACGCAGCGGCGACGTCGACGACCGGATGCGAGGTCACCGAGACAGCTGCCTCGGTGGGGCCGTACAGGTTGAACAGATCCGCAGAATTGTTCGTCAGGAACTCGCGTGCGGTCGACGCGGGCAGCGCTTCGCCGATCGCCAGCACTCGACGCAGGCTCGGCGACAGCGCACCGTCGGCGACAGTGCCCAGCATCGACAGCATGGACGGTACGACGTGCAGTGTCGTGATCGCACGATCACGCAACACACCCAACAGGTAGTCGGGATCGCGATGGCCGTCTGCTGTCGCGATGACAACCCTCGCACCGACGGTCAGGGCCGACCAGAACTCCCACACGGACAGGTCGAAGGTGGCGACGGTCTTGAGGAGCACCGAATCCGACTCGTTCATGCCGAATTCCGCGTGCTTCCAGAGCAATTGGTTCACGATCGAACCGTGCGACACGGCGACGCCCTTGGGCTTGCCGGTCGATCCCGACGTGAAGATCACGTACGCGGTGTCTGCAGCTCGCAGTGGGGTGCGTCGCTCGAGGGCACCGATGGGCGAGCCGTCGACGACGGCGTTCTCCAACTCCGCCAGGTCCACTGCGCCCGCTGACACCGGTTCACCCGTGCTGATCACCAACACTGGTCGAGCGATGTCGAGAATGTATTCGGTTCTATCCACCGGCTGGTCGGGATCGAGTGGTACGTAAGCACCGCCGGCCTCGACGATGGCGTACATGCCGACGAGCAGATCGACAGAACGTCGAATCGCCAGGCCCACCAGAGACTCCGGGCCCACTCCGCGTTCGATCAACGCTCGCGCGACTCGGTGCACCCGGCCGGCGAATTCGCCGTATGTCAGCGATGTTCCCTCGTATTCGAGCGCTGTGGCGTTCGGGTCACGGCGCACCTGAGCGTCGAAGAGATCGACGAGGGTGGCGTCGACATCGATGTCGTGGTCGGTTCGGTTCCATTCCGACACCAACGTCAGGCGTTCGGCGTCGTCGAGGATCGAGATGTCTCCGACGGCCGACTCCGGTTCCGCGACAACAGCATCGAGGAGCTTGACGAATCGAGCCACGATGTTCTCCACCGTCGTCCGGTCGAAAAGGTCCGTCGCGTACGTCATCAGTGCCTCGAAACCGGCCGGGGCACCTGCCGAGTCGTAATGATCGGCGAGGATCAGATGAAGGTCGAACTGCGAATTACCCGAATCCGCATCCACGGCAGTCACTGTCAGATCGCCGAGTTCGAGCGAGGAACGGGCCACGTTCTGGAACGAGAAGCCGACCTGGAACAACGGGTGCCGTGCGGTCGAGCGCGCCGGGTTGAGGGCCTCGACGAGCTGCTCGAACGGGACGTCCGCGTTGGCGAACGCGCGCAGATCGGTTTCGCGTGCCTGCGCCAGCAGATCCGTGAAACTCTGCCCGCCGTCGACGTCGAGTCGGAACACGAGAGTGTTCACGAACATTCCGACGAGGTTGTCCAGCGCCGCCTCGCCACGACCGGCGATCGGCGTCCCGACCGCGATGTCGCTCATTCCGGACAGTCGCGCGAGCAGCACCGAGAAAGCCGCGTGGACCGCCATGAACACCGTCGCATTGTTGGCTCGGGCGAGCTCTTGCAGCGCGGCGTGGGTACGAGCCGACACTGCGAATTCGACACGATCGCCGCGGAAGCTCTGATCGGCAGGCCGCGGTCTGTCGATGGGCAGGGTCAGCTGGTCCGGGAGGTCCGCGAGTGCAGCCTTCCAATGATCGAGCTGCTGTGCACCGACAGAGGTCGGGTCGTCCTCGCGGCCGAGGACCTCACGCTGCCACAGGGCGTAATCGGCGTACTGCACCGGCAACGGGGCCCAGGCAGGCTCGACACCGTTCGTCCGAGCCGCGTAGGCGGTCATCAGGTCGGTCGTCATCGGAACCATGGACGAACCGTCGGCCGAGATGTGATGCACGACCATGGCGATCACGTACTCGGACTGCGCAACCCGGAAGAGCGTTGCCCGGACGGGCACCTCGGTGGTCACGTCGAAGCGAGTCGCGGCAAGCGCCATGACCTTCTCCGTCACCGACTCCGGCGTGGAGTCCTCCACCGTCAGGGCTATCCCGGCCCGCGTGGTCGACAGAACCTGTTGCACGGGACCGGAATCCGTCTCCGGATACACGGTACGGAGCGTTTCGTGCCGGGCGACGAGATCGGCGACGGCCGCCGCGAACGCGTCCTCGTCGAGAGCGCCGGACAACCGAAGAGCCATCGGAATGTTGTACGCCGTCGACTCGGTGTCGAACCTGTTGAGGAACCACATGCGCTGCTGAGCCAGAGACAGAGGCACATGCGCCGGTCGCTCACGGGCCACCAGTTCGGTGCGTCCCCCGCCGACCGCGGACTCGACGCGCGCCGCCAGGTCACCCACCGACGAGGCCTCGAACAGCAGGCGTACGGGAACGGACGCATCGAGCGCGCTGCCGAGCCTGGAGACCACCTGCGTAGCGATCAGCGAGTTACCGCCGAGCGCGAAGAAGTCGTCGTCGACACCCACCCGCGCTACGCCGAGCACGTCGGCGAACACACCTGCGACTATCTCTTCGACAGGCGTCGTCGGTGCCCGGAATTCGACGGCCATGGCCGTCGGTTCGGGGAGTGCCTTGCGATCGAGCTTCCCGTTGACGGTCAGCGGTATCTCGTCCATCCTCACGAACGCCGACGGCACCATGTAGTCAGGAACCGAGCCTGCCACTCCTGCGCGTACGGCATCGAGATCGAGGTCGGACGCTCCGACGACGTAGGCGACCAGGCGCACGGCACCGGGTGAGTCCTCTCGGACGACGACCGCGGCCGCGGAGACACCGGACTGCGTGGACACCGCTGCTTCGATCTCGCCGAGTTCGATACGGAAGCCGCGGACCTTGACCTGGTCGTCGGCACGTCCCAGGTAGACCAGTTCGCCGGAACCGGATTCGGCAGAATCAGCCGTCACGCGTTCGGTCCACCGAGCAAGATCACCGGTCCGGTAGAGCCGGCCCGTGCCGAACGGGTTGGCGACGAACCGCGTGGCGGACAGATCGGCGCGCCCGAGATAACCGCGCGCCAACTGCCCGCCCGACACGTACAGCTCACCCTCGACGCCCACCGGCACCGGCTCCATCCTGGTGTCCAGAACGTAGACACCGAGCCCGGAGATCGGCGCACCGATCACCGAGGCCGTGCCGATCGAGTCCGCAGACAACGGACGGTAGGAGACGTGCACGGTGGTCTCGGTGATGCCGTACATGTTCACCAGCACCGGACCGCTGGAGACACCGTCGCCGTGCCGTGCGAACCATCCCTCGAGTCGGCGAGGTTCCAATGCTTCGCCGCCGAAGATGACGTACCGAAGCGACAGGTCTCCCGAATCGGTGCTCTGCACCCGGTCGAGCTCTGCCAACTGATAGAACGCCGAGGGAGTCTGGTTGAGCACCGTGACGCCTTCGGTCACCAGAAGTTCACGGAACGCCTCGGGTGAACGAGAAGTGAAGTAGTCCACCATCACCAGCGTGCCGCCGTGGAGCAGCGGTCCCCACAACTCCCACACCGAGAAGTCGAAGGCATACGAGTGGAACATCGTCCAGACGTCCTCGGTGCCGAAACCGAACGAGGACTCGGTGTTGTCCATCAACCGGAGCACGGTGTGGTGCGGAACGAGCACGCCCTTGGGCTTGCCCGTCGAGCCCGAGGTGTAGATGACGTACGCGAGATTGTCCGAACCGAGAGCTGTCGGCCGCTCGGCATCGGTCACCGGAGACGACGACCACTCGGTCGAATCGTCATCGAGGGCATCGACGACGGCGACATCGCTCGCCCGTACTGCTGCCATCGAGTCGCTGTCGAGGACCGTCGCCGTCGTCACCACCGCAACCGGGGCTGCATCGGACATCATGAAGTCGATGCGATCGCTCGGGTAGGACGGATCGACCGGCAGGTAGGCGGAACCGGACTTCACGACCGCGAGCAATGCGACAACCAGCTCCGTGGATCGCGGCAACGCAACCGCGACCAACGCGTCGGACCGCGCGCCTGCTGCGATCAGACGCCGTGCCAGACGATTGACGCGCTGATCGAGCTCTGCGTAGGACAACTGCGTCCCGGCGAAGCGCAATGCCACACCGTTGGGATCTGCTGCCACCACTGAGTCGAAACGATCCACCAACGTGTCGTTGCCGACCGACACATCGGAACCGGAGGTATTCCATTGCGTCAGTAGGAGATCACGCGACCGCGGATCCACGATGGTGATGTCGCCGACTGCGACCGCAGAGTTCTCCACGATCCCGTTCAGCACGGCGAGGAATTGATCGCCCATCGTCTCGACGGTCGACGCCTCGAACAGATCCGTCGCGTAGCTGACGTAGCACGTCAGTCCACCGTGATCGTCCGCCTGCTCGAAAGTGAACTGCACGTCGAACTTCGCGATCTCGGCGTCGAACTGCAACTCCTCGACGGTCAGACCCGGAAGTTCGAGCGCAGCGCGGGTGAGGTTCTGGAACGCCAACACGACCTGAACCAGGGGATGCCGGGCCTGCGACCGACCGGGATCGAGGATCTCGACCAGCCGCTCGAACGGAACATCGGCGTGCGCGAACGCCTCGAGATCCACCTCACGTGTGTGCTCGAGCAACGCTTCGAATCCGCTGGCCGGTGAGACCTGGGTCCGCAGCACCAGAGTGTTGACGAACATGCCGACCAGGTTGTCCAGTTCGGCGTCACCTCGCCCTGCGATCGGTGTACCGATCGCAATGTCTTCCGATGCAGACAGCCGTGCCATCAGCACGGCCAGAGCCGCGTGCACGACCATGAAGAGAGTCGAATTCTGCTCTCGCGCAATCCGATCCAGTGCCGTGTGAATCTCCGGCGGAACGGTGAACTGCGTGGTACGGCCCCGATAGCTCGCAGTCGCGGGGCGAGCATGGTCGAACGGCAGCTCGATCTGATCGGCCAGGCCCGAAAGCTGCGAGGACCAGTACGAGAGCTGTTTCGACACAGGCGAATCGGGATCGTTCTCACTGCCGAGAATGCTCCGCTGCCACACTGTGTAGTCCGCATACTGCACCGTGAGCGGTTGCCATGCCGGCGCATCGCCCTGAGCCCGGGCTGCATACGCGACCATCACATCCGTGGTCAACGGACCCATCGAGAATCCGTCGGCCGCAATGTGGTGAACGACGAGTATCAGCACATGTTCGGTCTCGCCGACCTGCAACAAGCGAACGCGAACGGGCACCTCGCGAGTGACGTCGAACCCGCGAGAGACCGTTTCCACGACAGCATGGAGCACGTCGTTCTCGGCCACGACCGTCGGTGCCAGATCCACCGGCACCTCGTCGGTGCCCACTACGACCTGATGGCCGACGCCGTCGATCTCCGGGTACACCGTGCGCATCGTTTCGTGGCGCCCGACGACGTCGACCACGGCACCGTGCAGAGCAGCTCTGTCCAGAACTCCGCTCAAACGAATTGCCACCGGGATGTTGTTGACCGCGGACTCGGAGTCGAAACGGTTGAGGAACCACATCCGCTGCTGCGCAAGGGAGAGCGGAATACGTTCCGGGCGTGGGCCCGCAACCAGCGCTGTATGCCGGCCGGTGCCGACGTGGGTTTGTACCCGTCGCGCCAGCGCGCCCACGGTCGACGCGTCGAACACGGCACGAACCGGCACGCTCGTGTCGAGCGCAGCACTCAGTCGAGCCACGACCTGTGTTGCCAGGAGCGAGTTGCCGCCGAGCACGAAGAAGTCGTCGTCGAGTCCCACGACCGAGAGGCCGAGAACATCGGCGAAGACGTCCGCCACGATCTGTTCGACAGGAGTGACCGGCGCGCGGAATTCGGCTGCCTCGACAGCGGGCTCGGGCAGAGCCTTGCGATCCAGCTTGCCCGAACCGGTCAGCGGCAGAGCGTCGAGCACGACGAACGCACTCGGGAGCATGAACGCAGGAAGGCGTTCGGCGACCGCATCGGCGACTGCTTCGGTGGTGGTGAACGTCGAGAGCACAATCCAGGCGACGAGTCGATCCTGGCGCACCGCGACCACGGCCTGCGCGACCGACGGGTCCGCCGACAGCGCTGCTTCGATCTCGCCGAGCTCGATGCGCTGACCGCGCAGCTTGACCTGGAAGTCCGAGCGCCCGACGTACTCGAGTTCGCCTGATCCGTTCCAGCGAACCACGTCGCCGGTGCGGTACAACCTACCGATTCCGAAGGGATTGGCCACGAACCTGTCTGCGGTCAGATCGGGACGTGAGCTGTAGCCACGTGCCAACTGCACACCGCCGAGGTAGAGCTCGCCCTCGGCCCCGTCCGGCGAAGGCCGGAGGGCGTTGTCCAGCACGTACACCTGGGTGTTCCACACCGGTCGGCCGATCGGCACGCCCGAGGTGTCGGCGGCGGTGTATTCGTGATGAGTCACGTCGACCGCAGCCTCGGTCGGCCCGTAGAGGTTGACGAGCGTTGCAGTCGGCAGCTGATCACGCAGTCGCGCAGCGGTCGTGGACGGCAGAGCTTCGCCCGATGCGAACACCCACCGAAGGCGCTCGGCGGTGGCGGCAGCCGGTTCGGCGGTGAACACCCCGAGCATCGACGGGACGAAGTGCGCCACGGACACGGACTCACGGGCGAACAGCTCCGCCAGATACGCGGGATCGCGGTGCCCGTCCGGCTTGGCGATCACCATGCGCGCGCCGATCCGCATGGGCCAGAACAATTCCCAGACGGACACGTCGAACGTCACCGGTGTCTTCTGTACGACGACAT
Organism: Rhodococcus sp. IEGM 1370; assembly: GCF_033142325.1. Lineage (NCBI taxonomy): Bacteria > Bacillati > Actinomycetota > Actinomycetes > Mycobacteriales > Nocardiaceae > Rhodococcus > Rhodococcus sp. IEGM 1370. The sequence goes on along the minus strand of NZ_JAWLRY010000001.1, from coordinate 548,823 downwards.
CCGACTCGTTCACACCGTACTGGGCCTGCATCCACTCGAGCCTGTTGACGATCGCCCGGTGACTGATGGCCACGCCCTTGGGCCGACCGGTCGATCCGGAGGTGAACAGCACGTACGCAGCGTTGTCGGTCGTCGGCGTCGCCGTCAGCTCGGCCGTGTCGAGCGGCCGGTCCGAGTACTGCTCCAACGCGAGCCGGTCGATCTCGACCAACGGAATGCTGCCGTGGCCCGCGAGACCATCGCTCGCGGTGGACAGCACGAGGAGCGCGTCGGAGGTGTCGAGGATGTACTCGATGCGGTCGGCCGGCTGCTCGGGATCGAGCGGGACGTACGCACCTCCTGCTTCGAGCACCGCGTAGATGCCGACCAACAGATCGATCGATCTCCGCATCCCGACGGCAACCGCGCAGTCCGGTCCGACTCCACGGCCGACGAGATAGCGCGCCAACGAGTTCACCCGAGCCGAGAAGTCTCGGTACGTGACCGTCTGCCCCTCGAACGTCAGAGCCGGTGCGTCGGGTGTTCTCCACACCTGATCATGGAAGGCGTCGAGAAGCAGACGATCGTCCACCGGGTGCGCGGTGGCGTTCCGCTCGTCCACCAGGCGTGCGCGTTCCTCGGTGTCGACCAGTTCGATCTCGCTCGAACGTCTGCTCGGGTTCTCCGCCGCAGCCGCCAGGATGCGTTCCACTCGCGCCAACATCGCGACCACGTGGTCACGATCGAAAAGATCCTCGAAGTACTTCAGCGTCAACCGAATTCGATCGTTCGACACGATCAGGAGCGTCAACGGGTAGTGCGTGCTGTCGTTCGATTCGACGCCGGTCACGGCCATACCGTCGATGTTCGACGCCTGAGCCGCCAAGCCTGCCTCGTCGACCGGGTAGGACTCGAACACTGTGAGCGTGTCGAAAAGGTTCCCGGTACCGGCAGCCCGCTGCACCTCGGTCAGTCCGAGGTAATGATGGTCGAGTAGGTCCGCCTGTTCGCCCTGAAGCCTGGTGAGGAGCGATTCGATCGATTCCGCCTGATCGAATCTGACTCGCACGGGGATGGTGTTGATGAACAAGCCGACCATCGACTCGACTCCGGACAGACCTGCCGGCCTGCCGGAGACCGTGGCACCGAACACCACATCGTTACGTCCCGTCGAAGCGGCGAGCACAAGACCCCACGCTGCCTGTACGAGTGTGTTCACGGTGACGCCGAGTCGGGCACCGAGTGCGGTCAGCGCTGCTGTCGACTCTTCGGTGAGCACCGACTCGACCGCGCCCGATCGCGAGGTGATGTCGCGGTCGGCCGACACCGGAGCCAGCATGGTGGGTTCCGGTGCGTCGTCGAGCGCGCGTGCCCACGCTGCCGCCGACTCGACCTCGTCCTGAGAGTCGATCCACGACAGGAAGGATCGGTACGACGCGACCCGAGGCAGCGACGCCGCATCGCCGCGAACTGCATACAGCACCAGCAGGTCTTTCATCAGCAGCGGCATGGACCAGCCGTCGATGAGGATGTGATGATTCGCGAACAGCAACCGGAAGTCCCCCGCTGCGATTTTCACCAGGGTGAAGCGCACGAGAGGTGGTGCGGTCGTGTCGAACGGGACTTCCTGCTCGCGGGCCCTGAGTTCTTCGTACGCGGCCATCCGCTCACCGGCCGGAAGGTCGGAGAGGTCGTGCTCGGACCACGGCACCGAGACGTCGTCCACCACGATCTGAACGGACGAGCCGTCCGCCGCGGTGGCGAATGCGGTCCGAAGGTTGTCGTACCGGTCCAGAAGTGCCTGTGCGGCACCGCGCAGGCGCGGTGCGTCCACGTCTCCGCTCAGGGTGAGCACCATCTGCATCGTGTACACGTCGATGGACGAGTCCGCGAGCATGGCATGGAAGAGAAGACCGGATTGCAGCGGCGCGAGCGACCAGATGTCGGTCGCCGCCGGGTACTGCGCCTCGAACCGATCGATGTCGCTCTGTTCGAGGGTGACGAGCGGCAGGTCCGACGGGGTCAGTCCACCGGCGGATCCGTCTGCGACGTGCTCGGACAGTGTCGTCAGCGCGGTCACCCACAGCTCTGCCAACTGCTGCACGTCGGCTTCGTCCACTGCCCCGCGCGGGAACGCGAAAGTCGCGGCAAGTTCGGGATTCTCGCCCGAACCACGCACGATCGCGTTGATGTCGACACTTCTGTTGGCCGGCATGTCCGGGTCCCCGACGATGGTCAGATCGTCGAAATCCGTTGCAGGAAGCCAGCCGTCGATTCCGTCCGGCATCTCACCCGTCGTCTGACGCCCCAGGTAGTTGAAGCTGATCTGCCCGGAGGACAACTGCGAAAGCTCCTCTGCAGCAACTCGATCGAGGTACCGCAGCAGGCCGAAGCCCATACCCTTGTCCGGAACGGCGAGCAATTGCTCCTTGACCGCCTTGACGACGGACGCCAGTGCCGTGCCCTGCCCGTCGATGGCGGCGGCAGTATCGATGCCCGCCAGATCGAGCCGAACCGGGAACATGCTGGTGAACCAACCGACGGTACGCGACAGGTCGGCACCCGGTACGAGTTCTTCTTCGCGACCATGTCCTTCGAGCTGGACAACCGTCGCAGGTGCGTCGATTCCGCGCAGCGAACGCCACCGTTCGACGGCGAGGGCCAGAGCCGCCAACAGACCGTCGTTCACTCCACCCCGGAATGCTTCGGGAACCGTGGTGAGCAGAGCCCGGGTCACGGCCGCCGGAACGACGACCGACAACCGCTCGACCGTCGACTCGGTATCGATCGAGGGATCGAACGCGCGCGTGCCGAGAATCGGGTCACCGGTGGACGCGATTCGACGCCACAGATCCAGTTCTTCTCGACGCCGTCCGCTGTGGGCTTCCTCGTTCAGCGCATGTGCCCACCGGCGTTCGGAGGTGCCGACATCCGGAAGGACCGGCGTCGCGCCTGCGGCGATCTGCGCCCAGGCAGAGACGAAGTCGGGCACCAGAATTCGCCAGGAGACACCATCGACGACCAAGTGGTGAGCAATGACGACGAGACGTCCGGAAGTCTGCGGACCGAAGTCGATCCACACGAACCGCAGCATCCGACCCGCATACGGGTCGAGGTGGCTCATCGATTCGTCCACGGCCGCCGATGCTGTCGCCAACGCTGCGTCCCGATCGAGTTCGGGGGCGATCTCCGTGCGGTCGATCAGAGAATCGATCGACACCGAGCCGGGCTCGGAAATCGACAGACTCCACCCCTCGTCGTCGTGGATCAACGTTGCACGAAGTCCATCGTGACGGTCGACCACGGCGGAAACGGTATCGACCACTCCGCTCCGGTCGATACCGACGGGCAGTTCCAGGGTCAGTGACTGGACGAATCGATGGAACGAGCCACCGCGTTCGACCATCGATCGGGCGAACGGCATCAGGGGCATACGTCCGATGCCGCCACCGGGAAGCTCGTCGAGCACTGCACGCGCGACGACGTCGCCCTGCAGGGTCGCCACCGTTGCCAGACGCGCGACGGTTTTCTGCTCGAAGACGTCCCGTGGGGTGACGACGACTCCGCGGGCACGAGAACGCGCAACCAGCTGAATCGACACGATGCTGTCTCCGCCGAGGGCGAAGAACGAATCGTCGACGCCGACTCGATCGAGTCCGAGCACATCGGCGAACACCTCGCTCAGCACGAGCTCGATGTCCGTCTCCGCACTTCGGAACTCTGCGTCACTCTCGAAAACGGGAGCGGGCAACGCCTTTCGATCCAGCTTTCCCGAGGGGCCGAGGGGCAGGGCGTCGAGAACGACGACCATGGCAGGAACCATGTATTCCGGCACCTTCGATGCCGTGAACGCCGTCAGCGAATCGACGTCCACCGACGCTTCGGGTGTCGGCACCACGTAGGCGACGAGCTGGTCGTCGACCACAAGCACCACCGCTTGTGCCACCGAAACATCGTCGAGGAGAGCAGCTTCGATCTCGCCCAACTCGATGCGCAATCCGCGTAACTTCACCTGGAAGTCCGAGCGACCGACGTACTCCAGCCGACCTGCCGAGTTCCACCGCACCAGGTCGCCGGTCCGATACAACCGACCGCCGACAGCGTCGAAGGGATCCGCCACGAACCGATCGGACGTCAGGTCGGGCCTGCTGTGGTAGCCGCGCGCCAACTGGACTCCGGCGAGATAGAGCTCCCCCACCATGCCGACGGACACGGACTGCAGTCGGCCGTCGAGCACGTGTACTCGGGTGTTGAAGACGGGTCGCCCGATCGGCACGACGATGGAGTCCTCGGCCGAGAACGTGTGGAACGTGACGTCGACGGCCGCTTCCGTCGGGCCGTAGAGATTGACCAATGCCGCGGTCGGCACCGACGTGACCGCAGCACGAGCCGTGGATATCGGGAGCGCTTCACCGGACGCGAAGATCCACCGGAGCGAGTCGACGTTCACCACGGTGGGCTCGGCAGCGAACACGGCGAGCATCGACGGCACGAAGTGCGCCACGGACACGTTCTCGTTGTGCATCAGCTCGGCGAGGTAGACCGGATCGCGATGACCGTCGGGCTTGGCCAGCACCAGCCGCGCACCGATCTGCAACGGCCAGAACAGCTCCCACACCGATACGTCGAAGGTCACCGGTGTCTTCTGCACCACCACGTCGTCTGCGCGTAATTCGTACTCCCGCTGCATCCACACCAACCGGTTGACGATGCTGCGGTGGCTGATCGACACACCCTTCGGCCGACCGGTCGAACCGGACGTGAAGAGCACGTAGGCGCAGTTGCTCGGCCGCAGAGATTCGAGGCGATCGGCATCGGACACCGGCGCGTCGGAGACGGTGCCGAGGTCCATCTCGTCGAGCCGAACGACGGCCGTCCCGTCGACTGCGAAGTCGTCTCGGGTCGTGGTCAGCACCAGCGCAACACGTGCGGTGTCGAGAATGTACTGCACGCGTTCTGCGGGCTGGTCCGGGTCGACCGGAACGTATCCGGCCCCGGCTTTGACGACTCCGTAGAGACCGACCATCAGGTCGAGGGAGCGACGCACCGCCACTGCGACCAGCGACTCGGGTCCGACTCCCATCGAAATGAGCGCGCGGGCAACGCGATTCGCGCGACGGTCGAATTCGATGTAGGTGAGCGACTCGCCCTCGAAGCTCAGTGCGGTCGCGTCGGGGGTTGCTGCAACCTGCGCGTCGAACATCGACACCAACGTTGCGGACTCGTCGAGTTCGTAGGCGGTGTCGTTGATTTCTGCCAGCAGAGCCCGCTCGTTCGGATCGGACAGATCGACATCCCCGACGGCCCGCGTCGGTTCCGCCGCGAAGGCCTCGAAGATCCGCTCCAGCCGCCCCATCATCGTCGAGATCTTGCCGGCATCGAAGACGTCGGTCAGATACTTCAACTTCAGGTGCACGCGGTCGTCGACTGCGATCAGCAGTGTCAACGGGTAGTGGGTTGCGTCCTCGAGCGCGACATCCGCCACCGACATGTCGTCGATGTTCTTCGCCTGCTCGGTGAGACCGGCTTCGTCCACGGGGTACGACTCGAACACCGTCAGCGTGTCGAACAGCGCACCGAGTCCGGTGGCCCGCTGAATCTCGTTGAGGCCCAAGTAGTGGTGGTCGAGCAGATCTGCCTGCTCGCCCTGCAAGCGAACCAGAGTTCGTTCGATGGACTCGTGCCCATCGAAACGCACTCGCACCGGCAGGGTGTTGATGAACAGGCCCACCATCGATTCGACACCGGTCAGTCCGGCCGGACGGCCCGACACGGTCGCGCCGAACACGACGTCGTCACGTCCGGTCGAGCGCCCGAGGAGCAGCCCCCAGGCAGCCTGAACCATGGTGTTGAGAGTCACGCCGAGACCGGCCCCGACCGACTGCAGCGACGAGGACAGTTCGGGACTCAGATCGAGCGAGAGTTCTCCGGATTCGGCGGAGACGGCGCGGTTCTGATCCACCGCGGACAAGGTGGTCGGCTCGTCCACTCCCGCCAACGCGTCGATCCAGGTGCGTCTGGACGCCGACGCGTCCTGTTCGGCCACCCAGGCCAGGAACGAGCGGTACGAGCGCACGCGCGGCAGCGGTGACGGATCGCCTCGAAGGGCGTACAGCGCGAGCAGATCTCGCATGAGGAGCGGAGTCGACCATCCGTCGAGCAACAGGTGATGGCTCGATACCAGGAACCGATACTCCGAATCCGAGAACTTCACCAGGGTGAAGCGCATCAACGGGGCCGAGGTGAGGTCGAAATGTTCCGCTTTGTCCCGCACTCGCAGTGCCTCGAACTCGAGTTCACGCTCACCGCTCGCCAGACGGCTCAGATCCACCTCGCGCCACGGCACCTCGACATCGTCGAGAACCAACTGCACCGACGTGCCGTCGGCATTCTGCACGAAGGCGGTCCGCAAGTTCTCGTACCGGTCGAGAAGTGCCTGAGCGGCACCGCGAAGCCGCCCGCTGTCGACAGTGCCGGTCAGCTTCAGTTGCACCCGCATCGTGTAGACGTCGACTGTCGCCTGTGCGATGAGAGCGTGGAACAGCAGTCCGGACTGCAGCGGAGCAAGCGGCCACACATCGGCCACACCGGTGAAATCGCGCTCCCACACATCGAGATCGTGTTGCGACACCGACACCAACGGCACGTCCGACGGGGTGAGACCGCCTGCACCCTCGACTGCGACGTGCTCGGCGGCAGCGCCGAGCGCAGCCGTCCAGAGATCGGCCAATTCGACTACGCTCTCCCGCGTCAACAGACCCTGGGGGTAGGTGAAACTGGCGGTGAGTCGCGGTCCGTCGTCGGTATCGACCACCGCGCAGTTCACGTCGACGACAGCATTGGCAGGCATGTCGGCGTCACCGGCAGCCCCGATGTCGGCCAACACGGTCGACGGAAGCCATGCGCCACCGGTGAGCTCCTCCGAGATGCCGGCGGTCGTGACGCGTCCCAGGTAATTGAAGCTCAGCTGCGGCGTGTTCGAAGCCGCCTGGAGAACCTTGGCGGTTTCACCGTTGAGGTACCGAAGAAGTCCGTAGCCCATGCCTTTGTCGGGAACGGCGAGCAGTTGTTCCTTGACCGCCTTGACGGCAGAGCCCATCGCAGGCCCGGCAGCGAATGCTTCTCGTAGATCTATGCCGCGGAGGTCGACTCGGACCGGGAATGCGCTGGTGAACCAGCCGACCGTACGAGCGAGATCGGCACCGGGGACCATGCCTTCCTCGCGACCGTGGCCTTCCAGCTTGATCAACGACTCGTCGAACTCGGTGCCTCTGCGTGATCGCCACTGGGCCAGCGCCAAGGTCAGAGCTGCGAGCAATCCATCGTTGACCCCGCCGTTGAACGCGCTGGGAAGCCCGGTGAGCACGGCGTCGGTGATCTCGCCGGACAGTTCCACGTCCACTCGGTCGGTAGTGGACAACGTATCGATGGACGGGTCGAACCGTCGCGACCCCAGCTGCGGGTCGCTTCCTGCGAGCGTGTCGATCCACCGGTCGACCTCGGCTTCTCGTGCGGGATCGTGCGCGGCGTCCACGAGTCCGTGAGCCCACCGCCGCATCGAGGTACCGATCGGCTCGAGTGAGATCGGTTGCTCGGCCGATCCCTGCGCCCAGGCAACAGCCAAGTCGGGCAACAGAATTCGCCACGAGACACCATCGACTACGAAGTGATGGGCGACGATGAGCAGTATTCCGGGCCTTGCCGCCCCCGAAGTGGAGTCGGCACGAGCGGAGTCGGCACGCTCGAAATCGAACCAGACGAACTCGAGCATCCTGCCCGATTCGGGATCGAGTCGGCCCTTCGCCTTGTCCAGCTCGTGCTCCGCGCGGGTCCGGAGCGAGGCGTCGTCGATTGCGCTGTCCAGGAGGACCCGAACCACCATGTTCTCGATGTCGTCGGTTCCGGTGTCACGGACGCGGAAGGTCCACTCCCCGCCCTCGGCATGTTCGACGACGGAGCGGAGAACGTCGTGATGATCGATGACCGCGCCGATGGTCCGCATGAGCAACCCGTGGCCGATTCCGATCGGCAGCACGACCGCAACGGACTGCGCGAATCGAGCAAATCCACCCGGCGCTTCGACGATCGACTTCATGATCGGAGTGAGTGCGAGCGGACCGATCCCGCCCCCGGGTAGCTCCTCGAGAACCTGCCGTTCCTCGGTGTCACCGAGCACGGCAGCGACCTCGGCCAGGCCTGCCACCGACTTGCGCTCGAAGACGTCACGGGGCGTGAACGAGATACCCCTCGCCCGGGCACGCGAGACCAACTGAATGGAGACGATGCTGTCGCCGCCGAGCGCGAAGAACGACTCGTCGATGCTGACTCGTTCCATGTTCAATACGTCGGCGAACACCTCGGCGATGATCGTTTCGATCTCGTTGCTCGCTCCGCGGAACTGCTGCTCCGTGAACACCGGTTCCGGCAGCGCAGCACGATCGAGCTTTCCGACCGGGGTGAGTGGAACCGAATCCAGCACGATGATCGACGCGGGCACCATATGGCTCGGCAACGACCGTGCAACGAATTCGGTCAGTTGATCGACATCGACCACCCCACCCTTGACCGGAAGCACATACGCCACCAGTCCCGTTGCCCCACTGGGGAGTTCCCGGCCGAGCGTCGCCGCGTAGGACACGCTCTCGTGCTGTACGAGCGCAGCATCGATTTCGCCCAGTTCGACACGGAATCCACGGACCTTGATCTGGAAATCCGAGCGTCCGACGAACTCGATGTTCACCGCTGCCGGGTCCATCGACACGGCGTCGGATCCGAAGGTCCACCGCACCACGTCGCCCGTTCGATACATACGAGTGCCGGGAGCACCGAACGGGTTCGATACGAATCGCGACGCTGTGAGGTCTTCCCTGGCGTGGTAGCCGCGCGCCAGCGCACCTCCCGCGAGATAGAGCTCACCCGCAGCGCCGACCGGCACCGGGTTGAGTCGACCGTCGAGAACGAGGGCGGACATTCCGTGGATCGGCCGGCCGACGGTGATCGGCATGCCCGGTCGGAGTTCGGCGAACGTCGAGATGATGGTCGTCTCGGTCGGACCGTAGCCGTTGAAGTATTTGCGTCCTGCCGCCCATCGAGCGAGCAGGTCCGGTGTGGTCACGTCGCCGCCGACCGACGCGACCTGCAGGGAATCCATACCCGCCGGATCCATCGTTCCGAGTACGGCAGGTGTGATGATCGTGTGAGTGACCTGCTCGGCCTGGATCAGTTCGGCGAGATCCTCGCCGCCGATGGTCGATGCGGGTACGACCACGAGGGTCGCACCCTCCGAGAACGCTGCCATCCACTCCAGCACCGACGGGTCGAAGCTCGGGGAACAAATGTGCAGGAACCTCGAGCTCGAGTTCAGGTGATAGAGATCTGCCGCGGCATCGAGTACGCCGCCGAGTCCGCTGTGCGTGACGAGGACGCCCTTGGGCTTTCCCGTCGAGCCGGAGGTGTAGATCATGTATGCCGGATGGTCCATCGCGGCAGGCGACGTTCTGTCCGCGTCCATGATGGGCGCGTCGGACCACTGGGCCACGCGCGTACGGAACTCCGGATCGTCGATCGTCAGCCAGTGGGTGCTGGTCGGTAGATCGTCCGCGTACCGAGCGGACGTGATCGCGAACAGGGCACCGGAGTCCCCGAGCATGTGCTCCACCCTGCTCAGGGGGTACGTCGGGTCGACAGGAAGATGTGCCGCACCGGATTTCGCGACCGCCCACACCGCGAGCACCATCTCGTAGGAACGCGGGAATGCCAGAGCAACGATCTCGCCCGGGCCTGCACCTCGCTGGATCAGCTCACGCGCCAGGCGCGTCGAGGCGGCGTCGAGTTCCCGGTACGTGATCGATTGCCCGTCGGCGCGAACTGCGACACCGTCCGGATTGATCTCGACCCCGCGCTGGAAGATCTCGGCCAGAGTGCCACCGTGGGTGACCTCGTCGCCGTGCACGTGTGTCAGCCAGTCGTATTCGAGGTCGTCGAGGATCGTCAGATCTCCGACCGGCCGTTCCGGCGTGGCGACCGCACCCTCGAGGATCCGAACGAATCGGCGTGCGAAAGCGTCGACCGTCGACGCGTCGAACAAGGACGTGGCGTACGTGAATTCGGCCGAGATACCTGTCTGTGCGCCGGTCGGATCCGTGTGCTCGGTCAGCACCAGCGACAGGTCGAATTTGGCCACCTCCACGTCGAACTCGACCGCCTCGACCTTCAGGCCCGGCAACTCGAAACCGGTCTCGGGAAGATTGAGGAACGACAAGGCAACCTGGAACAGAGGATGCCGGGCGGTGGAACGCTCCGGATTGAGGATCTCCACCAGTCGCTCGAACGGAACATCCGCGTGTCCGAACGCCTTGAGATCGCTCTCTCGATTGTGCTGCAGCAGATCCGTGAAGCCGGCATTGCCGTCCACGTTCGAGCGCAGAACGAGGGTGTTGACGAACATGCCGATCACGTCGTCGAGCTCGGCCTCGCCGCGGCCCGCAATCGGTGTGCCGATCGCAATGTCCGAGGTCCCGGACAGCCGCGCGAGAAGCACGGCAAGAGCCGTGTGCACCACCATGAACAGTGTGGTTCCGGTACGTCGAGCCAAGCCGACCAGCTCCGCGTGGAGCTCGGGCTCGATCCGGAATCGGCTGATTCCGCCGTCGAAGGACTGAACCATCGGCCGCGGGCGATCGAACGGCAGGACCAGTTCCTCGGGCAGTCCGGCCAGGGCACTCCGCCAGAACGCCGCCTGCGAGGAAATGAGCGAGTTCGGATCGGTCTCGTCACCGAGCACCTCGCGCTGCCACAGCGTGTAGTCCACGTACTGCACCGGAAGCGGTGCCCAGACCGGCGCTTCTCCCACTGCCCGTGCCGCGTACGCCACCACCACATCTCGCGTCAGTGGGCCCATGGACCAACCGTCGGCACTGATGTGATGCGCCACGAATACGAGCACGTACTCCTCGTCCGCCACCGCGAACAATTCCGCACGCAGCGGGACCTCGGTGGTGACGTCGAAACCCGAGGAAGCGAGGGAGAAGATTCGCGCGGACAGCTCGTCCTCGCTCACCGGGACCGGAGACAACACCGGAATCGCCGACGAGGTCGGCAGGATCACCTGTGCTGCAACACCATCGGTCTCGGGGTAGACGGTACGAAGCGATTCGTGACGGTCGAGTAGATCGCCGATCGCCGCCTGCAGAGCAGAGATGTCGAGATTCCCCGACAGCCGGATGGCGACGGGAAGGTTGTTGACCGCAGATTCGGTATCGAAGCGGTTGAGGAACCACATGCGCTGCTGCGCAAGGGAAAGCGGTATGGTGCCGGGCCTGGTGGCCGCCACCAACGGAACCCGCCTGTCACCGACGTGCGATTCGGCTCGTGCGGCCAATTCCTCGACGGTGGACGCCTCGAACAGAACTCGTACAGGAATACGTGCTCCGAGAGCCGACCCCACCCGCGCGACGATCTGCGTGGCGATGAGTGAGTTTCCGCCGAGCTCGAAGAAATCGTCGTCGAGACCGACGCGCGGCGCGCTCAGTACGTCGGCGAACACGCCCGCCACGATTTCCTCGACCGGCGTCCGGGGTGGACGGAAGGCGCGAGTCTCGAATACCGGTTCCGGCAACGCATTTCGGTCCAGCTTGCCCGATCCACCCAGCGGCAACTCGTCGAGAACAACGAAAGTCGACGGGACCATGTACGTCGGGAGAACGGTCGACACCGCATTCTGCAAGGCACCGGTATCCACCGAATGTCCGGCGGCTGCAACCACGTATCCGACCAGTCGATCCGACCGAACCACGACCACTGTCTGAGCGACCGAGCGGTGGCCGAGCAATGCGGCCTCGATCTCGCCCAGCTCGATCCGAAGGCCGCGCAGCTTGACCTGGAAATCCGAGCGCCCGAGATACTCGAGCTCACCCGACGCAGACCAGCGCACGAGGTCGCCGGTTCGATACATCCGGGAACCGTCCTCGAACGTGGACGCCACGAACCTCTCGGCCGTGAGATCGGCTCGCCCGAAGTAACCGCGCGCGACCTGCGCTCCTGTCAGATACAGCTCACCGGCGACCCCGATGGGAACCGGGCGCAGTCTCGCGTCGAGCACCAGGACGCGGGTGTTCCACACCGGCGAGCCCATGGGTGCGGACACGCCCGACACCCGTCGTCCGGGCACACCGGCCACCGGGCGGGCTGTTGCGTGGACGGCGAACTCGGTAGGTCCGTACAGGTTGTGAATTCGCGCGCCCGGCAGTGCCGCTGCAGCCGCATCGACCACGGACACCGGCAAAGCCTCGCCGGCCACCAAGACGTGACGAAGGCAGGCGCAACCGCCGTCTCCGATCGCCGTGACGAATGCCGACAGGACCGAGGGCACGAACGACGTTGCCGTGACACCTTCGGCTTCGACAACCGATACGAGGTACGCAGGGTCACGGTGGCCGTCGGGCTCGGCCACCACGAGCCGAGCCCCGGCGGCCAACGTCCCGAACAACTCCCACACCGACACGTCGAACGTGAAGGGAGTCTTCTGCAGGACGACGTCGTCGGAATCGAGGTCGTACTGATCCACGAGCCAGCTCACCTGATTGACGACCGACGCATGCGAGAGCGCCACACCCTTCGGTCGTCCCGTCGAACCCGACGTGAAGATCACGTACGCCACGTTGGCCGACCGCAGCGGACCACGCCGCTCTGCATCGGTGAGCGCACTCGACGGCAGAGAGCTCGACTCGAGATCCTCGATCGTCGACACCGTTGCCGCAGACGGTACGTCGAAGCCTTCGCGGACCGTCGTAATGACAACCGCAGGCTGCGCAGCCTCGAGAATGTAGTGGTTGCGCTCGACGGGCTGATCGGGGTCGACCGGAACGTAGCCTGCGCCGGAGCGAACCACGGCGTACAGAGCCACGATCATCTCGAGTGATCGACGCATGGCCACGGCGACGAGGGTGTCGGGGCCGACGCCCTGGGCAACGAGTCCGCGAGCCACGCGGTTGATCCGCGCGTCGAGTTCTCCGTACGTCACTGCTGCCCCGTCGAACACGACTGCGATCCGGTCGGGGCGTGCCGCTACCTGTGCATCGAAAGCGTCGAGCAACGTCGTTCCGGTGTCGAGGACATGGTCGGTCTTGTTCCACGTCTTGAGGATCAGACCGCGCTCGACGGCGTCGAAGAGCTCGATATCACCTACCTTGACGTTCGAGTCCTCCACCGCGGCGGCGAGTACGTACAGGAACCTGTCGGCGAACGACGACACCGTCGACTGGTCGAACAGTGCACTGGCGTAGATGAATTCGGCATTCAGGCCGTCCGCCTGACCGGTCGAGGTCAGCCGCTCCGTCAACGTGAGCTGCAGATCGAATTTGGCGACCTCGGCATCGAGGGCGACGCTGTCGACCGACAGTCCGGGCAGGTCGACGTGTGTCCGTGTGAGGTTCTCGAACGACAACATCACCTGGAAGAGTGGATGCCGAGCCTGCGAACGCGTGGGGTTGAGTACTTCCACGAGTCGCTCGAACGGTAGGTCGGCGTGACCGAACGCACCGAGGGACACCTCGCGGGCGCGCCCGATCTGCTCCGAGAAGGTTCGGTTCGGATCGATGTCGGTCCGCAGTACGAGCGTGTTGACGAACATCCCCACCACGTCGTCGAGCGCCGCATCACCTCGGCCTGCCACGGGAGTACCGATTGCGATGTCGTCGGTACCGGACAGCCGCGCCAGCAGTACCGCGAGGGCCGCGTGGACCACCATGAACAGTGACGCGTTGTGCCGGTGCGCCAGCGCCGACAGCTGCCGATGGACGTCGGCGGGAATCTCGAATCGAACCGACGCACCGTCGAACGACTGCCGGCTCGGACGCGCCCGGTCGGTGGGGAGATCGAGTTGGTCCGGAACCCCGGCGAGCATGTCGGCCCAGTAGTCGACCTGACTGCTGATCAGCGACGTCGGATCGTCCTCGGAGCCCAGAACCGATCGCTGCCACAGGCTGTAATCGGCGTACTGGACTGCTAGCGGCATCCATGCCGGGTGTTCCCAGGCAGTTCTGGCCGCGTACGCGATCATGATGTCTCGGGCCAGCGGCCCCATGGACCAACCATCGGCCGAAATGTGGTGCACCACCATGGCGATCACGTGCTCGCGGGAGCTGATCTGGAACAGGCGTGCCTGAATGGGCACGTTGACCGTCACGTCGAACGCGGTCGACGCAAGCGTGAACACCTGCCGCTGAATGTCGGCAGCGGTCGTCTCGATGGGCGTCAGGTTCGGCACCGTCTGAGCGGCATCCAGGATGCTCTGCTCCGGACCGTCCGCAGTATCCGGGTACACGGTACGCAACGACTCGTGGCGGTCGATGACGTCCATGATTGCCACCTGTAGCGCGGCAACGTCGAGTTCGCCGGTCAGCTTCAGTGCGAACGGAATGTTGTACGCCGCCGAACCGGTGTCGAAGCGGTTGAGGAACCACATGCGCTGCTGAGCCAGCGACAGCGGAATGCGCGCGGGTCTGACGGTGGAGACGAGCGCTATCCGCCCGCCCTCCCCCGCTGCCTGTTCGACCCGCACCGCGAGCAAGGCCACCGTCGATGCCTCGAAGAGCATCCGGACCGGGACGGCAGCGTCCAACGCGGCACCGAGCCGCGACACCACCTGCGTTGCGATCAGCGAGTTTCCGCCGAGCTCGAAGAAATCGTCGTCGAGACCGACACGATCGACTCCCAATACGTCGGCGAACACATCCGCGACGATTTCTTCGATGGGTGTTGTCGGAGCCCGGAATTCACGGACCTCGAACACCGGCGCGGGGAGAGCACGACGATCCAACTTGCCGTTCACCGTCAACGGGATCGCGTCGAGAACCACGAAGGCCGACGGCACCATATATTCCGGAAGGACTTCTGCCACACCGGATCGCAGCTCGTCGGTGTCGATCAGCCGCTGCCCGTCGGCTTCGGCGGAGACGACGTAGGCAACGAGGCGCACGGCACCGGGTACGTCCTCTCGGACGACGACCGCGGCCGCAGTGACGGACAGTGCAGCGGTGACAGCTGCCTCGATCTCGCCGAGTTCGATGCGGAAACCACGAATCTTGACCTGGTCGTCGGAGCGGCCGAGGTATTCGAGTTCGCCTGCGCTGTTCCACTGCGCAAGGTCACCGGTGCGGTAGAGCAACGTGCCGCGTTCGGACTCGGATGCGAACGGATCTGCGACGAAGCGTACGGCGGTCAGATCTTGACGGCCGAGGTACCCGCGCGCGAGTTGTCCACCGGCCACGTACATTTCACCGGGAACACCGACTGGAACCGGATGCAGGCGGGTATCGAGCACGAATACGCGCAGACCGGCAATGGGCTTGCCCACCACCGATGCTCGCGTCCGCACGGACGCGGTATCGAGTGCGCGGTAGGACACGTGCACGGTGGTCTCGGTGATGCCGTACATGTTGATCAACTGCGGCGCACGGTCTCCGTGCCGCTCGAACCACCCGGTGAGCCGACGCTGTTCGAGAGCTTCGCCGCCGAAGATCACGTAGCGCAGCGCGAGGTCGCTGCCCGCGGATGCTGCGGTGCGGTCGGCCTCGGACAGTTGATAGAACGCCGACGGAGTCTGGTTGAGCACCGTCACCCGCTCGTCGACCAGCAGTCGGTGGAATGCCTCCGGGGATCGGGACGTGAAGTAGTCGACGACAACCAACGTGCCGCCGTACAGCAACGGTCCCCACAACTCCCACACCGAGAAGTCGAATGCGTAGGAGTGGAACATGGTCCACACGTCCTCGGCACCGAAGCCGTAGACCGAATCGGTGTTGGCGAGCAGTCGAACCACGTTGCGATGCGGGATCATCACGCCCTTCGGGCGACCGGTCGAACCCGAGGTGTAGATGACGTAGGCGATGTTCTCGGGCCGCAGGGCGCGTGTTCGCTCGTCATCGGCGATGGGACCGTCGGGCACCGAGGACAGGTCGATCGTGTCCATGTCGAGCAATGCGACACCGGCACGCGACTGGACGTCCGACGGCAACTCGACCCGGTCTGCACCGGAGAACAACACGGTGGTCGGGCGGGCATCGTCGAGCATGTACTCGACTCTGTCGAGTGGGTAGCTCGGATCGACCGGCAGGTAACCGCCGCCTGCCTTGATCACCGCGACGAGAGCGACCACGAGCTCTGCCGACCTCGGCAGCGCGACAGCGACCAGGCTCTCGGGACCGACGCCGCCGGAGATCAGCGCGCGGGCGAGACGATTTGTGCGCGAACCGAATTCGGCATAGGTCATCGACGTGCCACCGAAGCGCACCGCGATACCGTCCGGGTTGCTGGCCCCCGCCGAGTCGAGCAGGTCGGCCAGCGTCGCTTCCTCGGAGACGCCGACACCCGAGGAGTTCCACTGCGACGCCACGCACTGGTACTCCGCCGCATCGACGATGACGACATCGCCGACCGGAACCGTCGGGTCGGCGACGACCGCGTCCAGAATGGCCAGGAATCTGCGAGCGAAACTCTCGATCAGTTCTTCGTCGAACAGATCTGTGGCGTACTCGAAGACCGCGCCGACGCCCGCGGGCACCCCGTCGTCGAGATGCTCCGTCAGCCACAGCTGTACATCGAATTTGGCTATGGGAACGTCGAATTCGGCGGCCACGGCACGCAAGTTACCGACCGTGAGTTCGCGAGACATGGCCGATTCCAGCGAGATCGCGACCTGAAACAGCGGGTGCCGGGCCGTCGAACGTACCGGGTTGAGGACCTCCACCAGGCGCTCGAACGGAACGTCGGCGTGCGCGAACGCCGACAGGTCGGTGTCGCGAACTCGTGCCAGGAGATCCTCGAACGACAACGCGGGATCGACCTCGGTGCGCAGCACCAGGGTGTTGACGAACATGCCGACCAGGTCGTCGAGCGCGGGTTCGCCGCGGCCCGCCACCGGTGCTCCGATGGCGATGTCGGTGGTGCCGCTGAGCCTGGCGAGCAGCAGCGCGTACGCCGACTGCATGACCATGAACAGCGAGGCGTTGTTCGACCGAGCAAGACTCGTCAGCGAGGCATGCAACGGTGCCGGAACATCGACGCGCAGCTTGCTGCCCGCGTTCGACGACACGGTCGGACGTGGCCTGCTCGACGGCAAGGTCAGCTGGTCCGGCAGATCCTCGAGAGTGGCTCTCCAGTAGGCGATTTCACGAGCGGCCAACGACAGCGGTTCGTTCTCGGGACCGAGTACCGCACGCTGCCACAGCGCATAGTCGGCGTATTGGACCTCGAGGGGCGTCCACTCGGGTGTGCGCCCTTTGACTCGGCTCGAGTACGCGACGAGGACATCGCGTGCCAGTGGGCCGAACGATGCTCCGTCGGCAGCGATGTGGTGCAGCACCATGGCGAGTTCGTGCTCGGTCGGAGAGATCTCGAAGAGGGCGATCCGGAACGGGGTGTCGATCGTGACGTCGAAGCCCTTGGCGACCAACTCGTGCAGGCGGTCGCCCAATTCGTGCCGTTCGACGCGAACCGGAAGGATCTTCGCGGGAGTTCTGGCCGCGGTGAGAACGACCTGTTCGGGTGAGCCGTCCACCTCGGGGTAGATCGTTCGCAGTGATTCGTGTCGTTCGACGACATCGGCGAACGCCGTCGACAGCGCGACCACGTCGAGAGGCCCGGTCAGGTGCACGCTGAACGGCAGGTTGTACACCGCAGTGGTCGGGTCGAAGCGGTTGAGGAACCACATGCGCTGCTGCGCCGGCGACAGCGGAATGCGCTCGGGCCGCTCGCGGGATTCGAGCACCGGCGTATCGGACGAGAGGCGAGCTGCCGATTCCGCACGAGCCGCCAGCGCACCGACGGTGGGCGCCTCGAACAACTCTCGGACACCGAGGCGCACTCCGAGAGCGCTGCCGACCCGCGTCACCAGTTGCGTGGCGATCAGCGAGTTGCCGCCGAGCTCGAAGAAGTCCTCGTCCAAGCCGACCTTGGAAGCGCCGAGCAGGTCCTCGTAGATTCCCGCGACGACGTATTCGGCCCGACTGTGCGGTGCGCGATACTTCTTGGCACTGCTGAACACCGGTTCCGGCAACGCTTTTCGGTCGAGCTTTCCGCTGGTGTTCAGCGGCAGCGCGTCCAGAACGACGACTGCGGCGGGCACCATGTACGAGGGCAGCGAGTGCCCGGCGAACTCGATCGCCTCGGCCGATTCGATGGCACTTCCCGGTGACGGGACGACGTAGGCGACCAACTGGTCGCCGGTGACCGTCTGCACCACCAACGTCACTGCCTGCGAGATGGATTCGTGGGAGAGCAGCACCGTTTCGATCTCACCGAGTTCGATGCGTTGTCCGCGGAACTTGACCTGGAAATCGGTACGACCGATGTAGTCCAGCACCCCGTCGGCACGCCAGCGCACCAGGTCGCCGGTGCGGTACATCCGCTCCCCACGGACTCCGAAGGGGTTGGCCACGAAGCGATCCGAGCTCAGATCGGGTCGCCCGACGTAGCCGCGCGCAAGCTGGACTCCGGCGAGATAGAGCTCACCCGACTCGCCGATCGGGGTTGGGCGCAGGCGACTGTCGAGGACGAACGCCTTGGTGTTCCATTCGGGGACGCCGATGGGCACGGACCGAGTGTCCGCAGCGCTACTGGGGTGGTAGGTGACCGAGACTGCGGCCTCGGTGGGGCCGTAGAGGTTGTGCAGTCCGGCTCGGCACAGTGAGCGGAATGCCGTCGCCGTCTCGACCGGCAGAGCCTCGCCGATGACGAACACGTGGCGCAGCGAACTGCACGTGTTCATCGGCGCGTTGGATACGAACACCGTCAGCATCGACGGCACGAAGTCGGTGACCGTGACGCGATGCTCGGCAATCTTGTTTGCCACGTAGACCGAGTCTCGATGGCCGTCGGGAGTCGCGAGCACCATGGTCGCACCGACCCGCAGAGGAAGGAAGAAACCCCAGAGCGAGACGTCGAACGTCGTTGCCGTCTTCTGCAGATAGACGTCGGACTCGTCCATCGGATACTCGGAGAGCATCCACTCCATCTGATTGTGGATTGCCGCATGCTCCACCGCGACACCCTTGGGCCGACCGGTGGAGCCGGACGTGTAGATCACGTAGGCGGTATTCGAAAGCCGTAGTGGTGCAGTGCGTTCGGCATCCCGGATCGGTGCCGACGATCGTGAGACGTCATCGAGGACGTCGACCGCTACCGTCTCGGTTCCGTCGGGCAGTGCAACGTCGTCCCGCGAGGAGATCAGCACGCACCGGGGCTGCGCGGAGTCCAGAATGTACGCCGTGCGCTCGGCTGGATGGTCGGGGTCGATGGGCACCCACGCACCACCGGCCGCCACGATGGCGTACATGCCCACAACCAGGTCGAACGAACGACGGATCGAGAGGCCGACGAGCGTCTCGGGGCCGACGCCCATGTCGATCAGGTGGCGAGCGAGCGTATTCACCCGGGCCGAGAGTTCGCCGTAGGTGAGCGCCTCGCCCTCGTACACCAGAGCCGTCGCGTCGGGATTCACCGCAACAGCAGCCTCGAACGCGGACAGCAACGTGACCGGTTCGGTCTCGTGCTCGGTGGCGTTCCACTCGGCGACGACCAGATCTCGTTCGGCACCGTCCGTCAGAGCCAGATTCCACACCGGATCAGTCGGTCCCGATGCCACGAACCGGCCGAGGAAGTCGACGAAGCGCTCGTGGTTTCGGCCCGACTGGTCGGGTCCGTACAGGTTGGGGTTGGACTCGAAGTCGATATGGGTCGTGGACCCGGCGACGCTGGTGTAGAGGTTGAGCCCGAAGTCCTCGATGAGGCCGGTCGAAAGGATGTTGATGCCGCCGACCATCGAACCGAGACGCACCTCGCCGAAGAACAGCATGATGTTGACCCAGGGACCGAAGAAGGATGCCTGACCGCTGGCTCCGCCCGCGTCGCGGCGGATGTCCTCGTGCCGGTACCGCTGGTGCCGCAGGGCTCCCGAGACCTCGGCGTTGACGCGCGCCAGCATGGTCTCGACAGTGGTGTCGCCGGCCACGTCCAAACGCAGGGGCACGACGTTGGACACCATGCCGCCGGAACGACGCAGCACCGCGGTGGTACGTGCGGTCACCGGCAGCGACAGCACGACGTCCTCACGTCCGGTCATCTGCGCGAGGTAGGTCGCGAACGCCGCGATGACGATGGTGGCCATCGTCGTGTCGGTCTCGGCGCGCAGGGCCTCGAGGTGTTCCATCGTCTCGGTGGACAGAGCTGTGGTGTCGATCTGACTCTTCGCGGCAGGCGCAGCCGTGTGCCCGGCGAGGGTGGTGACTCCGTCGATGCCGTCGATGCGTGACGCCCAGTACTCGCGGTCGGCCTCGAAACGGGTCGAATCGCGGTAGGCCATGTCGATGTCGTAGACCTTCGTCAGGTCCGAGGCAAGATTCTTCGTCGGCTCGACGCCCTCGACCGCCGCCGTGTACAGCTCCGCAGCGCGGTTCATGAACGTGACGGCACCGAAGCCGTCGAGTACCACGTGGTGCACTCGCTCGTACCAGAACCAGACGTCGTCCTCGATGCGCAGAACCGTGGCGGCGATCAGTCGATCCTCGAGAATGTCGATCGGCGCGCTGTAGTCGGCGTGCATCCACGCGAGCGCCGCGGACCGCGGGTCTTTCTCGTCGCGCAGATCCAGCAGGCCGAGCGAGTCGTCGAGGGTGGGATCGACGATCTGCCGGGGTTCGGCGTCGATCTCGGTGATGCGCACGAAACCGGATTGCAATTCCAGAGCGGCCTGGGAGGACGCGCGTCGAAGAAGCTCGACGTCGAGCTCGCCCCTCAACTCGACGTACTGGGCGATGTTCGCGGGAACCGAGGGATCGACGTGTTGCGCGAACCACATTCCCAACTGGGCCGACGACAGGGGGAACGACGAGTGCTGCGGGCCGACCCTCTCGTTGCCGTCTCCGACATCTCCAACAGCTAGCGGGTCCAATCGAAGCCTCTCTTTCCCACAATCACATGCGCCCTCACCGGCCGCCGGACCGGCGGCGATCGGTGAGCACCGAACACATCGAGCAAGTTGATTTCTACGTTCCCTATTTACTCGTCACGGAAATTCGGAAATTACTCTTCGGTACATATCCGTGCGAATGGACCGGACCGTTACAAGTCGGTACCCCGTTCGAGCGCACCCGACACACTCCGACTCGATTCGGCACCCGGTCAATCTACAGGGCCGACCGCGCGGATATCGTCGGTCGTCATCCCGTCATGTCGAAAGCGGCGATGACCTTGGTGGGTGCGATCCGAACGATCAATTCGCCCGGTACGCCGTTGCGGGTGCCGAACTCCTCGGCGCGTTCGCGGCCCATGTAGCGGGCTCCGATCGCGGTCGCTGTGCGTACCAGTTCGGTCGGATTCTCGTCCACCGAGGCAATGCCCTGCACCTGCACGAACCCGTACGGCGGCTCTTCCAGGTCGACGGTCAGCACCACCCGCGGATCACGACGAATGGCTTTGCCCTTGGCCGTATCGGCACCGGTGTTGAACACGATCTGCTGACCCTCCACGACGAACCAGATGGGTGCCACCAGCGGCCGCCCATCGGAGGCGAGGTAGCCGAGCTTGCCGGTGCGGGTGCCCTGCGACAGAAATTCACGCACGCGTGGATCGGTGAACGACGTCATCGGAGTGACGCTACGCGGCTGGGCCGACAGAATCGGCGATCTCGGGTACTTCGGCAGGTCCACGGGTCCGTTCACGACGCCGCCGACCGGGATCGTTCGATGCCGGGGCCGACTCAGTGGCCCAGGGTCGCTCCGACCAGAATCAATCTCATCGCTCGCTCCGTGGCATCGGTCAGGAACTCGGCACCCCGTTCGAGCGCCTCGACCAACTCGACCGGTGAGGGCAGGATGCCGGCGAAGGCGTCGATACCCGAGTCGTAGTTGGCGCGGGCGTCGAGACCGATGGTTCCCGCGAGCGCCACCACAGGTTTGCCGTGAAGCTTGGCTCGGCGGGCGACCTCCGTCGGGATCTTCCCCTTCGGCGTCTGCTTGTCGATGGACCCCTCGGCGGTCAACACCAGGTCGGCTGTCGCGATGAGGCTGTCGAGGTCGACATGATCGAGCATCACCTCGAAGCGCGGTAGCAGCTCGGCCCGCAGGACCGCTGCCACGCCTGCCCCCATCCCGCCGGACGCGCCGGTACCGGGCCCGGTGCGGAGGTTCAGACCGGGCGGCCGCGTCGACACGTCACGCTCCAACACCTCGGCCCAGCGGTCCATCGCGGCCGACAGGATCTCCACTTGCGTCGAGCTGGCCCCCTTCTGCGGTGCGAAGACCCGGGCAACTCCGCCGGGCCCACAGAGGATGTTGTGTGGGTTGCATGCGACCCTGATCTCCACACCGCTTCCCGGACTCAGCCGTGAATCGAGGCCGGATACATCGATGTGGTCGAGCCGAGTCAACTCGCCTCCGCCGTCGCCCAATTCGAGGCCTTCGGCATCGAGAAGTCGCACTCCGAGCGCCTGTAGGAGCCCCGCACCGCCGTCCGAGGTGCCGGAGTCGCCGCAGCCCAACAGGATTCGTTCGGCACCGTAGTCGAGGGCGGTACGGATGAGCTCACCGACTCCGCGGCTCGTGGTCACCGTCGGGTCGCGCATGTCTCGCGGAACCAGCGACAGACCGGCCGCTGCTGCCATCTCCACGACCGCGGTGACCGGCCCGTCCGTTCCCAGCAGAGCGAAATGGGAATCGACCGGCTTGCCCACCGGCCCGGTCACGACGGTGTCGATCACCTTGCCCATCGTGGCACCGGCAAGGGCGCGAGCGGACCCCTCACCCCCGTCGACGAGGGGGACCGAGTTGACGATGGCCCCGGGCACCACCCGGCGAATACCAGCGGCAATGGCCGACGCGACCTCGTCGGCACCGAGAGATTCCTTGAACCCGGACGGGGCGACGACGAACCGGAGTGGGGTGGAAGACGGCATGGTGATCGATTCCTTTTCGAGGGTGGGAGATCAGGAGATGGGGGTGCCGAGCAGCGGCCACACGAACACGGCGAAGAACAGCACGGTCCCTGCGGTCAGCGGCGCGAGAAAGGCGGACAGGCGTAGCAGGTCCTTCGGTGAATACGTCTCCACACCTTCGGCTTTGGCGAAGATTGCCACCGGCTTCGCCGAGGACGGCATGGTGTGGCAGAAGCCTGCTGCAGCCGTCGACGCGAAGGCCGCGGCCATGGGGTCGACTCCGAGCGCCGAAGCCGTGGTGACGACGAGCGGAACGAGGACGGACGAACGTGCCGAGCGAGATTGGATGAGAAGGTGCGAGGCCACGGACAGCACGATCACCACCGCGATGAACACCCAGGGCGGTGCCGAGCCGATCGGAACCACCGTGAACAGCCCGTCCGAGAGCCACCCTGCCGCACCGGACGTCGTCAACGCGGTCCCGAGGGCCAGCGTTGCCGCCATGAACAACAGCAGCGACCACGGCACGGTAGCGAGCGCCTTTCCGAAGTCGGTGGTACCCACCCGCGGTGAGGTGGAGATCAAGGCACCCAGCAGGGCGATGATGGCGGGGTGCACGCCGTGCAACGGTTCGGAGCACCACAGCACGATGACGACGGCCAGCAGCGTCGCGGCCCGGTTCTCCGCGATGGTCAGCGGTCCCGTCACCGGTGTCGGGAGTCGCGATGCCATGTCGGATACGTTCACCGTCAACGGTATTCGGCGATCCTCCCGATCGGTGAACAGCACCAGTACCAGTTCGGCGGCGCAGTGGCTGCTGACCACGGCCAGCGGCACACCGAGCAACAGCCACGCGGTGAAGCTGATCCCGGTACCCGTCGCACTCTCGAGCACCTGGCTGGTGATCAGATGCGCCCCCGCCCCGATGAGCGTCGCCACCGCGGACAGCAGGATGACG
The DNA here is from genome assembly GCF_033142325.1 of Rhodococcus sp. IEGM 1370. Classification (NCBI taxonomy): domain Bacteria; kingdom Bacillati; phylum Actinomycetota; class Actinomycetes; order Mycobacteriales; family Nocardiaceae; genus Rhodococcus; species Rhodococcus sp. IEGM 1370. The sequence continues at coordinate 524,959 of NZ_JAWLRY010000001.1, read as the reverse complement.
GTAGGAAACAGGATTGCCAACGCCCGCACCACCCGCTTGCGCTCGGCGAGCGCCTGCGCCAACGCCAAGAACACCGGCAGCGCAAGGGCGGCGCGACCCGAGGTGGCGGGAATCGCGAAAGCGGTCACGATCAACGCGGCCGTCACCAGATGGGCGAGCTGGCGTACGCTACGCGCGCCACTGACGATGAACACTGCTGCGCGCGTTGCCAAACCGGACTCACGGACTCCCGCGGCGATGATGAATGCCGCGATGAGAAGCCAGATGGTCTCCTCGCCGAGAGTGTCGAACAGTGCGTCGGTGCTCACCACACCGGTCAGTACCAGAGCAAGTGCGGCACCGAGAGCTACGTAGGTGTCGTCGATCTTCGTGAACACCCAGAGCGCGACAGCTGCGGTGAAGACCACGAGCGTGGTCCGCCCGGCGCTGGGCAGCCCTTGCGCCGCGCCCGCGAGTACGGCCAGGAGTACCAGCAGCGCAACCGAACTCATGACACCCTGGACCAGTCGGCGGGTCAACAGATCGCGAAAGCGCCACGAGCGCATCGGTTCCGGGACAGGAGGTGGCTGCGTTCTGTAGCTGACCGTGTTCATGGTGACCAGTCTCGGTCCGTCCGATGAAACGTCGATGAACGTTCCATGAGCGTTCTTTCATGTGCTGTTCCGCTCAGGCCGGCCGATATCCCAGGTCGAAATCGTATCTCTACACGTGATGATCCAGGACGACGAAGTCGACATCTCCGCTCGTCGCACAGTCGATCGCGGTGCTGCCGTCGACCACGGTGGTCGTGGTGAAACCGTTGGCGCGCAACCTCTTCTCGACGAAGGACGAGATGCGGTCGTTGTCCTCGGCGATCACGATGCGGCTCATCGTCGGTCGCTCATCGTCGGTCGCTCATCGCGCCGGCAGGTCCAGCCCGAATGTTGCACCCGCACCGGGCCGACTGTCGAGCGTCGCGGAACCGTGGTGCCCGTCGGCGATCGCTCGCACGATACTCAGGCCAAGACCCGCGCCGCCACTGTCCGAGCGAGGCGAACCACTGGTCCCGCGGGCGAACCGCTCGAAGATGGTCGGCGCGTCATCGTTGGACACACCGGGACCGGTGTCGCTCACCCACAACAGAACTCGGTCCCCGACGAGCTCGGAGCCAACCACGATCCGGTCACCGGTGCCGGTGTGCGACACCGCATTCTGCGCCAGCTGAAGCACTGCCTGCGTCACTCGTTGTGGATCGACGCGCACCGAGCCCGTGCCGACGTGCCCCAGTATCCAGTCGCGGTGGGCGAGCGCGCGCACCTTCGCGTCGATATCGCGCGTCAGGGTCTCGAGATCCACCGGTTGCTTGTGCACGAAATCCGGCCGCTCGGCTTTGGCGAGCAGCAACAGGTCCGCCACGATCCGGTTCATTCGGTCCAACTCGTCGGTGACGAGCCGGACCGTCTCTTCGCGCTCGCGTGGATCGTCGCCCATCAATTCGAGATGCCCCAGGACGATCGTGATCGGCGTACGAAGCTCATGACTCGCGTCGTCGACGAATTGTCGCTGCGCGGCGAACGCGGATTCCAATCGGTCGAGCATGTCGTTGAACGTATCGGCGAGTTCGGCGACGTCGTCTCGGCCGTCCACCTCGATCCGCCTGGACAGGTCGTCGGTGGTGATCTGGGCTGCGGTCCGGCGAACCAGACGCACGGGGGCAAGGATCTGCCCGGCCACGACCCAGGCGATGCCGCCGGTGAACAGCAGTGCCATCAGGGACACTCCGATCACGACACGAACGGTGTTCGACACGTCTGCGCGCTCGCGATCGACGAGGATTCCGATCGCAAAGGTCCCGGCCTGGCCCCCACCGGATGGTTCGGCAACTTGTTTTGCCCAGGCGACTTCGCCTTCCGAAGTCTGCGTCGATCCCACACTGTCGGGTGAGTCCACGATCGCCGATACGACGGCCGCGTCGGCGACCAGATCTCCCGGGCCGCTGCGCTCCTGACGCAGCAGTCGGTCGGTGTAGCCGAACAGGATCTCGTCGTCGTCCGGGTATTGGCGCTGGAGGTGCAACTGGAGCAGATCGGCGACATTGCCGAACGGCAACCCGTCGTCCGGATCCCGGCCGGTCGCAGCGAACTCGCTGAACTCGCCGATCTCTTGCTCGAGCGCCACCGCGGTGTCTCTCTCGACATCGGCGAGGAGGATCGTTCGTACGGCAACCCCCACGGCCAGCATGGCCAGTGCCATGACGAACAACAGCCAACCGAGGATGCGCACCCGCGCCGGAACACGGGTTCCTACCCGGGGACGACGAGGCGCAGGCTCGGGCACAGGTCCCCTCCGCGCGAGCACCTCGGTGCGGGCATCACTGCCGTCGATCAGTTTCTCGGTCGAGTTCACCCGTCGTCGTCTTCCACATCGTCGTCGCCATCCGCATCGTCCTGGCCACCGACGTCGTCGTCATCGTCATCACCGTCCGGAATGACTTCGACGGGAGGAGGGGCAGGGACGACGATGGACTGCGGTGCTGCCGGCGGCTCCGCTGCAGCAGGAGCCGTACCGCCCACCGGGCCCGTGGCCGCGGGAGGAATTTCAGCGGTCGAGGGGTCCGCGGTCGAGGGTGCAGCGGTCGGGGGTGCAGCGGTCGAGGAGGCCGGTGTGGCCGATGGGGGCGGCGCCTCGCCGGAAGTCTCGGATGCGCTCGGTGCCGCGACTCCGACGGTGACTCGCGGCTCGAAGCTCGGTGGCTGTGGGGTGTCGGCAAGTACGGTGCTCGCCAGTGCTACGCCCACCGGAACGATCACCACGGCCGCCAGGACGGCGATCTTGGGTGCGAACTTCACATCACCACACTGTCTCGAACGAGTGAGACGCCGATGAGGGCAACATGAGTGAGTTCTCATGTCCGGCTATGGACCGAATTTTCGTCCGCGAACCCGGTGCCTATCCGGCGGACGCGTGGGTCAGCGCGCCGGCGCAGATCGTCGCTCGGATCTCGGTGTCGGCCAGATCGTGTGCCGATCGGTGCACGGGATGCTCGACGAGAACGACGATGTCAGCCGTATCCCCCACGCGGAGTATCCCGCGTCCACCGCACGCCGCCCGCAGTGCCACCTCGAGAGGTACGGCTTCTTCGGGGTGCCACGGGGGTCGGTCGTCATCGGTACGGAACACCGCCGCGACGACTCCGGCCAACGGCTCGGGCGGACTGACCGGCGCGTCGGAACCGAACAGCAACCTCGCCCCGCTCCGGTGCAAGGTTCCGTATCCGTACGCCACCGAGCGCCGTCCGGCCCACAGATCCTCGGCAATCTCGCGATCGGCCATCGCGTGCTGCGGCTGCACCGATGCCGCGACGCCGAGCGCTGCGAAACGCGCGATGTCCTCCGGCAGGATCTGTTGCGCATGTTCGATTCGACCACCGCAACCGGCGCGCTCGAACGCATCGAGAGCAACACCGTTCGCGCGGTCACCGATCGCGTGGATCGCCGGAACGATGCCGCCGCGTGAGGCCCGCGACACGAGCTCGAACAGACCCTCGCGGGTCTCGAGCAGCAGACCGTACGCGTCGTCACCCTCGATCCCCGGGTACCTGTCGTGGCAGCACGCCGTCCGGGTGTTGAGCGAGCCGTCGAGCATCACCTTGAGCGGTCCGCGCCGGATCAGTTCCGACAGAGCCGAGACGTCTCCGGTCCGCTCGCCGCGCTCGAGTGCTTCGTCGAGCCATTGCGGCCACACGGTCGTGTCGACGCGTACCGCGGGAGAGCCGGCCGTCAGGCGTCGATCCCAGACCGTCTTGTTGTCGGCGAACTCGAAATCCACGACGCCGGTGACTCCGCGGACCGCCAGTGCCGCGGTGGCGTCGAGCACGGCCCGATCGAGTTCGGCCGGGTCCTCCTGCTCTTCGAGTGCCATGACCGCTTCGAGGCCGTCGACGTCGCGCAACACCCCGGTGGGGTGGTCGATACCCAGGTCGTCGAGCAACGCGGGGCTCAGCCACAGCGTGTGCAGGTCCATGCTCGTCATCGCCACACGGGCACCGGGCAGCGCATTCTCTAGCAGGTCCTTGTGTGGCTCCTCCGGCCACTGTGCATCGCGGAAACCGTTGGCGCGCACCACGGATTCACCTGCCGTACGCGCGTAGGGGTACACCAGCGCGACGGCGTCGGCCGCCGACATCGCCGGCCCGACGTCGATTCGCCTACGGGCCGCCGCCCACTGCGTCAGATGCACGTGAGAGTCCACGAATCCGGGTAGCGCCACCCCGCCCCCACCGTCGAGCACCTCGTCACCCGCTGCGCGTCGAGTACCTGCGGGGGTGATCGCCGCGATGACCGACCCTGCCAGTTCGATGTCGAAGAGCACGCCGGAACCATCCAGTGCGACATTGGCGATAATCACTCCTGGGACTCTAGAGCGTCGACTTCACGGGCGCGCATGCCATCCTCTAGCAATGAAGACAGAGCCTGTTGCGATGCAGACAGAGCAGACCGGTCCCGTCGGATATCACGCGAGCGTGACGGTGCGCTGGTCCGACATGGACGCCTTTGCGCACATCAACCATGCACGAATGGTCACCCTGCTCGAAGAAGCGCGAATCGAATGGCTGCTCAGCGAGGGCGAGGCCAACGAGTCGCTGATCAAGAGTGCGTTGATCGCCAACGTGACCATTGCGTACAAGAAGCCGCTCCGTCATTCGGACGGTCCACTCGACGTCACCCTGTGGTTCGAGAAGGTGCGCGCTGTCGACTTCACCATCGGGTACGAGGTGCGCGCCGCGGGCGCGGCACCGGATTCGCCGCCCGCGGTGGTGGCGACCACCCGGATGGCGATGGTCGACGTCGGTGCCGAGACTCTGCGCCGCATCGCGCCGGAGGAGAAGGCCTACCTCGCGCGCTGGACTCGCTGAAACTCGGCCGCCCGGTCGACGAACCACGCCAACGCCGCCGGGTCGTCGACGGCACTCGCATCGACGGTGCCCGCCGCAGCAGCACCTTGGAAAAGTCGTTTGAGCGGTACCTCGAGCTTCTTCCCGGTTCGGGTGTGGGGCACCGCGGGCGTGGCGATGACGTCGTCGGGAACGTGTCGCGGCGACACCTGGGTTCCGATGACGGATCGGATGCGTTCACCCAACTCGTCGGTCGCGCCGCCCGGGACCACCACGAACAGCGGCATCCAGTATCCGCCGTCGGGTAGCTCGATGCCCAGAACGAGCGCCTCGGTGACCTCGTCCAGCGATTCGACGGCCTGATAGATGTCAGCGCTCCCCATACGAATTCCGTTGCGGTTGAGCGTGGAATCCGACCGGCCGTGGACGAGCACACTGCCGCGATCGGTCCTGGTGATCCAGTCGCCGTGCCGCCAGATTCCCGGATAGGTCTCGAAGTACGCCTCTCGGTAACGAGATCCGTCCGCGTCGTTCCAGAAGTACAGCGGCATCGACGGCATCGGCTCGGTGACGACCAGTTCACCGACGGTGCCACGGACTGCGTGGCCGTCCTCGTCGTAGGCGTCCAGCGCGACGCCGAGGAACGGCACCGACAGCTCCCCCGCCCAGACCGGCGCGGTCCGCACTCCCCCGGCGAACGCCGACACCACATCGGTGCCACCGGAGATGGAGAAGACCGGCACATGGGCTCCGATGTTCTCCGACAACCAGATCGACGACGTCGCAGGCATCGCGGACCCGGTGATCCCGACGGCCCGCAGTGCCGAGAGATCGTGATCGGAGCCCGGATGTGCGTCGGCCTTGATGCATGCGAGTACGTACCCGGGGCTGGTGCCGAGATAGGTCACACCCAGCCGAGCGGCGATGTCCCACAATGCATCAGGCGTCGGAAATGCGGGATTGCCGTCGGCGCACACGATCGTGGAACCGGCCAGCAGACCGGCGACCTGAAAGTTCCACATCATCCAGCTGGGGCTGGTGTACCAGAAGAACACGTCCTCCGGCCCCAGATCGGAGTGCAGGGCAACCGATTTGAGATGCTCGAGCACCACGCCGCCGTGACCGTGCACGATGCCCTTGGGCAGACCGGTGGTACCGGAGGAGAACACGACCCACAGCGGATGATCGAACGGCACTGCGACCGGTTCCAATTCACGGCTCTGCGCTGTTGCGGCAGACCAGCTCACTGCAGTTCCCGACGCCTCGCCGACCGTCACCACCAGCCGTAGCGTCGGCAGCCCGGCCGTGACCGCGTCGACATCGGCGGCCTTGTCTCGGAACTTCCCTCCGTAGACGTACCCGTCGGCAGTGATCAGTGCCGTGGGTTCGAGTTGTCCCAGACGATCGAGCGCTGCCGAGGCCGAGTAGTCCTGCCCGCACGCGGACCACACCGCACCCAGACTCGCGGTCGCCAGGAACGCGATCACCGCCTCGGGGACGTTGGGCAGATACCCGACGACGCGGTCGCCGCGTCGAACTCCCGCGCCTGCGAGCGTCCCCGCCAGCGCCCCGGCCTGATCGATCATCTCCTCCCACGTCACGGTCCGCGTCGAACCGTCTTCGCGGGCGTGCACGATCGCGGCGCGACCGGGTCGAGCGTGCCGAGTCACGTGGTCCACGTAGTTCAGTTCCGTACCCGGAAACCACTGCGCGCCAGGCATCGTGCGCTCCGCGAGCACCGTTGTCGGCACGCTGGAGGAGCGAACCTCAAAGAAGTCCCACACCGCTCGCCAGAACAGCTCCAGCTCGGTGGTCGACCATCGCCACAGAGCGAGGTAGTCCGGTAGAAGCACATCGTGACGTTGCTCGACGAAGCGCGCGAACTCGGTCACCCGAGCCTCGGCGAGGTCGGAATCCGTCGGCGTCCACAGCGCACTGGTCATGGAAGCGAGTATGTCAGCCGAAGGGCAGCTGTTCGATCAGGCCGAGCGATCGCTCGCGCATCTCCACCTTGCGCACCTTGCCGGTGACCGTCATCGGGAACTCGTCGACCACGTGCACGTACCGCGGGATCTTGTAGTGCGCCAACCGCCCGTCGCAGAACTCACGTACCGCTGCCGAATCGAGCGGCGCAGCATCGTCTTTCATCCGGATCCACACCATCAGCTCTTCGCCGTACTTCGGGTCGGGCACACCGATCACCTGCGCGTCGAGGACGTCGGGATGGGTGTACAGAAACTCTTCCACTTCGCGGGGATAGATGTTCTCACCGCCGCGAATCACCATGTCCTTGATCCGTCCGGTGATCGCCACGTAGCCGTCGTGGTCCATCACCCCGATGTCGCCGGTGTGTATCCACCCCTCGTCGTCGATGGCCTCGGCGGTCTTCTCCGGCTGCTCCCAGTAGCCCAACATCACCGAATACCCGCGCGTGCACAGCTCGCCCGCCTCCCCACGCGGCAGTGTGCTGCCCTCGATCGGATCGACGATCTTCACCTCGAGGTGCGGACCGACGCGTCCGACGGTCGACACCCGTTGCTCGACGGAGTCCTCGCTCCGAGTCTGCAGCGACACCGGAGAAGTCTCGGTCATGCCGTAACAGATCGACACCTCGGCCATCCCCATCCGCTCGATCACCTGCTTCATCACCTCGGTGGGGCACGGCGATCCGGCCATGATGCCGGTACGCAGACTGCCGAGGTCGAAATCCTCGAAGTTCTCCAGTGCCAGTTCTGCGATGAACATCGTCGGGACTCCGTAGAGCGAGGTGCACTTCTCCGTGGCGACGGCCGTCAACGTCGCGACCGGATCGAACGAGGGTCCGGGAATCACCATCGCTGCGCCGTGCGACGTGCACGCGAGATTGCCCATCACCATGCCGAAGCAGTGGTAGAACGGCACCGGAATGCACACTCGATCCTCGGCGGTGTAATGGCAGAGCTCGCCGACGAAGAATCCGTTGTTGAGGATGTTTCGATGACTGAGCGTCGCACCCTTGGGGAAACCCGTTGTCCCCGAGGTGTACTGGATGTTGATGGCGTCGTCGCAGCGGAGCCGCTCGGACACATCGGTGATCATGCGCGGAGTCTTCGCCAGCGCTCGATGCCCGCGATCGGTCATGGCTTCCCACTGGATGCTCCCGATGAACAGCACCTCACGCAGAGACGGCACCTCGGGGCGGGCGTCGTCGATCATCGCCGCGTAGTTCGATCCCTTGAACTCTCTGGCCGACAACAACACCGACACCCCGGCCTGCTTCAGCACGAACTGCAACTCGTGCGAACGGTACGCGGGGTTGATGTTGACCAACACGGCACCGACCTTGGCGGTCGCGTACTGCGCCAGAACCCATTCCGGGCAGTTCGGTGCCCACATTCCGACGCGGTCCCCCACCTCGACTCCGGCCACGAGCAACCCGGCCGCCAACAGATCGACGTCTGCGACGAACTCCGAGTAGGTCCACCGTCGCCCGGACGCAACATCTATCAGCGCATCGCGATCCGAGTACCGCGCCGCAGTTCGATCCAGATTCGCACCGATCGTGTCGTCCAGCACCGCTGTGTCCGACTCACCGGAAGAGTAACTGTCCATACGGCCACGGTAGTGAGCCCGGTCACCGTCGGCCACCCCCGAATAGGGGGATGTCACTCAAGGGTCAGGGCCTCGCCTGCCTCGAGCACATCGGCTCGCGAGGTGTCCTTCAACGCCACACCCGACCGCCCGAGCTTCCTGGCACCGGCCAACAGACCGGCCACGATTCGTGCGGACTGCGCATACCCCTGGCCTTCCGGCGGATGGATGTTGGATACGCAATTGCGATCGGCGTCGGTGCACCCGGGTTTCGGCAGATGCGTCAGATAGATACCGAGACTGTCGGCGACCGACAACCCCGGACGCTCCCCGATCAGCACCAACACCGTCCGCACACCCATCGCAGCCGCGATGTGGTCACCGAGCGCCACCCGCGCCTCGGTGGCGATCACCGGAGCCGCGATCGAATAACGATCGGAGAGCTCTGCTTTCAGCGCCTCCAGCATCGGCACGCCGTGATCGGCGAGCGCACGTGGGGACAACCCGTCGCCCAGCACGATGCCGATCTCGCTCTCGGAATTCACCACCTCCGACAGATCCTTCGGTTGCCGACCGAGATCGGGCCGTCGCAGATACTCCGCGCGACTCGTCGCCAACGACGTCACCACCGACGGCGCACCGAGACCGACCTGCTCCACCCGGCCCACGAACTCCTCGACCTCGAGCGGCATGTGCACAGCATCGCGCGCCGCAGCATGCGCCGAGCGAAACTCGAGCACCCGCGTGGTCGGCAACGAATCACCGATGCGGCCCAACCCGATTCGAGCCTGCGTCATCGCGCGCAACTCGCCCCAGAACTCTGTTTCCGGTCGTTCCGCTGGCGTGCTCATCGCGCACTCATCAACGCGCGCAGCGGCGATCCCGCGGCATCGACGTCGAGGACTCTGCCGTCGGCGTCCACCATGCCCAGTCGGGAGAGCCACGACTCGAATTCCGGTGCGGGTCGCAGACCGAGAACCTGACGAACGTAGAGCACGTCGTGAAAGCTCAACGACTGGTAGCCGAGCATGACGTCGTCGGCACCCGGCACCGCGATGACGAACGCGACCCCGGCGGTACCCAGGAGCGTCAGTAGGGTGTCCATGTCGTCCTGGTCGGCCTCGGCATGGTTGGTGTAGCAGACGTCGACACCCATCGGCAGTCCCAGCAGCTTGCCGCAGAAGTGATCTTCGAGGCCCGCCCTGATGATCTGTTTGCCGTCGTAGAGGTACTCGGGCCCGATGAATCCGACGACGGTGTTGATCAGCAGCGGCTCGAGATCGCGGGCCACCGCATACGCACGCGTTTCGAGGGTCTGCTGATCGACGGGGCGGTCGCCGGTACCGATATGCGCGCCCGCCGACAACGCCGAACCCTGGCCTGTTTCGAGATACATGACGTTGTTCCCGACGGTTCCGCGGTGCAGCGATCGGCCGGCCTCGTTGGCTTGCCGAAGCAGCGGAATGTTCACTCCGAAGCTCGAATTGGCTCCTTCGGTGCCCGCGATGGATTGGAACACCAGATCGACCGGAACTCCCTTGTCGATCAGTTCCATCGTGGTGGTCACGTGCGAGAGCACGCACGATTGTGTGGGAATCTCGAAGCGCTGCCGGATCTCGTCGAGCAGGTGCAGCAGTTCGGCCGTCGCCTGAGGCGAGTCGGTCGCCGGGTTGATCCCGATGACCGCATCACCCGATCCGAGCAGCAACCCGTCGAGCGTGGCCGCGGCGATTCCGCGGGGGTCGTCCGTCGGGTGATTGGGTTGGAGCCGGGTGGTGAGTGTTCCGGGCAGTCCCACCGTCGTACGAAAAGCCGACGTCACCTGCACGGCTCGAGACACCGCGATGAGATCTTGGTTTCGCATGATCTTGCTGACTGCTGCCACCATCTCCGGAGTCAGTCCGGCGGCCACCGACCGCAACGTCGCGGCCGCGTCCGGCCTGGCGGTGACCTGGAGAAGCCAGTCCCGCAGGCCGCCGACGGTCAGGTGCGACACCGATCCGAAGGCGAGGCGGTCGTGTGAATCGATGATGAGCCGGGTGACCTCGTCGCTCTCGTACGGCACGAGCAGATCCTGCAGGAAGACGTCGAGCGAGACCTCCGACAATGCCCACTGGGCTGCCGCGCGCTCGGCATCCGATTCGGCTGCGCAGCCTGCCAATTCGTCGCCCGATCGAAGCGGTGTCGCCTTGGCCATCAAGTCCACCAACCCGTCGAAGGTGTAGGTGGTGCCCGAGACCTGCTGGGTGTAGATCGTCATTCCAGCTCGGCCTCGGCCTTGGCCAGCGCAGCGAACTCCTCGTCCGGCGAGTTCGCGACCAGATGATGCCTGCTGTAGATGCCGAAGTAGGCCATGAACGCGACGAACACGCCGAGGCACCACAGTGCCGCGGTGGAATCGACGACGAACGTGGCCACCACGGCGAGCGCTGCGACGATCAACGCGAATCCGGTGGTCACGACGCCGCCGGGGGTTCGGTACGGGCGTTCCATGTTCGGCTCCTTGCGACGGAGCACGATGTGGCTGACCATCATCAGTACGTAGCTCAGCGCCGCGCCGAACACGGCCATGTTCAGCAACATTGCGCCCTGACCGGTCAGTGAGAGCAGGAAGCCGATGACGCCGGGGACGATCAAGGCGAGCGTCGGGGCCTTGCGAGAGTTGGTGATGGACAGTGTCTTCGGCAGGTATCCGGCACGCGAGAGCGCGAAGAGCTGGCGCGAGTACGCGTACATGATCGAGAAGAAGGACGCAACCAGTCCGGCGAGGCCGATGTAGTTGACGATCTTGCTCGCAGTTCCGTCACCGAGGGCTTCCACCAACGGATTTCCCGATTCCTTGACGGCGTCGGCACCGCCTGCGCCGGTCACCAGGAGCAGCACGACAGCACCGGTGACGAGCAGCACGCCCATGGCGGCGATGATGCCGCGTGGGACGTTCTTGGTCGGATCCTTGGCCTCTTCTGCGGCCAGCGGAACGCCTTCGATCGCGAGGAAGAACCAGATGGCGAACGGGACGGCAGCCCAGATGCCCAGGTAGCCGAACGGCAGGAATCCCGAAGCTCCGGCTGCGTCGGTGGGCGCGATGTCGGTCAGGTTGCTCGCGTCGAATTGTCCGATGGCGGCGACGGCGAACACGATGAGTCCGACCAAGGCGATCGCGGTGATGACGAACATGATCTTGAGGGCTTCGCCTGCGCCGGAGAGATGGATTCCGATGAACACCGCATAGACCACCAGGTAGACCCACCACCCGTCGGTGATGCCGAACAGCCCGAGGGATTCGACGTAGGCACCGATGAACGTCGCGATGGCGGCGGGAGCGATGGCGTACTCGATGAGAATCGCTGTACCGGTGGCGAATCCGCCCCACGGGCCGAGAGCGCGGCGGGCGAAGGTGTAGCCACCGCCTGCGGCGGGCAGCGCCGAGGACATCTCGGCCATGCCGAGCACCATGGCCAGGTACATGCCCGCGATGATGATCGCCGCGATGAGCAGACCACCGAAGCCACCCTCGGCGAGACCGAAATTCCATCCGGAGTAGTCGCCGGAGATGACGTAGCTGACTCCGAGGCCCGCCAGCAGGACCCAGCCGGCCGTCCCCTTCTTCAGGGTTCGCTTGGCCAGGTAGTCACCGCCCTCGACGTGTGACTGAGTGCTCTCGTGGGAGCCCGATTTCGGAGGAGACGACTGGGGGTCTACTACGGACATGACAAGCCTTTCGTAGCCATAACGCTCGGGACGACGGTCACGCCCGAGGGGACGATTCACAACAGGTGTGGCGCGCGAATCGGTTCACGATAGGCGCGTGATGTAAGCGGCGCGTCATCGATGAATGACGGGCGAATTACGGCTGGTAACCGGCGGCGTTGACGTCGCCGAGGTCTCCCTCGTCCGGTTCGGCGACTGTCAGTACTGCGTCCACCACAGCTCTGTTGGCTTCCAACTCACGCTCCAGCCGCCGGAGCGTGTGCGCGATGCGTGATTCTGCGAAATCACCGACGAGATCGACACTCGCCACCACGTAGAGCTGTTTGGGACCGACGAACTCGATGCGAACGAACCGGACCGACGCCACGTCGGGAAGTTCCTCGATCCGCTGCACCACCGCGTTCCATAATGCTCTCGATCCCGGTTCGCCGGTGAGGAATCGGCGGTTTCGATCGATGAGTACGAACGCGACGATTCCGAGCAGCACACCCACCAGAATCGAGCCGATGGCGTCGAAGGCGGCGTTACCGGTGAGCTGATGCAATCCGATTCCGGCACCGGCGATGACGATGCCGATCAGTGCGGCACTGTCCTCGGCGAACACTGCGCGCAGTGTCGGATCCGAGGTCTCGAGCGCGTAATCGAGAAAGTCTCTGTGGTACTCGGCGGCCTCGCCGCGAATCTGTCGAACCGATTGCAGAAACGAGACTCCCTCGAGCAGAAATGCGATGCCGAGCACCACGTATGCGACGAGGTAGTTCTCGCTGCTCGATTCGCCGGCGAACAGCGAGGTGATGCCGTGCCACACCGACACGGCCGCACCGGCGACGAAGAGTCCGACCGCTGCGAGAGTCGACCAGAAGTAGGTCTCGCGCCCGTACCCGAGTGGCCGTCGATCGTCCGGTCCGCGCGATCCTCGACGATTGGCGACGAGCAGGAATATCTCGTTCCCGGTATCGGCCCAGGAGTGCGCAGCCTCGGCAACCATCGACGCAGATCCGGTGAACACGGCCGCGAACGTCTTCGCGATCGCGACGCCGAGGTTGGCGACGAAAGCGATGACCACGGTGCGCAGGCTCTCGTCACCCTCGACGTGGTCGGACTTCGGTGCGCTCTTCATCGTTCGCACTGTATGCGCTCCGCGCAGTGGTGCGGTTGAGTGCCGCCTGGGGCTCTCAGCCGCACCACTGCCGCAGGCATTCAGCCCTGGAGCATCCCTGGTACGGGACATGCATCGACGGCCTCGGCGACCACCAGCGGATCGTCGGGGATCTCCGGCCGTCGGCCTTCTTCCCAGTCGACGCCCACGAGCGGTGGGTGCTCGGCGAGGATATCGTTCTCCTCGGCGGTGTACGCACGTCCGCGGCTGAGGAAGCGCACTCCCTCGGGCGATTCGAGCGAGAACCCACCGCCGCGGCCGGGAACCACGTCGAGCACGAGTTGCGTGTGCTTCCACGCCTGGAACTGAGACCCCGAAATCCATACCGGTACACCGTCGCTCCCGCTCGGGAGATCCTGTGGGACCTCGCCGACCCCGAGCCTGAGGTCGATGTACCCCAGAAGAACGTCCCGGTCGCCGACGATGAATTCGCCTGCGGGATAACACATCGGCGACGACCCGTCACAGCATCCCCCGGACTGATGCATCATCAGTTCGCCGTGGATACCGCCGAGGCGACGGAGCAGGTCCATCGCCTCGACGGTGGTCTTCAGCCGCGCAGGCGGCCGAGGGGCATTCATCAGAAGAAGCCCTGTGCCTTCTGCGCGTAGCTGACCAACAGGTTCTTGGTCTGCTGGTAATGATCGAGCATCATCTTGTGGTTCTCGCGGCCGATACCCGACTGCTTGTAACCACCGAAGGCCGCGTGCGCGGGGTACTGGTGATACGTGTTGGTCCACACACGACCGGCCTGGATATCGCGGCCGGCGCGGTAGGCAATGCCGCCGTCCCGCGACCAGACGCCTGCGCCGAGCCCGTACAGGGTGTCGTTGGCGATCTCGATGGCGTTGTCGTAGTCGGTGAACGACGTGACCGAGACGACCGGGCCGAAGATCTCTTCCTGGAAGATGCGCATGTTGTTCTTGCCGGTGAAGATCGTGGGCTGCATGTAGTAGCCGCCGTTGAGGTCGCCGCCCAGCTGTGCGCGCTCGCCGCCGGTGACGACCTGTGCGCCCTCGCCCTTGCCGATCTCGATGTACGACAGGATCTTTTGGAGCTGATCGTTCGAGGCCTGTGCGCCGATCATGGTCTCGGTGTCGAGCGGATCTCCCTGTCGCACAGCCTTGGTACGGATGGCTGCGAGGGCGAGGAACTCGTCGAAGATGTCGGCCTGGATCAGCGAGCGCGACGGGCAGGTGCACACTTCACCCTGGTTGAGGGCGAACATCGTGAAGCCCTCCAGCGCCTTGTCCTGGTAGTCGTCGTTGGCCTGCAGCACGTCGGAGAAGAAGACGTTGGGGCTCTTGCCACCGAGCTCGAGGGTCACCGGGATCAAGTTCTGCGACGCGTACTGCATGATCAGGCGGCCGGTGGTGGTCTCGCCGGTGAACGCGATCTTGGAGATACGCGGGCTCGATGCCAGCGGCTTGCCTGCCTCGACGCCGAATCCGTTGACGATGTTGAGCACGCCCGCAGGCAGCAGATCGCCGATGATCGAGATCAGGTGCAGGATCGACGCGGGGGTCTGCTCGGCGGGCTTGAGCACCACAGCGTTACCGGCGGCGAGGGCGGGGGCGAGCTTCCACACGGCCATGAGGATCGGGAAGTTCCACGGGATGATCTGCCCGACGACGCCGAGCGGCTCGTGGAAGTGGTAAGCGACTGTGTCGCTGTCGATTTCGGAGAGCGATCCCTCCTGCGCGCGGATGCAGCCGGCGAAGTATCGGAAGTGATCGATGGCCAGCGGGATGTCGGCGTTCAGTGTTTCGCGGATCGGCTTGCCGTTGTCCCAGGACTCCGCCAGCGCGATGGACTCGAGATTGTCGGCGATGCGGTCGGCGATCTTGTTCAGGATCACGGCACGCTCGGCCGCGGAGGTCTTGCCCCATGCGGGGGCTGCGGCATGTGCGGCGTCGAGCGCGAGCTCGATGTCCTCGGACGTGGAACGGGCGACCTCGCAGAAGTTCTCACCGGTGACGGGAGTCGGGTTCTCGAAGTACTGGCCCTTGACCGGCGGTACCCACTCGCCGCCGATCCAGTTGTCGTAGCGCGACTGGAACGACATGACGGAATCGGCGGTACCTGGACGGGCGTAGACGGACATTGAAAATCCTCCTGATCGACACGTGCTTCACAGTTGATGCGGTGTGTGATTCAGGACACTAGGGCTTGCAACGTTGCAACTACGTTGCCGATTCCGAGGACGGCCTGGAGCGACCGGTTCCTCAGATGCCGAGATCGCGGTCGAGAAGGTCGATACGCGCACTGACCTGCCCATAGAGCGCGGAGTCGCGGCTGAGCGTGGCCCGGTACGCCTCCCATGCGATGACGTCCGTGCGCCCGTGGATGGACGAGGTCCACTGCGCCAGCAGCACCGGATCTCCGAGTCGGAGCAATGCGGCCTGCATCCGAGACCGCAGTTCCTCGCGGATCTCCTCGATTCCCGGCGCGGACGACCCGGGAAGCACCGGGCCCGAATAGATGCGCAGAGCAGCGTCGACGTCGCCTCGATCCAGGGCTCGTCGGATATCGCCGACGTCGGAGGACAACTCGCCGACCAGCCGGTAGGGCCGCGATGCCAGGCCCGCAGTACCGAAGGCCTTGCGCAGCCTCGACATCTCGGCGCGAATGGTGACCGAGTCGAGTTCCTGCTCGTCGAGCAGTACGGCGAGGTGGTCGGAGCTCAGGCCTTCGGGATGCTCACCGAGCAGAAGCAGAATTTCGGCGTGCCGCTGAGAGAGCGGTATCCGGCCGGATCCGCGCACCACTCCCGGCCGTCCCGATCCCAGGACCTCGAGCCGGGGAGCTGTGTCGCCCAACGATTTCGGCGAGTTCATCAGATGCAGGCGCAGCTCGGATTCAGCAGCGGCGACCGTTGCGCGCACCAACGAGAGCACCTCGGGCACCGCTACCCGCGGGCCACCGGTGATGTCGATGGCACCCAGGATGTGACCACTGGTGGGGTGGTGCACCGGTGCCGCCGAGCAGCTCCACTCGTGCACCGACCGCGAGAAGTGCTCGGATGCGAAGATCTGCACGCTGTGATCGACCGCGAGCGCAGTGCCGGGGGCGTTGGTGCCTTTGCTCTCCTCGCTCCAATCGACCCCCTCGGCGAAGTCCATCGCGAGTGCTCGGTCCTTGGCCGCGGAATCACCCTCGACCCACAGCAGGCGTCCCTCGGCATCGGAAATCGCAACGAGCAAACCGGTGTCGGACGCGTCCTCGACCAGAAGCTTTCGAATCACCGGGCGGATGATGGCCATCGGGTGTCCGTTGCGGTAGCGCTCGAGGTCCGCACCGGTCAGCGCAGGAGTGTCGTTGCCACCGTCCGGGTCGACACCCTTGGTTCGGCTGCGCATCCACGAATCGAGAACGACGGACCGGACGGCCGAACCGTGGGTACGAACATCGTCGACGAAAGATTGATGGGCACTGGACATCTGGCGCGCGAGCACAGCGACGTCCTCGCCGGGGCGCACTGCGACCCAGGGGTTGCCACCACTGTCCGATCGGCTTGCCATTCGACGCTTCCTCCGTGACCTGTCCACATCGTTGTAACCCAGCTCACACGCAAGGATACAGCCGTGGCCGACGCGCGCGGCCGTGGCCGGTTGCGCCGACCCCCAGTGCCTACTTCTTCTTGACGGCCGTGGTGATGATGTCGTTGCTGGTGTCACCACTCGATTTGGCCCGCTTGTCTGCGCGCTTGTCCTTGAGCGATTTGCCGGATTTCTTGGTCATCGTGTTGCGGGGCGATTTGTCCGACATGGCAGTAACCCATCTATCGGGGAACCTGAACGGTCCCCAGACCACGAACGCTACGCCTACACGCCCCACCGTGGTCTGCAACAGTCACCGGTCATTGCGCCTGGTCCCCTCCCATCAACGCCGCGGCGCGCTCGGCGAACATGATCGCCGTCGCATGCGGGCCGCGGCTGGGCACCACCGGGAACGCCGAAGTATCGATCACGAAGACTCCGTCCACTCCCCGCACGCGACAGTGATCGTCGAGCACCGACCCCGGATCCGACTCGGGACCCATCCTGGCGCTACCGGACAGGTGCAACGACGTGCCCAGTGCCGCGAAAGGGTCGTCGGTCGCAGGGACTTCAGCGCAGGCCATGGACGGCGATGCGATCAGATCTCGCACCAGTGCGACGCCACCTCGCATCGCCTGCCGATCACCCTCCGATTCGAGATAGCGGTAGCGCACGTCCGGAGCCTCGAACGGATCCGTGCTGCGCAGCGCGATGCTCCCTCGCGCCGTCGAGCGCATGAGGCCGACACCGAACACGTGCGGACCTGCGGGGAGCCCGGAAATGAGTCGGTCGAATCTTCTGGTGTAGGGCCTGATCTCCACGTCGCCCGCATGCAGCACCGCTTCCAGAGCACGAGATGCCGTCGGGAATTCGTTCGTCGTGACGACGGGAACGGCAACCTCGGGATGGTCACTGAAACCCTGGCCGACTCCCGGACTGTCGGCGATGACCGAAACACCCAGCGCAGCAGAACTTTCCGACGGTCCTACGCCGGATCGAAGCAGCAGGGCGGGCGTCTGCACCGCGCCGGCCGAGATGACAACGGTGTCGGACTCGACGACACTGCGTACACCGTCGGCGATGATCTCGACCCCGATCACCTTGCTTCCCTTGAATATCAACGACGCGACCGTCGTATTCCCCTGTACCCGAAGGTTCTTCTTTCCGACAACTGGCAACAGATATGCCAGAGCAGCACTTACGCGGACCCCGTCACGGATATTCGAGGGCACGACGCCCACTCCCCCCACGGCCGCGTCGGGAGCATTCAGGTCCTCGTGGAACAGAAAGCCCGCGTTCGTCGCGGCCTCAACGAATGCTGCCGTCACGGGATGTCGGTCCTGCACGCGAGTGCGCGAGACCGGCATCGGTCCGCGGGAACCGTGCCACTGCCCGGTCGCCCCGACGTCGAGATCGGTTTCGGAGCCGATGTAGAACGGCAACACCTGATCGAAGGACCACACCGACTGCGGCCAGGCGTCGAAGTCACCCGGCGTGGCGCGGACGAAGTAACCGCCGTTCACTGCGCCGGAGCCCCCCAGCACCCGGCCCCGCGCGATCGTCCGAGACACGTCCGCCGCGAGTTCGGCCGCATAGGTGCCCACCCATTCGCTCCCGGGACCGATGGGAAGCGTCGACGCGTCGAGCAAAGCCGCCGGAACGTCGGCGACGCCGGAGAACGCAGGCCCGGCTTCGAGCAACAGCACCGACCGATCCGGATTCTCACTGAGCCTCGACGCAACGACGCAGCCGCAGGATCCGCCTCCCACGACGATGACGTCCGCGTGCTCGATTCCGATCACTCCGTCTGCGGGGCGGGCCCGGCTCGCACCGCGTCAGCCGTCCAGGCGAGGCTTGAGCGCGTCCATGCTGCGCGCGGACAGTGCACCGCGCCACAGGCCTGCGCCGTACGCAACATCATCGGCACGTTTGTAGAACGCATACCGCACCGGGTCGAGGCCGCCGAGTTCCCGATGCTTGTACCAATCCGAAAACGCCTCTGCAACAGCCAATCCCAGCGCTATTCTACGAATACGACTCGACAGCAGCACAGCGAGCAGGGTGATCGGCCAATAGTGTCGACACAGGGCCGACGCCAACTGCCACAACCCCGCCACGAAACCCTCGGCAGCGAGAATGGCCGCGATCCGCGTGGGCTGATCCAGACCGACGAACATCTTGCGCAGGCGGACGATCGTGACACCGAGTGTGGCGGCGGCACCGACGAGTCCGATCCTCGTCAGACTCGCGGCGAGCAGACATGCGACCAACGTCCACGGCGACATTGCGATGGGCGGCACCATTCCCGGATGACGTGCCGACAACGGTGTGGCACCGGTCCCGTAGAACAGCTTGCGGGCGAACCACTCGACGAAGGTGACGCGATGCTCGTGCGCGACGTGAGCGACCGGTTCGTAGCGCAGTCGCCAACCCGCCTCCTGCAGCCGCCAGCACAGGTCCACGTCCTCGGCCACGTGCATCGACTCGTCGAATCCCTCGCAGTCCATCGCCACCGACCGACGAATCAGCATTGCCGCACTGGGCACGTAGGAGACCGAGCTGCCTGCGCGTACCGCTGCTTCCCTGCGACCGAGATCGAGGGACGAGCGCGCATGTTCGTACCGGGCCAGGGCGCTGCCCTCGGGCTCCAGCGCGACGATTCGGGGTGCCACCAGCGCCACGGCCGGATCCGAGAAGTGTCCCAGCATCACCTCGAGCCATCCCTTGCGCGGAACGACGTCCGAGTCCAGGAAAGCCACAAAATCTGTTGTGGCACATCGCAATCCCGTGTTTCGCGCCGCAGCGGGTCCGCGCGAGTGCTCGTGTCGGAGCACCGTCACGCTGCCCACACTCCACGAGACCCGCGGCACTGCGACCGGAACATCCGACCCGTCGTCGACGATGATGACGTGCAGACCGTGGAGTGCGGCGATCAAGCGCTCCAACCCGGCCTCGTTGTTCTTGAGCGGTACGACCACGGTGACGTCGCTCGGCGACGGGATCGACATAGGGCGCGGGTTCCCGACACCCGAGTCGAGCAGTTTGCGAGCGACGAGAGCGGACTGCGAGTCGGTCACTTCGATGAAACCGTCACCGATCATCGCCGCTGCCGTCGGTGCCAGCTTGAGCATGCGTGTCGGTGAACCACCGATCAGGACTCGTCCTTCGGAGAATGTGCGTACGCGTGGATCGACTCGCACCCCGAAGCCGTCAGGCAACCGACCTTCACCCATCAGGAGATCGTAAGCGGACGAGACGCCGAAGTGTCGGCCACCCGTGAAATCGGACGGAACATACCCATGCCCCGTTTTTCCGGAATCGTCGGACGGCTCCTCAGCAGGCATTCCATCGAGCTCGTTCATGTGATCACTCCGTGCTCGGAGGGACTCCATCTCTGCACAGCATCGCCGGCGCGGGTGCAGAGCTGCTCGAACATCCGACGCCCCTCCTCCGGATCGGACCCGGTGGGATCACCGAGCACCCCGTTCGCAGTGATCGGTGCCATGCCGTCGACGCGAAGCGCAGGCAACAGATCGGCGATGTCGGCTACATTGCCCACCTCGGCCTTGCTCATGTTCACCACCTCGGGCGAAAGGTGCAGCAGCAACGACGTTTCGGTGCGCCCGGCGTGAGCATCTGCTCCCGGTATCGCGCACGGAAACCACACGACGTCGCGGCCCTCGTAGCGCAGCAGCAGTACGGCAGAGCGCACGGTGGGGCCGTTGCCTCCGTGTCCGTTGACGAACACCACTCGCTCGGCCCAGCGGCACGCGGAACGCCCGTACTCCACCAGAACCGATTCGAGAGCTGCGGCCCCGATCGACACGGTGCCGGGAAATCCCTCGTGCTCGCCACTGGCTCCGTACGCGATCGCGGGGGCCACGAGAGCATCCGCGATGGTGTGCGCCACGGCGGTTGCGATACGAGTGTCGGTATCGAGCGGGAGGTGCGGACCGTGCTGCTCGATCGAGCCGACCGGCACCACCAGGGTGCGAGACCCGTCGAGGTCCGGCCAGTACTGCGTACCGAGGGGGTCCGTGGCCATGAGTGCAGATGCTATCGGATGGAACGAGGACGTCACGCCGCCGAAACACTGCGACGATAATCTTCGATTCGTGCCACCCCGTCGCCGATCCGTATTGCTCTCGCAATTGTCGATATCGGCACCCGGCGGCCCGCAACCGACAATTCTGCAAGAGTTACGCCGAGTCATTCTTGCCGGCGATGCGCCGCCGAATACGCCGATTCCACTCAATGAAGTAGCGGAACTCTTCGGGGTGAGCAGAATTCCGGTGCGCGAATCCCTCAAGACACTCATCGGCGAGGGACTGGTCGATCATCGACCGAATCTGGGCTACACGGTTGCGCAGTTGACCGCAGCCGAACTTCGCGAAATGTACATCGTGCGAGAGGTATTGGAGACGGCTGCACTACCGTCCGCAGTCGAGCTCGCCACCGAGGCCGACCGGGCCCACATCGTCGAGATCAATCGTCAACTCGAGGCCTCGCTTGCCCAGGACGACTCGCGAGAATATCACCGCCTCTCGCGTGAGTTCCACCTGTCCCTGACCCGTCCGTCCCGCATGCATCGATTGCTGCACATGCTCGAATCCGCCTGGAACATCACCGAACCCGTGCAACCCATGGTGCATGTCGCCGGGTCGGACAGGGCTTCGCTGCACAGCGATCACGCCGAAATGCTCGCGGCATTTCTGGCCGGCGATTCCGCTGGCTTGCTGCGTGCCGCGCAGCATCACCACACGCGTCTCAATTCGGTCATTTCGACGCTGTCGAACGATCATGGGTTGTTCGCCGATCCGTCGTCGGAATAGGGCCACAGGAACGACCGGAAAAGATACGGGAGTGGAGCCTGCAGGAACGACCGGAAAAGATACGGGAGTGGAGCCTGCAGGAACGACCGAAAAGATATATCGCTCTCGTCACGAGTGCGCAACACTTCGCCGCTAACTTTTCCTCATTCGCTCGTTCACCTCCTTCGTTCGTCTCATACGCCATGCCGTCAGGAGCATCGATGACAGATACAGCGCACGGTCCCGCTCAAACGGGAGATCTCGTGGAAGCCGCGGGCCACCCCGTCGGTGGTGGACTGATCAAGGACACCTATGACCCACGGCTGACCAACGAGGATCTCGCTCCGCTGAAGAAGCAGACCTGGACCTCGTACAACCTCTTCGCCTTCTGGATGTCGGACGTGCACTCGGTCGGCGGTTACGTGACGGCGGGCAGCCTGTTCGCGCTCGGGCTGGCCAGTTGGCAGGTGCTGATCGCGTTGCTAGTCGGCATCACGATCGTCTACTTCTTCTGCAATCTGGTCGCCAAGCCGAGCCAGGTGACGGGGGTTCCGTATCCGGTCATCTGCCGCAGCGTTTTCGGAGTGCTCGGTGCCAACATCCCGGCGATCATCCGTGGCCTGATCGCGGTGGCCTGGTACGGCATCCAGACATTCTTGGCATCGGCTGCCCTCGACATCGTGCTGATCAAGCTGTTCCCGTCTCTGGCTCCGTACGCCGTCACCGCGGACTACGGTTTCGCCGGACTGTCGCTGCTCGGTTGGGCGAGTTTTCTGTTCCTCTGGGTCGTTCAGGCTGCGGTGTTCTGGCGCGGGATGGAGTCGATCCGCAAGTTCATCGACTTCTGCGGCCCTGCCGTCTACGTCGTCATGTTCATGCTGTGCGGCTACCTGATCTGGAAAGCCGGCTGGGGCGCAATCGATCTCACCCTCGGCGATGTCGAGTACACCGGCTTCAGCGCCGTTCCCGTCATGCTGGGAGCCATTGCGCTCGTCGTCTCGTACTTCTCCGGTCCGATGCTCAACTTCGGTGACTTCTCTCGGTACGGAAAGTCCTACGCTGCCGTCAAGAAGGGCAACTTCCTCGGTCTGCCGGTCAACTTCCTGGTGTTCTCCATCCTCGTTGTCGTCACCGCCTCGCTGACTCTGCCGGTGTTCGGCGAGCTGATCACCGACCCTGTCGAGACGGTCGCCCGCATCGACAGCACCTTCGCCATCGTCCTCGGTGCCCTCACCTTCGCCATCGCGACGGTCGGCATCAACATCGTCGCCAACTTCATCGCTCCGGCTTTCGACTTCTCCAACGTCAGCCCGCAACGCATCAGCTGGCGCGCCGGTGGCATGATCGCCGCAGTCGGTTCGGTACTGATCACCCCGTGGAACCTGTACAACAATCCCGAGGTCATCCACCTGACGCTCGAGACCCTCGGCGCGTTCATCGGGCCTCTGTTCGGAATCCTGATCGCCGACTACTACCTGATCCGTAAGCAGCACGTGGCGGTCGACGAACTCTTCTCGATGTCCAAGACCGGCCTGTACTGGTACTCGAAGGGCTACAACCCGGCGGCGGTGTACGCGACCGTCGCGGGCGCAGCGGTGGCGATGTTCACCGTGCTGTTCAACGGAGCCGTCGACGGCCTGGAGATCGCCGGTATGTCCACGGCGTCGAAGTACAGCTGGTTCATCGGCTGCGGCATCGGATTCGCCACGTACTACTTCCTTGCGACGCGAACCAAGCTGGCTGTCACCAACTTCGACGTTCCAGCGAAGGCATAGGATCTCTTCCGTGCTCATCAAGGTCATCAATCCGAACACCACCAGTTCGATGACCGCAACGATCGGTGACTGTGCCCGGGCCGTGGTCGGCCCGGGCACGGTCGTCGACGCGGTCAGCCCCGCGATGGGGCCCGTTTCGATCGAGAGCCATGTCGACGAAGCCCTCAGCGTCCCAGGAATTCTCGCCGAGATCGCCAGTGGCGAGGCCGAGGGGGTCGACGGCTACGTCATCGCCTGCTTCGGTGATCCCGGCATCGACGCGGCTCGCGAACTCGCGGCCGGGCCGGTCATCGGTATCGCCGAGGCGGCCATGCACGCCGCGAGCTTCCTGGGCCGAGGCTTCAGCGTCGTCACCACACTCGGACGCACCGTCGGGCGTGCCCAGGATCTGGCGAACCACTACGGCTTCGGACGCCACTGCCTCGGCATCCACGCGTGCGACCTGCCGGTCCTCGATCTCGAGACGGACCCCGACGCCCGCAAGATCGTCACCGAGGCGTGTCGCATCGCAGTGGAGACGGACGGTAGCGATGCCGTGGTCCTCGGATGTGCGGGGATGGCCGATCTGTGCCAACACATTTCGGCCGAGATCGGCGTACCGGTGGTCGACGGCGTCGCCGCGGGAACACTGTTCGTGCAGTCACTGGTCTCGCTGGGACTGGGTACCGGAAAGCGCGGCGAATTCGCCGCTCCGCCGCCCAAGCGCTACACCGGGATGCTGGTGGGATTCAGCCGACCGATCCCTGATCCTTAGCCCTGGCTCCGCGGTCGATCAGGTCTCGCACAACTGCCGATACGGCACCCCGGGCAGGTAGCGGTCCCATTCGGCTTCGGTGACCACCGAGCCCCCGGATTCGCACAGGCGACTGCGGACCTCGTCCGGCTCGGTCTGCCACATGCGGAGGTCGCGGGCCGAGCCACCGCCGAAGAGCACCTGTCCGCCCGCGCCGAACACCGCGGTGTAGACACGCTGGCCGTACGCGGTGAGTGCGGCATACTCCTCGGGTGCGTAGCGGTCCCCCACGTTCCACAGCCAGAGCGTCGATCCCCCCTCACCGGCGGCCAGCCGCGTACCGGATCGATCGAACGAGAGCGACCAGATCGGGCTGGACGGTCCGACGATGCGCGAGAGGTGCTGTGGGTTGTCCGGATTCTCCATGTCCCACAGTCGAATCGAGCGATCAGCACTGCCTGCGGCGAGTGTTCGCCCGTCCGGTGAGATGGCCACGGCCTGCACGTCACTTCCGAAACCGCCCAACGTGGTCCTTCGACGCGGATCGGTGGGGTCGGAGATGTCCCACAGTTCGACCACGCCACCGACACTGGCGATGACGAGTACCGAACCGTCGGGTGACAGCGCCATACCCGCGGGGTAGTTACCCGCCTCCAGGGTCGACAACGCTCGCGGGGTCGTTGGGTCGGCCAGCGACCACAACGACACGTCGTTCGAGTTCTGGCCGGAGACGACCAGAAGGGTTCCCGTTCCGTCGAAGACCAGCCCCGCAGTCAAGCTGGTCGTTGCCTCCCGAATGCCACCGAGGGCGACCGGATCGGTGAGATCGGTTGTGTCCCAAAGCTGAAATCCACCGGTGGTGATACCCACAGCAGCACGGGTGCCGTCTGCGGTCAGTGCTACCGCCCCCGTCTGCTGGGCACCGTCGCCGATCACCAACGGTGCCGACGCCACCGGATGCTCCACATCCGTGACGTCCCAGACGATCGTGGCCGGGGCTCGGCTGCCGGCACCGACGAGCATCCGGGTGTCCGACGCACCGATGGGGTTCTGATAGATCGTGTCGCCGGCATCGACCAGGGCCGGTCCAGGAAGTGGCCAGATCCGCGTGATGCCATCGCCACTGGCCGTCACGATCGACGAGCGATCCGGTGAGAACGCGAGCGAAGTGACCTCGATGGGGCCGGGCAGTGTCCGCTGCAGCGTTCCCGAGTCGGCGTCCCACACCTTCGTGGTGTTGTCCGAACTCGCCGCAGCGATCAACACCCCGTCCCCGCTGAACGCGACGTCGTTGACGTAACTGGTGAATCCCGTCAACGCCGGTAGTGCAGTCAGCCGACCGCCGTCGACCGCCCAGCGTAGAACCTCGCGACCGGTGGTACCCGCGATCAACGTGGTGCCGTCGGGAGAGAATGCCAGCTGTAGCGCGGTGTAGGTCGATCCGTCCGAGGGGACGTCGAGCAGCGGAACGACAGGGGCTGCTGGAGACGCGGTCAGTCGGGTCGCGTCCCACAGCCGCATCGCGCGCCCGGCACCGACCGTCACGAGGAAGCGGCCGTCGGGACTGAATTCCGTCGCTGTCGGCGAACCAGGTTGAGAGACTTCACCTATGGTGCGCGGCGCGGTGGGATCTGCAACGTCGAGGAGAGGCAGTGTGTCATCTCGGGTTCCGACGAGGAGCAGCCGGCCGTCGGGAGAGTACGACAGGCTCCGCACGCCCGTGGCGTCGGTGTACGACAACAACATCGGTGCCGACGGGTTCGCCACATCCCACAGCTCGACGCCGTACGATCCTCCCACAGCGAGCACGCTCCCCTGCGGATCGAACGTCAACACCCGGGCGTCACGCAACACAATTTCACCGAGCTTCGCGTGCCCGTCTGCGAGCGACCACATCCGTACGTGTCCGTCGGAACCGGCTGTCGCCACGATGTTTCCGCGCGGGTCGACCGCGGTCACCGCCCCGCCCTCTACGCCGAGCAGCCGCACAGGAGTATGGATCGCGGACGAGTCGAGCAGTGACGATCGTGCCTCCGCCGTCGGGTCCACCTCGTACGACGCCAATGCGAAGTATGCCGCCAGCCCGGGATCTCGAGTCCTCAATTGCCCTGCCAAGCCGGCGATCTGACGTGAGACAGCCTCTGCCTCCGCGCGCTCGGCCTCGACCCGTCGGTTGTTCGCGTCCGACCGAGCAACGAACGCGGTCACTGCCAGTGTCACAGCCAGTACGGTCAGCAGCGCGAGTGCAGTGACGAGCGTTTCGAGGGTGCGTCGTCGACGTCGGTCGCTTCGGTTCTGTTGCTCGATTCGGTTCGCACTCGCGTCGAGGTAGCGCCTCTCCACCGAGTTGAGATCTCGCCGACGTACCGGACCGAGGGATTCCTGCACCAGCGCCAACCTCGATTCCGGCAGCAACGAACCGTCGTCGCGATCGTTGTTCTCCCACAGTTCTGCGGCCTGGGTGAGTCGACGGTGCTCGACGAGCCACTGACGATCGTCGTCGAGCCACTCGCGCAGCCGCTGCCACGCCGTCAGCAACGCCTCGTGGGTGATCTGGACGGTCTCTTCTCCGACGGTCAGCAGTCTGCGTGCGGCAAACCGTTCGACGACGATGTCGACGTCGGTGACCGCGACCGCGTTCTCGTCTCCGTTGAACAGCTCCACGCGATCGACGCGGCGACGAGTGACGACCTCGTCGTCGAGATTGACCAACCGCATGAAGATGCGCCGTGTCTCGCGCTGCTGTTCGGCGGTCAAAGCCGAGAACACTTCCTCGGCGCTCTGCCCCACGGCACCGCCGATCCCGCCGGTTGCTAGGTAGTCCGAGACAGTCAACGTTCTGCCGCTCGACACCTGCCACGTGGTGAGCAGGGCATGGGACAGCAGCGGCAGGGCACCGGAGTCGTGGGCGAACTGCGATCCGCGTGGACCCAATTCGCCGACCAAGACCTGCACGAGGGCGGCCTCGACGGAGACACCCGCCTTCGCGGCAGGCGACACGATGACCTCCCGCAGTTGTGACTCGGTGAGACGTCCGACAACCACCGGGTTGTCGGACAGGCCGGCGAGCAGCGCGTCCTCGGACACGGCGTTCTGGTAGAAATCCGCCCGCAGTCCGACCACGAGAACCGACCCCGCGCTCGGCAACGCCGCTGCCGCACGCAGAAAGTTCTCGCGCTCGAGCGGTGTCGCCAGTGTCCACAACTCCTCGGCCTGATCGAGGACGAGAACCGATCCCGGCGCAAAGGATTCGGCTCGCTCGGGGAAGGCACGAATATCGCCGACGCCGGAATGGACTTCCGAACCGGTAAATCTCGATGCCAGCCCGGCACGCAGGAGCGAGGACTTACCGGAGCCCGAAGCACCGACGACGAACACGATGCCTCCACCGGAGCCGAGGGCTTCCCGGACGCGCGTGCTCAGACGCTCGATCACGTCGTCACGTCCGAAGAACCACTCTGCATCGGCCGGCTCGAACGCCTCGAGACCCTTGTACGGAGGGTCGCCCTTCGCCGGATCGACGGTCCGCCTGCCCGGGATCGACCGCACCCTCGACACCGCGTCCCACCACAGGGCGCGCTCGTCCTCGTCGGCTACGCCGCATGCGATCAGTACGGCAGCGAACATTTCGGCGCTGGCTTTGGTCGGGACGTGATGTCCGGAGAACCAGCCACTGATGGTGCCGTGCAAGCCACCGGAACGCTCGACGATCTCTCGGACCGTGGCACCCGCCTCGGTCCGGATCGCACGCAATGCTGCCGCGAATTCCGTGCGGTCCGTGATCGACGAAGGATCCGGACGGTCGATGGTCATGAGCGAGAACTATAGAACCGGGAAAACCTCGATAGTGGCACTCGAGCGTCGCGCTGAGCTGCACGAACAGCAAATGATGCGTTTGAATGACGCTCGTACGGAGTCCGTGGCCGTCCGTATTGACCTTGTACGGACATGCTCGTTCAGCTGGATCCGCGACGAAGTCCAGTCGACGATGGACGGTGTGGTCGGGGCAAGTGGACACTCCAGGGGGGAAATTTTCGTGCTCGAACGAACGCTGGCATCGGCGGTGCATCACCCGTTCCGAAGGCCGGCACAGCGGGGACCCGATGCAGTCCCGACACCGCTCGAGCCTCGCCACCGCAAGCCTGCGTTGAGCGCCCGCGAGATCGAGGTCATGCTCGCCTGGTTCGCCTCCGACTCGAAAACGGTCGCAGCTCGGTCCGTCTACATCTCGGTGGGCACGATCAACACCCACATCACCCGCATCCGGCAGAAATACGCGGCGGTGGGACGCAGCGCGCCGACGAAGGCCGCCCTGTTCGCTCGCGCACTACAGGACGGCCACACTCACCTGTCCGAATGGTGACTGTCGATTCGTCCCCCTGTGGCGGCGGTGACGTCGAATCGGCCCCTCGGTTCTGGATCCCGGACTCCGATCGGCGTCGGTTATCCCAGACCGGGGAGCTGATTCGCCGGCGTGAAGCCAGTTGGCACCAGGACATCCGACGGTGACAGTTCGTGGACCGACGTGCGACCGAGACCGAGTACGGCGGAGTCCAGGCCGCCGCGCAGGATGTCGAGGACGTTCTCCACTCCGGCCTGACCGTTCGCCGCAAGACCCCACAGATACGCTCGCCCGATCAGCACGGCCCGCGCACCGAGCGCGAGTGCCTTCGCCACGTCACTTCCCCGACGCACACCACCGTCGAGGGTGATCTCTACCTGATCGCCCACCGCCTCGGCGATCGCCGGCAACACCCGAATCGACGCCGGAGAACCGTCGAGATTGTTACCACCGTGATTGGACACCGAAACTGCGGTGACGCCTGCGTCCACGGCCCGCAGTGCGTCGTCGACCCGCGAAATACCCTTGAGCATGAACGGCCCGTCCCACTGCTCGCGCAACCACGCGATGTCATCCCATGTGGGCAGCGGGGTCGCCTTCCACTCTCGATAAGCAGCGAAGAACGTCGGCGCAGGCCCATCGGGCGGCGCGAGGTTCGGGGCAGTCAGATCAGGGAACGCGCCCGACCGCGCCCACTGCGTCAGCCACCGTGGCCGACACAGCGCTTCCGGTGCGAACCGGATCATCGCCCTCGGATCGAGGCGTTCGGGAATCACCGGGCTACCCCAGTCACGGCCCTCCGAGAACGACCAGTCCATCGTCAGAATCAGCCCGACCGCGCCTGCATCACGTGCACGCTGAAGCATGTGCAGCAACAACTCTCGTGAACCGGCCCAGTGCAGCTGAAAGAACGTCCGTGGGTTGGCCGCGACGACCTCTTCGATCGGTTTGCTCGCGAACAACGACAACCCCATCGAAATCCCCCGCGCCGCAGCAGCTCTGGCGACGGCGACCTCACCGTCCGGGTGTACCGCCTGCACACCCGTCGGGGAGATCATTACCGGGAACGCCAGCGGTTGCCCCATCAGCGTGGTCGACAACTCACGGGTGTCCGACAACCCTGCCACGTGTGGGGCGAACCCGAGTTCGGCGAACGCGGCGGTGTTGTCACGACTGGTCAGCCCCTGTTCGGAACCTGCTACCAGAGCCGAGTACACCGACGGTGGGAGACGCTTCCGTGCTCGCCGCTGCGCTTCTGCAACGGTCTCGAACCACACGCCCTCGCTCAGACCCCGAGCTTCCGGTCGAACCCGGGCGGCATGACGACATCCGACGGCGAAAGATCGTGTACCGAGGTGTGTCCGAGTCCGAGGACGGCGGAATCGACTCCGCCGCGCAGAATGTCGAGCACGTTCTCCACACCGGCCTGACCGCCGGCCGACAGACCCCACAGGTACGCCCGCCCGATGAGCACCGCACGCGCACCGAGTGCCAGCGCCTTCACCACGTCGCTGCCGCGTCGGATTCCGCCGTCGAGAGTGATCTCGATCTGATCGCCCACGGCCTCGGCGATCGCAGGCAACGCCCGGATCGGTGCCGGGGTGCCGTCGAGATTGTTACCACCATGATTGGAGACGGAAATAGCCGACACGCCCGCGTCGACGGCTCGTTTGGCGTCGTCGACCCGCATCACTCCCTTGAGCATGAACGGCCCACCCCACTGCTCACGCAGCCACGCCACGTCCTCCCACGTCGGCAACGGGGTGCCCATCCATTCGCCGTACGCACCGAAGAACGTCGGCGCAGGACCGCCGGTGGGTGGCGTCAGGTTCGGGGTCGTCAGGTCGGGAATCTTGCCGGTCTTGGCGAACTCCCACAACCACTTCGGTCGCATGATGCCCTCGGGGGCGAATTGCACCATTGCCTTGAGGTCCATCTTCTCCGGAATCGACGGGCTGCCCCAATCACGGCCGTTGGAGAACGACCAGTCCAGGGTCATGATCAATCCGACGGCCCCCGCGGCGCGTGCCCGCTCCATCCGCTGCAGCAGGATCTCGCGCGAGCCCACCCAGTACATCTGGAAGAACGTCTGCGGATTCGCCGCAGCGACCTCCTCGACGGACTTGCTGGCGAACGAGGACAATCCGATCGGAATGCCCCGCGCTGCAGCAGCTCTCGCGACGGCTACCTCACCGTCGGGATGCACCGCCTGGACACCCGTCGGGGAGATCATCACCGGGAACGACAGGGGTTGCCCCATCACCGTCGTCGACAAGTCCCGCTTGTCCGACAGACCGGCAACGTGCGGGGCGAACCCCAGTTCACCGAATGCTGCCATGTTGTCGTCGATCGTCAACCCGCGCTCGGACCCCGCCACGAGTGCGGCATACACGGACTTCGGTAGACGTTTCTTCGCTCGCCGTTGCGCTTCGGCAACGGTCTCGAACCACGCACTCTTGGCCATCAGTGTTCCTGTTCCATTCCTGCGAGCGGGTTCTCGTCGCAGATCTTCGCCGGGGGGCGCATCATCAGCGTGAGCGGCACCGACTTTCGTGGGGTCTTGCGCTGCCCGGTACGGGAATGGTCGACGCTGGACTTCGGGATCTCCCCCGCCGCCGCCAACGCCATTTCGCCGTTACCGATGACGCATTCGGGATCCGGACCGTCCATGGGCAGGCCAGTGAAGAATTTCGCCGCCATGCAGCCACCGCGGCACGCATCGAAATGAGCACACTTGGTGCATGCACCCGAAGTCTGCGGAGACCTCAACTCCTGGAACAATTCCGAAGTCTGCCAGACGGATTGGAACCCGCCCATGCCGTCTTTGGCGTCTCGCACGATGTTGCCGGCGAGGAAGTTCTCGTGGATGGCGAAGGGGCATGCGTACACGTCGCCGATCGGGTCGATCAGACACACCACACGCCCGGCACCGCACAGGTTCAGTCCGGGCAGAGCATCACCGAATGCCGACAGGTGGAAGAACGAATCACCGGTCAACACTCCCTCACCGTTCGCGACGAGCCAGTTGTAGAGCTCTCGCTGCTGCCCCGCCGTCGGATGCAGATCGTCCCAGACATCCGCGCCACGTCCCGACGGCCGAAGCCGCGTGATGCGTAGTGTCGCAGCGTATTTGTCGGCCAAGGCCTTGAAGTCGTCGAGCTGAGAAACGTTGTGCCGGGTGACGACCACCGAGATCTTCGCGTCCCGGAAGCCCGCCTCCTTCAGATTCTCCAATGCACGGCAGGCCATGTCGAACGAGCCCGGCCCGCGGACCGCATCGTTGACCTCTGCCGTCGCGCCGTCGATGGAGATCTGCACATCCACGTAATCCGACGCAGCCAAACGCGCCGCGACCTTCTTGTCGATCTTGACCCCGTTGGTGGAGAACTTCACCCCCACCTGATGCGCAGTCGCATAGTCGACGAGCTCCCAGAAGTCCGACCGCACCGTCGGCTCACCGCCACCGATGTTGACGTAGAACACCTGCATCTTCTGCAGCTCGTCGATGATCGACTTGCACTGCTCGGTACTGAGTTCGCGCGGGTCACGGCGACCCGACGAGGACAGGCAGTGCACGCAGGAAAGGTTGCAGGCGTAGGTCAACTCCCACGTCAGACAGATGGGGGCGTCGAGTCCGAGTTCGAATTGATCGACCAGTTTTCCTACCGGAGCTGGTCTTTCGAGGGTGGAGGTCATGGGCGGAAGTCCTCTTCTGCGATAGGTCAGGGCTTTACGGGCGAGTGATCATGTTCGAGCGGGCCAGCGTCGCGAGTGCCGTGACATACGGCGCCGACTGCGACTCGGTGATCCCCGCAGCCGCAATCGCCGACCGCATATCCGGGTGGTCGGGCAGCGATTCGATGATCGCCACGATCGTGCGGTTCTTCAGGAACGAGAGCTTGCGAGTTCCGAAGTGGTAGAGCAGCGCCCCGAACGACTCCGGCCGCAACGCCACCTGCGGATGCAGAATCCACCGCACATCCAGGTCCAACTCGTCGAGGTCCGCGCGCACCGCAGTGGTCATGATCAGTACACGCCGCACATGCCGTCGATGGATACTTCCTCGACCAACGACTCTTCGACCAGATCGGATTCGACGACTGCCGTATCGACTACAGCGTTCTCGTTGTTCTTCGACATCGGAAACCTCCTGAGGTTGTTCGGACCACAATCGGAGTCGACAGTGGCTTGGGTCACCAACATAATGACACTGAGTGCAGAAAACCAGAGAATGGAAAGAAGAAAATGGTCAGGAGCGCAAAACCGTCCAGTCAGCCAGGTAGGCGCCCGTCCACAACGCGGGGCGAGCTGAGCGATCTCGGAATCGAACTGTTCGCCGCCAAGGGATTCGAGGAGACCAGCGTCGACGACATAGCCGATGCCGCGGGCATCGCTCGACGCACGTTCTTTCGCTACTTCCCGTCCAAGAACGCAGTTCCCTGGGGCGATTTCGACGCTCAACTCACGGCATTGAGGACGCATCTGAACGACCTGCCCGGCAACGTCGGACTCGCGGACGGATTGCACTCGGCCCTGTTGCAGTTCAACACATTCCCCGAGGAAGAAGCCGCCGTTCACCGTCAGCGCATGGCACTCATCCTGGGAAATCCAGCACTGCAGAGCTACTCGATGGTGATGTACGAGGGCTGGCGTCAGGTCATCGCCGAATACGTGGCAGCTCGGACGAACTCCGACCCCGGCGACCATCTTCCGCGCACCGTCGGATGGATGCTCTTGGGGGTGGCGATCTCGGCGTACGAGCATTGGCTGATCGACGAGAACAACAGCCTTCCCGAGCTTCTGACGGCAGGAGCGTCGGTTCTCTTCACCGGTGTCGGTCCGCTTCGAGCGCCCAGCGACACTGCCGAAAGCCGACTGGACGGAGAGCGCATCGAGTGAGCACTGGAAAAAAACTCCGAAGATACTTCGTGAAATCGGTGCCGCGAGACCCCTCGTCAGACGCTCGAGATGTCGGCCGCCAGCTCGCGAACTTCCTCGGAGAACCGACGTCGGCCGAGACCGGCCAGAACCGCATCCTCGGTGAGCCATGACGAGGCTGCCACTTCGAGCAGGGTAGTCAACGCAACAGCTGCGGCACCCTGCTTCGCTTTGGACGCGATACCGCTTCGAGTGCGCAGTTCGGCCGAGAACAGCGCCAGCATCACCGAACGCACTTCTCTTCGCAGGGTTTCGATGGACAGACTCCAACCGGGCGATCGGGTGAAGTACACCAATGCGGCAGCACGGTGCTGATCCGTCCACTCGAGCAACGAAGAAATGATGTCACCCAGAGCAGCGTCCGGATCGGCCGCGATCTCTGCCCGAAGTTCGTCGAGGAGACCATCCGCGAACAAACGTAAACCCGCGAGCAGAACCTCGTCCTTCGACGGGTAGTGGTAGTACACGGCCGCCGACGTCATCTGAGCCTCCGCGGCGATATCGGCCACGGTGACGTCCTCGATGGACCTGACCGAATACAGATGCATGGCGGCCTCGACCACTACTTCGCGCCGCGAGGGCCGATGCGCCGCACGCTTGGCCCCCTTGTCCGCCGGGGGCGTCACCGTCGATTTCGGCTTCACTGCCTTTGCTGCCATGACGGAGATCATGGCACCATGCACTGACCCAGGTGCCGAGGAGGACGCTGTGCCGCGACGAACCAGCAGCTCGACGTCCGAAGTCGACGAGAGTTCCGCGCTCGGAGCTGCTGTCGATGCTCCGATTGCGTCCGAGCCCGATGCCCAGCCCCCCAAGGGATCTGCCCACCGGCCCTCTCGCCGCCACCTCATCGTCCAGGCGGCGGTGCGTGTCTTCTCCCGCAAAGGTTTTGCGGAAACGTCCATTCAAGAGATCGCCGAAGCAGCGGGCATGGTTCCGACGGCGGTCTACTACCATTTCGCCGGCAAGGAAGAGCTGTTCGATACCGCGCTCGGATACGCGATGGATGCCAGTACCGCCGCAGCCCAGGCAGTTCGACCGGACGACACCGAGGCCGATTCCGCCGCGTTCAAGGAGGCCGTCGACGCCGTCTGGGACTGGACGGCAGAACACCCCGATGCGGCCCGGATGCTGTTTCTTCAGGTGGCCGGCGGTGCCACCCCTGGGACGCGCCTGCTGACCAAAGAGTACGAGGACAGGCACGTACGCCGCGCCTTCGACTACTTCCCCGACTCGGAGACACCGGCGGACAAGCGGTCGGCCGCGGCGCATCACGCCGCTCGGTCGCTGCGAGCACGCACGATGATCGCCACGACCATCGCCATCCAGCCCTTACGGATCGAGGGCGGGCCCTTGTCCCACATCGCGGTGGCGCGTCTTCGGTCGGCCACCACAGATGTGTGCGCGAAAATGATCGAGGGTCGCTGAAGCTCCGACCGACGTCCACCACCGTCGAGTAACTCGACCGAAACAACAGTCGAAACTCGGAGTGGACCTCCCTCATGCGTATCGCGTCTTTTTCGTGGACACTCCTTGGATCGTGACGCGTTCGCCGAGTTTCGGGAGTCGACACCACCTGACCGTCCGGGTAGGCAGTGGCCCGT
This sequence comes from Rhodococcus sp. IEGM 1370, assembly GCF_033142325.1. Taxonomy (NCBI): domain Bacteria; kingdom Bacillati; phylum Actinomycetota; class Actinomycetes; order Mycobacteriales; family Nocardiaceae; genus Rhodococcus; species Rhodococcus sp. IEGM 1370. The sequence goes on along the minus strand of NZ_JAWLRY010000001.1, from coordinate 489,904 downwards.
CCGGCGCGTGGGTTCCACGTCCTCCGAACGGCCCGATCTTCCCTGGATCGGTCCCTTCGCACACCGTCGTGTGGAACGCTCGGCGGTGTGCGAAGGTACGGCTTCGCTGAGAGTCCGACGAACAGAATGGCTTTCGATGACCGAGTTGGATGCACTCGCACCGAGCCCGGATGGAGTCTGGGCTCACGAGAACGTGGTGGTTCGGCACCTCCCCGGACTGGAATTCGACGCGGCCCGAACAGGGTCGACCGTGCAGGTCTGCCACGGCCTGACGTCTGCGGGTATCGGTGAGCGCCTGGTTCCGATGGTCACCGCACACGCCCGCCATGTAGGTCTTTCGCAGCGCGAGTTCGAGTTGGTGTTGGTCGGGATCGTCCGCACCACGGTCGCCGATCCGGTCGACGCATGGGCCACCTATTACCGCAATTCGTTGGACGAGCTGCTCTCGGGCACCGCCGATTTCGCGCCTGTCCACGAACGGGCGGAGAACCTGATCGTCGGGTCGGTGCTCGACCTGGGTTCGTGTTTCGGCTTCTTTCCACTGCGGCTGGCGATGGAAGGCCACTCGGTGACTGCGACGGACCTGTCGGCCGGAACCATGCGGTTGCTCGCCACCGTGGCCCCACACCTCGGGATCACGCTCGACACCGTGGTGTGCGACGCCGCCAATGTTCCCGTTGCCGACGGCAGTGCCGACACGGTGACTGCACTGCATCTCCTCGAGCACGTCGACACCGAGACCGGCTCCCGCATAGTGGAAGAAGCGCTACGCATCGCGCGCACCCGTGTCGTTGTTGCCGTGCCCTTCGAGACCGAGACCACCGCCTGCCACGGACACGTCCGCACATTCGACGAGGCATCACTGGTCGAGCTCGGTCGGTCGTCGGGCCGCGCATTTCGGACCTTCGAGCACCACGGTGGGTGGCTCGTGATCGACAAGACCGTGACCCCCCAACTGGTCTGAAAGGCTGCTGGGAGTACCACATCGCAATGCCGACGTGGTGTCAGGATCGCAATGGATCCTGACACCACTGCCTCCGTCGACCTAGGCGTACTCGGGTACCGACAGTCGATTCTCCGCTGCAGCGAGTGAGTCGAATCCGTCTGCCTTGAGCAGATTGTGGACGTTACGCCGTCGGACCCCCATGTTGCCGCCGTCGTAGACCGGGAAACACAGGACGTCCTCCATGATCGCGGCGATCGGTGTCAGGTTCGTGTACGCATCGACGCCGACGAGACGCATGGCGTCGTACACGACCTGCACGGCCGTCTCGGATGCGAAGATCTTTGCCTCGTTCGCCAATTCCCGATCCCGTCCGCCGGTGCGGTCGAAATGGTCGGCGGCCTTCCACGCGAAGTAGCGCACCGCCTCGATGCGAGTCTTGATGTCCACCAACATGTAGCCGGCGTTCTGATACTCGATGACGGGTACCGGACCGGAGCGGTGGTCGGTCTTGGCGAAGTGCAAAGAGTAGTCGAATGCAGCTCGCATCCTGCCCACGCACGCGGCAGCGATGGACGAGAAGGTCCAGGAGAACGCGGTGGCGACGATGTCCAACCCGTCGCCCGGCTTGCCGACGATGTTGCCGACCGGCACCCGCACGTCGCGAAATTCCACCCGCGGCGAATTGGTGGCGCGATGTCCGATGGTGTCGATCATGTCGGTGATCTCGACCCCGGGCGTTCCCTTCTCCACGACGATGACGGCGAGCGACTCCGACGGCGGCAGTGCAGGATCGGTACGGCGGACCACACTGATCAGGTCGGCACCCTGACCGTCCCAGCCCGAGGCATTGGTGGTGTAGTGCTTAGCACCGTTGATGACCCACTCGTCGCCCTCGCGACGCGCGAAGGTCCGAATTCCGACGGTCGGGTCCTCCGAGTCGTAATTGGCCCCGCCGGTCACCTCTGTGTAGGCGATCGCAGCCAATCGGGGTTCGCCGTCGCAGAACAACGGGAGCCACCGGTTCTTCTGCTCCTCGGTACCGAAATTGATGATCGGGTTGAGTCCCAATCCCGTGCCCAGCAACGCAGTCGGAGCGTTGATGTCGACCCGAGCGAGTTCCTCGGCTGCGAGCGCGAAGGTGAGATTGTCGAAGTACGCGCCGCCGTATTGGTCGGGAACCAGTCCCTTCACGAAGCCGAGACCGGCCAGCTGCTTGTAGACCGGCTGCAGCGCGTAGAAGCGATCCTCGGGGCTCGGTATGGAGGAAATGGTGGGCGCTACTTCGCTCAGAATGTCGTCTGCCACTTGCCGCGCCTGCATGCGCACTGCCATCTGCTCGGGGCTGAGCTCGAAACTCAGGGTCATGTGAGACTCCTCGATGTCTGTCCTGGTGGGGGTGAAGAACGGAATCGGGCGACGCTGCCCTACCCACCATGTTTCATCGCCCGATGCATCCCGGTCTTGTACCGGACTGCGCCGTCATCGGTACCGTTCTGCATTGTCGAACAAACAGATTCACCCCTGCGCCGACTGCGGCACTTCCCCTGTCTGCACCAACGCGCGGTATTCGACCGGACTGCATCCGAAGCGCGATCGAAAGGTCTTGGCCAGATGGGCGGAATCCGAGAATCCCCACGCTGCCGCTATCGTTCCGATCGATCGAGTGTCCCGAGAATCGGCGAGCTCACGCCGACACGCTTCGACGCGATGTTCACGGACGACGGCACCGAACGTGGTTCCCGTCCTCTCGAAGAGGGCATGGAGCGTGCGTACCGATACCCCGACATGGCGGGCCGCATCGGTGGCGGGAACTCGGCCGAATGCAAGCCTGGAGTCGATGTACCGAACGACGGAGACCCGAAGTGCTTCGTCGGTCTCCAACGAGCATCCGGTGCGCCGTTGTGTCCCTCCCAGTACGGCACGCAGCAGATCGACATGGGCCGCTCCGATCATCTGCCGCTCGGCGGTCTGCAGCGAGGAATCGGTCCGCCAGGTCTCCACCATCAACGAGCTGAGCAGCCGAGCAGAACCCGACGAGCTTGCGAAACGCCGCGCAGTCGTCGCTGCCGACGGACCGACCACATCAGCCAGCAGAGGGCGCGGCAGTCGGAAGGACAGCACTCGCCACAGTTCGTCGTTGCCGGGCTCTACGAACTCCAGCCGGTACGGGCGAGTCGAGTCGACGACGGCGAACTCACCTCGGGAGACCGTGCACTGCCGCCCGTCCTGAGTGGTCGTACAGTGCCCGTCCAGTTGCAGATTGACGAAGACGACATCCTCGTCCGCGCGGGCTACCTCGCGTTTTCCGTGATCGATTCGCTGTGTGCAGGAAGCGATCTCCGCTGCGTTGCCACCCCCGATCGCCGCGGAGCGCACCCATCCGGGGAGTCCTGAACGTGACGAACTGTGTTCGACGTGGTCCCGGGATCGCCACGGTGCCAGCGGCGTGAATGCCTGGCAGAGAACATCGGCCCAATAGCTCATCTGATCGGCCGGGCCGAGTCCCCGGGTTGTCCAATACGACGTCATGATGCACTCCGCGCTAGGTTCGAGTGCACACACGGTAAGCCCTGGGCGTAAGCCATCCGAGGCATTTGCGTTACGAAATGTGTGCACTCTCCTCACACCCGGGGGGGTGGGGCGCGGAGAGCTTCCCCGCACCTTCGGATGTTTGGGCGTCGCTCAGATCAACCCCTGCTTGCTCGCCGCGTACACGGCCTCGGCTCGCCGAGACACTGCGAGCTTGCGCATGATGTTGCTGACGTGAAATTTCACTGTCGTCGCCGAGATGAACAGTCGGGTCCCGATCATGTTGTTGGACAGGCCCGTCGCAAGCAACCTGAGTACTTCGAGTTCGCGCTCGGTCAGCCGTTCTATGCTGCTCGGCGTGCCGTTGAGTGATCGCACGACAGCCGAGGCACTCCGCGAATCGAAGGCACTCTCGCCTCGCGAGACAGCACGTATCGCCCGCACCAGTTCGGTGGTATCGACGTCCTTGACGACGTATCCGCGCGCACCGGCGTGCACCGCCTCCACCACGAGTCGGTCGTCGAGGAAAGTTGTGAGCACCAGTAATCCGATTCCGTTGTGCGCCTTGGCCAATTGTGCGCACAAGGCAAGGCCCTCGTAATCCGAACTGGCCGAGAGCTTGAGATCCATCAGCACGATATCGGGCTCGACCCGCGCGACGACGGCCAATCCCTCCTCCCGCGTCGACGCCTCCCCCACGATCGTCAGATCCGACTCGCGCTCGAGCACCGAACGCAGCCCGTCGCGCAGAATTGCATGATCGTCGACCAGGACGATGCGGACAGTAGGTGCCGCCACCTGCCCCATGCCCGTGCGAACCGTCGGAACGCTCACTGTGTTTCGCCCTTCTCGGATCTTTCCTGGAAGGGAATGCGCACTGCCACACGCACACCCCCGGTTCGGGCGCGGCGAATCTCGAAGACCCCGCCGTGTTCACGGGTGCGGGCCGCCATGTTCGCCAATCCGCGGTGGCGGCCGTCGACATCGGTGGACTCGGCCAGGTGCAGCATCATTCGCAGGTGGGCCGGATCGCCGTCGCCGTCGTCGGCGATCGACAACTGCACCTGATCGAGCGAATAGGTCAACCGAAGAATCGCCCGCGACGCGTGCGCGTGCACCGCTGTGTTGAACAATGCTTCGCCGGCGATACGGAGCAAGGCATGCTCGCACTCGCTGCTCAGCTCGACGGGGGTTCCCTCCACACGCAACGAGACCTGCAACTCGTCGGGCATGTGGACCACGGAGAGCTGTTCGAGCATTTCGGGAAGCGACGTTCGATCGGCGTCCTGCGGATGATTGAGCGCGTAGATCGCCGACCGCAGTTGTTCCACAGCTCGACGCGTCAGATCCTTCGCAAGATCCAATCTGTCGCTGCGTTCTTCGGCCGAGATCTCGCTGCGACACACTTCGATCTGCATACCAGCGGACAACACGGCCTGAGTGACGCTGTCGTGCAATTCGCGAGCGATGCGGTGGCGTTCGTCGTCGAGGACCTGATGCCGGTGCGCGGCACCCAATTGCCGCTGTGTCAGCAACAGTTCGGCATTGCGGGCTGCGAGATCGGCCGCTGTGCGGTTCGCCTGGGCATAGGCACTCTCGGTCCGCTCGAGCAATTGCCGTCGACTCTGGAAGAGCGCCGAATTCTGCAGCGCCACCGCCGTTTGACTGGCCAGAATGCTCAACACCGCCGCGTCGGTGGCGTCGAGCACCCGCTGCTCTCCGGTCCACGCCGCGAAAGCACCCACGACGCCTCCGTCGAACGCGATCGGCACGAAGGCGTGATGAGCGGAGATCACAGGTGTCTGCCCGTCGCCGCACGTCGACTGCCGAATCGACTCGAGGCAGTCGACGACGTCGTCCGGCAACGGTGGCCCCTCGACGTTGTCGACCAGAAACGGTGTGGCGTCGGGTCCGAGCACGAGTCGACGAGGACCGGCATCCGGCAGAGCGCCATCGGCAAGAGCGAAGACCACCCAGCGTGCGCTCAGATGGGCACGAGCTGCTTCCGCGACCGCGCACACCAGCGTCTCGGGCCCGTCGACCGTCCGAACCAGTGCCCGCGAGATCAGTTCCAGCGCATAGACGACGCGCTCCAAACGTTCGGCCGCGCCGCGATATTGGGGGTAGAACGTGTTCTTGCCCGAACGCAGTCCCGTCAGCAGCGACAGGTCGGGTCCGGACGTCACAGCGCACTCCTGAACAGATCGACCATCTCGCGGTGCGTGGCGGAACGCGGATTGGTGGACATACAGGCATCATGTAAAGCGTTGGTGGCCAACACATCCAGATCGGACTCGCGGACACCGATCTGTGCCAGCCCGGTGGGAACGCCGACCTGACGTGCAAGGCGATCGACACGGTCCGCCACAGCCATGGCGGCTTCCTCCGGCCTGGCTCTGCCTTCCGGCAATCCGAGGCTCGTCGCGATGGCCACGTAGGGCAACGGATCCTCCGCGGCGTTGAAACGAATGACATGCGGCAGCAGCACTCCGTTGATCACCCCGTGCGGGAGGTCGAGGAGCCCTCCCACCTGATGGCTCATGGCATGTGTGGCACCGAGAATCGCGTTCGTGAAGGCCAGACCGGCCTCCAGACTTGCCTGCGCCATCGAACCACGTGCGGCCATATCGGTGGGCTCGTCGATGGTGCGTGCCAACTGCGACATCACCATGGTGATGGCCCGGAGTGCATGGTGGTCGGTGAGCTGGTTGTGACCCAGAGAGACGAATGCCTCGATTCCGTGCGTCAGAGCGTCCAAACCGGTTGCCGCGTTGAGCCATTCGGGCATCGTGGTGAGCAACATCGGATCGATCACGGTGATATCGGGAACGAGTGCCCGGCCGAGGATGGTGATCTTGGTCGAGCGCGCCGTGTCGGTGACGATGCAGAACTGCGAGACGTCGGCCCCGGTGCCCGATGTCGTGGGCACCATCACCAGCGGGGGAATCGGCCGAGTGGCCTGATCGACGCCCTCGTAGTCGAGGATTCTGCCGCCGTTACCCGCGAGGATGGCGATCCCCTTGGCCGCATCCATGACCGACCCACCGCCGATCGCCACCAGCACGTCGCAACCGTTCTCTGCGTAGTAGCCGTGCCCGGCCTCGATTTCGACGTCCTTGGGATTGGGCGTGAGCGCGCTCCAGACCTGGGGGTCGAGGCCCTGGGCAACGAGTAGGTCGACCAGCTGCCCGGCCCAGCCGCTCTCGATCAGCCCCGAGTCCGTGACGAGCATCGGCCGGACCCCACCGAGACGACATGTCGCGTGCGCGACCTCGCCCAGCGAATCCGGACCGAACACGATCTCGGGTGCGTGGAATTTGAGAACTCGTGGCGTCTCGGCTCGGCTGCGCTGCGCATCGAGGTCGTGCAGCGCCTTGCCGACGTCCGCCGTAGCTGCCTGGTCCACCGTTCACACCCTCGCTGTCCATCGATCCCAGAACTCTCGGACCTGTGATTCAGGTTACAACCTTACGAGCACGGCTGGTCCGATCCCACCAGCACCGGGCCAGGTTCCTACCTGCCCGATCGGGTAGGTAGGCGGCACGATCGGTCAGGTCAGGACAGCGCATGGCCCAGTTCGGCCGCCTGCGAGGTCAACTGTTCGCCATCCCGCGCGACGACGACCCGGTCGCAAATTCGCTCGTAGTCCTCCATCGAGCACGCTGCCTGCGCCCAGTAACGACGAGCTTCGGGGGTGATCCACGCGATGCGGTGCACCTTCGACCGGATCTCGTCCAGGGCCTCCAGGCCGGCCGGGCGTCCGTTGCACCGGCCGTCACCGACGATGATGACCGCGGTGCGCTTGTCCAGGACTTCTGGGTGTGACTGCAACAGATCGGTGAAGGTTCTGCCGTAATCGCTGCTCGCTTCGAGGTCCAGCCGCGCGTCCGCCAGCACCGCGGCCAGTGCGCCGTCGCCGGTACTGCCGAGCAAGGTGGTCGTCACATCGACCGGTGCGTCGACGAACCCCATCACCGTGCATCGGTGTGCGCGCGCATGCATGGCTTGCGCAAGCCTCAGGGTGAACGCGGTGATGGGCCGAACCGACAACGACACGTCCGCCAGTACCAGCAACCGAACCTTTCCCGGCACAGGGGTTTTGGTCACCAGACGGAACGGGATGCCGTCGGTACGCAGACTGGACCGGACGGTGCGCCGCATGTCGAGCGGTCCGCGTGAATGTTCGCGTGGTCGTGGGCGAGGAGTGCCCCGCATGTGTTTGAGCACTTCGTGACTCGCGCGCTCGATCTCGGCGTGCCGGCCGATCGCCTGCGCCGCGCCGTCGACCGGCACCGGTGACGACATCGTCCCCGTCACGTCCCCCAGTGCCGCGACGAAAGCCTCGACGGCATCGGTGATGCGGTCGAGCATCGCGGCACTCAGTGGACCGGATTCACCCCCGTCACCGTAGACGCTACTCGGATCGTAGGCATCGAACCACGCCAGGATGCTCGCCGGATCCTCCCAGTTCAGCTGTCCCGCAACAGCTCCGCTGGTGCTCGACGCCAACTCCCCGGCCGCCGTCGACCCGGACCGCTCCAGGTCGACGGTGTATGTGACACCCCGTCGACCCATGTCGCCGTCGGTGTCGATCGACAGATCGTGGTCCTCGGACGAGAGACTGATGTCGTCGTCGTCCTTGTGCGGGTTGAAGCCCTTGTCCGCTTCCGGGGCGTCGAGCAGATCACCGATTTCGACCGCACGCTCGTTGTACTCGGCGTATTTGGCCGCTTCCTCGTCTGCGCCGACGTCCAGGTCCGTCGGCAATCCGCCCGCTACCTGCGCCCCCAAGGGTGAATGATGTTCGTCCGTGGCGCTCTCGACGAGTGCCCTGAACATCGACTCGAAGGCCAGATCGAAACCGTGCTGTTCGTGGTCGTACTTGGCGCACGTCGCACGCAAGGCCGCGCGCAACACCGCCAGGTCACGTGCCCCGAGAAGTCCGAGGACGCGTCGTACCTCGATGACCTCTGCCGGCGACGCCGCTACTCCGAAGTGCCTGAGCGTGCGCCCGAACACCGCAGCCAGCACATCGAGCACCACCGATGCCGAGAACGTTTGTGCCACGGTCATCGTCGTATTCCGATGCCACCCTTGTCGCGTCCACCGTGCCCTCTGAAGGCCGACGCGGTCGTGTTGACGACCGTTCCGAGTGATGTTGCTGCAGAGGGTGTTTCTGCGACCGGTCCGGCCAGCGCGATCTTCATGTCCGACGAGTACTTCACCAGGGCCGCGAGCAGGTACTTGCGGGTGTCTTCGGTATGACCGAGGACCGAGGCGATACGAGCCGCATCGATCACTTCCGAGATCGACGGGCTCTTGCGGAGCGGTAGCTCACGCAATTCCGTTGCCAGCTCCACGATCTCGGACACGATGTGCGCGGGCACCTCGGGGGCACGAGCAGTGACGATCTCGCGCTCACGCGCCGCGGTCGGATAATCGAGATGGAAATGCAGACAGCGACGTTTGAGGGCCGACGACAGCTCACGAGTGTCGTTGGAGGTCAGTATCACCCACGGATCGCTGCGCGCGGTGAACGTACCGACCTCGGGGATCGTCACCTGCTTCTCGGCAAGCACCTCGAGCAGCAAGGCCTCCATCGATTCCTCGGTGCGATCGACCTCGTCGACCAGGAGCACCACCGGCTCCTCGGAGAGCACCGATTCCAACAGGGGCCGCACGGCGAGGAAGGGCTCGGAGTAGAGGCCGAAGTCTTTGGCGGCGAGCATCTTCGAGGCGTCGTCGATGTCGGTGACGTGCTGGGTGAGTGCGCCGATGTGCTCGCGCAGCATCTGCACGTGCAGAAGTTGCTTGGCGTAGTCCCACTCGTAGAGGGCCCGATTGTCGTCGAGACCCTCGTAGCACTGCAGGCGCACCAGCTTGCGTCCGCTCGCCGCGGCCAGGGACTTCGCCAGCTCGGTCTTGCCCACGCCCGCGGGGCCTTCGAGCAGCAGTGGGCGATCGAGTGCTGTCGCCAGATGCACCACGGTGGCGAGATCGTCGTCCGCGATGTAGTCCTGCTCTCCGAGCGCGCGCTGCAGATCGGCGGCGTCGGTGAATCGAACGGTGCCGGTGTCGTCGCTACGCACTGTCGACAGCGAGGTCATGTGCTTCCTTTCAGGCGGCGCAGTGGTGCGGTTGTGCGCCGCCCGGGGCACACAACCGCACCACTGCGAAGCATCAGTAAGACTCGTTGATCGCGTGCGAGACGACGGGGAGCATCGACTGGACGGTCACCTCACGGGGGTTGCCCGGGGTGCACCAGTCTTCCTGGATGTGCTCGGAGATCTTCAGTACCGACTTCTCGTCGCCCTTGATCACGTCGCCCTTGCCGGCGTACTTGCCGGTGTTCATCCGGTTCTTGTCGTACGTCGCCGAACGGATCGATCCGAAGTTGTCCGGAATTCCGACGTCCTTGGCGAGCCTGATGGCCGCCTCGACTGCCGCGTCGGCAGCCTGAACGGTAGTCATGTTCTTCGTGTCCACGCCCATGGCCACGGCGATCTCGGCGTAGCGCTCGTAACGCGAGGGCAGGTTGTACTCCCACACGCGCGGTAGAGCGATGGCGTTGTTGAGGCCGTGCGCGCTGTCGTAGAAAGCGCTGATCGCGTGCGAGATCGAGTGGATGACGCCGAGTCCACCGGAGTTGAAGGCCTGTGTGGCGATGTACTGGGCGTTCATCATGCCCTCGCGAGCCTTCAGGTTGCCCGGGTCGTACACAGCTTCACGAAGATGCTTGGAGACCAGCCCGATCGAGTAGATCGCGTTGCCCAGCGACGGCGCGAAGTCCAGCCGCGAGACGTACGGCTCTGCGCCGTGGGCGAGGACGTCGAAGCCGCAGAACGCGGTCCACTGCTGGGGGCAGGTGTAGTAGAGCAGCGGGTCGTCCAGTGCCAGCGTCGGTGTCGACGCCTCGTCGAAGGCGAGCCACTTGTGCGGCTTCTCCATGTCCGAGGTGTCGGTGATGACGTAGGCCCAGGATGTCTCCGAACCCGTTCCGGCAGTGGTCGATACGGCGATGTGCGGCGGGTTCTGCTTGTTGGTGGACTTGGAGAATCCCTCGAACTCGTTGATGTTGCGGCCATCGTGGGCGACGACGACGCGGATGCCCTTGGCCGCATCGTGGCTCGAGCCACCACCGACGGAGATGACGCTGTCGCACTTCTCCTTCTGGTACAGCGCGGCACCGTCCATGACGTTGTAGTCCTTGGGGTTGGACTCGACCTTGTCGTAGAGGACCACCTCGACGCCCTGGTACTCGATCTTGCCGATCAGTTCCTCGATGATGCCCGATCCGCGCAGACCGGTCGTGACCAGCAGCGAGCGCTTGAATCCGAGTTCCTTGGCCTCGACACCGATCATGTCGTGGGCGCCGACTCCCAGCTTGGCGCGCGGCAGCGGGTGAAACTCCTTGATGGGGAATTCCCAGATCTGGTTGAGCTCGATGACCATCGGTGTCTCCTCGGTGAGTGTGAGTACAAGACGCCTTCTTCTGTGATCGGCGTCTCACTGATGACCACACTCCCCTGCCCGGTACCGCGTGGGAACACCTCGAGGCGGGAACCCTGCCAACGACTCGACCGAACTACCCGATCGGGTAGGAGTACTCGCTCACCCTCGGCAGAGGAGAACTCACAAGCTTTGGTGCACTATCGATCTCGCCGCTGCGCCAGAGAGAATCCGAGAACCGAGATCAGCGCCAGCGTGATGACGAACCCTCCGTACACTTGCACCGTCGTGCTCAGGCCGAGGCGATGCACGGCCAGCCCGGCGACCACGGCGGGCAGGCTGAACGCGAGGTAGCTGATGACGAACGTCGTGGCGAACACCCCACCTCGCTCCGCTGCGGGGACCAGCGCGCCGAGCGTGCGCATCGAACCGAGGAACGTTGCTCCCCAGCCCGATCCGGCGATGACAGCCCCGACGAAGTACAGCACGATCGACTCGATCTGCACCGACACCAGGGAGAGCGCGACACCTGCCGCCAACACCGTCGCCCCGATCATCATCACGGTGCGGGGAAACCCGTTGCGTACCAGTGCAGCTGCCACCGCGCCCGAGGCGAACATCGCGAAAATCTCCAACCCGCCCACTATGTGGTTGTCCACGCCGAACACCGTGCCGATGATGGACGGCCCGAGCGAGAGGTGAAACCCGCCGAGCGACCAGGTCGCGAACAGAGCGGGAGCGATGAGCAGGAACGGTGCCCGCACCGACGTGGGGATCGACATCCTCGGCAGCAGGGTCGAGGCGAGGTGACGGCGGGAATCGAAGCCACGCAGTGCCGAGGTCTCGGGGACGAACAGCAATGCCACCGCGAGGATCAGTGCCGCGCCGATCAGCAGTGCGAACACCAAGATGTCGGGCGCAGGTGCCAATTGGACCAGCAATCCGGCCCCGAGCGCGCCGCTTGCCAGACCGAGAGAGGGCGCGACACTGTTGAGCAACGGTCCGGTGGACGCGTCGGGCTGCAGGTCGATGACGGCTGCGCTCAGCGCACCGGTGGCCGCACCCGCGGCAGTTCCCTGCACGACGCGAGCCGCGAGGAGTACCGGGACGCTGTCGGCGACGATGAACAGCATCAAGCTGACCGCAAGGAGAATCAGTGAGGCGATCAGAATGGGTTTGCGCCCGATGTGGTCCGACAGACTGCCTACGGTGAGCAACGTTGACAGCAACGCGACCGCATAGACGGCAAAGATGACCGTGAGGGTGAGAGCGCTGAATCCCCAGGCCTGTTGGTACACCGGGTACAGCGGTGACGGTGCCGACGCGGACGCCATCAGAACCAGAAAGGCGACGCCGACGACCCAGAACGCGTACCGATGCGGCATGCGCACCGCCGTCCGTTCCACTGGAGTCCGAGTGCCCACGCCGACCATGTGTTTCCCTTCACCGCAGTAACCGTTAGCTCAGTGAAAGACAACGCTCGGGAGCGCCCCGCATTCCCCGACGGTCAGTGTTGCTCGGCTCGTGCGTCGCCCCGCAGCAGTTTTCCTTCGCGGTACCGCTGCGCGCTCGCGGGCAAGTCGCCCTCGATTCCGCTCAACCACACCGAGACACGGCCGGTGCCCGAGCCGCTCGAACCGACTTCGTCGACGCGTCGCACCGTCTGGTTGGCCACCGCCTCGGCGCTGTCGAACATCGTGACGTCGCCCGGCAGCTGCGAAACGATCCGGTCCAACACCAGTGGGTAGTGCGTGCAACCCAGCACGATCGATTCGACGTCCGTGGGTGTCGCGGCCACGGCCGCGGTGATGGCGGCACCGATCCCCCGCTCGTCACCACGGTCGATCGAATCCGCCAGTCCGTGGCACGCCACACTCGTCACCGTTCGGTGCGAGGCGAACTGCTCGATCAAACGCCCCTGATAGGCGCTCGCGGTCGTGGCCGCCGTCGCCCAGATCGCTATCCGATCACTCACCGCTGCAGCGGGTTTGATCGCCGGAACGGTACCCACCACCGGAATCGTGTCACCGAGCGCGGCCCGAACGTGACTCAGCGCCGTCACACTGGCGGTGTTGCAGGGAAGCACGACCACCTCGGCACCGAGTTCGACTGCATGCTGGGCGGTGCCGACCACTCGATCGACGACCCACCCATCGGGTTTGGGTCCCCACGGAGCGTTGTCGGGGTCCATCATCAGCACCAGATCGAGCTCGGGGCGCGCTTGTCGCAGCCGCGCAGCCGTCGGGAGCATCCCGAGGCCCGAGTCGATCAGTGCGACGATCATGCCAGCGCTTGCTCGACGTCACCGACCAGATCGGCGCCGTCCTCGATACCGACCGACAGACGCACCAGATCGTCGGGCACCTCGAGCAACGAACCGGCCGTCGAGGCGTGGGTCATCGCACCGGGATGCTCGATCAACGATTCGACGCCGCCCAGAGACTCGGCGAGCGTGAAGATCTCGGTCTTCGCGCAGAAGTCCAGCGCAGCCTGCTTGCCACCGGCCAGACGAACGGAGACCATCCCGCCGAACCGTCGCATCTGCTTCGCGGCGACAGCATGAGACGGGTGAGATTCGAGTCCGGGGTAGATGACCTGCGAGATGGCCGGATGCCCGTCGAGGAATTCGACGATCTTCTCGGCATTGTCGCTGTGTCGCTCCATCCGCAGCGCAAGAGTCTTGATGCCGCGCAAGGTCAGGAACGCGTCGAACGGTCCGGGAACGCCACCCGCGCCGTTCTGCAGGAACGCGAAGGCCGTGTCCAGTTCCTCGCTGTCGGTCACCAATGCGCCGCCGACGACATCGGAGTGTCCGCCGATGTACTTGGTGGTCGAGTGCAGCACCACGTCGGCACCGAGACTCAGGGGCTGCTGCAGGTACGGGGACGCGAAGGTGTTGTCGACGACCAGCTTGGCCCCGCCCTCGTGTGCGACGCCCGAGAGGGCCTCGATGTCACCGACGTTGAGCAACGGGTTGGTAGGTGTCTCGACCCAGACGAGCTTGGTGTTCGGACGCATCGCTGCGCGGACCTCGTCGACGTCCGACACTGCAGCCACCGAGTACTCGATGCCCCACTGGGTGAAGACCTTGTCGATCAACCGGTACGTGCCGCCGTAGGCGTCGTTGGGGATGACGAGGTGATCACCGGGGCGAAGCGCCGAGCGGAGCAGGCAGTCCGTGGCTGCCATGCCCGAGGAGAACGCGCGCCCGTAGGTGCCGGACTCGATCGCCGCGAGATTGGCTTCGAGCGGCCGACGCGTCGGGTTGCCGGTGCGCGCGTACTCGAAACCGCTGCGCATGCCGCCGACGCCGTCCTGAGCGAAGGTGGAGCTGGCGTAGATCGGCACGTTCACCGCGCCGGTCAGCGGATCGGGCTCGTACCCGGCATGGACCGCCTTGGTGGAAAAGCCCTGCCAGGAGGTGTTGTCTGCCTTGCTGCGCTGCTCACTCATGCCCTCCACCCTAATCGGCCTGCGTCGCCCGGCGGGGGCGTGGGTAACCTGCGAAGACAACCCCCAGCGGAAAGAGGCACCGTGGCCAACTCCCAGAGCGTCGACGAACTGTTCGCGATCGATTCACTCCTCGACGACGAGGAGCGCCAGATCCGGGACACCGTCCGCAAGTTCGGCAACGAGCGCATCCGTCCGCACATCGCCGACTGGTTCGACGAGGGCACGGTGCCGGCGCGTGAACTGGCCAAGGAGCTGGGCTCGCTCGGGTTGCTGGGCATGCATCTCGAGGGATACGGCTGCGCCGGAACCTCGGCGACGGCGTACGGCCTGGCCTGCCTCGAGCTCGAGGCGATCGACTCGGGCATCCGATCGTTGGTCTCGGTGCAGGGCTCGTTGGCGATGTTCGCCATCTGGAAGTACGGCTCCGAGGAGCAGAAGCAGCAGTGGCTTCCGGGCATGGCCGAGGGATCGCTGATCGGCTGCTTCGGGCTCACCGAGGCCGACTTCGGATCGAACCCAGGCGGGATGCTCACCCGGGCCAAGCGCGACGGTGACGACTGGATCCTCAACGGCAGCAAGATGTGGATCACCAACGGTCCCGTCGCCGACGTCGCCGTCGTGTGGGCGCAGACCGAGGACAAGATTCGCGGATTCGTCGTGCCGACCGACACACCGGGATTCACCGCCAACACGGTCAAGAAGAAGCTGTCGCTGCGTGCGTCGATCACCGGTGAGTTGGTCTTCGACGACGTTCGACTGCCTGCCGACGCGATGCTGCCCGAGGCCCGCGGTCTGAGCGGACCGTTGAGCTGCCTCAACGAGGCCCGCTTCGGCATCGTCTTCGGCGCTATGGGTGCGGCGCGGGACTGCATCGAATCTGCCATCGAGTACTCGCAGACTCGCGCGGTGTTCGACAAGCCACTCGCCGGATACCAGCTCACCCAGGCCAAGCTCGCCAACATGGCACTCGAACTCGGCAAGGGGCAACTGCTCGCACTGCACCTGGGCCGACTTAAAGACAAGGGCGAACTGCCGGGCGAGCGGGTGTCACTCGGCAAGCTCAACAACGTGCGCGAAGCGATCAAGATTGCTCGTGAATGCCGAACGATATTGGGAGCCAACGGAATCACGCTGGAATACCCGGTGCTCCGACATGCCAACAACCTCGAATCCGTCCTCACCTACGAGGGCACATCCGAGGTCCATCAACTGGTGATCGGGCAGGCGCTCACCGGTACCAGCGCCGTGCGCTGACGCACAGTGGTGCGGTTGAGTGCCCCCTGGGGCGCTCAGCCGCACCACTGCCGCTAGGCACCCTTGCTGAGGAATCCGAGCAGATCGTGGCGCGTGATGACGCCGACGGGCTTGCCTTCTTCGACGACCATCAGCGCATCGGATTCGCCGAGTGCCTTGGTGGCGTCGGAGACGGTTTCGCCTGCACCGATCAGCGGGAACGGCGCGCTCATGTGCTTGGCGACGGGGTCTGCCAACGCCGCGCGACCCTCGAACACGGCGCTGAGCAGATCACGCTCGGTGACGCTGCCTGCAACCTCGCCTGCCATGACGGGCGGCTCGGCTCCGACGACGGGCATCTGCGAGACGCCGTACTCGCGCAGGATTTCGATGGCGTCGCGCACGGTCTCGGACGGGTGGGTGTGCACCAGATCCGGCAATGCACCGGACTTGCCGCGCAGCACCGCGCCGACGGAGGTCTCCTCGGTGGTGCCGTCCAACCTGGACCGCAGGAATCCGTACGAGGACATCCAGGAATCGTTGAAGATCTTGGCCAGGTAGCCACGTCCGCCGTCGGGCAGCAGAACGACGACCAGTGCGTCGGGACCTTCACGCTCGGCCACCTGGATAGCAGCAACGGCAGCCATTCCGCACGAGCCGCCGACCAGCAGGCCCTCTTCCCGTGCGAGGCGACGGGTCATGTCGAACGAATCGGCATCGGAGACGGCGATGATCTCGTCCGGGATGGACGGGTCGTAGGCGGTCGGCCAGAAATCCTCGCCGACGCCCTCGACGAGGTACGGGCGGCCTGTGCCTCCGGAGTACACCGAGCCCTCGGGGTCGACGCCGATGACCTTGACCTTGCCGCCGGAGACCTCCTTGAGGTACTTGCCGGTGCCGGAGATGGTGCCACCGGTGCCGACGCCCGCGACGAAGTGAGTGATCTTGCCGTCGGTGTCGGCCCAGATCTCGGGACCGGTGGTCTCGTAGTGGCTGGCCGGACCTGCGGGGTTGGAGTACTGGTTGGGCTTCCAGGCTCCCTCGATCTCGCGAACGAGTCGATCGGAGACGCTGTAGTAGCTGTTGGGATCCTCGGGTGCGACTGCCGTCGGGCAGACGACGACCTCGGCTCCGTAGGCGCGCAGCACGTTGCGCTTGTCCTCGCCGACCTTGTCGGGGCACACGAACACGCACTTGTAACCGCGCTGCTGAGCGACAAGCGCGAGACCGACGCCGGTGTTGCCGGACGTGGGCTCGACGATGGTGCCGCCGGGCTTCAGTTCGCCGGACGCCTCGGCCGCGTCGATCATCTTCACGGCGATGCGGTCCTTGGACGAACCACCCGGGTTGAGGTACTCGATCTTGGCCGCGACCGTGCCTGCACCGTCGCCGATGACGGTGGACAACTTCACCAACGGGGTGTTGCCGATGAGTTCGGTGATGTGCTGAGCGATGCGCATTCCACCATCTTCCCAGATGCGGGTATTCGACTCTCGGTCACGGCCGTCGACACCCGCCTACGATGGTGACGACGGCGCGACGAGAGGGATCGATCTGTGACGGCGAGCGGATGGCGTACCGCTGCGAAAGCGAGCGCCGCGACGGTTCTCGCAGGCTCCGGAGCAGGGACTGCGTCCTGGGCCGCGTACCGACATCTGATGGCGCAGGCCGCTGCGGCACGCGGTGTCATCGGGCGCACCACCGCCAAACCACCGGAGGCCGACGGCGTCTACACCGCGGGATGCGCGGCCCCGGAACGGTGGCGGATGGGAAATTCAGCAGATATTCATCTGATGATCTTCGGCGACTCCACTGCAGCAGGAGTGGGCTGCATCGTCGCCGACGAAGTCCCCGGCGTGCTGCTCGCACGCGGACTGGCCGAGGAAACCGGGCAACGAATCCGATTGAGTACCAAGGCGATTGCCGGTGCCACCTCGAAGGGACTCGAAGGCCAGGTCGACGCGATGTTCGTCGCGGGCCCGCCCCCGGACGCGGCGGTCATCTTCGTCGGCGCGAACGACGTCACCAAGAAATTCTCCATCGCGGCGTCCGCGGCCCGGTTGGGCGACGCGGTGGAGCGGCTCACCGCCAAGGGCTGCGTCGTCGCCGTGGGTACGTGCCCCGATCTCGGTGTCGTGACGGCCATTCCGCAGCCGCTGCGCACCGTCGTCCGCAATTGGGGTCGACGCCTCGCGAACGCGCAGACGGCCCGCACGCTCAGTGCAGGCGGACATCCGGTGGCGTTGGCGGATCTGCTCTCCCCCGAGTTTCTGGCGGCACCCGACACCATGTTCTCGGCGGACCGCTTCCACCCGTCGGCCGCCGGCTACGAGCTCGCGGCGCAGCAGATTCTGCCGGTCCTCGCATCAGCGTTGGGGGTGTGGCACGGAGGACCGCTACCCGAACTGCCCACCGTGTCCGCGGCCGTCGAATCACGCAAAGCCATCCCCCGCGCAACGGCCGCACTCGATCGCTTCCTGCGTCGCAGAACGGCGGAGCTCGACGCCGAGATCGTCACTGCATCCGAGGATCTCGTACGTCGTGGCGGCGGCGGTCGGGCGGGGTTGTAAGTTCGGTCAGGAGACATCGCCTACTCGGCGGTAACAGAGCAGGTAAGCAGTATCGATTCGAAGGAGATCTCATGCCAGAGGCAGTCATCGTCGCCACCGCGCGCTCACCGATCGGCAGGGCGATGAAGGGGTCGCTCAAGGACATTCGTCCCGACGACCTTACCGCCCAGATGGTCGCCGCCGCGCTGGCCAAGGTGCCTTCGCTGGACCCGAAGGACATCGACGACCTGCTCCTGGGCTGTGGCCTGCCCGGCGGCATGCAGGGCAACAACCTCGCTCGCATCGTCGCGGTTCAGCTCGGCTACGACTCGCTGCCCGGAACGACGATCACGCGTTACTGCTCGTCCTCGCTGCAGACCACCCGCATGGCGCTGCACGCGATCAAGGCAGGCGAGGGTGACGTGTTCATCTCCGCAGGTGTCGAGAGCGTGTCGAGCTTCATCCACGGCAGCTCGGATTCGCTTCCGGAAAGCCACAACCCGATCTTCGCCGACGCCGAGGCCCGCACCAAGAAGGCACAGGAAGAGGGCGCGGACAGCTGGACCGATCCCCGCGAGAACGGCGAACTGCCCGACGCGTACATCGCGATGGGCCAGACGGCCGAGAACGTCGCCCTCCTCACCGGCATCACCCGCGAGGACCAGGATCACTGGGGCGTGCGCAGCCAGAACCGCGCCGAAGAGGCTATCAACGCCGGTTTCTTCGAGCGGGAGATCACCCCGGTGACCCTGCCCGACGGCACTGTCGTCAACACCGACGACGGCCCCCGCGCCGGCACCACGTACGAGAAGATCAGCCAGCTCAAGCCGGTCTTCCGCCCCAACGGCACCATCACTGCAGGCAACGCCTGCCCGCTCAACGACGGCGCAGCAGCGCTGGTCATCATGAGCGACACCAAGGCCAAGGAACTGGGCCTGACCCCGCTGGCCCGCATCGTCTCCACAGGCGTCACCGGTACGTCCCCCGAGATCATGGGTCTCGGACCTATCGAGGCCACCCGCAAGGCGCTGAAGATCGCGGGCATGTCGATCTCCGACATCGACCTGTTCGAGATCAACGAGGCCTTCGCCGTGCAGGTCCTGGGATCGGCACGCGACCTCGGCATCGAGGAGGACAAGCTCAACGTCTCCGGCGGTGCCATCGCGATCGGCCACCCGTTCGGTATGACCGGTGCACGCATCACCACCACGCTGCTGAACAACTTGACCACCCAGGACAAGACGTTCGGCGTCGAGACCATGTGCGTCGGCGGCGGCATGGGTATGGCCATGGTGCTGGAACGACTCAGCTGAGTCGAGAGATCACAACGAAAAAGCCCCGCCCTCCTCGAAGGAGCGGCGGGGCTTTTTCGTGTGAGTACTAGTCGTTCTGGAAGTAGCTCAGCAGACGCAGGATCTCGACGTACAGCCAGACCAGCGTGATGGTCAGACCGAGGGCGACTCCCCAGGCTGCCTTCTCGGGAGCCTGTGCGCGGATCAGCTGATCGGCCTGATCGAAGTCGAGCAGGAAGCTGAACGCCGCGATGCCGATGCAGACGAGGCTGAAGATGATGGCGATGGGCCCACCGTCGCGCAGTCCGAAGCCGCCGTCCATGAAGAAGCTGGCGACGAGGTTGCCGAGCATCAGCACGACGACACCGATGAGGGCACCGACGATCATGCGGGTCAGACGCGGGGTGACGCGGATGGCTCCGGTCTTGTAGACGATCAGCATGCCGAAGAACACGCCGAACGTGCCGAGGATCGCCTGGCCGATGAGGCCCGATCCACCACTCATGCCGAAGATTTCACCGGTGAACACCAGCGACAGCGCACCGAGGAACACGCCTTCGGCTGCGGCGTACGCGAGCACGATGAACTTGTTGTCCATCTTGCGACCGAAGGTCGCGAACATGACCAGACCGAACCCGATCAGACCGCCAGCGATCAAGAGTGCGGGCGCTGCCGAGGGGTTGGCAGAGGCGTATAGGTACGAGATGATCGCCGTCACGCTCAGCACACCGAGGGTGATGCCGGTCTTGGTGACCACGTCGTCGATCGTCATGGCCCGCTGAGCAGGCTGCGTCGTGTACGGGTCGGCCTGCGTTCCGGGATGCTGGCCGAAGGTTGCGGCCTGCGAGGCTCCAGCCGTCGCAGATCCGAATGTGGCGTATCCGCCGCCCTGCTGCTTGGGCAGGTTGCGGAACACCGGGTTGCTGGAGGTGCGCACCGTGTCTCTTCCCTTCGTAAGTTCTGATCCCCACCGGGGATCTCCCCGTCGGTCATCAGTAGAACGTCTGACATCCGGACAAAAGTTCCCAGGAGGAGAACTTCTACGACGGACAAAACGGACTCTACCGGGTACCGGGCACACACGCGGAGACGACCGCGTGTGTGACACCGAATCGAAACGGGCAGTATGAGGAAATGGCAATCGAAGACGGACCCGACCAGACCTTGGACCCCAGTGAAAGCGTCGACTCCGACGAGGTGCGCAACGACGACGGCGACACCGTGGTCGATCCCCCCGACCATTGGAGCGAGGCCAACAGCTTCGGCACCACCGCTCGCGAGGCTGCCGAGGGCGAGAGCCTGGATCTCAAGCTCAGCGAGGAAGAACCCGACATCGCCGTCGAGGAGGAACTCGACCGCCCGATCACCGAGACTCCAGACGACGAACTGACCGAGGAACTCGTCGACCACGTCGTCGAGGAATCCGACGAGGATCCCGACATCGACTACGCGGAAGGCCAGCGTCAGGCCGAGATCGTCGAGGGCACCCTCGTCGAGGACCTCGGGCGCAACCGGGGACAGATCGACGGAACTCCCGAAGACGGCGGCCCGGTCACCTGACAGTCATCGTTGCTCGCTCGGGCGTACCGAGCGAGCGACGGTGAACTTGCCGTTGCGGCCCATGAGATCGGTTGGACCCACCGCGTCGGCCAGTTCACGCCGGTAGTTCAAGTGTGTGTTGTAGACCGTCCACATCTGTCCGCCCGGTCGCAGCACCCGACCGGCGGCGGCGAACAATTTGCTCGCCGCGCCCGTGTGCACCGCGGCACCCTCGTGGAACGGTGGATTGCAGACCACCAGATCGACCGATTCGGAATCGAAGGTCGACATCGCGTCGTCGGCGATCACCGAAATTCGAGTCCCGTTCGCCGCCGCAGTGGCCGACGCCGATGCGATCGCTGCCGCCGAGCGATCTGTCGCGATCACCTCGAGTTCGGGCCTGGTCCGAGCCAGCTCGGTGGCGAGAATCCCTGTGCCACAACCCAAATCGACGGCGGTGCGAGCCCGCGGCAGCATCTTCGGTATGTACTCGAGCAGAAAACGAGTTCCGATATCGAGGCCGGCCCCCGCGAACACCGCACCGTGCGCCACCACCGTCATGTCCACATCGGCAATCCGCTTGCTCACCGGATACGTCATGCCCGACGCCACCGCCCCGGTTGCGGTGAGCACTCGGGCTTTCTGCCGGCCGCGGCCGGCCGTGACGGTCTCGAACGACTTTCTCAGGACGTCGTTCATCGCGGGGGTCATGTGCTTGTCTCGCCCGCCCGCGAGGACGACGACGTCCGCCGCCGCGTGTGCCGCGATGTGCTCGGCGATCTCGGTGAGTTCGGCAAGACTTCGCGGCAATTGCATCAGTACTGTGCCCACGTCGGTCAGCAGCTCGGTGCCCAAGGCGTGCTGGGTGTAGGAGTCCGACAACGAGACCCGCGCGGCGTTCAGCTCGAGTGCCCGCGCGCCGGTGACGGCGTCCTGATGAACGCGAACCGCGGTGAAACCGAGAGAAACGGCCCCGAGGGTCATGGCTCCGTACCTGTCGCCGATCACCGCGATCGGCATCGTCCTGTCGATTCCGGGGAGTTCGTCGACGGTATCGAGGACGAGGCGGTCCGCGGCGTCGACGGCATGGAGGTTGGGTGCCTCGGCGTCGGGCTCACGGCGGAGGGCGTCGAACAGGGATTCATCGGGCACCCGAGCAGTATCCCACCCTGCACACCCACGACAGCCCGCGCGGCGAGTGGCTATTGCGGCGAATCAGGGGCATGCTCGGGGAATGGAACACAAAGACAAGAACGAGGCACTCTTCAGCCATCCTGACGATGCATCGACCGATGCACACGCCGAAGCTTCGAAGCCTGCCGTCTACACCGCCCTGTTCAGCGGCGCGAACGAATGACGTTCGGAACGTAACGAGCAACTCTCACGACAGGTAGCGCAGGTACTCGAGCGCCTTGGTCGCATGCACGTGACCGCGCTCGCTCCGCACCGTCATCCGCACCACTCGGTGCCGATCGATCACGAATGTCGTCCGCTTCACGGACAGTAATTGCCTCACATATCCGCGACGGCCCGCGTTCGAGTGGCCGCGTTCGAGCTCTCGGAGCCGACGCCGCCGCGTGAACCACCCGCCTCGACGCACTCCGAACTGTTCGGCGACCGCCCCGTCGGGATCGGAGAGAAGCGGAAAGTCGAACGACCTCTGCAGCGCGAAATGATGGTTGCGATCTCGGGTGTCGGTACTGATGCCCACACGTTGTGCGCCGAATCTGTCGAATTCCGTGCCCAAATCCCTGAAGTGACACGCTTCGGCTGTGCAGATGGGGCTGTTGGCCGCCGGATAGAAGAACAGGACGACCGGACCCGACGCCGTCAGGTCGGAAAGCGCACGCAGTTCACCGGAATGGTCCGGCAACTCGAAGTCCGGGGCGGTCTTTCCGATGCGCATGGGGCGAGGTTACCGCTCAGCCCTGTACGAGGGCAGCAGTCAGGCGTTGCCGGAGATCCCGATCGATACCCAGGTGGGTCAGATATCCGCCGAACGAACCCTGGTTCGACTCCATGGTGGCCCATCCGTGCTCCAGATAGGACGCACGAACTCCCAGGATCGCCTCGGTCGGCAGAACGTCGTGGAGTCCGGCCCAGGTCCGGCGGACGTGCGCGAGCAACGGCTCCATCGCATCGTTGCTCCTCAGATAGTCCGCGACGATGTCGTCCTCGTCGACGCCTGCCGCTCGCAACACCGTCGCGACCGTCCACCCCGCGCGGTCCTTACCCGCTGCGCAGTGCACCAGGACACCGCCGCGACGCCCCACGATCTCGTCCACCACCCGCTTGATCGCATGCGACGCACCGTCGAGAGTCGAGAACGACGCATAGGCGCGCATCATGTAGTCCACCTGACTCTGCTCGTCGAGAATCGGTGCCGCCTCGTGTGGGGCTCGCTCGCCCTTCAGATTCTCGTACGGCACGGAGATCGACTCGACGCCGGCGGGAACCCTGTCGACACCGCTTCGCTCGGCCTCCGCATCACCGCGAAAATCGAACACGGTACGGATGCCGAGATCCGCGACAACGCGCTGCCCGACCTCGGTCAACCCGCTCAATTCGGATGCGCGATAGAACAATCCGGGCCGAACCGTCGCCCCGTCCGTGGTACGCACACCGCCGAGATCACGGAAGTTCCAGGCCCCGTCGAGGGCGAATTGATCGTGTACCGGGGCGTCGGGCATGCTTCGACCCTATCGAAGGTGAAGCTACGAGTGCGGTACCAGCCACCGCCGTAGCCGGGCGGTGACGAACGGCATCACCACGTAGACCATCAGCGGCGTGCACATCATCACCACCAGTGCGGTGCGCAGAGCCACGTTCAGGTCCGTCAGGTGCGGAGTGAGAACGATGTTGACGAGCAGACTGACAGCGTAGAAGGCCACGCCGATCGAGATCGCCTGCTTCCACCGCGGCGGCGGT
The DNA here is from genome assembly GCF_033142325.1 of Rhodococcus sp. IEGM 1370. NCBI lineage: Bacteria > Bacillati > Actinomycetota > Actinomycetes > Mycobacteriales > Nocardiaceae > Rhodococcus > Rhodococcus sp. IEGM 1370. The sequence goes on along the minus strand of NZ_JAWLRY010000001.1, from coordinate 465,986 downwards.
CCACCGATCACCCGAACGGCGTCGGTGAGGTTGGACTGCGGCTCGAACCATCCCTCCACACCGGAGAGTCGATGGGTCGCAACGTCGTCGGCGATGGGACGGCCGGTGGCGAGCCAGGTGCGCCTGGCATCCGAGCGCAGCCAGGCGTCGAGGTCGTCGTGGGTCTCGAATCGGTACACCACGTGATAGTCGCTGGAATCACCGGAACTGCGCAGCCAGCCGCCACCGAGAAATCCGGGAAAGGTTCGGACCAGATCCATCCCGTGATCGGTCCACTCCACGAAGTCTGTTTCGTATCCCTGTCGAACGCGTCGTGCGACCGAGGTCGTGACGTGATCGAGCGTGTCGGTCGTGGTCATGACTACCCCTTCTGCGCGTGTTCGTCGCGGATCGATGTGTTCTACACAGAGTGCGGCCAGATGGACCGACTTTCAAATCGAGAGCCGAATCGAAGATCGATGGCTCATGGCCACGAAAGATGTGACAATTCGTCTACACAGACCCTTTCCGAGCGACCTGGAGTGGACGGATGGCACAGCACCGACCCGAGTACCGTCTCGACGACGTGGACCGACGCATCGTCACCGAGCTCAGCCGCGACGGCCGAATGTCCATGCGCGCCCTGGCCGAGGCCACCCACATCTCGCGGGCGCACGCCTACGTGCGCGTCGACCGCCTCGTCGACGAAGGTGTCATCGAGGGATTCACCGCACGCATCGCCTACGAGAAGGCGGGGTTCGGCGCGTCGGCCTATGTGGCACTGTCCATTCGGCAGGATTCCTGGCGAGCCGTCGCCGACGACCTGAGCACCTTTCCGTTCGTCGAACACGTCAGCCTCATGGGCGGCGACTTCGACGCACTCGTTCTGGTGCGAGCTCCCGACACCTCGGCGCTACGCCATCTGGTACTCGACAAGCTGCAGGGACTCGACGGGATACTGTCGACGCGAACCTGGCTGATCTTCGACGAAGCGATCGGACCGGGCGCGCAGTGGACCGCAGAGACAACGAACGGAAGCAATCCATGACCACGTCCGAGCGAGATCCGAACTCCACCGATGTCATCGTGATCGGCGGCGGAATCGGGGGTGTCTCGCTCGGATACGAACTCGCGAGCGACCGACGCGTCACGCTGCTCGAGCGCGAGAAGACCCTGGCCTTCCACACCACCGGCCGCTCGGCCGCACTGTTCCTGGAGACCTACGGCAACAGCACCATTCGCGCTCTGACGACGGCGAGTCGAGAATTCCTGACGAACCCGCCGGAACACTTCCGATCCGAATTGCTCGCCCCGCGTCCGCTGCTGCAGTTCGCGGCCAGCGGCCGAGGTGACGCGCTGGAGGCAATGTACGCGGACGTCAGCCGACTGACGCCGGACGCCCAACTGGTATCCCCGGCCGACGCGCAGACGCTCTTTCCGCCGCTGCGTCCCGAACTGATCGATTGTGCACTGTACGAACCACATTCGATGGAGGTCGACGTACACGCGTTGCATCAGGGGTTCGTGCGGGGGCTGCGCGATCGAGGTGGTCGAGTGCACACCGGGGCAGGTGTGACGCAACTGCGACGCGTCGACGGACTGTGGCACGTGCACACCACGGACGGGTCGGTCCACACCGCGCCGCTCGTCGTCGACGCGGCAGGCGCGTGGGCGGATGTTCTCGGGGCGATGGCGGGAGCCGATCCCATCGGACTCGTGCCGATGCGTCGGTCGGTGTTCATGGTCGCCGCACCCGACAATCTCGACACCGCGAATCTTGCGACGTTGAGCGACATGGACGAGAAGTTCTACATCAAACCCGAAGGCGCACAACTCTTGTGTTCGCCTGCGGACGAGACGCCCACCGAACCGAGTGATGCGCGCCCGGACGAGCTGGAGATCGCGCGGGCGTTCGACGACATCGCCGAGGCGACCACGCTGACGGGAAGGCATCTGCGCTCGTCCTGGGCGGGTCTGCGCAGTTTCGTTCCCGATCGCACCCCGGTCGTGGGCTTCGATCGAGAAGTCGAAGGTTTCTTCTGGTGCGCCGGTCAGGGCGGATACGGAATCCAGACGTGTGCGGCGCTGGCCAGAGTGGGCGCGTCTCTGATACGGCGGCAACCACTTCCGGTCGATGTGACCGAGCGCGGACTACGGCCGGGCGACGTGGCGCCGCAGCGCTTCGGGTGAGAGGCGCTTCGCGCCACGTGCACGAAAACTCGACCCCTGCTACGAAGTTTCACTCACGTGCGGCGCAGCCGCTCTACCGACGACGCGTCGTAGATCACGCACCGTGGTTCGGTAGATGTCCAGTAGATCGGCGTCCTGTCCACCGTCGACCCGCTCGGCCCAGTCGTCGAAGGCGATGCGCATGACCATGCCGGCACCCTCCACCAGAAGTCGTGCATAGGAACGCGATTCGTGGCCACCGAGCCGTTCGGCCACCGCATCGGTGACGCGGCACAATGTCATCGCGTCGTGGGCGAAGGCCGCGGATCGCAGGTGCGCGTCGGCCCCGATCAGCCGTCGGGTGCGAAGGAGACGATCACGCACCTCGTCCGGTGCGGAGGAAAATCGTTCGACGGATCGCTCGTAGAGTGCTTCGATTCCGGTGATGGTGATGTTTTCCGGTGCCGTGGACGCCAGCCAGGCGTGCAGATCGACGTCCAGCTCGGGGTCGTTTCCGAGGACGGATTCTTCCTTCGACGCGAAACTACGGAAGAACGTACTGGGCGATACCCCTGCCCGACGCGCGATCTCGTCGACCGTCGTCGCTGCGCACCCCTGCTTCTCGAACAGGTCGAGCGCTGCGCAGGAGATCTCGAGCTGGGTGTCTCGGCGACGTCGTTCTCGCAGATCCAACACTCGTTCGGTCATCCTCGTCACTCCTTCGGGTTCTCACCGTCAACTTACCAGTAATATTCAAGTTGACAGTCACTGTCATGGTGACTCAAGCTATCTAGGCGGTCCGTTGTCCGCACCTTGTACCGATACTCGAAAGCGTCCGATGAACTCACCTCAGACCGACCACACATCCGAGTCCGCGCTGGACGACGAACTCGCGCCGGGCAGCAAACTTCTGATCGGCATTCTCGTCATCGCCGCGTTCGTCATGATCCTCAACGAGACGATCATGAGCGTGGCACTCCCGACCCTGATGGTCGACCTCGACATCACGGCGACGACGGCGCAGTGGCTCACCACCGGATTCCTGTTGACGATGGCCGTGGTCATCCCCATCACCGGATTCCTGTTCCAGCGCTTCACGTTGCGCCAGGTATTCGTGGCTGCGATGAGTCTGTTCACCGTCGGCACACTGCTCGCAGCCTCTGCCCCGGGCTTCGAGCTGCTCCTGCTCGGACGCGTCACGCAGGCCAGCGGCACGGCGATCATGTTGCCGCTGTTGATGACGACGGTGCTGACCGTCGTTCCCGCGCACAAGCGCGGCGCAATGATGGGCGTGATCTCCATCGTCATCGCCGTGGCCCCCGCCATCGGTCCGACGATCTCGGGCATCATCCTCGATTCGCTGAACTGGCGTTGGATGTTCTGGCTCGTGCTGCCGATCGCGCTCGTCGCGTTCGCCATCGGGACCACCCTGGTGAAAAACGTGACCCAGACCGGTCGACCGTCGTTCGATCCCCTGTCGGTCGTCCTGTCCGCGTTGGCTTTCGGCGGTATCGTCTACGGCCTGAGCAGCCTGGGACATTCGGCCGAGGAGTCCGTGGTGCCGGTATGGCTGCCACTGGCGGTCGGAGCGATTGCCCTCGTGGTGTTCGTGCTGCGTCAGATCTCGCGTCAGGACCGCGGCGGCGCACTGTTGGACATGCGTCCGTTCCGTACCCCGACCTTCAGCATCGGCCTCGGCATGATCGCAATCTCGATGATGGCCCTGTTCGGCGCTCTGATCCTGCTACCGATGTACCTGCAGAACGTCCGCGGTCTCGACACCCTGGACACCGGACTCATGCTGCTCCCCGGCGGACTGCTGATGGGCCTGCTTGCGCCGTTCGTCGGACGCATCTTCGACCGAATCGGACCGCGCCCGTTGGTCATTCCAGGTGCGATGGTGGTGAGCGCCGCGCTGTGGTCGATGACCGTGCTCGACGCGCAGACCGCACTGCCCTTGGTGATCGGCATCCACATGCTGCTCTCGGCGGGGCTCGCGCTGATCATGACGCCGCTCATGACCTCATCGCTGGGATCGCTTCCGACCCAGCTGTACTCGCACGGTAGCGCCATCTTCAACACGGTGCAGCAGTTGGCAGGCGCTGCCGGGACCGCACTGTTCGTCACCGTCATGTCGAACACCGCGGCAGCCCGAATCTCCGACGGCGCAACTCAGGTGGGAGGTTCGGAGGCAGGCATCCACACCGCCTTCCTCTACGGCGGTGCAGTATCGCTGGTTGCGGTGGTGGCGTCGTTCTTCATCCGCGCCCCGGCACGTAGTGATCTCGACGAGGTCGCTCCCGCACAGCCGGTGCACTGACTCAACCGGATCGAACCATCTTCACAGCCGCAGACACGATCTCGTCTTCCGACAGGAGGACGAGATCTGCTGCTCCGCCGAGTGGCACGAACGAATTCTTGCTCGCCACTCGGCGGACCTTGCCCGCGTAGCCACCCTCGATCAAGGCCGTCACGACGCCTTCTCCCACTCCCCCGTCGTGCCGGGTCTCGTCGGCGACCAACACTCGATCGAAGCCGTCGAGCCGGCGCAGAAGGTCGTCGATCGGCAGCGGAACGATCCACCGCAGGTCGACGATCGTCACGCCGATTCCGTGCTCATGCAACCTCGGCACCGCGCGCCTGCTCATCACCACCCCGTTTCCGAAGGTGACGATGGCCAGATCCATGCCACCGCCATGCGTTGCGACGGTGCCGAATTGGGCCGGGCCTTCGTCGACGCACCGCAGCGCCCCGTCACCGTCGAGCAGGTCGTTGCGGTGATACAACGCGATCGGCTCGAGAAAGACGCATACCCGTCCCTCCTCCACGGCCAGTGCCACACACGTCCGCAGCAGGGCGGCGGCCTCGGCCGCGGAACTCGGAACGGCAACGACGATGCCGGGAATATCACGCAGCACCGCAACCGCGTTGTCGTTGTGAAAGTGCCCACCGAAACCACGCTGATACGCCAGGCCTGCTATGCGCACGACCATCCCGTTGGTGAACTGCGAATCGGAGAAGAACTTGAGCGACGCGGCCTCGCCGCGCAACTGATCCTCCGCATTGTGCAGGTACGCCAGATACTGAATTTCGGGTATCGGAACGAACCCGGCGAGCGCAGTACCGAGGGCGGTGCCGAGCACCGTCTGCTCGTCGAGCAGCGTATCGAAAACCCGTGCTGCGCCGAACTTCTTGCGTAGACCCTTCGTGACACCGTAGACGCCGCCCTTGACGGCCACGTCCTCCCCGAACACGAGGACGTCCGGTCGCGCTGCCATGATCTCGGTGAGGGTCCTGTTGATCATGGCGGCGAGCGTCAGATGCGGCCCACCCTGTGCGGGCCGCAGGCTCTGCTCGGTGGCGGCCACGGCAGCGGGTCGCCGTTCGGTCAGCGGAGCCATCACCTCGTCCGCGGTGGCCAGGCGCGACGACGCCCCGGTCCGCACTGACTCGACCATTACCTCGGCCTCGGCCATGACGGTCTCGCGCATCGCCTCGTAGCGCACTTCGACGTCGGCTGCCGAGAGCACCCCGGCCCCGATCAGCGTACGTGCAGTGGCGAGCAACGGATCTCGAATGTAGTCGCCGACGATGTCTGCATTGGTTCGGTACGCGAGCTCGGCGTCGGATCCGGCGTGGCCCATCAGCCGCACCGTCTCGAGGTGCAGGACCACCGGTCGACGCCGTGTCCGCACGGTAGCAACGGCAGCGTCGACGGTATGCATCAATGCATCAGGATCGTGTCCGTTGGCCCGCACGTACTCGATCGAGGGAAATCTGCCGAGCGACTGCGCTATCCACCCTCGCGGCGATCGGGTACTGATGCCGATCCCGTTGTCCTCGCAGACGAACAATATCGGCATCGGAACGGATTGGTGCGCGCAGTAGGCCGCCGAGTTGAGCGCCCCCACCGTCGTCGAATGGTTGGCCGAGGCGTCGCCGAAGCTGCACACGACAATGGCGTCCTCGGGCCACGGGGTGCGATGCCGCAGAGCCTTCGCCCGGCCGAGTGCAAACGCCAGACCGACTGCGCGCGGTACCTGCGAGCCGATGGTCGATGTCTGTGGAACGATCCCCAGATCCGGATGTCCGAACACCTTGTGGCGGCCGCCGGACATCGGATCGCCAGTCGAGGCGACCAGACTCGCCAGCACATCCCGGATCGGGGTCGCGTCCGAATACTGTTGTGCACGTGCCGCGTAGAAACCACCGGAGCGGTAGTGCAGCAGTGCCGGGTCGGTGACCGTCGTCGCGGCACCGACGGCTGCGTTGGCCTCGTGCCCGGACGAGCCGATGGTGTAGTAGCCGAAGCCAGCTGATTGCAACCAGCGCGCGGCGAAGTCGAGATGCCGGCTCGCGAGTTGCGCGTCGAAGTACCGGAGCAGTCGGTCCGGATCGGCAACGGCCGAATCTCCGTTCCGAGCCGACCGAACCTGCTTCAGGAAGTACTCGTCGATCGCCTCGGCCACACTCGCACCTTTGTCTCCATCGAGCTGTCTGCGTCGAGCCGAGCTGAGGAATCAGCTCAGGGCGATCATATCCATCGGAGTGCTCAGCAACCGGCCGACGAGGGCCAGGAACTGCGAACCTTGCTGGCCGTCGACGAGGCGGTGATCGAACGAGAGCGACAGTGTCGTCACGGACCGCAATGCGATCTCGCCCTCGTGCTCCCACGGAATGCGGCGGATCGAACCGAAGCACAGGATGGCAGCCTCGCCGGGATTGAGAATGGGAGTGCCCGCGTCCACTCCGAACACTCCGACGTTGGTGATCGTGATCGTGCCGTCCGCCAGGTCGGCCGGACTGCTCTTGCCCTCCTTGGCCGTTCGCGTCAGCTCTGCCAGTGCGCGGGCGATGTCCACCAGGGACAGTTCGTGTGCATCCTTGATGTTGGGCACCATCAATCCGCGCGGGGTTGCTGCGGCGATGCCGAGGTTGACGTAGTGCTTGGTGACGATCTCCTGAGCAGCCTCGTCCCAGGAGGAGTTGAGCGAGGGATTCGATTTCAGCGCAACGAGAACCGCTTTGGCGACCAGCGCCAGCGGGGTCAGCCGCACGTCGGCGAAGTGGGCGGAGGACCGTAGCGAGTCCAGCAAAGTCAGGGTGTCGGTGACGTCCACCGTGACGAACTCGGTGACGTGCGGAGCGGTGAATGCACTGCGCACCATTGCATCCGCAGTATGTTTGCGCACCCCCTTGATCGGGGTCCGCTCTTCGCGGCCGACCCGCAGTGGGGTCTGCTCCCCTGCAGTGTCGGCTCCGTGCAGATATGACTCGACATCGTCTCGGGTGACGTCGCCGCGAGCTCCGGTCGGGGGTACCTCGGATAGGTCGACGGCGTTGTCCTTGGCGATCTTTCGCACCGGCGGTGCAGCCAGCGGTCTGCCGTTCTGCCCGGTCGATGCCGCAGAGACCGGAGTGGTCCCCCGGCCGCCGCGTCGACTCGATCCTTCCTTCGCCACGCCGTAACCGACGAGAACCGGAACGCGTTCCTCGCTGTCCTCGACAGGACTCGCGTCGTCCACATCGGTGCCGGTGACGACGACGTCGGGGTCCTCGGTGTCTCCATCGACTCGGATGTCGATGATCGGAACCCCGACCTCGACGGTGTCACCCTCCGACACATGCAGGGCAGCAACGACGCCCGCGAACGGTGACGGAAGTTCGACGGCGGCCTTGGCCGTTTCGACCTCGGCGATGTTCTGGTTCAACTCGATCGTGTCGCCGACCGCGACCAGCCAGGTCAGCAGATCGGCTTCGGTGAGTCCTTCCCCGAGGTCGGGCAACGGAAAGCTCTTGATGGTGGGCATCGTCGAATCCTGTTCGGTACGTATCGGCGGCGGTCGGTGAGCGCGAGGTCAGTGCGAGCGGCAGCGGTCGACTGCGTCGAGAATCCGGTCGACGTCGGGGAGATAGAACTTCTCCAGCTTCGATGCCGGGTACGGAGTACCGAAGCCGCCGACGCGCAGTACCGGTGCCTCGAGGTTGTAGAAGCAGCGTTCGGAGATCCGAGCGGCGATCTCGGAGCCGAGGCCCATGAACACGGGGGCCTCGTGCGTGACGACCAGACGCCCGGTCTTGCGTACCGAGGCCTCGATGGTCTCGAAGTCGATGGGTGAGAGTGAACGAAGATCGATGACCTCGATCGACACCCCCTCGTGGGCAGCGACTTCGGCGGCTTTGCGGGCAGTGGCGACGAGCGGTCCGTACGCGATCAAGGTGAGGTCGGTGCCCTCGGTGACCACCCGCGCCCGATGCAGCGGGTACGACGCGTCGGCATCGAGGTCGATCGGGCTCTTCTCCCAGTACCGACGCTTCGGCTCGAAGAACAGGACCGGATCGTCGCTGGCAATGGCCTGCTGAATCATGGAGTAGCCGTCGGCGGCGTTGCTGCACGTGACGACGCGAAGTCCTGCGGTCTGCGCGAAATAGCCTTCGGGAGACTCCGAGTGATGCTCGACGGCACCGATTCCGCCGCCGTAGGGCACCCGAATCGTCATGGGGATCTTGACGTTTCCACTGGTGCGGTAGTGCAGTTTGGCGACCTGCGAGACGATTTGGTCGAACGCCGGATAGATGAAGCCGTCGAACTGGATCTCGCACACCGGGCGGAATCCCCGCATCGCGAGTCCGACTGCGGTGCCGATGATGCCCGACTCCGCCAGCGGCATGTCGAGTACCCGTCCGGGGCCGAAGTCCTTCTGCAGGCCGTCGGTGATGCGGAAGACGCCGCCGAGCTTGCCGATGTCCTCGCCCATCAGCAGAACCTTCGGATCGTTCTCCATCGCTCGTCGCAGACCTGCGTTGATGGCCTTGCCCAACGGAAGACTGGTGGGCCGTTCCAGGGTGGTCATGACGAAGCTCCTTCGAATCCGGCTTGGTACGAGGCGAACTGGGCTCGCTCGTCGTCCAGGAGGGGGTGGGGGTCGGCGTAGACGTTGTCGAACACCGACATCGCAGCCGGTTCGACGGTCTCGAGGCATCCGCGACGAAGCTCGGCCGCGACGTCATCGGCGGTGCGCTTGACCGAGGCGGCGAATGCGTCGTCGAACACGCCGATTCGCCTCAGTAGCTTCTCGATTCGGTCGATCGGATCCTTGGCGCGCCATTCGTCGTCGGTGGCACCCGAGCGGTATCGCGTCGGATCGTCGGAGGTGGTGTGCGGGCCCATGCGGTAGGTGACGGCCTCGATGAGAGTCGGGCCGCTGCCCTCGCGGGCGCGAGCGAGCGCTGCCCTGGTGACGGCCAGGACGGCGAGAACGTCGTTGCCGTCGACGCGGACCGACGGAATGCCGTAGCCCTCACCGCGGGCGGCGATCGTTGCCTTGGTCTGCACGGTCACCGGCTCGGAGATCGCCCACTGATTGTTCTGGCAGAAGAACACCACCGGTGCGTGAAAACTGGCGGCGAAGCCCAGCGCCTCGGAGATGTCGCCCTGGCTGGTTGCGCCGTCGCCGAAGTAGGTGATGGCCGCGCCCTCGGCTCCCTCGAGCTGCATGCCGATGGCGTACCCGGTGGCGTGCAATCCCTGCGAGCCGACGATGATCGCGGGCGTAGTCATGCGGTACTCGTACGGGTCCCAGCCCGAGAGCGTCGAGCCGCGCCAGAACCGCAGCATCTGGGTGGGGTCTACTCCGCGACAGTAAGCAACGCCGTGCTCGCGGTAGCTGGCGAACACGAAGTCCTCGGTGTCGAGCGCACGAGCGGATCCGACCTGTGCCGCTTCCTGCCCGAGCAGCGGTGCCCACAAGCCCAGTTCGCCCTGCCGCTGTAGCGCGGTCGCCTCGGCGTCGATGCGCCGGACGACCACGAGATCGCGGTACATCTCCATCATCGCGGCCGTGTCGATGTCCGCGACGTGAGGTGAGTAGGTCTCGTTGCGGACCACCGTTCCAGATTCTTTGATCAGCTGTACCAGCGAGGTGGTGTTCATGTTCGTCGCACTCTCCGTCGTGGTGTGATGTCCTTCACAAGAACACCACCGACAGCCAGAGTGCACAAGTGCTGACTTCAGAACTGCGCACGATGCACAATATTGGGTAACGACCGAGCGACAGGAAGTGCGCAATGACCGATCTGGACAAGACCGACGCCCGACTCCTCCTCGCCCTCTGCGCCAAGCCGCGAGCCACCGGCGTCGAACTCGCCACCACCTTGGGCCTGTCCCGCAACACCGTGCAGGCGCGCCTCGGTCGATGGGACGACAAGGGATCGCTCACGCCGATCGATCACCGCATTCCACCGAAATCTCTCGGCCGCCCGCTGCAAGCATTCGTCACAGCTCAGGTCAACCAGCACACCTTGGCTGCGGTCACCGAGCACCTGCGCACCATTCCGGAAGTGCTCGAGGTGTTCGGACTGTCCGGTGCTGCGGACATGCACATTCGCATCGCCGCAGTCGACGCCGACGACCTGTATCGCATCGCAGGCCTCATCCTCGATATCCCCGGCGTCGAGCGCACCAACATGTCCATCGCGATGAGCGAGTTGATCCAGTACCGCACCAAGCCGTTGCTCGAGCAGCTCGCCGAGGAAGGCCGACGCTGAGCAGGCAGACCAGCTCTGCCGAATCGATTCACGCGCCACAGTGCAACATGCACGTTCTCGGCGACGGTGGTTGACCAGCGTGCACGTTCACGGCACTCTTCGACGGACATGTTCCCGGACACCATCCATTTCCGGGTACCGCCGCCTCATCACCGAAAGAGACTGCCTGTGTCCATCGTTGCCGACCGCCCCGCCGTCGTACCCACCCCGAACGATCCCCTGCCGACGGGCGTCTTCGATCGCCCCGACATGCCGCGCGACTCCGCACACGAACGCGTCGTGTTCTGTCAGGATCCCGACACCGGGCTGCGCGCGATCATCGCGGTCCACTCCACTGCGTTGGGACCCGCTCTCGGCGGAACTCGTTTCTACCCCTACGCATCCGAGCAGGATGCGTTGACCGATGTACTACGGCTCTCCCGGGGAATGACCTACAAGGCGGCCGTCGCGGGAGTCGATCTCGGCGGCGGTAAAGCGGTGATCATCGGCAACCCGAACGCCATCAAGACCCCGACTCTGCTGGGCGCGTACGGCCGGTTCGTCGATTCGCTCGGCGGAACGTACGTGACGGCAGGCGATGTGGGCACCAACAGCGACGATCTCGACATCATCGCCGAGGAGACGGCGCACGTCGTCGGCAAGAACACCACCGCAGGCGGCACCGGCGACAGCGGCCCTCAAACCGCGCTCGGAGTCTTTCTCTCTCTTCTGGCCGCAGCCGAATCGACCTGGGGCTCGGACGATCTGACCGGAAAGCGCATCGGCGTCGAAGGTGCAGGCAAAGTGGGCTACAACCTCGTCGCCCTGCTTCGCGATGCCGGTGCCGAGGTGATCGTCAGCGACTCCTACGCGCCCGCCCTCGATCGCATCGTTGCCGACTTCCCCGGTGTCACCGTCGGATCCGACATAATCGGTGCCGACATCGACGTCTACGCCCCGTGCGCCATGGGTGCCACTCTCGACGCGTCCTCGGTGGCCCGGTTGTCGGCGTCCATCGTGTGCGGCGCAGCGAACAACCAACTCCTCACACCCGATGTCGAAGCCATGCTGGCTGCGCGCGGAATCGTCTGGGTACCCGACTACGTCGCCAACGCCGGTGGCCTGATCCAGGTGGAAGGCGAACTGCGCGGCAAGGATTCGGCGGAGGTGATGGCCACGATCGGCAAGATCCGCGATACCGTCGCCGGCATCTTCGCCATCGCCCGCACCGAGGGCATCCTGCTGGGAGCCGCGGCAGATCGTCTGGCCGAGAATCGAATCGCCGCCGCGCGGAACTGACCAGCGGCCTGCACACGACGCTCCACTCCCTGTCGTAAATCGGCGATACCCGCGCCACAGGCCGCGGAGTGGAGCGCCATGTGCACCCTCACCGAAGCGCGATGTACTTGGTCTCGAGGTATTCCTCGATGCCCTCCGACCCGCCCTCGCGTCCGAAGCCCGATTCCTTGACACCACCGAACGGGGCGGCGGCGTCGGAGATCGCACCGCGATTGACCCCGACCATGCCGGTGTCCAGTGCCGCCGACACCCGAAGGGCGCGGTCGAGGCTCTCAGTGTAGAAATACGCCACCAACCCGTACCTGGTGTCGTTGGCTGCGGCCACGGCCTCGTCCTCGGTATCGAATCCGACGATCGCTGCGACCGGGCCGAAGATCTCGTCCTGCAACAGATTCGCGTCGCCCGGGATGCTGTCGAGAACCGTCGGCGCGTAGAAGAATCCGGGCCCCTCGGGCGCGGCTCCGCCGGTGCGCACCCGTGCGCCTTTCGCGACGGCGTCGTCGACGAGGGCGGTGACCGTTCGACGCTGCTTGTCGTTGATGAGCGGCCCGATGTCGGTCCCCTCCCGATCACCAGGACCGACCGTCAATGCCTCGATCCGCGCCGTCAACTTCGCGGTGAATTCCTCACGCACGGAGTTCGCGACGTACAGGCGGTTCGCTGCCGTGCACGCCTCGCCGCCGTTGCGCATCTTGGCCAGCATCGCTCCGTCGACAGCGGCGTCGATGTCTGCGTCGTCGAACACGATGAACGGAGCGTTGCCACCGAGTTCCATCGACGTCCGCAGCAGCCTGTCGGCAGCGTTGCGCACCAACAGTTTTCCTACTCCGGTCGAACCGGTGAACGTGATCTTCCGCAGCCTCGGATCGTCCATCAACGGTCCGGTGACGGAGGCGGCGTCGGAGGTGGGAAGTATCGACAGCACACCGCTCGGCAACCCGGCGTCGGCGAACACCTGTCCGAGCAGAAGCATCGTCAGCGGGGTGTCCTCGGCCGGTTTGACGATGACGGTGCAGCCCGCGGCCAGTGCCGGCCCGATCTTGCGTGTGCCCATGGCCAACGGAAAGTTCCACGGGGTGATCGCCAGTACCGGGCCGACCGGCGACTTGGTGACCAGGATCGAGCCGTTACCCGCAGGCGCGGGGGTGAACCGGCCACCGATCCGAACGGCTTCCTCACTGAACCAGCGCAGGAATTCGCTACCGTACTTCACCTCACCGTGGCTCTCCGCCAACGACTTTCCCATTTCGAGCGTCATCAGCAGAGCGAAGTCGGCAGCACGCTCCTGCAGCAGGTCGAAGGCGCGCCGCAGAATCTCGGCTCGCTCACGAGCGGGCGTCGCCGCCCACCCCGGCTGCGCCTCGGCGGCAAGGTCGAGCGCGGCGATGCCGTCGGCCGCGGTGGCGTCGGCGACTGTGGTCAGCTCGTCGCCGGTCGCCGGGTTCAGCACGGCGAATCGTGCGCCCGACGCAGAAGGCGATTGCACACCACCGAGCCAGAGATCGGTGGGCAGCGAGGAGATCAGATCGTAAGCATCCATCAGTTCCCCTGCGCCACAGTGCGAAGCGAGTCTTCGAGCACGGTCAAAGCATCATCGAGCAACTCGTCGGAGATCACCAGGGGCGGCAGCAACCGGATGACGTTGCCGTAGGTGCCGCACGTCAGCACGATCACTCCGGCCTCGAGTGCCGCCGCCGCAACGGCTTTGGTGGCCTCCGGGTTGGGCTCACGCCCACCCGGTAGCACGAGCTCGAGCGCAAGCATGGCTCCGCGGCCACGCACCTCACCGATGATGCCGAACTCGGCACTCAACGCATTCAGTCGCTCGAACACGATGCGTTCGATGTCGCGCGCTCGGGCATTGAGACCGAGTGTCTCCATCTGCTCGATGGACGCCAGGGCCGCGGCGCAGGCGACAGGGTTGCCGCCGTACGTGCCACCGAGCCCACCGGGGTGCACGGCATCGATCAGGTCGGCACGGCCGGTGACCGCGGCCAGCGGCATTCCGCCCGCAATGCCCTTCGCCATCGTGATCAGATCAGGTACGACGCCCTCGTGCTCGCTGGCGAACCAGGCCCCGGTCCGAGTGAAGCCGGACTGCACCTCGTCGGCGATGAAGACGACGCCGTTCTCACGTGCCCAATCCGCCAGTGCAGGCAGGAATCCTTCTGCGGGCACGATGAAGCCGCCCTCACCCTGAATCGGCTCGATCAGGATGGCCGCGAGATTGCCTGCACCGATTTGCTTGTCGATGACGGAGATCGCTCGCGCCGCAGCCTGGGCACCGGTCACCGCGGAACCGTCGACGTTCAGACCTTCGCGGAACGGGTACGACATCGGCGCTCGATAGACCTCGGGAGCGAACGGCCCGAATCCGCTCTTGTACGGCATCGACTTCGACGTCAGTGCCATCGTCAGGTTGGTGCGGCCGTGGTACGCGTGGTCGAACACGACGACAGCGGACCGCCCGGTCGCGTGACGTGCGATCTTCACGGCGTTCTCGACGGCCTCGGCACCACTGTTGAACAGGACGCTGCGCTTGTCGTGATCGCCCGGGGTCAACGCGGCCAGCTTCTCGGCGACCTCGATGTAGCCCTCGTACGGCGCGACCATGAAGCACGTGTGGGTGAAGTGTGCGACCTGATCCTGCACGGCGGCAACAACTGCCGGGTTCGAGGCACCGACGGTGGTCACGGCGATTCCGGCCCCGAGGTCGATCAGCGAGTTCCCGTCGACATCGACCACGACGCCACCGTCCGCGTCGGCCACGTACACCGGCAGCGTCGAGGCAACGCCTGCACCGACGACGGCCTTGCGCCGCTGCGCCAACGCCGCCGACTTCGGCCCGGGGAAGGCGGTGACGATCTTGCGCTCCTGCGGAAGTCGGTACTCGATCGAGGCCATGGGTCGCACCTTTCGTGTGGGCTTGTCGTGCAAGTATGCGACTCGACGAGCACGACGGCCGGACGCCATTTCGTACACCTCGACGGCACATTGCACTCCATTTCGGCAGTTCTGCCGCTACAGTTCGATCGGTGAGCGTGCAGATGTCCTGGCTGTTGAGGCAGCAACACCTTCGCCTGAGTCACCGCGGCGGACCGGAGCGCAGCGCTGCGCCCATCACCTTCGCGCAGGCGACCGAACTCATCGATCCCAGTCCGTGGCTGTCGGGCGGTGAACTGATTCTCACGACCGGACTCGGCTTCGACGCCGACGGCCCGGCCCTCGGTACCTACGTCCGGACCTTGGCGGCCGCGGGTGTCGCCTGTCTCGGATTCGGAGTCGGGTTGTCCCACAGCACTATTCCCCGTCACATTCTCGACACCGCCGAGGATGTCGGGCTTCCTGTCGTGGAGGTTCCCTACGACATCCCGTTCGCCGCCGTCATCAGAGCGGTCATGAAACGCATAGCCGAGCAGGAATACGAGCAGGTTCTGCGTGCGGCGTCGGTCCAGACCCGCATCACGAGGGCAGCACTGCACGGCGGCGTCGACGCGATCGTTCGCGAACTGGCCGTCGCCACGTCCACATCGGTGGCGCTGATCGGCAATCGCACCGAATCGTTCCATCCCGCCGCCGCAGCCGATCTCGTAGAGCGCGCCCGCGACGTCGCCCGCAGCATTCGCCCGTCGTCGTCACCGGCCACGGTGTCGGTCAGCGAACCGGGGTGCACCGTCACTCTGCATTCGGTCGCCATCTCCGGCGGGGCGTCGAGCTTTCTCGCGATTCGCACCGCTGGCCCGGTGACGGGCGTCGAGCAGATCCTGCTCGGGCACGCGGTGTCTCTGGTGACCCTCGAACTCGAGAAGCCCACGCGGCTGCGCGCCGAGCAGTCGCGACTCAACACGCTCGCGCTCGGATTGTTGCTGGACGGCCATCTGCCCTCCCCCGACGGCACCGCGCTACCGAGCTATCTCGTCGACGCCGCCGACGACGACTCTCGCATCAGGGTCGCCGTTGTCCGCGGACCGTCCGAGCGCATCGTCGAGGCGATCGATGCCGAGTGCCGAGCCAGGGCGCGGCCCACGTTCACTCGGCAGACCGACACCGGTGTGGTGGTGTTGTTCCGCGGTAGCGACGACTCCGATGTCGTTGCCCGACTGTTCGATTCACTGCCGAGGTCGGTGCGCGTCGGCCTCAGTTCCAGCCTCCCCATCACCGAGACTCCCGTCGCTCTGAAGCAGGCTTCGCTCGCGTGCGCAGCGGCCGGCTCTGGCGATCGGATCGTCGAATTCACCGGATCGATGCTGTTGGCCTCCGAGCCGGTACAGGAATCGTTGCGTGCCATGGCCGCCGTGACCATTGCAGTGCTGTCCGAGTACGACCGCACCCACACCGCCGATCTGGTGGGATCGCTTCGGGCTTTTCTCGAAGCGAACGGGCATTGGGAGACCGCTGCGGCGACTCTGTCCGTTCATCGCCACACGCTGCGAAACCGGATCACCCGATGCGAAGAGTTACTGTCGGTCGATCTGACGTCGGCGCGGGTGCGGGCGGAATTGTTGCTTTCACTGCTTGCCGCGACATCGTGAACATCGGCAATCGTGTCAGTATTTCTCGATGAGCACGCCGCAGCCCCACATTGCCGTCGCCACTGCGAAATCGGTTCGACTCGGAGTACTGCTGGCGGCAGTCGGTGGATTCCTCGACGCGTACACCTACATCACCCGCGGCGGCGTGTTCGCCGGCGCGCAGACCGGCAACGTCGTGCTGCTCGGCGTCGATGTCGCCGCCGGCCGGTGGGTCGAAGCGCTCGCGTTCCTACCGCCGTTGGCGGCCTTCGTCCTGGGGGTCGCGACCGCAGAATTCATCGCGCTGCCCGCGGTTGCGAGGATCGTCCGACGACCGGTGCGGGCGGTGCTGGTGTTCGAGATCCTCGTGGTCCTCGTCGTCGGATTGCTGCCGGCCACCGTCCCCGATGCAGTGGTCTCGGTGATCCTCGCTCACGTTGCCGGCGTGCAGGTGACCACCTTTCGTGTGCTGGTCGATTCGCCGTTCAACACCACGATGACGACCGGCAATCTCCGCAGCATGGCGATGGCGGCTTTCCATCGGGTGGTCGAACACGATCTCGAGGCCGGCATCCGCGCCCGACGGTTCGGCGCGGTGATCTCCGGATTCTTCGGCGGGGCGCTGCTCGGCGCAGTCGCGGTCGAGCTGTTCGGGCTACGGGCGATCTGGGTCGCAGCCGTGATGCTGACCGCCGCTCTGGCACTGTTCGTGTTCGACGAGCGAACACCCAGGTCGTTGTCTCCGAAAGGTCAGTCGCCCAACCGAAGCGGAGCAATCGACTCGAACACATCACCCGGTCCCGGATTGCCGTCTGCCGACGAACCGCCCAAGTGATGCACGACGCCCCACACCGCGTTGAGTGCGGTGTGAATGGCTCCCTCGGCCCACCCTGCCGTCCACGAGATGTCGTCGCCGGCGAGAAAGATCCCCCGGTGTCGAGGTTCGAGATCGTGCTGCACGAAATGGGTGAACAGTCTTTCCTGGTATCGATAGTGGCCCGGCAGATTCGCCTTGAATGCGCCCATGAAATCGCGTTCGGTTTCCCAGGACAGAGTCACCGGCGTGGAAATGATGTGACTGCGGAAGTCGACACCGGGATAGATCTCCTCCAGCGATCGCAGCATGATGTTCATCCGCTCGGTCGGATCCAGGGCCAGCAGCTTGAGCGAGTCGTCGGACCACGTGTAGGACAGGCAGATCAGCCCGGGCTTGCCCTCACCCTGGTCGAGTAGGTACGTGCCGCGACTCATTCGATCGGTCAGCGTCATGCTCACCAGATCGCGGCCGGTGACCGGATCCTTGTCCTTCCAGAACGGCCGATCGACAAGTGCGAACACCTTGGTCGACCCCATGTAGTGGGTGCGTTCGATGGCGGTCCAGTGGTCGATGGGGAACAGGTCGTCGTCGCATCTGATGTTGCTGAGCAACATCCAGCTCTGGGCGGTCACGACGGCGGCGGCGTAGGTGCGGATGTTGCCGCGATCGTCGTGGATCGTGGTGCCGCCGTCGGTGCGTCTGATCTCGGTGACGCGCGACATCGTGGTGCCGCCGTTCAGTGACGCGACCGATGTGCCTGCGGGCCAGTGCGCCATGCTCGCCGGCGAGTCGGTCCACAACCGCATCGGGAGTTGCTGTGAGCCGCCGACGATTCCGCGATGGTGATCGTCCGCTGCCGTGATGACGACGCGAAGGATCTCGAGGATCGAGTTGGGATAGTCGGTGTCCCATCCGCCCGTTCCGAAACCGACCTGGCCGAACAGCTCTCGCATCCGAAACGACGAGAAGTGCTCGGACGCAGCCAGAAAGCCGTAGAAGGTCTGATCGTCGAACTTCACGATCAGCTCGTTCCAGATCCGCTTGATCTCGGCCACGTCTCGCCTGCGGATGGCACGCTGCAGCGGAATCAACTCGGCGTGTTCCTCGAGCGTCCTGTTCCACGCGTCGGCGACCTCGGCGAAGATCGGCGGGAGATCGTCGAGCTTGCGTGCGTAGTGGCTCTCGCCCTTGAGGTCGATCACCGTACTGGGGGTCACCTCGGCCAGCGGGTTCGGAAACGGTGTCGTCTCGAGCCCGACGGCGTCGAGGTAGTGGAACAGCGCGGTCGACGACGGCGGAAAACGCATCGCGCCCATCTCTGCCACCACACCGGGATGCCCGTCGAACGGTACCGAGCGCATCCGGCCGCCGATCCGATCCGATTCGTACACAACGGGTTCCATGCCGAGCTTCAGCAATTCATGGGCGACGACCATACCGGCGAGTCCGCCGCCGATCACGGCGACCCGGGTACCGAGGGCCGCGTCGGGAATGCTCCCCAGGCCGGCCGGATGCGCGAGGTAATCGTCGTACGCGAACGGGAAGTCCGGGCCGAACATCGTGAGCGGCTGGTCGTCCTCGGATGCGATTGCGCTGTCCGGGGTGACGGGTGTGGTCATCGGTCGGTCTCCTGCTCGGCCCGTGAGGGTCCTGTCGGGTAGAGGTCGGTACGGCGATCGGCCAGATGGGTGTTGACCGCACGCGATCGAGCGAGCTCGGCCGGATCCAGCTCGAAGGTCAGCAGTTCTTCGTGTTCACCGGCTCGCGCGAGGTCGTTGCCAGCCGGCCCGACGGCACAGGTCAGCCCGCAATACCTCAGGCTCGCCTCGGTGCCGCAGCGATTGACGTAGGTGATGAACAGTTGGCTCTCGTACGCCCGCGTGGGAACGACGTGAGTGGCGATGATCTCGAATGGGGTCATCAGACCGGTGGGAACGATCAACCACTCGGTGCCGGCATCGGCGTGCGCGCGAACGGCTTCGGGAAATTCGACGTCGTAGCAGGTGAGTACACCGCACCGCAGCCCGCCGAAGTCGAACTGCACCAGCAGGTCCGGCCCCGGGGTGAAGTGAGTGCGATCGAGGGCCCCGAACAGGTGCGTCTTGCGATAACGCGCGACCGATCGTCCGGATGCGTCGACCACCTGCACCGCGTTGAACACAGGCTCGCCCCCGTGATTCGAATGACCGAGTTCGGGGTATCCGTACACGATCGCGACACCGTGTGTTCGCGCGATCGAGGCGATGCGCTCGAAGATCGAACCGTCGAACGTTTCGGCTCGTTCGCGCACGAGATCCCCGATGTCGTAGCCGCTCACCGACATTTCCGGGGTCACCAGCATCGACGCCCCTGCTTCGGCTGCGCTGCGCGCCGCGGCATCGATCGCCGACAGGTTGGCCTCGACGTCGGCGGAGAACTCCGGCCCTTGGAACAGCGACACGATGACCGTCATGAGAGAAACTCCGGTTTCCTGTTGTGCAACTCTTCGGGCAGCGCGGGCGCCAGCACCCACAGGACCCGGGCACCACCACTGCTGTCGCTGCGAAAACTGTGCGGGCGTCGCGGCGAGAACGTGAACGCATCGCCCGGTCCGAGCAGCACGTCGTCGCCGCCGAAGGCACCGCCTGGATCTTCCTCGAAGGTCACTCGAACCTCGCCGGACAGCACGTGTACGAACGTGACGTCCAACGGCAGGGTGTACGCCTCCGCGCCACTGCCGCCACCTTCCTCGATCTCCCCCAGCAGTACCTGGACCCGCCGCTCCCCGACCGGGGTCAACAGATACTCCGTCATCGCCGTTCCCCCGAACATGATGCGCGGCAACGATTGCGCGCGCACCACTTCACCGGCGGGGGCGTCGTCGAACAGGGAGCCGACCGGAACGTCGAGCGCAGCACAGACCCGAACCAACGACGCGACCGATGCGTTCACCTGATCGCGCTCGAGCTTGGACAGGTACCCCTTGGTCACCCCGCAGGTATCGGCGAGGGCGTCGAGAGTCAGCCGCTTCTTCATGCGTGCTTCCTTCAGTCGCGCGCCGATACGTGGCGCGTCGTTCTCGACCGAAGCAGCAATCGACACCGTCATCGCCTCTCAGGAAACTCGTGTTGACAAGATCGTGCATCAGAGTAACGCTTGCCGGGCGAACTGGTCGACTCCACTGTCACCGGACTCTGTGAAATTCGGAAGGAATTCTCGATGAACCCGAGCAGTCCCGAGCACCCACCGATCGGTCCGGTCGACGCGACCAAGGTCCCCCGCTACGCCGAGCCCACCACGTTCGCTCGGCTCCCGCGCCTCGACGAGGTGTCCCGCGCCGACGTGACCATCCTCGGCGTCCCGTTCGATTCCGGCGTGAGTTACCGCCCGGGCGCACGTTTCGGTCCCGGGCACATCCGTGCTGCCTCGAAACTGTTGCGGCCCTACAACCCTGCCCTGAAGGTCTCGCCGTTCGCCCGCCAGCAAGTTGCGGACTTCGGCGACATCGGAGTCAATCCGTTCGACATCACCGAGGCGCTCACCACGGTGCACGACGCGGTGACCGACCTGCGCGCCGACGGCTCCTCGGTTCTGACCCTCGGCGGCGATCACACCATCGCACTGCCGATTCTGCGCTCGCTCGCCCGCGACCACGGACCGATTGCAGTGCTGCACTTCGACGCTCACCTCGACACGTGGGACACGTACTTCGGTGCGCCCTACACCCATGGAACCCCGTTTCGACGAGCCAGTGAGGAAGGCCTGATCGACCTCGAACGCTCGCAGCACATCGGCATTCGCGGCCCGCTCTACAGCGAGCAGGACCTCGAGGACGATCGAGTTCTGGGCTTCCAGGTGATTCGTTCCGACGATTACGAGGTCGACGGTGTCGCCAGCATCGTCGAGCGGATGCGCAGACGTCTGGACGGCGGCCCGGTCTACGTCTCGGTCGACATCGACGTTCTCGACCCAGCACATGCGCCCGGCACCGGCACTCCCGAAGCCGGCGGCATGACGTCCCGAGAGTTGCTCAACACTCTGCGCGGACTCGTCGGCCTGAATGTCGTCGGCGCCGACATCGTCGAGGTCGCGCCGGCCTACGACCACGCCGAGATCACCGGAATCGCTGCGGCTCATGTTGCCTACGAGCTGTTGTCGGTTCTCGCCCTCAACCGATAGGACGTCACCGCCGCGGCAGCACCAGGATCGGCACCGGCGAATGACGGATGATCTTCGTTGCCCGGGAACCGAGAAACACCCGAGCGATGGGTCCCAGTGGCCCGGACGATCCGATGGTCAGTACTTCGCCGTCCTGCCAGTGCAGTTCGTCGAGGGCTTCGCGCCAACTGCCGGCCGAGGCCAACTCGGTCGTCACCCGATCGACCGGGAGTCCCACCGCAACCGCGTCGTCCACTGCTGCGGTGAGCGCCTCGCTGAGCCCCCGGGACAGCTCGGCGGCGACGTCGTCCTCGGCTCGTAGCCCGATTTCTGGCGGGTACATCGTCGCACCACGGACCACGAACGACGCCAGACGAAGCGGAACGCCTGCTTCCCTGGCCAGTTCGGCGGTGGGGCCCACCACGCGCGAGGCCTCGCTGTCACCGGAGAACGCGCACGTGATCCGCGTCAGAGTCGTGCGCTCGCGCACGCGATAGCCGCGCGGGGCCAGCGCCACCGTCACCGGCGACGAGTGCAGCAGTTTGTCGGCGGTCGACCCGACGACGACCTGCCCGAGTGCGCCGTCGCCCGAGGAGCCGAGAACCAGAACCGCGGCCCCGAGACTGTCCGCCGCATCGGTCAACGCCGTCGACACCGAGCGGTGCGCGAGGCGGTGGAACGACGCGGCGATATCGGGCGCTTTCTCCTGCAGATAGTGCCGCGCCTTCGCCTCGGATTCGGCTGCCGTTGCCGCCGCCCAATCCGCGAACTCGGCATCGACGCGGGCCATCGACGGCGTCGACCACGGCTTGGGAACCACCGTCGCCACGTCGATGTCGGCACCGGTCGACCGAGCGAGTTGGGCACCGAGATCGAGGGCACCGACGCTGCCCTTCCCCGGTGCGAACGCGATCAGCACGCTCATCGCGCGTCCTGCCCTGCACCACGCAATGCCGAATGGTGCCGACCCCAGAAGTAGTAGAACGCCAACACGACCGCGAGCCAGAGCCCGAACCAGAACCACGTGGTCCAGTGCAGCCCGGACAGGATGTACAGGCACGCGAGGACCGACAGCACCGGAGTCACCGGGTATCCCGGAACCTTGAACGGCCGCTCGAGATCGGGCATCGAGCGGCGCAGCACGATCACTCCGATGGACACGACGATGAATGCGACGAGGGTGCCGATCGACACCAGGTCCGCCAGCTTGTCGAGCGGAATGAACGCGGCGAGGATCGAGATCACGACGGCGACGACGATCGTGTTGTTGACCGGGGTGTGCGTACGAGGACTGACCTTGGCGAAAGCTTTGGGCAGCATGCCGTCTCGGCCCATGGCGAACAGGATGCGAGTCTGCCCGTACATCGTCACCAGGGTCACCGAGAAGATGGAGATCACCGCACCTGCAGCCAGAATCGTTGCCGGCCAGGCTTGCCCGGTCACGTTACGCAGGATCTCCGCCAGCCCGGCTTCCTCCTGGCCGGCGAAGTCGGTCCAGGGCTGAGTGCCAAGGGCGGCCACGGCGACGACGAGATAGAAGACGATGACGACGATCAGCGCCGCAATGATGGCCCGCGGCATGGTCTTCTGCGGATCCTTCACCTCGTCGCCCGCGGTGGACACCGCGTCGAGTCCGATGAACGAGAAGAAGATCGTGCCGGCGGCCGCGGTCACACCTGCTGCGCCCAGGGGCATGAAGTCGGAGAAGTTTCCGGAGTCGAAGGCGGTGAATCCTACGATCGCGAACAGAGCCAGCACGCCGAGTTTGATGACGACCATGACTGCGTTGACGGCCGCCGACTCGCTCGCACCGCGAATGAGCAGAACGGCGCACAGCACGATCAGCACGACCGCAGGCAGATTCATGATGCCGGGATCGGCGTCACCCGGCGCAGCGGACAGCGCGTGCGGGATGGTGAAGCCGAAGAGATTGTTCAACAACTCGTTGAGGTACCCGCTCCACCCGACGGCGACGGCAGCGCTGGACACTCCGTACTCGAGCAACAGGCAGGCGGCGACACCCATCGCGACCACCTCGCCCATCGTCACGTACGCGTAGGAGTAGGTCGAGCCCGAAACCGGTACCGCCGATGCCATTTCGGCGTAACAGATGGCTGCGAGGCCGGCCGCGATACCCGCGGCCAGGAACGAGAGCACCACTGCAGGACCGGCTTCGGGAACCGCGAGCGACAGGACGAAGAAGATGCCGGTACCGATGGTGGCACCGACGCCGAACATCGTCAGCTGAAACGTGCCGATGGTGCGTTCCAACCCGCCACTGCTCTGCTGGTCCGGATCCACGATCGGCTTCTTGCGAAGCAGTTGCGATCGCAGACTCGATGCAGGTCTGTTCGACGAGGTCATGTGGGCGACTCCCAACGTGGAGAGAAACTCTCGAATCAACCGGTTCGGCTGATTCTGCTCCCCGATCGAGTGATTCGCACACCGAACCGGCTCGCTCGTCTCCGCGAGTTCTCGATGTGGTTCTCAGCTCAGACGGTGCACGGAAGAGCACAGAGCGTCCAACAGATCCTCGTCGTGGCTGATCACGAGCACACCGAGTCCGCCGTCGACGGCCTGTCGTTCGACCGATCTGGCGATCGACGCCGTCGTCGCCGCGTCGAGCATCGACGTCACCTCGTCGCAGATCAGATAGCGCGGCCGTTGCGCCAACGCCCGTGCGACACAGGCGCGCTGCAATTGCCCGTCGCTGACCTGGTGTGGGCGACGGGACAGCAGGTCGGCGGTCAGGCCAACCTGCTCTGCCAGATCCGCGACATCGACCGAGCGCCCGGCGATGACCGCTGGTTGCTCGATGATCGAGCGCAGGGTCATCCGTGGATCGGTCGCCTGCCGTGGAGACTGGAACAGCAGCGCGATCTGTGCGCGTGACGTCGCAGGTACCGAATACCCGACGCCACGCACCGTGGTCCCGTCGAGCAGCACCGATCCGGTTCGGGGTTTCTGCAGCAACGCAAGCACTCTCGCGAGGGTTGTCTTTCCGCTACCGGACGGGCCGGTCAGCCCCGTGATCGTTCCCGGTTCGACCGAAACGCTGACCTGTGTCAACACATCGGGGCCACCCGGGTAGCCGGCGCTCACGGCCACCGCGTCCAGGCTCATCGGTGCACTCTCGTTCGGTACGACCGCGCGCCCACCATCACCATTTCCGTGGGTCCACCGGAGTGTGGAGACAGTGGCCGGCGGAGGTGGTAGACGCAATCGTCGGGAAGGTCGGTCAACTCGGGCGGCGATCCCGGGAGCGGAGTCATCCCGCGAGAGGGCAGCGCGTCCAGCAGGTCCCGGGTGTAGTCGTGCAGGGGATTCTCGAGCACCGACGCGGCAGGTCCCGTTTCCATGAGACGCGAGGCGTACATGACGGCGATGCGATCGGCGACCTCCGTCCTGATCAACGACGACAGGTCGTGGGTGATCAGCAGTACCGCTGCGCCGTCGTCCGCGCACGCCCGCAGTAGCCCGAGCACGTGGTCGACGGCCGCGCGATCGAGGTTGGAGGTGGGCTCGTCGGCGACGATCACCGTGGGATCCGCGGCCAGCGCTCCGGCCAGAGCGACCCGCTGAGCCATTCCACCCGAGAGCTGATGTGGATGGAGATCGAGGTGTGCCGGAGCAAGCCCCACCCGCTCGGCGAGCCGATCGGACGTCGACGGACCTCCGTGTGCGGCGATCGTCTCGTCCAGTTGCGATCGGACGGTTCGAGTCGGCGTGAGATGTGTTGCCGCAGACTGCGGAACGAGCGCGACGTCCCTGCCCCGAAACCCTGCCGCACTCGTCACGTCGAATTCCCGTTCCGCGGTGGTGACCAGGACCGATCCGTTCACGGTCGTTCCGACCGGCAACATCGCCATCACCGTCGCCGCGAGAATCGACTTGCCGCAGCCCGACTCGCCGACCAGAGCGGTCACGGTTCCGACCGGAACCTTGAGATCGACATCGGAGGCGGCATGCACCCACCGTCGACCGATCGGAATGCGAACGGTCAGATTTCGAACGGACAGACCCCGGGTCACAGGCGAAGCTCCGACGGACGCGCCGGCGTCACCCGCGTCCGTAGTGCCGAACCCAGTACGGCCACGGACAGCGTGGCGACAAGCAGTATCGCGGCGGGGAACACCAAGGTCCACCAACTCCCCAGCAGCAGAGAACTGCGGGCTTCCTCGAGCAGGGTACCCAGGCTCGGCTCGTGTGGAGGCAGCCCGAACCCCAGGAAGGACAGCGTCGATTCGTGCCACACCGCGTGCGGGAGCAACAGGACGACGGCGATCATGGCCTGGGGTAGAACGGCAGGAACGAAGTGTCGAGTTGCCACGTGAAAACGACTGGCCCCGGCCAGAATTGCCGCGTCGACGAACTCTCGCTCGCGCAACCGAAGGATCTCCGAGCGCACGATGCGAGCCACCTGGGTCCAGTGTGTCAACGCGATCGACGCCACGATGGCGACGACGCTACCGCGAAACATCGCCACGATCACGATGCCGAGCAACAGGTGGGGCAGCGCGTTGACGGCGTCGGTGCTGCGCATGACGATGCGATCGACCCGCCCACCCCAGACCCCCGCGGCCAGGCCGACGACGCAGCCGAGGACCGTCGCCAGTGCCGCGCAGGCCACCGCGATGAGCAACGATGTGCCGATGGCCGATGCGCTGCGCACGAACAGATCTCGGCCGGCCGAGTCGGTGCCGAACGGATGCTGCGCCGAGGGCCCCAGCCTCGCCGACGAGAAGTCGACGACGCGATCGTCCACCCCCGCGAGCATGGGGACCGCTACCGCGTACACGGTCAGAGCGGCGAGGGCCACGCTCGCGATCGCCGTTCGCCTATCCATCCGCACGCACCCTCGGATCGAGTCGCACGACCAGTACGTCGGCGAGCAGAGAGCCGAGCATGACCGCGACAGTGGTTCCGAGAGTCAGCACGGCCAGCAACGGCATGTCGAGATCGCGTGCCGACTGCACGACAGCTCCTGCGACGCCAGGCCACCCGAATATCTCTTCCACCAGTACTGCCCCGACGACCAACTCGGGCAGTCGAACTCCGACGACGTTGACGAAGGGGGCCGATGCGGCGGGCACGATGTGGCGGCGAGTGATCTGGGCGGTGGGAATGCCGCGAGCCACCGCACCTGCCACGAAGTCCTCGCCACGCGCGGACACGATGGACTCGCGAACCGACAACAGCAGCCACGGAACCTGAGACAGAGCCAGAACCGACGCGGGCAGCAGCAGATGGCGGAGTACTCCACCGAGGGTGGGATCGCTGCCGCCGTCGGAGAGTCCGGCCACGGGCAACCATCCAAGACCGAGCGCGAACACCGCAATTGCGGCGAGCGAGAGCACGAACGGCGGCACTCCCTGAACGGTGACGCACGCGGCGGCGACGAAGCGGTCCAACCGGCCGCCGGCACGAATGCCGGAAGCGATGCCGACCGTGAACGCAATCGCAATCGCGGCCGACAGCGCGACTCCCGCCAACAACATCGTCCACGGAATACGCTCGGCCAGAACCTGACTCACCGGCTGTCCGTAGGATCGCGATTGACCCAGATCTCCTGTCACGACGCCCTGCAACCACTGCCAGTAGGCGACGAACCACGGCCGATCGAGGCCGAGGGCAACCGTCATCGACGCCTTGTCCGCCTCCGTCGTCGTCGTGTATCGGTTTCCGAGGTACCCGACGAGCGGGTCGAACGGGGACACCGCTGCGGCGGCGAAGAGACCGAGCGAGACGACACCGCACACCGGAACCAGCAGCATCAGTCGACGGCGCACCATCGCTCCGATGCCGCGCGAAGTCGTGGCGTGCCGTCGATCGACGGTCACGACGCGCGAGTCCACGTCTGCAACGACCACCACGGACCCCACGTGACGCCGTGGGAGTGCGGCTCGAGTACCGGGCCGGACATCGTCCAGTCCGAATCCTTCGATACGTACGTGTGGTCGAGAAAGACCAGGAAGACGTATCCCGGATCGGCCACGTAGGCGCGCTGCATCTCCCGGTACGCCTCCGCGCGTACCGCAGGGTCGAGGCTGCGCCTGCCGGTGTCGAGGGCGGCGTCGACCGTCGGGTTCGAGTAGTCGGCCGCGTTGTCGTAGACACTTCCGACGCCCGGCGCGACGAACGACGAGTCGAGTGTGCGGTATGCCTGCGTATCGGCATCGAACGGCTCTTCTCCGCCACCGAGCATCGTGGAATCCACGCCGATCCTGGGGTCTATCCGGTCCCACGACAGTGCTTCGAGGGTGACCTCGACCCCCACCGCCACCGCGTCGGACGCGAAAGCTTGCGCCAGATCTCGACGCACGGTATCGGTCGAGTTGTACATCACGGTGATCTCTGCGCGCTGTCCGTCACGCGTGCGAATGCCATCGGGACCGGGGATCCAGCCGCCGTCGGACAGGATCTGCCGGGCCGCGGCCGGGTCGTACTCGAACACCGCAGTCGGTTCGTAGGAGTCGCCGAACACCGGCGGAACGGGTGTGGCCGCCGGTCGGCCGTATCCGCCGAGCACCCCGTCCGTCATCGCCTGTCGATTCACGGCGAGATTGAGGGCGAGACGCATGTCCCGGTTTCCGGTGACCGGTGAGTTCGTCGGCAACGACACACCCCGCCAGTCCGCGGAGACATTGGACGACAACGACATTCCCTCGCGTCCGTCCAGGCTCTGCGCGAGAAGCGGCGGTAGGTTCGTCCCGTCGATGTCGCCCGCCGCCATCCGCTGGGCTCTGGTGTTGTCGTCCGGGACGTACAGCAGGGTGAGCTTCTTCACCTCGGGCGCACCGCCCCAGTAGTCGTCGTTGGCCTCGAATTCGGCTCGATCCGGCGACAGATCCACCAGAACGTAGGGGCCGGTTCCCACAGGTGCGCGGTTGAGTGGGGATTCGGCGGCGAGCCCGGGTTCCGCAACGGCTTCCGACGGGACGATTCCGATGAGCAACTTCGTCGGAAACGGCGCGTACGAATAGGCAAGTCGAAATTCGACGGTCGAATCGTCGATCGCGACGACCTCGTCGATCATGTCGAACGACGATCTCGCCTCGGACGCCGATGCCGGATCCAGAATCGCCTCGTAGGTGGCGACGACGTCGGCTGCATCGAACGCGGACCCGTCGGAGAAGACCACTCCCTCGCGAAGTGTCGCCGTCCACACCGTCGCGTCGTCGTTCGCCGTGGGAACCTCGACTGCGAGTGCGGGTTCGAGCGGTGGCAGACCGTCGCCGCCGCCGATGCGCACCAGCCCGTCGTACATCTTCGCCTCGCCCGCGGCACCGTACCCGGCGACCGGGTTGAAACCGCCGAGTTCGTAACCGTCGGCCAACACCAGTGCATCGGCCGATGCCGCTCCCGATTGCGACGGTGCAGAGCACGCGCTGACCGACAGCACGCACACGATCGCGACGACGGTCACCGAGCCGAATCGTGTCATTTACCTACCTTCGTCGAACGCCGAGTCGCGCGCGACGATGCTTCCACACCCGTGTAACCGATCGGTTTCGGCGACTTACGATGATGGGAGTCGACGAGGAGCAAGACACACATGGCCACACAGCGCGACGCGCTACCGCTCGATTCCGTCGCTGCGCAGTCGGCTTCGGACGCCGGCGGACTCGACGTCGCTCTGCTGGGCAGCTTCCTCGAAGTCCTCGCCGACGCCGTCGATGCCGGCGTCCCACTGAGCCGCCCGCAGCTGCACGAGTTCCGAGCGCAGGGTGATGCTGCTGCCCGCGCGGGCGTCGCACTGCGGGCATTGCTGGATCTGTACCTGAGCTCGGCGTGGCGACTGTGGCGCGAACTACCCGCTGTCGTCGCCGCCGCGGAGGACCCGGCCGGGGTCGTCACCGCAGGCGAGGTGATGCTGCGCGCGGTCGACGACGCGGTGGCCGAACTGGCCGAGGGATTCCAGCTCGCCCGGCGCACTCTCGTGCGAGCCGAGGTGCTCGCCCGCCGTGAATTCGTCGACGATCTGCTCTCGGGCACCTCCGATGTCGCCGGGGTGCTCGGGCGGGCGCAAACGTTCGGCCTCGATCTGTCGAGTCCTCATGTGGTGGCAGTGGTGACGTCGACCAAGCCCTTCACCGACGCCAGCTCTGCCATCACCCTCGTCGAACGCAGTGTGCAGGGCAGCAAGGGCGACGCCGAGTTGCTCGTGGCCACCAAGCAGGACAGGTTGATCCTGGTGTTCCCGGCACCCGACCTCGTCGCCGTCGACCACGTCCTCGACCGGGTGGGACGGGCCCTCGGTACGTCCACATCGACCTCGAGCGAATCGGTCGATCTACGTCGTAAGGGGGAATACGGCCGGACGCAGATCGGGGTCGGCCGCCCACGCAGCGGGGCGGTCGGTGTCGCGGCGTCGTACCGGGAAGCCCTCGACGCACTCGATCTCGCAGCCTCGCTCGGATTCGACGCATCGGTGGTCGATGCTCGTGATCTGCTCGTCTACCGCGTCCTGATCAGCGATCGCGCGGCGATCGCCGATCTGGTCGACACGTTGTTGACACCGTTGCTGAGCGCGCGAGGCGGCGCGGGTCCACTGCTGGAGACGTTGCAGGTGTACTTCGACACCGGTGCGAACACTGCATCCACCGCGCGCCGCATGCATCTGTCGGTACGGGCGGTGACCTACAGGTTGTCGCGAATAAAGGATTTGACCGGGCAAAATGTGGGCAACCCCGTCGAGGCATTCGCGCTGCACACGGCGGTGCTCGGAGCGAAGTTGCTCGACTGGCCCGAGGTCGGCTCGTCGTCGTGACTCAGCGGGGCCGCTGAACTTGCCGTAACCCGGCAACGAAATCGGTCGAAACGTGTCCGCAAAACGACCATGCCTGCAGGAAAGCGAACAGTCACACTGGAGTAGTCGCGGAAAGACGCAGTATTTTCCGCCCAGGCCCGAACGTACGGCCGGAAAAACGGCAAGACGAAGACAGACGAGAACGAGAAGGAGTGTGTGAAGATGGCGTCGTTGACACAGAAGTTGACATCGTTCGCTCGCAGCCCACAGGGCAAGAAGATGATCGACCAAGCACGTCGGTACGCAACCAAGCCCGAGAATCAGGCGAAGTTGAAGCAACTCGGCAGCAAATTCACGAATAGAGGTGGCCGTTCATGAACGTCGTCCCCTGGTGGGCATGGGCGGCATTCGGTGCCGTCGTCCTGATCCTGTTGGCCATCGACCTGTTGGCACACCGCGGTGCCCACATCATCGGTTTCAAGGAAGCCGCATGGTGGAGCGCACTGTGGGTCGGCGTGGCCATCATCTTCGGCATCGTGGTGTTCTTCACCTTGGGCACCACGGCCGGCGTCGAATACACGACGGCCTGGTTGTTGGAGAAGAGTCTGTCCGTCGACAATCTCTTCGTCTTCGCGCTGATCTTCGGCTACTTCAAGGTTCCCCGTGAGTACCAGCACCGCGTGCTGTTCTTCGGTGTGATCGGTGCCCTCGTCTTCCGCGCGATCTTCCTGGCCGCCGGTGTGGCCATCGTCAGCAAGTTCGCTGCCGTTCTGTTCGTATTCGCCGCCATCCTGCTCTACAGCGCATACAAGCTGATGAAGGACGAGGACGACTCGTACGACCCGAGCACCTCGATCGCAGTTCGTTTGCTTCGCAAGATCATTCCTGTCCGCGACGAATACGAAGGCACCAAGTTCTTCGTCAAGGAAGCAGGCAAGCGAGTGGCCACGCCGCTTCTCGCCGTCGTGGTGGCCATCGAGGCCGCCGACCTGGTCTTCGCAGTCGACAGTGTTCCGG
Source organism: Rhodococcus sp. IEGM 1370 (assembly GCF_033142325.1). Classification (NCBI taxonomy): domain Bacteria; kingdom Bacillati; phylum Actinomycetota; class Actinomycetes; order Mycobacteriales; family Nocardiaceae; genus Rhodococcus; species Rhodococcus sp. IEGM 1370. Next base: position 434,782 of record NZ_JAWLRY010000001.1, on the reverse strand, counting down.
CAGTTCTTGCGGTGACCGACGACCCCTTCATCGTCTACTCCTCGAACGCGTTCGCCATCCTCGGTCTACGCGCCCTGTACTTCCTGCTCGCAGGGTTGCTCGAGAAGTTCCACTACCTGTCCAAGGGACTGGCGATCATCCTCGCCTTCATCGGCGTCAAGCTGATCTTGCAGGCCGGACACAAGGTGATCAGTACCTCGATCCCCGAGATTCCCTCGCTGGTCAGCCTGGTGGTCATCATCGTGGTCCTGGCAGGCTCGATCATTCTGAGCCTGAAGAATCCCCCGAAGGAGGACGACGCAGACGCCATCGACAAGGTCGCTGCCGACAGCCCGATCGTCGATCCGACGGACGGAACCTCCTCGGCCGGCACCTCGCCGACCGGCACGTCGAGCACGGATTCACCGCGACTCGACAAGCCCTGACCCTTCACCACACATGCCCCGCCGATTCGATTCGGCGGGGCATGTTTGTGTTCCAGGGGGATGGGGCAATCACTGCACATGGCTGAAAAGAACTCGTACACCGTTCCCGGACTCACCTCGGAAGTGGGCGCGCGCGTCGCCGCGATCCTTCAGGATCGACTGAACGCCTACAACGATCTCCACCTGACCCTCAAGCACATTCACTGGAATGTCGTCGGTCCCAACTTCATCTCGGTACACGAGATGCTCGACCCGCAGGTCGAAGCAGTTCGCGGATTCGCGGACGACGTCGCCGAGCGCATCGCAACCCTCGGTTCCTCGGCCAAGGGCACCCCGGGCACCATCGTCTCCGAGCGCAGCTGGGACGATTACTCGATTGGTCGCGCGACGGCCATCGAGCACCTCGGTGCACTCGACCTGGTCTACACGGGAGTCATCGAGACCACTCGGAAGAACATCGAAGAGGTCGGCGAGATCGACCCGGTGACCGAGGACATGCTCATCGGCCAGAGCGCGCAGCTCGAACTCTTCCACTGGTTCGTGCGGGCACACCTGGAGAACTCCGGTGGTCAGCTCTCGACCGCCAACGCGACCAGCGAGGTCGACGCGGCGAAGCAAGCAGGCTAGACACTCACGCTTTACGCACCGACCTCGCCGTCAACCGGCGGGGTCGGTGCTTTTTCATGGGCCGGCGTCAGTCGGACGGTCTCGCTTCGTGCCCGCTGCGGCCGTGGGTTCGACGCTTCTCCTTCATCTCGGCCTCGAACACGTGGCGACGTCCGTCGAGCAATTCGTCTCGGACGGCCCGCTCGTGCTCGCGCAACGGGCCCCAGTATCCGTCGTCGAATTCCTCGACGAGCTGGAACGTCCAACGCCCCGGTGCGATGTTTCTGCCGATCATGTCCGTGTCGATCCGCTGCGCGATCGCGTCGTGATCTGCCTCGGCGAGTGCCTCGACGGCCTCACCCAACAGCAGGTCCGAATGCCCCATCAGTTGGTGGAACGAGTACAGGTGTCCCCGGGCCCGCTCCACACACTCGAGCGCCTCGGACAACTTTCCCACCGCGGCCACGGTCGCATCGTCCACTCCGCTCGGGCGCCGGTGTTCGGGTGAGGGCATATCGGGGGCGGAATGCATATCGGTATCTGGGTCCATGGGCGTCGATTACCCGAATCGGGCCGGCAGAACCCGCCGCACGTGCAGTTCGTGATTACCGACGTCGATCACGGGTATAGCTACTCGTGAACGGATAGACAATCGATTTCGAGGAGTTCACCATGGCTGATTTCATCGACAAGGCAAAGCACAAGGCAGAAGAGCTCGTGGGCGAAGCCAAGGAAAAGATCGGCCACAAGACCGACAACGACGATCTTGCTGCCGAAGGCGCAAAGGATCAGGCGTCGGGCAAGACCAAGCAGGTCGGCGACGACGTCTCGGACGCCGCAGGCAACATCAAGGACAAGTTCAAGAACTGATCGTCTCGATCGGTCGAAACGAAACCCCGCACCCAGGCCTCGGCCGTCGAGGGTGCGGGGTTTCGTCGTTCCCGGTCCCTCGTCAGATCGGCGGATTCGGCAGCGGCATGGGACGTCCGAACATCCAGCCCTGACCGAGGGTTGCTCCCAGAGACCTGGCGCGACGCAGATGCCTGCGGGTTTCGATTCCTTCGGCCAGCAGAACGGCGTCGCTCGAACCGACGTAGGCGCGCACCTGCCGTATCGCGGCGCGTGAGCGGTACGGGGACCTCACGATCGACGCGTCGAGTTTGACGATGTCCGGCGCGACCGAGGCCAACAGCGCCAACGTTGCAGGCGTGGCACCGACGTCGTCCATGGCCACCGATATGCCGCGAGCGCGGGCTCCTCGAACCAGAGCCATCAGCAACGGCACGTTGCGGTCGAGGTCTCGTTCGGTGATCTCGAGGACGACGTCGAGGTCGTCACCGATCGCGTCGAGGTGGATGTCGACGTCGCGTTCGTCGGCGAAGCAGCCCGGCTCGATGTTGAGAAAGAAACGCACCCGACGCGAGTAGGCGCGTTCACGCGCCGCCCGCAGCGCGGCGGCGCGACACGCGACGTCGACGCGACCCACCAGTCCGCGCTCTCTCGCCAGCGCGAACACGTCCTCGGGCACGGCCAGGCTCGGAGACGGCCACCTGGCCAGAGCCTCGTATCCGACGACTGTCCCGGTGGCCAGTTCGACGACGGGCTGAAACAGAGCGGCCACGGATTCCACCGAATCGAGCGCCGCCGATGCTGCGAGCACCGCGCCGTCCGGCGCGGTCACAGTGATCGCTCGTCCACCGGAACGCGACGGGCCTCGAGGCGGTCGGCGATCAGAGCCGCGTGCAGTCTTCGCAGTCCGGACGGCTTCATCGGATCGAGTCCGGTGAGCTGCTCCACCCTTTTGAGACGGTAGTCGACGGTGTTGGGATGCACCGTCAGCCAGGTGGCCGTCTTCTTTCGGTTGGAGTCCGAATCGACGAATGCTTGCAGCGTCGGCAACAGGTCGACCGAATCACGCAGCGGATCGATCAGTGTCACAAGGTGTTTGCGCCCGAGGCCCGGTCTGCTCACCTGGTACTCGAACACGAGATCCGAAATCCGGTACGTCCCTGGTGCGTATCGGAGCCGACGCACGAGACTCAGCAGTTCGTACAGGTGAGGCGCGGTAGCGGCGATGTCGTCGATCGCGGCCGACCCGGTTGTCGCAGTCACCGCCACCTGACCCGCGTCGGCCAGACGATCGATCAAGTCGCCGACGTCGACGCCGGGGACATCGGGCAGCAGGACGGTTCCGCCGGTGGGACTGATCGACGCGATGGGCACGCAGTCCGCGTCGAATGTGGCCAGCGCGGTGTGGATTCTTCGCAGTTTTCGAGCCGCCATCATCGCCGCGTCGATCCGACGGCCACCTTCGTCGGCATGGGCCGGAAAGTGCAGGGCGACAACGTGATAATCCTCGGCGAGCAGCGTTCCCATCCGATCGGCGATCTTGCGAGCCGTGCCGTCACCGGTCAACAGCGCGTCCAGCAGTTCCACGTCGTGACGGGGACCGTTCTGAGCCAGCGTGCGAAATTCCGTCAGGTAGGCATCGGACACGGCCGCGGTGACGACGTCCAACAGTTCCATGACCAAGACGGTTCCGTCGGCGAGTCGATCGTCGGCACCCCCGTCGCCCGGGCGCGGTGCCTGTCGCACAGCCAGTGCGCAGCCCTCGTTGACGGCATGTTGGATACGGCCGAGCGGTACGCCGTCTCGGGCCCACCGGGTCGCTGCGTCGCGAAAGACGTCCATCGCACCGGGTATCGGTAGCCGCCCGGATTCGAGTACTCCGGTCGCCAGTTCGCAGCAGGTCGTCGTCATGTCGTCGAGTTCGCCGCGGGCGCACTCACGCGGCGGTGGTGTGTCCTCGGGCTCGCCGAAGTACTGATCCAGCATGCGTGCGGCAGTCTCCCTCGGAGTCCGCAGACGATCGGACGCCCGTCGTCCACTGACGTATTCCTCCTGCGACACGTGCACGCTTTCCGTTGCCGTCACCGAAGACCCCACCCCTCGAACCTCGAAACCTACTTCAGGTTTGTTTCCCCCCTACGAACTGTAGAACACCAATCAAACCTGGGGATTGTTTTTCCGAATGTATCCGGCAGTCGGTTCGGATTCGGGTCGTCGGTGCTCAATTGTGACGATCTCTCACATACGACTCGGCGGTTACGGGCAGATTCCAAACGCCCGACAGGAGAACGAGAATCACCGAAATCCGCGCTTACTGTTCCGCCTTGTCCAACAACCCTCGTCGAAAGTCAGGCTCCATGACCACTTCTCGGTCCACCTCCCGTACGACGCGGAAGGCAACGACGGTGCGCGCCGCGATGATCGCCGCAATGGCGTGCTCACTCACCCTCGGTACCGGTGTCGCAGCACAGGCACAGCCCGCCACCGCACCTGCTCCGCCCGCCACCGTGCAGGGCGACACGGTCGTTCCGCCCGGCCCGACCGAGGCTTCCCCCAAGGCCGCCGACCAGGGCATCGCCCAGCCCAACATCGAATCCGCCGCTCCCGCGACCATCACCTACGACCCACGGACCGAGACCACGGGTTACGGACCGGAGCAGAAGAACTTCCTGGCCGGATTCCTGTACAGCATCGTCAACCCCAATGTCGCACCTCAGGGTGCCAACGACTGGAACTGCAAGCCGTCGGCAGCGCATCCACGTCCGGTCGTGCTGCTGCACGGCACGTGGGAGAACGCCTACAACAACTTCGCGCGGATGTCGCCTGCGCTGAAGAAAGAGGGCTACTGCATCTTCGCGCTCAACTACGGCGACCGGGACTCGAGCATCGTCGGTAATCTCGAGTCGCTGCGCGGCACGGCATCCGTTGCGTCGAGCGCGAAGGAGATCGCGACCTACATCGACGCCGTGCGCGCCGCCACCGGGTCCGCTCAGGTCGACATCGTCGGCCATTCCCAGGGTGGACTCGTGACCCGCCAGTACCTGCGCTTCGAGGGTGGCGCCAACCCGGCCGACCCGACGAAGAACAAGGTCAACACCGTCGTCAGCGTCGCCGGGTCGAACCACGGCACCACACTCGTCGGTATCGGCACTCTGGGTCGCACGATCAACAACCTGGGCCTGAACGTACTCGGCGTCGTCGGGGCCATCGCCGGACCCGCCGCCTCGGACCAGGTCATCGACTCGGATCTGGTCAAGGGATTGGCAGTGGGCGGTGATACCGACCCCGGCATCAAGTACACCGTGATCGGCACCAAGTACGACGAGGTCGTCACCCCGTACAAGACGACGTTCCTCACCGCCGGACCCGGTGCCACCGTCAACAACGTCACCCTGCAGAACGGTTGCGAGATCGATCTGTCGGACCACCTGTCGATCTCGGTCTCGCCTCGCGCGATCGGCATCGTGAAGAACGCACTGGATCCGAAGGGCTTCCCCACGAGGTCCATCCCGTGTGCATTCAACTCACCCATCACCGGCGGCTAGTCACCGGCGAGCAAACCTCGGTGAGGGCGATCGGCTGCGGAGGCCGATCGCCCTCACTGTTGCGCGGGGCCCTGCCGGTCCGAGCGAATCAGCCGGCCGTGCGGCGGATCCCGGAGCCGTCGATTTCGACGAGGCCGCGAGCCGCGAAGGCGTCGAGCCATCCGATCATCGGCCACCGCCCCCATCGGTCGAAGAACGTGCGCGCGTTGGCGACGATGTCGTCGAGATGCTCCACCGGAGGATCGGAGACCGGATGGAACTGGTGATAGGCGTGCGCCCCACCGACCCACCGCAACCCCATGCGCGACGCCTCCGCGGTGGCTGCGAAGTCGGTGTCCTCACCGCCGTAGCCGGTGTAGTCCTCGCAGAAGCCGCCGAGTTCGGTCCAGGTCGTTACCCCGACCGCGAAGGACAGCGACCAGAAGAGATCGAAGTTGTCTCCGCGCTCGACGGTGCCGACCGGCGGGTTCGGCCGCGCCGGGTGCGGTGCGGTCAGCAACGTCAGAGCCTTGCCCTCCGCACCGATGTCCTTCTCTTTCAGATAGGTCACCGGGCCGCAGAGCAAGGATCGCTCGTTGCCGGGCAGCGTTGCCGCACGGCGGTACTGCTCGATCATGTTCGGGTCCGGAATGCAGTCCACGTCCAGGAACACCAGCAGTTCCGCGCCACGTTCGATTGCTGCGGCCGCGCCTCGATTGCGGGCGCGGGCCAGCGGCAGCGGGGTCTGCGGGGGCATGTCGATGCACGTCGCCGCCGAACCCGATCGAGCGAGCACGTCGACGATCGCATCGTCGCCCATCGAGACCACGACGTGTTCGACCTGCTCTTCCGATGCACTCAGACCGCGCACCTGAGCGGCCAGGTGCTCGTGTCGACCGGACACCACGGTGACGACGACGGCCTTCACTGTCGCGCCGTTCGAGGTGCGGCCTGCTCGATCGCCCTGGCGGCACGGGCGGGTGCGCCCTCCGTACACAATGCGGACCACCGACGGCCACCGATTTCGAAAGCGCGATCGGCTGCAGCATGCCAACGCGCGACGGACGGCCACGAGCCGAGAACCTCGGCGAACGGTCCGCCCGCCAGCGCCGCGGCGGTGGCATGCTGCTCGTCGAAGGGTCGGGCCTGCGGCACGACGATGGCCGGCGCGCCCGAGGCGGCGACGTCGGCGACGGCGTTCTGGCCGGCGTGAGTGACGACGAGTGCCGCCGAACACAGCACCGGCCACACGTCGTCGATCCAGTCGCCGCCTGCGACGCCGAGTGCGCGGAACTCGAAGCGGCCGTCCACCGCCGACCACGAGTCCACCAGGTCTCGGGTCAGCGCCGTGCCACCGGCGGCACCGAGAACCACCACGGTCGGATCGGCGTGGGCAGTGTCTCGCTCGCGTTCGGCGAACCGGCTGATCGAGCCTGCATAGGTGGTCTTCTCGGCGAAGGGGCGCAGCCAGGTCGGGTCGTAGACCTCGCGCGACCACGGTGCGACGATGTGGGTCGCCGCCCGGTAGGCGAGGTTGTGGATCGGATCATTCCGCTCCCCCGGTATCGCCATCACGATCACGCGAACACCCATGAGCCGCAGGAACATCGCTACTTCCACCGATACGTCGACCACCACCGCCCGCGGTCGCTCGCGCGCCACCCACTCCGCGATGATCGCCATCCGTTCGGTCAGACCGTCCACGTCGTGGGGAGCCCAGTGCAACACCCCTCCAGCCGAACTGTCCACCGCCGCATTGCCTTCCACGGAGTCGTCCACGTCGAGAGGAAGCGAGATCCACTCGGCCGCCGCATGCGCTGTCGGTCGAGCACGCGAGGACAACACCGTCATCGGCTCGGCCATCGACCGTGCGATAGCGTCGGAACGGGTGATGTGACCGACCCCGTGGTGGTGCGCGTAGTAGCCGATCATGCGATCGCGAGTCGGTGGTCTACCGAGTCGACCGCTGCGGCCAGAGTCGAGTGATACAGCGCCTCGTACTCGTCCACCATCCGGCCCATCGAGCACACCTTCTCGGCCCGGGCCCGGACGTCGGACCTCCTCAGCGCTGCCGCCGCGGGGATCGCTGCGGCGAGGCCGTGTACGTCGTCGGCAGCCACCAGCACTCCCGACGAGCCGTCGACGATCTCCGGTATGCCGCCCCTGGCGAACGCGGCGACGGGAGTACCGCAGGCCAGCGCTTCTGCCACCACCAGGCCGTACGGCTCGGACCAGACCGGCGAGACCAGCGCGACCTCGGCACCTGCCACCAACGCCGCCAGGGCGGGCTGATCGAGGTGTCCGACGTACCGGATGTTCTCGTCGAGCATGGGTTCGACGAACTCGTGAAAGTACTCGAGATTGCTCAGCGGACCGGCGATACGCAGCGAGCGCCCTGCTTCTTTCGCGGCCGCGATGGCCAGGTGCAGCCCCTTCTCCGGGACCACCCGACCCGACCACACCACGTAGTCGCCCCCGGCACCGAACGGCCAGTCCTCCAACGAGATTCCGTTGCGAATGACGACGGTTCCGGCGGTGACATCGGCCCACTGCGAGGCGGCGAACTCGCTGACGGCGGCAAAGGTGTTGGCACCCGGAGGAGCCAACGCAACCGCGGACTCCAGCCACGCGAACGGAGGTGTGTGCAGTGTCGTCACCATCGGTACCGACAGCGTCGCCGACATCGCCAGCGGCAGGTAGTGCAGGCTGTGGTTGTGCACGATGTCGAACGACCGAGACAGCGTCCCGGCCAGTTCCAACATCACCGCCAGATACGCGTGATGCTCACGGATCGCGGTGGGAGTGATCGCCACGTCGGCGATCGAGATCGGCGTCAGATCCAACGTTCGGACCGGCAACATCGTCGCGTCCAGGTCGACGCTCGATCCGTCTGCAGCGAACAGACTCACCTGATGTCCACGCTCGGTGAGCGCGCGCACCAGGTTGTAGACGTGCGCCTCCAGACCGCCGGCGAAGGGTTGTGCCACCGGAAAACTCGACGACGCCAACACCGCGATGCGAAGTGGGTTCTCGTTCAACGCATCTCCTTTGTCACTGCTGAATAGATCGCGGCATGAGTTGCTGCGATTCGCTGTCGTTGCTCCGCGCGAACGCCCGAATCGACCGCAGGCGTTCGATCGGCGTGCGCTGCTCGCACGGCAGCAACGAGGGTGTCGGGATCGAACGAATCGATTCCCATTCCAAAACTGTGCACCTGGGCCTGATCTGCGTAGAAACCGCAGTCCGACGCGACCACGGCGGTACCGAGATCGCGGCAGGCCTCGAGCCAGCCCGAGTGTGTTCCGAATCGATACGGCAACACCGAGACATCGATCGACGACAGATAGTCCCACAGCGCGTCGTCGTCGAAACGTTCGTGCACGCGCACGTCGACATCGGGAAAACTCGTGTAGTCCAGCAACTTTGCGCCGACCGTCGGGCTGTACCAATGGCTGGAGGACTCGAACACGTCCTGGTCGATGTCCAACCGAACAGTGGCGTCGGGCAGCGATCGTGCGGCCTCGACCACGGCATCCATCACAGCCAGCGGGTCCATGTTGGACCGCAGGTTCTTGGCGTGGACGCCGATGACGAACGAGTCCGACTCCGGGCGCGGCAGTGTCATCCGCTCCAGCGGCACGACGTGCGGATGGTCCACCACTGTTGCCTCGACACCCCACCGATCGTGAATCCAGGCAGCGGCTCCCGCGGTGAGGGTGATGACGGCGGCGGCAGCGGGAACCAGTACGTCCAACTGTCGCAGGTGATCGGCGCTGTCCGCGAAATGGGGATTGTGCAGGTCGTGAACCGTCAGAACCAACGGCTGCCGGTGGGCGCGCAGATGCTCGACGGTGCGGGTGAGTTCGTCGGCCGTGAAGGACTCGAACCCGAAATGCACGTGCAGAACGTCGAAGTGCACGTCGGTCTGCTCGGCGAGCCACCGAGCATCGAGCAGTCGTGGGGGCCACCACTGGCCGGGTACGTCGACTCTTACCGGGGCAGGATCGGGCAGCACGATCACCGCCGGGTCGACGGACATCTCGTGTGGGGCGGCACCGACGACGGGCTGCAGGTGTCGGACATAGGCGTGCGAGGACGGAACCGATGCAACGCGAATCATGAATTCCTTCGGGTACAGGCAGGTGGATCGTGCCTGGTCCCGACACGCGATACGTAGCCTGTACCCAGTTGGTGCCGGGTTCAATCGGGGTTGGCGAAGCCCGTCCGCCGGGTCTACGTTGACGAGAGAATGGTCCAACATGAACGATCACACGACGTCGGGGCAAGCATGGACGGTCGCACCCGCCATTACGGCGAATTCTACGGACTGGCGGACGACGCCGAGAAGGACGGACCGCTTCTGCTCGTCTGGGGAAACTGCCAGGCCGAGGCACTGCGTATCCTCCTCGGTTCCGACCCGGCCATGCCGCTGCGGACGGTACGCATCCCTCCCGTACACGAGCTGGAAGCCTCGGACCTGCCCCACGTCGACCGCCTCGTGCGCCAGGCGTCGGTGCTGCTCACCCAGCCGGTTCGAGCCGGTTATCGGTCGCTGCCACTGGGGGTACCCGATCTCGCCGACGCGCTCGCACCCGGTGCCACCGTGGTCCGGTGGCCGGTACTGAGATACGCGGGGCTGCACCCCTTCCAGGTCATCGTTCGACACCCGAGCGACCCCGCTGCCGTCCCGAACATGGTGCCGTACCACGACTTACGGACGATTCTCGCCGCCCGTCGCGGCCTCGGCGGCGATGAGGACTGGGATCGACCGGTCTCGGACGACGGTCTGCGACAGGCAGCCGAGGCGAGCCTCGACGAGTTGCGCCGACGCGAACGCCGAGACACCGACATCGTTGCCTCCGACCTGTTCGCAGATGCCGGGATCGACGCCACCCACACGATCAACCATGCGACCAACGTGGTCCTCGGCGCTCTCGCCCAGCGGATACTCGATCAGTTGGGGACCGGGAGCACGGTGCGAGATCCGGGACGCGAACTGCTCGGCGGCGTTCGCGCGCCCGTCGAGGGGCGAGTGCTGAATGCTCTGGGCCTGCAGGGTGATTCGCGGCCGAACTGGTCGGTGGACGGCGCTGCAATGTCGCCGGATTCCGTCCATCGCGCTCACCTGCAGTGGTACGCGGATCGTCCCGAGTTCGTCGATGCTGCGCTCGAACGTCACGCCGAATTGATCCGAACCCTGGAGCTGGCACCGTGACCGGGACGGTACTTCATCTCGTCATGGGGCCCGACGAGCACGGTGTCGTCCGCTGTGCGCGCGAATTGGCCTCCGCCACAGACAGTCCGGTGATATCTGATCTCGAACAGCTCCCCCTCGACAGTGCGACCCACGTGCACTTCACCGACCGGTTGTTCGGCCGTACTGCAGAGGCGGCAGCGGATGCTTTCGTCGCCTTCGCGCAGCGGCACCGCGCACCGATCACCGTCACGATGCACGATGTCCCGCAGGCATCCGACGGCCACGCATTCGAGGCGCGGAAGAAGTGCTACCGGCGGGTGGCCGATTGCGCCGCTGCCGTCGTCGTCTCCAGCATGCACGAGCGGCTTTTGCTCGATGACGTCCTGGAGGGGGGAGACGACGTTCGGGTGATCCCGCTTCCGATCGGACGCGCGGAGCCACGAACCGAAGACCGCGTCACCCCGCGAAAACTCGTCGGCGTACTCGGATTCGTCTACCCGGGCAAAGGGCACGAGGAGGTGCTCGATGCCATGACGTCGCTGGACACCGACGTCGACTTTCTCTCGATCGGGTCCGCATCACCGGGCCACGAAGCCATGATCGAGGAACTCGGCCGTGCTGCAGAGCAACTCGGCCGATCGTTCACCTCGACCGGTTTCGTTCCCGATGCAGAGCTGAACGAGATCCTGCGGTCTATCGCGATTCCCGTCGCGTTCCACCGACACGTGTCGGCATCGGGTTCGATCAATTCCTGGATCGCGGCCGGCCGTCGACCACTGGTCCCGCGCGGTCGGTACGTGGAGGAAATGGAGACCAACTCCCCCGGGGCGCTGTGGATTCACGAGAATTCGGTCGACGGCCTCGCGTCTGCGATGGCGCAGGCTCTGCGCCATCCCGACAGGACCTGGCAGAACCGCGACGTGGTCACCTACCCCACTCTCGAGCAAGCAGCCGTGCTGTATCGCGCACTGTTCGACGAACAGTGCGAACGAACGGCAGACCAGCTACCCGACGGCCGATGGGTGGTTCCGGGCAATCGGTGGGATCTCGCCGAGCCGGTCGATCGGGAACCGCGAGTGTCCGTGGTGATCCCGTACTTTCGCCAGCAGCGTCAGCTGGAGTTCGTACTCACCGCGCTGACACTGCAGAGCTACCCGGCCTCGCTGCTCCAGGTGATCGTGGCCGACGACGGGTCCCCCGAAGCACCGGACGTCGACGGCTTCCGGACGGACCTGGACATCACCGTCGTTCGACAGGACGATCTCGGCTTCCGTGCGGCGGCAGTACGCAACCTCGGCGCATCGGTGGCCGACGGGGAGATTCTGTGTTTTCTGGACGCCGATACCGTCCCCGAACCCGGCTACATCGCGGAATCGGTACGGCTGACAGGGGCGGTTCCCGATGCTCTCGCCGTGGGCCGGCGACGCCATGCCGATCTGACGGGCTGGTCCGCCGAGGACGTGGCCGGGTGGTTCGGCGGCGAATTTTCCGGACCACCGGAGTTGTCGGAGCCGGGGTGGCTTCGGGACGGGTATTCCCGCTCGCGAGACCTGCTCGATGCCGATCGGCGTTCGTACCGGTTCATCATCAGCGCCGTCATGTCGTGCAGCCGTAGGCTGTTCTCGGAGATCGGTGGATTCGACGAGACCTTCGTCGGCTACGGCGGAGAGGACTGGGAGTTCGCGCATCGCGCTTACGACGCCGGTGCCGTCCTGGCGCACCTGCCCCGAGCGGTCGCCTGGCACGACGGACCCGAATGGGCCGAGCGGACGGGCGGGGATCGCGAACGCAAGAATCTCGAAGCGCTGATGCTGTCCTCGCGCATCACCGACCCGGCGGCTCGCACTCACGGCCTCGTCTACGCCGTGCCCGAGATCGTCGTGGTCGTCGAGTGCGCCGGACACAGCTCTGCCTCGCTGCTCGCCACGGTCGGTTCCGTTCTGCGCGAGCGAGATTGCGCGGTGTGGCTGGACGGTTCGGACGCGGCGTCGTTGCGAGAGCAGTGGGGCGACGTGGACCCACGGGTCCATCTGGGTCGGCCCGGCGACACCGGCCGCAGCCACATGGTCGTACACGTCCACGGACTCGTACTGTTCGGTGAGCACGCTCTGCGCCGAATGCTGGTAACCGGTGCCGATCGCATGACCGTGGACGTCGGCGGCTGCGGTGTCGTCGAGTGTCGCAGTTCGCGGTCGAGTGCGCGCGCGGCGCGGTGGGCCGATGCGCTCGGTCGTGATCGGCTCGATACGGCCGAAGGTCTCTTCGGGCACATGCACCGCACGGCCGTCGAATTCGGGATCTCGACCGGTGAACATCAACCGAATCTGTCCTGGTGAAGGGGAATACGGTGCGGCGGCCACTGATGGAAGAATGGATGTCCGCGCTCGTCGGGGACGACGTAACAGCAAGGTCGGGTGAACAATGAACAGAACGCTGTATTCGATGCTCTGGATGATGGCGATCATCGCCCTCATCGCATTGATCTGGGGCACAGTCGGTTACGTGTACGCCGACGAACATCCTCTGCGCCGTGCGGCGTTCGTCGGTGGCGGAGTGTTGATCTCGGGCTGGCTGATCGTGCTCGCTGCCGTGGGCATCAAGATCTCGCGACTGAAAGCGCGGCGGAGAGCGAGCAACTCCGACGACGACCGATAGTCCGGCTGCGGTGCGGATTGAGAACGCCGCGGGCGGGTACTCCGCATCGAAGTCTCGACGCGCAATCGCCGGTCACCTGCTCGTCGAGTTCCTCTCAGTCAGTGCCGAGCAAGGGTTCTCGATGGTCAATCAGCGCAGTACGTCGAAGCAGCAGGGTGTGCCGGTACGTCCGGCGACTCGCGAGGAGTATCTGTCGACGTGGTCGACGCTGCACAACGGCATCGATCCTTCTGCTTCCGGGTTGGTCTCGGGTTGGCTTCGCGTCGTCTATGCGCTGAGCGCGCCGCTGGTCCGCGCGTCCGTATCCGCCCACGCGGTCACGCTGACCGCCGTCGTCGTGGCAGGAGCAGCAGTGGCCCTGTCTCGCCCCGGCACCTCGGCACCACTGATCGCGGCTGTGCTGATCGTGATCTCCGGCCTGCTCGACGGTATCGACGGTGGGGTCGCGATGATCGGTCGCTCCCAAACTCAGTGGGGGTACCTGCTCGATACCGTCGCCGATCGCTGCAGCGACCTGCTGCTCCTGGCGAGCGGTCTTGCGCTCGGAGCACCGATGCCGCTCGTCCTCGCGGTCGGTGTGACGACAATGCTGCACGAGATGGCCCGTGCCCGCGCGGTCGGTTCCGGCATCGAGGATGTCGGTTTTCTGACGGTGTGGGAGCGCCCCTCGCGGGTGATCGCGGCTGCGGTCACGGCGACGGTCGCCGGTGCCGCTCCGGCCGCCGCCGGATCATCGGCGACGATCGGAATGTCGGTGACGTGCGCGCTCGCAGTCGTCGGGTTCATGCAGTTGATGTTCGGGCTGCATCGACGGGCCGATCGAACTCGGCAGTGACCAGCCAGCCGGCCAGAGCCAGTACATGGAACACGAACATCCACAACATCATTGCCACTCCACCGCCGATCGCGGTGAGGCCTCCGAACGGCGCACCCAGGTCCACCGGTATCGCCAGGAACAAGATGAATCCGTGGACGAACCCGGTGACGATGGACGAGGTGACGAGTGATCCGACGATCAACGCCCGCCAGCCCACCGCACGTGGCGCAATCACGCGATAGGTCCATGCCAAGGGGACGGACAGGATCACCCACAGGCAGTTGAAGCCGAGGAACACGCGCGCCGCCATGGCACCGATTCCGCCGCCACCGGTCGTTGCTTCGAGCAACCGCGCTACGCAGAGGACGCCTGCCAGCAAGACAGGCGCTGCGGCGAAGAACGGCACCATCGCCAGCCGACCCCGCCAACCGGTGAACGATTCCCGGATCGGAGCGAACCGCACGATCGCCCGGCGCAGGCCCTCCCCGTAGAACGTCGCGGGAAAGATGGCGATCAGGACGCCGATCGGGCCGAGTTCGATTCCGGCAGTAGCCAGTCCGTCCACGGCCGCGCGAGCACCCAGGGCGTCGGGCAACAACGCCGACATGGCGTCGAAGCCACCGCGCACCCAGTCGGCCGACACCAGCAGAGCGCAGGCGCGGATGGTGAGGAGCAACAGCGGCACCACGGCGATGACGGCGTAGAAGGTCAGGCCGCCCGCGATCAAGGTGGTGTCCTCGCGGGAGAACCCGGCTTTGATCGCCTCGACTCCCCGCGCTGCCCTGGTGCGTATCGAGGTCATCTCGTGCGGGCACCGAAGTACAGGGCACCCGTCGACGGGTCATTCAAGGGTGACCTCCACTCCGTCGATGACCTTGAGGAACGGGCAGATCGAGGTCGCCTGCGCCAACACTGCTTCGGCGTCGTCGGTACCGGGAAGAGATACCGCGAGTGCGAACGTCGCGTCGTAGCCGGATGCGTCGGAGTCGGTGAGCACCACGGTGCCCTTCACTGCAAGCTCGTCGACGCTGCCCCCGACGGTTCCGAGCGCGATACGCAGAGATTCGACCAGGCAACTCGACAATGCGGCGGCCATCAGCTGTTCCGGGTTGGTGTGCTCCCCCGGCCCCCCGAGTTGCTTCGGTTCGCGCACACCGAGGGACAGCACCCCGTCGTCGGAGGTGACTCCCGTCGCGGTGGCAGAGACAGTTGCTGTGTACAGCTCGGTGTTCATCGATGTCGGATGTCCAGTCGGCAGCCGATCGAAACCGTCAGGTTCCGCACCTGCGGGACGAGGCCGACGGGTACGTGTCGCTGTTCACATATCGAACACATCAGTTTGGTCGAACCTACCGACGGGTAATGCTGCAATCAGGGCCGAGCATCACGCTGTGACCCACAGGCATCGGCCAGAGTAAATCGACCACCCGACCGAAAGGGGAGCACCATGAGCACATCGACGTTGATCGCCCAGTTGCGTGTCGCACTGCAGCTGACGAACACCGAAATCCAGATCGCCGAGACTCGCGTCGTTCAGGCGCGCACCGAGGCGGTACGCCGGGAGTTGACCCAGAACGCCGCGAACGGTCGCGACCGCGCCGCAGCCATCGAGGAAGCCCTTCGCGGACTCGGCGGACTGCCCGATCTCGTGTCGCCGTTCCTGGGACGCACGCTCGCCGCAGTCAAGGCAGTGGCCGAGCAAGCACAGCCGTTCAACGAGGCCCTGCTGGGCGATCTCGCCCTCGAGCAGCAGCTGCTGGGCCGCGCCAAGTACATCAAGGCTCTGGCCACCGCAGCGAACGAGCCCACCGTCGTCGCTCTGGCGACTCGGCTGGCCACGGCGCACAGCGCCACGGTGGAATGGCTCGAGACCGTCCTCGCGGAAGATGCACTGGGCGGACCCGCAGCACTGCGTCGCACCCCGTTCCAGGCCGCCGCAGGCACCGCGGTCAAGATCGTCAACGCGCCCGCAACCTGGTCGGCTCGCGGTCTCGACCGTGCACTGGACGCAGCTCGCGCTACCCCGGACCGCCTCGCCGGACTTCTGGGCCGCGGCGCTCACGCCGGTGACGTGGCAGTCAAGACGCTGACGGCAAGTCGCGATGCAGCACTCGAAGCAGCCGAGGACGTCACCCGCAGCGAGGGCGTCGATACCGTCGCCGACGCAATCCACACCGCGCGGTCGGCCAGCGGAACCCTGGACGCCGACGAGCTGCCGATCGCGGATTACGACGACCTGAACGTCTCGGACGCCGTCGCCGCCATCAAGGACCTCACCAACCCGACCGACGTTCGCACCGTCGTGACGTACGAAGAGGCACACAAGAACCGCCACGGAGTCGTGTCCGCAGGACAGACGCGCGTGGCAGCAATCGCCAAGGACGTCATCTCCATCGACTGACGAAGATGGATTGATCCTTCTGCGAATACCGATGCGGCCCGTGAACTTCCGGGCCGCATCGCTGTATTCGAAGGACGTCTCTAGGGCTTCAACAGCACCTTGATGGCACCGTCCTGCTTCTTCTGGAAGATGTCGTACGCATGCGGAGCCTCCTCGAGCGAAAGCTCGTGTGTGGCAAACGAGTCGACGCCGAGGGGATCGTCGTCACCGAGCAACGGCATGATGTCGTCGACCCATCTCTTGACGTTCGCCTGCCCCATCCGGAGCTGAATCTGCTTGTCGAACATGGTCATCAGAGGTAGCGGATCGGCCATGCCGCCGTACACCCCGATGATCGAGATGGTTCCGCCGCGGCGGACGATGTCGATTGCCGAGTACAGCGCGCCGAGTCGATCGACACCGGCCTTCTGCATCATCGGCGCGGCCACGGCGTCCGGAAGCATTCCGACGATCTGCTGTGCGAGTTTGCCGACCGGCGATCCGTGCGCCTCCATACCCACCGCATCGATGACCGAGTCCGTGCCCCGGCCGTCGGTCATCTCGCGGATGACGTCGCCGACGCCACCGCTGTGCTCGGCAAGGTTCACCGTCTCGATTCCCCGCGCTGCGGCGCGGGCGAGTCGCTCGGGTACGAGGTCGACGGCGATCACTCGCGCGCCCTTGTGCTGTGCGATGCGCGCTGCCATGTCTCCGATGGGCCCGAGTCCGAGGATGGTCACCGATCCCCCGTCGGGAATTGCCGCGTACTCGACGGACTGCCATGCGGTCGGCAACACGTCGGAGAGGTAGACGAATCGCGAATCCGGAGGTCCCTCCGGAACTTTGATGTGAGTGAACTGCGCCTGCGGGACGCGGAGGTACTCGGCCTGACCGCCGGGAACTTGCCCGTAGAGCTTGGAGAAGCCGAACAGTGCTGCACCCGTTCCCTGCTCGCGCACCTGCGTGGTCTCGCACTGGGTGTAGAGGCTCGAATCGCACATGTAGCAGTGCCCGCAGGAGATCTGGAACGGGATGACCACTCGGTCTCCGACTGCCAGATCGCCGGTCTGCGAACCGACTTCCTCGACGATGCCCATCGGCTCGTGGCCGAGGATGTCACCTTCGTCCATGAAGGCACCGAGTGTTTCGTACAAATGCAGGTCCGAACCGCAGATGTTGGTCGTCGTGATCTTCACGATCGCGTCTGTCGGCAGTTCTATCCGCGGGTCGGGAACGGTGTCCACGCCGACTTTCCTCTTGCCTTGCCAGGTCACTGCGCGCATATGGTCCTTCCGATGGAACGACCTCGAAGTTCGATGTCGTGCACTGCGCATTGCCTGTTGTGACAGGTCACAAACACAGAGGTCGTGAGTGGTTGGTACCGAGCGTCAGCGGGTAGCCACCACTATGACCGCGTTGTTCTCAGTCGATCCGTCCACCGCCCGCTGCCCTGCGCTGCCCACTCCCTGTGGGCCGATCTCCGATGCCATCACTCGGCGCCTGACCGCGGGTGAGCCGAACGGGACTGAGATTATGCCGACACCGACCGAGGTCGATCCCACGTCACGAGACGTGCAACTGTCACTTTTGATCTGCTACGAACTGCACTACCGCGGATTCGAGGGTGTCGCCGACGCCTGGGAATGGGATCCCGAACTCCTTCGACTGCGAGGAGCTCTCGAATCCGCCTTCCTGGCCTACGTACGGGAGAACGTGGAACCCGGCACCGACGCGGTTGCAGAGATGGACGCACTGTCCATCGAGGCCACTTCGGGAACCGGCCCGTCCTGGTTCCTGCGCGACGAGGGGTCATGGGAGCAGATGCGCGAATACTTCGTGCACCGATCCGTCTACCACCTCAAGGAAGCCGATCCGCATGCCTGGGCCATTCCCCGCTTGACGGGTCAGACCAAGGCTTCCTACGTAGCAGTGGAATTCGACGAGTACGGCGGCGGCAAAGGCGACCGCCTGCACCAGCATCTGTGGGCCGAATCGATGGTGGCCGCCGACCTCGATGCAACGTACCTCGGGTACGTCGACCGCGTCCCGGCGCAGACATTGGCGTGGGTCAATCTCATGTCGCTCTTCGGCCTGCACCGTGGTCTGCGCGGTGCCACCGTGGGCCACCTCGCGGCAACAGAGATCACCTCGTCTCCGGGCTCACAGCGCTACGTCCAGGGACTGCAGAGGCTCGATGCCCCCGCAGCATGCATCGCGTTCTACGCCGAGCACGTCGAGGCGGACGCCGTGCACGAGCAGGTACTACGTCACGATGTGGTCGGCACGCTCCTCCGCCACGAGCCCGAACTGGAGGCAGATGTGGTGTTCGGAATGCGTGCGCTGGATTTCGTCGAGAACGAGCTCGCCGACCACGTGATGAAACGGTGGTCTGCCGGTCAGTCCTCGCTGGACTGAGAGGGTCGCCGCTTGGCGCGGTGGCTCGTGTCGCACAGCGGGTAGTTCTTGCTGCGCCGACACGTGCACACCGCGACGACGAAGCGATCCGACTCCACCCGCGTACCGTCGTCGAGTTCGATGTTCACCGGTCCGTCGATCAGCATCGGTCCGCCGCGGACGATTCTCACCGTGGTGCGCGCACCTGCCGCGTCATCGCTTGTCGCCACGAACGACCACCAACTCCTCTGTTCGGCACCCCGGAGCCAATGCTCCGCGAGCTTCCAGCCATTCTGCGCGCCGGTGCATCACAGGCCCGAAATCGATGGTCTGCCGGCCCGCTTCCGTCACCGAGAATCCGTTGTCGGAGAGCATTCTCACGGTGCGGTGGGGGCCGGAGAACTCCGAATGGACGACGAGCAGCACGCCACCCGGCGCGAGCAGGTCGGCCGAGGCGCGACACAGCGGATCGAGCACCGTCCGGCCGTCCTCGCCCGCATCCCAGGCGCGGTGCAGGCCCATCCCCGTCGGAGGAAGCTCGGACGGCACGTACGGGGGATTGCACAGCAGGACGTCGAACGGTTCGAGCTCGGCGGCCTCTGCCAGGGAACCCAACCTGACGTCCACCTCGACGCCTACCGAGCGCGCGTTCCGCTCGGCGCAGTCGACAGCGCGGGGCGAGATGTCGAATGCCACCACTTCGCGCGCACCCAACAGTGCGGCAGTGATCGCCACGGCACCACTGCCGGTGCACATGTCCAACACTCGCGCGCCGGGGACGATGCCCGTCGTGGCGGCGATGTCACACAGCAGAAGCGAATCCTCCTGCGGTTCGTACACCCCTGGATCGGCGTGCACGGATGTCAATGCTCGGATGGAATCGGATTCGGCTGTCGTCATCGGCGTGCCTCCCACGGTGTCGCGATCGTTGTCGTATTCCCGTCGGACCCGCAGTCAAACCCGTTGCCGTTTCGAGGCTTACGAACACCCCACCCCGGGTAGTCCTGTGGAGCGTGGTTGAGGAGTAGCCCGCGGTCCCCGAATGTCGACTGTCGATTCCCCCCGTGCGCCGGGCGAGGAGTTCGGCTGCTCAGGAGTGTGTTCATGATCGTCGTACCGTCCATCACGCCCCCGCTCGCCGAAGTGATTCCGTCGCTGAACGCCTCGCAGAGCTTCGATACCGAGATGATGCTGTCGGTCGACGAGAGCGCGGGTTCCGACATCGTCGTCCGAGTGACCGGCACGATCGGCGACTCGGATGTCCCCCTCCTGGCCGAAACGCTCGGTGAAGCGGCCGAGCGCGGGCGAGCGTTGATACTCGACCTGTCGTCGGTGGCCGGAGCCTCGGCCGGTGTCCACTCCGTACTCGACGCCACCGCCATCCGACTCGGCCGGTGGAATCAGCAACTGTCAGTGATACTTTCGCCGGCACTGCAGCAGTCCGGCATCGGTCTCGTACCCGATCGAGTCGAGGTACGAGAATCGACGACCGGATCCGTGCTCGCGCCGACAGCAGACACCCGGTGATCCGTTCGATGACGACGAGGGCACGCACCGAAGCGCGGCAGGTGTCTCTGTGACCACCCCGAACACGACCTACGACGTGCTCGTCGTCGGCGGCGGCAACGCGGGCATCAGCGCGGCAGCACGACTGCTGAAGAAGGGCATCTCCGACGTCGCGGTGCTCGAACCCAAGAAAGTGCACACCTATCGCCCACTGCTCTCGTACGTGGGCTCCGGTCAAGCTGCTCTGACCGAGGCCGAGCGCACCCAGCGTTCGGTGATCCCGACCGGATGCGTCTGGCTCGAGGACTCGGCGACAGCGATCGACCCGGTGAATCGTCTGGTGCGCTGCGCGTCGGGCACCGAGTACGGCTACCGGGATCTCGTGCTCGGACAGGGTCTCGTCGTCGACACCGACGCGCTGCCCGGAGTGTGGGCCGCGCTCCGATCCCCCGCCGTCACCAGCAATTACCTCGACCGAGCCGAACGCACCTGGCAGCTGGTACGCGATCTGCCAGCCCATAGCAGGGCGGTGTTCACCGTGCCGCGGCCACCGGTCGGGTGCACCGGCACCACCCTCAAGCCGCTGTTCCTCGCGGCAGACCATTGGACCCGCACCGGCCGCATGCCGGGAATGGACATCACGCTGGTGGTGGATCGACACCGACTACTGGGTGTGCCGCAACTCGACAGCATCGTGATCGCACGACTACGCGAGCTCGGCGTGCGCATTCTGACCCGCACTGCGGTGACGGCACTGCACCCGGAGAGCGGACACATCACGGTCACGGACCACGACGGCATCGACGAGCGGCTCGGCTACGACATGCTGCACCTCGTACCGCCGTTCCGCGGTCCGAAGTGGCTGGAGGAATCGAACCTGACCGGGTCTTCCTCGCACGGTGTCGTCGACATCGACGGACGAACTCTGCGCCACCGGATCCATCCGGAGATCTGGGCCGCAGGTGACGGCGCAGCCATCGACACCGATTCCTCGGGTGGCGCACTGCGCAAACAGATTTCGATTCTCGTCGACAATGTGATCGCAGCGCGCAGCGGCACGCCGTTGTCGGAGTACGACGGCTACACCGTGGCCCCCATCCCGGTCGATGCACACCGCCTGATCGCTGCCGAGTTCGATCGCACCGGCACCCTGACGCCGTCGTTGCCGTCGTTCGTCGATCCGCTGAAACCCCGGCGCTCCGCCTGGGCGTTCGACCGTTACGGCCTACCGCTGTCCTACTGGAACATGATTCTCGCCGGCCGACTCTGACCGATCGGGCGAGCCCATGAACCCGTCGGGGTCACGGGCGACCACCCGGTGACCGTCGTCCTCCAGGGCGCGAAACGCATCATCCAGGAGCCGTCGAGCCGTGCCGTCGATTGCCCGTACCTCACTGAAATCGACTGTCGTACTGTCATTTTCGCCGAAACCGTGGACCATCCGGGCGATGATCGCCTCGGCACCCGCGAACCGAAGATCACCCTGCAGCTCCACTGTGGTCACACCCTCCGCCTCGGTCACGCTGCGGATGGCCGATTCGCCGCTGGGTGCCACATGCATCATGTGCAGACCCAGATCGCGCGAGAGCCTCTCGAACACCGCCACCCCACGGACGCTGTTGCCGTGCTCGTTCAGCCTCGGAGACAGCACAGCAATCCCCACCTGACCGGGCAACACACCGATGATCGCCCCGGCAACCCCGCTCTTGGCCGGAATACCCACGGACGCGAGCCAGCTGCCGCTGCCGTCGTACATTCCACAGGTGGCCATGACCGCCAACACGTGTCGATCGATCGCCGGGTCGACCACCTGTTCGCCCGTGCCGGGATCCTTCCCACCGTTCGCCAACACCGCGGCGATCCGGGCCAGATCGTTGCAGGTCACGGTCACCGCGCACTGACGTGCATAACCGTCGACGACATCGGCGGGCTCGGCTCCGAGATGGCCGACCGACTTCAACAGGTGCGCGATCGCGGTGTTCCGGTCGTCGGACTCGAGTTCTGCCTCGTACACCTGACGGTCGACGGAGAGTCCGCGGCCGGCCATCCGGCTCAGAAGGTCCGTCAATCGCCCTGCACGCTCTTCGCTTCCCTGGCCTCGAATCATCGAATGCACCGCCAGCGCACCGGCATTGATCAACGGGTTCCGCGGTCTTCCGGTCTCCGCTTCGAGGGATATCTCGTTGAACGAGTCTCCCGACGGCTCGACGTCGACGGCCTCGAGCAGCGCCTCGATGCCGTTGTCCTCGATGGCGAGAGCGTACGCGACCGCTTTGGCGATCGATTGGATCGAGAATTCGGTGTCGGTGTCGCCCGCTCCGTGCAGCGATCCCCCGACGGTGGCGAGTGCGACCGCGAACGTGTCGGGATCCGCCGAGGCCACTACCGGGTTCCCCTCGGTCACCGTCCCTCCGTCGAACTGTCTGCAGTCCTCCAACACGGAGGCGAGGTATTCGGGAACAGGCGATCTCATGTGTCCACGCTAGTCCTCGGCGAACAGGTCTTGACATCACGGCCGTACTGCCGCTTACACTCCTGGTTCCTCAACCGTTGTAGGGCCCCCTCCCGCAAAGATCGGATTCCTGACGTGCGATTGCGACGCCTGATCGCTGCCGACTCGACAGATCGTCTGGCCGTGTACGCACCCGAGTCGGGATCGTGGGTCGACCTCGATACCGCGGTGTCGACATTGGGTGCCGACGAATCTCTCCGCCCGCTCACCCGCACCGTGCTCGGGTTTCTCGATGCCGGCGAACGCGTGCGCGACGCGGCCTCTGCCGTGGTGCAGCGCGCCGTGTCCGAGGGAGTCGCGGTGATCGGCCGACCGGCACCGACCCTTCCGGTGGTCCCGGCGTCGCTTCGCTGCTTCCTCGGCTGGGAGGCTCACTGGGATCTGGCCGCGCACAACCTGGTTCGCCGCAACCTCCCGAAAGCTCTCCCGTTCATCCGCGGATTCGAGGCCGTCACTCGATCGACGTTTCCGGCGCTCCGTCCGGGGCCTGGGTTCGACGACCATCCGGTCTACTACACCGGCAACCACCTCACCGTCGTAGCCGACGAAGCTCCGGTCGAGTGGCCGTCCTACAGCCGGGCACTGGATTTCGAGCTCGAGTTCGGAGCCGTGGTGACCAGGCCCGTCCGCGACGTATCCGAGCGGCAGGCCACTGCTGCGATCGGTGGGTACGTGGTGTTCGACGACATCAGCGCCCGCGACACCCAGTGGGAGGAGCAGCGTCGCACCCCGTTCGGTCCGGTGGTCAAGACCAAGACTTTCGCCAGCTCCATGGGAGCCGACATCGTGACCGCCGACGACATCACGCCGTATCTGGATTCGTTGACGGCCACCGTCACCGTCAACGAGGAACTGTGGTCGACGACCGGCACCGCCGGTATGCGGTACTCGGCCGGCGAATCTCTCGCATACGCCAGCCGCGGCGAAAACGTCTACCCCGGTGAGTTGTTGACGTCCGGCACGCTTCCGCGCGGATGCGGCCTGGAACTCGACCGATGGATCGCCCCGGGCGATCGCGTCGAGCTGAGTATTCAACGGATCGGATCGGTCACCAACACGATCGGGACTCGCTGAACTCAGCGCTCGGTATCGGATTTGTCGGTGGAGGCATCCTGGAACATCTCCAGGAACGATCCGAAGCCGGATGCTCCCTTGCGTGGTTCGTCCATGTTGTGGTCGACGGCTCCTGCCGCCACCTCGTCGTGTGTCATGTCTTGTAGCTTGCCGCTCGCAAATTTCAGCGAATCAGGGACCGAG
Source organism: Rhodococcus sp. IEGM 1370 (assembly GCF_033142325.1). Classification (NCBI taxonomy): domain Bacteria; kingdom Bacillati; phylum Actinomycetota; class Actinomycetes; order Mycobacteriales; family Nocardiaceae; genus Rhodococcus; species Rhodococcus sp. IEGM 1370. Next base: position 410,660 of record NZ_JAWLRY010000001.1, on the reverse strand, counting down.
GACACGAATCGGCAACGAAAGATAACGGACCGATAACGACGAACTCGAAGCTATGGATGGATCGAGCACGGTTTCCATCCATAACTTCGAGTTCGGTCGAGAGAGTTAAGCCAGCTCGAAGCGATCGAGCATCATGACCTTGTCCCAGGCAGCGACGAAGTCCGCGACGAACTTGTCCTTGGCGTCGTCGCAGGCGTAAACCTCTGCGAGAGCGCGCAATTCGGAGTTCGATCCGAACACCAGGTCGTTGCGAGTTCCGGTCCACTTCTTCTCACCGGTCGCCGCATCCTTGGCTTCGTAGATGCCTTCCTCCGCGGCGGGGACCCATTCGGTGCCCATGTCGAGGAGGTTGACGAAGAAGTCGTTGGTGAGCGTTCCGACCTTGTCGGTCAGGACGCCGTGCGACGACTTTCCGAAGTTGGCTCCGAGCACACGCAGTCCGCCGACGAGCACGGTCATCTCGGGTGCACTGAGCGACAACAGGTTCGCCCGATCGACGAGGGAGTACTCGGCCGGAAGCTTCTGACCCTTGCCGAGGAAGTTGCGGAAACCGTCGGCCTTCGGCTCGAGATCGGAGAACGAATCGACGTCCGTCTGCTCCTGCGTCGCGTCCATGCGGCCCGGCGTGAACGGCACGCTGACACCCGACGCCTGCTCGAGTGCTGCGACGCCACCGAGAACGACGAGGTCGGCGAACGACACCGTTCCGGAGAACGACTGCTGGACTCCCTCGAGCACACGAATGACCTGTGCGAGCTCGTCGGGCTCGTTGACCTCCCAGCCTGCCTGCGGCTGCAGGCGCAGACGGCCACCGTTGGCACCGCCGCGCTTGTCGCTGACTCGGAACGACGACGCCGCGGCCCAGGCAGCCGAGATGAGCTGCTGCTGAGTCAGTTCGGAGTCGAGGATCGTCTTCTTGAGCTCGGCGATCTGCGCCTCACCGATCAGTTCGTGATCGACGGCCGGGATCGGGTCCTGCCAAAGCAGGGGCTCCGCCGGAACCTCGGGGCCGAGGTAACGCGAGACCGGGCCCATGTCACGGTGGGTGAGCTTGAACCACGCCTTCTGGAATTCCTCTGCGAGCTCCTCGGGGTGGTCGAGCCAGCGACGGGTGATCTGCTCGTAGATCGGGTCGACGCGCATCGCGATGTCGGAGGTCAGCATCGACGGGTGGCGACGCTTGGTGGGATCGGCGGGGTCGGGAACGAGATCTGCGCCCTCGCCGTTCTTCGGGCGCCACTGGTGCGCACCTGCGGGGCTCTTGTGGAGCTCCCACTCGAATCCGTACAGCGTCTCGAGGAAGCTGTTGTCCCACTGAGTGGGCGTGGGGGTCCAGATGACTTCGAGACCACTGGTGATCGCGTCCGCGCCGACGCCACTCTGGTAGCTGTTCTTCCAGCCCAGACCCATCTGCTCGATGGGTGCACCCTCGGGCTCGGCACCGATGTGCTCGTCGGGATCCGCCGCACCGTGCGTCTTGCCGAACGTGTGCCCACCGACGGCGAGTGCCGCGGTCTCGATGTCGTTCATGGCCATCCGGCCGAAGGTCTCGCGGATGTCCAGTGCGGACTGCACGGGGTCCGGGTTACCGTTCGGGCCCTCGGGGTTGACGTAGATAAGACCCATCTGCACTGCGGCCAAGGGGTTTTCGAGACTGGTGCGGTCGCCGTTGTAGCGCTCGTCGCCCAGCCAGGTCTGCTCGGGGCCCCAGTAGACGTCCTCGTCCGGCTCCCAGGCGTCGACGCGTCCGCCGGCGAAGCCGTAGGTCGGCAGACCCATGGACTCGATGGCCACGTTGCCGGTGAGCACGATCAGGTCGGCCCAGGAGAGCTTGCGGCCGTACTTCTGCTTGACCGGCCAGATCAGACGACGAGCCTTGTCCAGGCTGGCGTTGTCCGGCCAGCTGTTCAGGGGGGCGAAGCGCTGCATGCCCGCTCCGGCTCCACCGCGCCCGTCCTGCTTGCGGTACGTGCCTGCGGCGTGCCACGCCATGCGAATGAAGAAGGGGCCGTAGTGACCGAAGTCGGCAGGCCACCAGGGCTGCGAGTTGGTCATGAGGGCTTCGATGTCGCGCTTGACCTCGGCGAGGTCGAGGGAGTTGAACTCGGCGGCGTAGTCGTAATCTGCACCCATCGGGTCGCCGACGGCCGGGTTCTTCTTGAGAATCTTGAGGTTCAGAGCCTTGGGCCACCACTCGCGGTTGCCGCCACCCTCGACGGGCATCGGCATCGAATCGTGCATGACCGGACACTTGCCACCCGACTCCTGTGGCTGATCCTCGTTCATCTCTTTTTCGCGTGTTGTGTGATCTTGTGACACGTGCTTCCTTCCGAAGTGTGACGATCGGGCTGTGATCGAGGTCGATTCACGAACTCTGCTGTGTTCGAGAACCGGGAGGGAACGAAACAGGAGCTGTCGACTGCCCTCGAGCAGCCGAACACTGTGCGCAGAAGCCCCAGTAGATGACTTCCGCCTCGTCGATCGTGAAACCGACGGAGTCCGATGCGGTGAGACACGGCGTTTCGCCGACCGCGCAGTCCACGTCGGCGATGACACCGCAGGAGCGGCACACCGCGTGGTGATGGTTGTCGCCGACACGAGATTCGTACCGAGCAGGAGATCCTGCCGGTTCGATTCGCCGTACCAGGCGCGCCGCGGTCAACGCATTGAGCACGTCGTACACGGTTTGCCGCGACACCTCGGGCAGCACCGATCGCACGAGCCCGAGGATCGTGTCGGTGTCTGCATGAGGATTGGATCCGACGACCTCGAGCACCGCGACCCGCGGACGGGTCACGCGCATGTCGGCGGTGCGTAACAGCTCCGCGTACGGTGAGATCGGCATCACAGCAATACTATCCTCCGCTTTTCTGGACAAAGTCAAGTATGCAGACGAATTCGCCGAATGTCGACCGCAACGACGCTCGACGCGTCACCTCGGAGCCGACACGACTCCCACTGTTCGTTTGTCGGTCACTCCCCCGTGGCCTCGAACCCGATCCCAGGCCGGGTCGGAGACGGCCGCACCTGTGCGGCCTCGATCAGCGCCTTCCGTTCCACTGCTTCTCGATGCCGCGCAACACCTCGAGCGTCCGAGCAGAATCGGCATCGACAGCCATCCTCGACCGAGCGCGCTCGAGCGCACGCTCGGCCCGCGTCACCGCGCGGTGCCCCGAGTCGGTGGCCTCGACCATGTACTGCTGCCGATTTCGCGGATTGACGCTCCGCGCCAGCAGCCCCGCCTCGACCAGACTTGCCGTCGTGGCGGTGATACTCGTCCGGTGTCGCACCAGCTCCCGCGACAGCGCACTGTAGGACATCGGCCCTCGTCTGCACACCAGTTCCAGTACCTCGTACCTCGCCCAGCTGAGCCCCTGCGCGTCCAGTGCCTCTGCCAGACGAACCCGCGCGGCCGACGCCATACGCAGCACCGTGGACACGATTTCGAGCTCGGTCGAATGCACCGGAGAGCTACCACCGTCGAACGATTCAGCGAGGGCAGTCATCGAACACCCCCTACTTGATCTCTGCGAGGACGGTGCCTTGGGTGATGGCGTCGCCTGCGGTGACGGTCAGGCCGGTGATGGTGCCTGCTTTGTGGGCGTTGACGGGGTTTTCCATTTTCATTGCTTCGAGGACGGCGATGAGGTCACCGGCGTCGACGGTTTGGCCTTCGTCGACGGCGACTTTGACCACGGTGCCCTGCATGGGTGCGGTGACCGAGTCTCCGGATGCGGCACCTGCTCCGGCACCACCACGGGTGCGGGCTTTGGGCTTACGCCGTACCGCGCCCGCAGGCCCTCCGCCGTTACCGCCGCCGAGGGACAGTTCCCCGGGCAGGGAGACCTCGACACGTCGGCCACCGACCTCGACGACCACGGACTGCCGCGGCAGTACCTCGTCGTCGTCGATGGGTTGTCCGGCGGTGAACGGGGGAACCTGGTTGTCCCATTCGGTTTCGATCCACCGGGTGTGCACCGAGAAGGAGTCGCCGTCGCCGATGAACGCCGGATCGGAGACCACCGCGGCGTGGAACGGAATCACCGTGGCAAGTCCTTGGACATCGAATTCGGCGAGCGCTCGACGTGAACGGGCGAGGGCTTCCTCGCGGGTCGCTCCGGTGACGATGAGCTTGGCGAGCATCGAGTCGAACTGGCCACCGATCACCGAGCCGAATTCGACACCGGAATCGACGCGCACACCGGGTCCCGACGGCGCACGGAAGGTGGTGACCGGTCCGGGTGCGGGTAGGAAGCCGCGTCCGGCGTCTTCGCCGTTGATCCGGAACTCGAACGAATGCCCCCGCGGTTCGGGATCGTCGGTGATGGACAGTTCTTCACCGTTGGCGATCTTGAACTGCTGCAGCACCAGGTCGATGCCGGAGGTTTCCTCGGTGACGGGATGCTCGACCTGCAGACGGGTGTTCACTTCCAGGAACGACACGAGGCCGTCCTGGCCGACGAGGTATTCGACGGTGCCGGCACCGTAGTAGCCGGCTTCGAGGCAGATGGCTTTCGCGGAGGAGTGGATTTCTTTGCGTTGGGCGTCGGTGAGGAACGGGGCGGGTGCTTCTTCGACGAGTTTCTGGAAGCGGCGTTGCAGGGAGCAGTCGCGGGTGCCGGCGACGATGACGTTGCCGTGTTGGTCGGCGATGACCTGAGCTTCGACGTGGCGGGGCTTGTCGAGGTAGCGCTCGACGAAGCATTCTCCGCGCCCGAACGCCGCGACTGCTTCGCGGGTGGCGGAGTCGAACAGTTCGGGGATTTCCTCGCGGGTGCGGGCGACTTTCATGCCGCGTCCGCCGCCACCGAACGCGGCTTTGATCGCGATGGGTAGGCCGTGTTCGTCGACGAAGGCGAGGATTTCGTCGGCGTCCTTGACGGGCTCGGAGGTGCCGGGGACCGAGGGTGCTTTGGCGCGGGCGGCGATGTGGCGGGCGGTGACCTTGTCGCCGAGGTCGCGGATGGACTGTGGGGACGGTCCGATCCAGATCAGGCCGGCATCGATGACGGCTTGGGCGAAGTCGGCGTTCTCGGAGAGGAATCCGTAGCCGGGGTGGATGGCGTCGGCCCCGGACTTGGTGGCTGCGTCGATGATCTTGTCGATCACCAGGTACGACTCCGCGGAGGTTTGACCGCCGAGCGCGAACGCTTCGTCGGCCAGACGGACGAACGGGGCGTCGGCATCGGGTTCGGCGTACACAGCGACACTGGCCAACCCGGCATCGGCCGCAGCCCGGATCACCCGCACCGCGATCTCACCACGATTGGCGACAAGAACCTTCGAGATTTTCTTATGGGAAGTCGAGGTAGTCATGTACTGAAATTCCTTCACTGGCCATATCGGGCATTGACGAAAAGAGCTGGGGCACTGTTGAGTCCGTAGCGATGCATGTCTTCCGGGCGACCCCACAGATCGATCGGGGCCGGCAACTCCTCGGCCACCGACGGCTGCGCGGCAGTCAAAACCGCAACGACAGCAGCGATCTCGGCGTCCGTCGGACTTCCGCGAAACGACCAACTGACAGACGCCGCAGCATGATTCGCTTCGTTCATAGTGGGATGTTTCCGTGTTTCTTGGGTGGGAGGGTGACTTGTTTGCGTTCGAGTAGTCGTAGTGCGGTGACGATCTGGCCGCGGGTGTGGCTGGGGGGTATGACGGCGTCGAGGTAGCCGCGTTCGGCGGCGATGTAGGGGTTGACGAGGGTGTCTTCGTATTCCTGCTGCAACCTCAGGCGCAGGGCGTCGACGTCCTCCCCGTTCTTGGCGGCTTCGAGCAACTGTTTGCGGTAGACGAACCCGACGGCGCCGGAGGCTCCCATGACGGCGATCTGCGCGGTCGGCCAGGCGAGGTTGACGTCGGCTCCCATGTGCTTGGAACCCATCACGTCGTACGCGCCGCCGTACGCTTTGCGGGTGATGACGGTGATCTTCCCGACGGTCGCTTCGCCGTAGGCGTAGAGCAGTTTCGCGCCGCGTCGGATGATGCCGTTGTATTCCTGCCCGGTGCCGGGCAGAAACCCGGGAACATCGACCAGGGTGATGATCGGGACGTTGAAGCAGTCGCAGGTCCGCACGAACCGGGCTGCTTTCTCGGAAGCATCGATGTCCAACGTTCCGGCGAACTGGGTGGGTTGGTTGGCCACGATTCCCACCGATCGGCCGTCGATGCGCCCGAACCCGACGATGATGTTGCGGGCCCGGCCTTGTTGGACTTCGAGGAATTCGTCGTCGTCGAGGATCCGGGTGATGACCTCGTGCATGTCGTAGGGGGTGTTCGGTGAGTCGGGGATCAGGGTGTCGAGTTCGAGGTCCTCGGCGGTCAGATTGTCTTCGATGGACCCGGCGATCGGGTCCGAGGGTGCGGTGCGGGGAGCGTCGGCGCGATTGTTCGACGGTAGATACGACAGGAGGTCGCGGACGTAGTCGAGGGCGTCTTGTTCGCCGGATGCGACGTAGTGCGCGACCCCGGATTTTTCCATGTGGGTGTGCGCGCCACCGAGTTCTTCCATGGTGACGTTCTCGCCGGTGACGGTTTTGATGACGTCGGGTCCGGTGACGAACATCTGGCTCGTGCCGTCGACCATGACCACGAAGTCGGTCAGTGCCGGGGAGTAGACGTGCCCGCCGGCGGCGGGTCCCATGATCACCGAGATCTGGGGGATGACTCCGGAGGCGCGGACGTTGCGGTGGAAGATCTCGCCGTACAGTCCGAGGGAGACGACGCCTTCCTGGATGCGGGCTCCGGCGCCTTCGTTGATTCCGACCAGGGGGCGTCCGGTTTTGACGGCCAGGTCCATGACCTTGACGATCTTCTCGCCGTAGATTTCGCCCAGCGAGCCACCGAAGACGGTCGCGTCCTGGGAGAACACGCACACATCGCGGCCGTCGACGGTGCCGTAGCCGGTGACGACACCGTCACCGAAGGGCCGATTGTCCCCGAGCCCGAAGTTCTGGGAGCGGTGCCGGGCCAGGGCGTCGAGTTCGACGAACGAGCCCTCATCGAGCAACGCGGTGATCCGCTCGCGGGCGGTGAGCTTGCCTTTGGCGTGGACCTTGTCCACCGCTGCCTCACCGGACGGAATCTCCGCAACCGCGAGACGTTTACGAAGATCGGCCAATTTACCCGCAGTGGTATGGATATCGGGTTCGGTCGTGGTCATGAAGGTGTCCCCTACGGTTGCTTGTTCGGGCGTGTCGAGTGGGTTCTGATGTCAGCTGGTTGCGAGCGATCGGGCGATCACCAGACGCTGAATCTGGTTGGTGCCCTCGAAGATCTGGGTGATCTTGGCGTCGCGCATGTATCGCTCGACGCGGAAGTCGCGGGTGTAGCCGTAGCCGCCGAAGACCTGCACCGCGTCGGTGGTCACCTTCATGGCCGCATCGGTGGCGATGAGCTTTGCCACGGAGGCGTTGCGCGAGTAGGGAAGTCCGGCGTCACGCCGACGGGCGGCGTCGAGGTAGGTGGCGCGGGCGGAGTCCACCGCGGCCGCCATGTCCGCCAATACGAAACCGAGGCCCTGGTGGTCGATGATCTTCTTGCCGAACGCCGTACGCTCCTGGGCGTACTTCACCGCGTCATCGAGTGCCGCCTGGGCGATTCCCACTGCTACAGCGGCGATTCCGAGCCGTCCGGCGTCGAGCGCGCTGAAGGCGATCTGCAGCCCCTGCCCCTCCGCACCGATTCGCCACTCGGTGGGGACGTGCACGTTGTCGTAGTGCGCCGAGGTCGTCGGGACGGCGTGCAGCCCCATCTTCTCCTCGGGCCTACCGAAGCTCAGGCCGTCGGTTCCGTCCGGAACGAGGAAGCACGAGATCCCCTTGGATCCTTCGCCTGTTCGGGCGAACAGGTTGTAGAAGTCGGCCACTCCACCGTGCGTGATCCACGCCTTCGAACCGTTCACCGTGTAGCCGCCCTCGGTCGGGGTGGCCTTGCAACTGAGTGCGGCAGCGTCCGAACCGGCCTGCGCCTCGGACAACGAGTAGGCACCGATCTGAGCCCCACCGAGCATGTCGGGAAGCTTGTCGGCTTTCTGTTGGTCGGTACCGAAGGCCATCACGGGATAGCAGGCCAGACCGTGCACGCTCACTGCAACGGCCACTGCCGCCCAGCGCGACGCCAGTTCTTCGAGGACCTGGAGGTAGACCTCGTACGGTTGGCCACCACCGCCCCATTCCTCCGCGTACGGCAGGCTCAGCAGTCCTGCCTCACCCAGGGTGGCGAACACATGGTCCGGGTACGCCTCACGCCGCTCATGATCGTCGACGATCGGGTCGAGCACCTTGTCTGCCACGTCGCGGGTCAGCGCGATGAGGTCGCGCGCTTCGGCAGTGGGCAACAGACGATCGACGGGCACGTGGAAAACCTCCGGGAAGTTCGGATCAGTACTGCCGGATGATCCGCAGTACTGATGCACAGTACTGCACAAGGCGATGCAGTACCATCCCTGATGTGAACGCACCCGTGACCTCGCACGCCACGGCACGCCGTTCCGAGCTCTTCGACCAGCTCGTGAGCCTGTTTCTGGCAGAGGGCTTCGCCCACCTGACGCTCGACACCATCGCGGCCCGCCTCCGATGCTCCAAGTCCACGCTGTACACACTGGCGTCGAGCAAGGATCAGCTCGTCGGCGGTGCCACAGTGCACTACTTCAAGTCCATGACCACCCAGGTCGAGAACGCGGTCGCCGAGGTGGACGGCACCCGCAATCGCATCACCACGTATCTCACCGCCGTCGGCGCGGCCCTGGAATCGGCGTCCGAGCAGTTCATGACCGATCTGGCATCTCTCGAATCCGCTCGTTCGGTGTACGAACGCAATACCGCGATCGCCGCTCGGCGTGTTCAGGAGTTGATCAGCGAGGGCGTCGCCAGCGGTGAAGTACGAGACGTGCACGCCGCATTCGTCGGCGATGTCGCCTCCTCGGTCATGGTGCGCATCCAGACGCGTGAGGTGTTTCGCCTGACGGGTTTGAGCGACGGCGACGCCTATCTCGAATTGGCCAAGCTCTTGACCGCTGGAATCGGCGCCTAGCGGGAGCCGGGAATGAATCCACCTCGACACACGCTGCAGTACTGTGAACTTAGTTGATCCTTCAACGAAAGAGCGCGTGATGAAGAAGATCGGATTCTTGTCCTTCGGACATTGGTCGGCATCCCCACAGTCGCAGACACGGTCTGCGTCGGACGTGCTGCTGCAGTCCATCGACCTCGCGGTCGCAGCCGAAGAGCTCGGTGCCGACGGCGCGTACTACCGCGTCCATCACTTCGCCAACCAACTCGCGTCGCCGTTCCCCCTGCTCGCCGCCGTGGGTGCCAAGACGAGCACCATCGAGATCGGCACCGGCGTCATCGACATGCGGTACGAGAACCCGTTCTACATGGCCGAGGACTCGGGCTCTGCCGACCTCATCTCCGGCGGACGGTTGCAACTCGGCATCAGTCGGGGATCGCCCGAGCAGGTCATCGAGGGTTACCGCTACTTCGGCTACGCACCCGCCGACGGTTCGGATCATGCCGATATGGCGCGTGAGCACACCCGCATCTACCTCGACCTCCTGGAAGGCAAGGGCTTCGCGCAGCCCAATCCACGACCGATGTTTCCCAACCCACCCGGACTGCTGCGCCTCGAACCGCACTCCCCCGGATTGCGTCAGCGCATCTGGTGGGGTGCCGGAACTCGCGAGACCGCCGAGTGGACCGCGCGCCAGGGTATGAACCTGATGAGCTCGACACTGCTGAGCGAAGACACCGGTGTGCCGTTCCATCAACTGCAGGCCGAGCAGATCGAACGATTCCACAAGACGTGGAGCGATGCAGGCCACGATTTCGCACCGCGAACGTCCGTGAGCCGCAGCATCTTTCCGATCGTCAGCGATCTCGATCGGGCCTACTTCGGCCGAGAGGGCACCGGCGACGACCAAGTCGGCTACCTCGACGGCGGCAAAGCACGGTTCGGCAAGACCTACGCGGGCGAGCCCGACCGGCTGATCGAGGAACTGGCCACCGACGAAGCGATCGCTGCCGCAGACACTCTGCTGCTCACCGTCCCCAACCAACTGGGCGTCGACTACTGCGCTCACTTGCTCGAGACACTGCTGCGCGACGTCGCTCCCGCCCTGGGGTGGCGTTGATCACCTGCTGAGCAGCGGCGTTTGGCTTCGGTGAACGTGGGTACTGGCAGCAGGTTCACCCACCCCACCTGCCAGGAGTTCCCATGCTCAAACGCGACGTATCCGCGCGCCTCGATGTAGACATCACCGCAGCCACCACGCTCGAATTCCAGATCGCAGTCGCACCGCACCCAGGTACGACGGTCACCGAGTCACTGTCCTTCGTCCTCGACGGTAACCCCATCGAGGCCAAGGAAGTGAGCGGACCGCACGGCAACCGGATCCACGTCATGCCTGCCGACGTCGGCAATCTGCAGGTCTCGTACGACGCCACCATTCTGGGCAACACCACCCCGGCTCCGGTCACCGACTACGACATGTCGCTCTATCTCCGGCCGAGCCGGTACGCCGAGGCCGACAAGTTCTACGGGTTCGCCGCAACCGAATTCGGCGACTACGCGGACTCCGAGGAACTGCTGGCGAAGATCTCCGCATGGGTGGGCGCACGTCTGAATTACGTTCCGGGAAGCAGCGATCCGATCGACGGAGCCGTCGACACATTGCTCGCCGGACAGGGTGTCTGCCGGGACTACTCGCACCTCGTGGTCGCCATGCTGCGTGCGGTCAACGTTCCGGCTCGGCTGGTGGCGGTGTACGCACCCGGCTGCGATCCGATGGACTTTCACGCCGTCGCCGAGGCGTTCGTGGGCGGCCAGTGGCGTGTTGTCGATGCCACCTGCCTCGCCCCTCGCTCGACGCTGGTGCGAATCTCGGTCGGTCGCGATGCTGCCGACACCGCATTCCTGGACAACCACAAGGGTGCGATCACCCTGAACAGTTCGGTCGTGACCGCTGTCGTCGACGGCGAGCTGCCTCAGGACGACATCACCGAGCTGGTCTCTCTCACCTGATGCTCCGAGCGAACACTGCGGCGATATGAGCTACATCACAGCGGCGTTTGCTTTCAGGGGCGGAAACCGACTAAGTATCCGTTACCAACAATCACAGCCACCTGAAAGGGCAACACCATGAGCTTCATCGACAAGGCCAAGAACGCTGCAGAAGACGCCATCGGCAAGGCCAAGGAGGTTGTGGGCGACGCAACCGACAACAAGGACCTCGAGGCCGAGGGCAAGAAGGACCAGGGTTCGGCAGGCGTGAAGAAGGTCGGCGAGAACATCAAGGACACCTTCAAGTAACCACCCCCATCGCATCGAGTGCCGCCGATCTCGATGATCGGCGGCACTCGCCTTTCACTCCCACCTTTCCTCACACCAGAGAACGGATGCCCCTCATGACCACATCGACAGACACGACCAAGGCCCCCAAGCGTCGCGGCGGATTCGCCTCGAAGTTCGCCCTCCTGATCACGCTCGTCCTGGTCGCAGCGCTGGTGATCTTCGTGCTGCAGAACACCGTGCACACCACGATCAACTTCCTGGGTTGGAACTTCGACCTCGGTCAGGGTGTCTCCCTGCTCGGCGCAGCCGTCGTCGGTGCCGTCATCACGCTGACCGCGACCGCAGCGCTCAAGGTTCGACGCGCAGTCCGCTGACCGACTTCGACCCGAGAAGGAATGCCCGATGCTTCCCCTGCTTGCCCGTAAATACCTGTACCGCTACCTGATCGTCGCGATCGGGCTACCCATCCTCGCCCGACTGCTGGCCTTCGCCGGTCAGAGCCTCGAAAAGCGAACAGGGAACGACAACTTCGTGTCCAGGGGCCTGAAATCGGCCGGCAGATTCGCGCAGAAGCGCGCCGACAAGTCCCAGGGCAAGCAGGACCGCAAGTCCCGCAGCGTCGGTCGCTAGAGCCGGTCGCCGGTTTCTCGGCGGAGGTCCTTCAGCACTTCTCGGAGCACGACCCGATCGTCGAATTCGACGATGTCTCGACCGTAGGCCTGCTCGGTGTCGCAGCCGCGGCCCGCGACCACGACCACATCGTCGGGTTCGGCCATCTTCACTGCGAGCGCGAGCGCAGTACGACGGTCCGGCTCGACGACGACCGACGCCGACCGTGCAGCTCGCGCACCTTCCGCCACCGCAGCTCGGATGGTGTCGGCATCCTCGGACAACGGACTTTCGTCGCTGACGATCACCACGTCGGCAAGTTCGGCTGCGGTAGCTCCCAGCGGGAAGCGTTTGCCCGGATCGCGTTCACCCGTTGCCCCGACGACCACGATCACCCGACCGGTCACCAAAGTCCGTACGAACGGCAACAATCGGCGTTGTCCCGCGGTGTTGTGCATGTAGTCCACCAATGCCAGAAACGGCTGCCCGGCATCGACCTTCTCGAGCCGTCCGGGAACGGATCGAACGCTCTCCAATCCTGCGGCGACCACCGCGAGATCCTTGCCTGCGGCCAGTGCTGTGGCAAGCGCAGCAAGTGCGTTACCGGCCTGGTGCGGACCGAGCAGGGGCAGTCGAACGTCGATCGAACCCGTAGGTGTTCGGACAGTCATCGTTGTATCGACGCCGGTGCATTCGATGTGCTCTCCGAACACCTCCGCACGGATGTCGAGTACCGACCACCTCCAGCACGGAACGTCCACGAGCTGGGCCAACCTTCTTCCGTACACGTCGTCGATACCCACCGCCGCGGCTGCTGTTCGGTGGGCTGCGAACAACTCCGCTTTGGCGGCGAAGTATCTGTCCATGCTGCCGTGATAGTCGAGGTGGTCGGGACCGAGATTAGTGAACCCGACCGCAGAGAAGCGCATACCGTCGATGCGGTGTTCGGACACTGCATGAGAGGACACCTCCAGCGCGACAGCCGTTGCGCCCTCGTCTCGAAAGCGGCCGAGCGTGCGCTGGACCGTTGCAGCCTCGGGTGTCGTTCGCGCAGTGGGTGACCACGTCGCCGGCCCGGCCAGTCCGATGCCGGTCATCGTGCCGACCGTCTCGCCCGAGGCCTCTAGCCCCGCAGCGAGCAGCAGTGCAGTGCTGGTCTTTCCATTGGTTCCGGTCACCCCGTAGACGTCCATGGCGTCCGCGGGGAAATCGTGGATCAGTGCGCAGACCGCGCCTGCGCTTCGGCGCGGGTCGTCGACGACGACGGTCGGCAGCACGGTCGACGGCCTGTCGGACAGGACGGCCACCGCTCCGCGCTCGTACGCCTCGAGTTCGTGGTTCGACCCGTGGGCGTGAGAGCCCGGAAACGCCAAGTACAGGTCTCCGGGGCGGACCGTCCGGGAATCGTCACTCGCCCCGGTCACGCGCACGGATTCGATGGGTACAGGTGATCCGATCGTGCGAGCGATATCAGCGAGCGCCGTACCGAGACCTCGGCCCGGCGACTCCCAGGATCCGTCGGCCACGGGCTCGGTCAATGACCCGCCGGGTCGGTGAGGGATTTGCCTTCCTTGGCCTTGACACGCTTGCGCTCCAGGAGGACCAGAGCAATCCCGGCGACGAGTAGCACCGGCGCGGCAACGGCCCCGATCCACACCCACCCGGTGAATCCGTAACCTGCCGCGGTGAGAGTGAGACCGAGACTCACCAATGCCACTCCGATACAGATGTACCCGGGCCAGTTGCGTGTGTCGACGATTGCCTCACCCGCGTGCCCGCGCGTCGTCCGATCGTCGTCGGTTGCCCCGGCGTCGGATTCTCTCGTGTTCTCGTCTGCCATGTGGATCCTCTCCGGATACGGACCGTTCGTCCCATTCGAGACAAGCGGTTCGTATCGGCTGCCCGCTAGTCACCGGCGGTAAACCTGAGGTCGGATCGGACGATCAGTCGTGCCAACTCACTGCCGCGAACGGAGCGTGGCTGGCGAGTCGGCCGACGATGCCGGCGTGCGCGAAATCCTTGGCCGTCGCGACGGCGTCGAGCACGTCTGCGCCTTTCGCGAGCTCCGCGGTGATGGCTGCGGCGAACACGCAGCCGGCACCCGACACGCGCTCTTCGCCCACCTTGGGGGCGCGCAGCACGGTCAGTTCGGACCCGTCGTAGACGACGTCGACGGCCTCGTCGCCGGGCAGACCTGTGCCACCCTTGACCACCACGAAACGAGGCCCGAGATCGGCGATTCTCTTGGCGGCCTCACCCAGATCGTCGACGGTGTCGATGGCGTCCATTCCGGACAAGGTCTGCGCCTCGAACAGATTGGGGGTGATCACGGTGGCCAACGGAAGGATCTCGCGCCGCAGGGCATTGTCGGTGTCGAGTGCGGCACCCGGCTCCTGGCCCTTGCAGATCAGGACCGGATCGACGACCAAGTGCCGCCACGGCTGCAGGCGCAGCGACGCCGCTACCGTGTCCACGGTGACGGGGGTGCCGAGCATGCCGATCTTGACGACATCGAGATCGTGAGCGGCAGTGGCCACTTCGATCTGATCGGCGATGACCGTGCTGTCGATGGGCACGAATCGGTGCCCCCAGCCCGCCTTCGGATCGAACGAGACGATGCACGTGATCGTGCCGACTCCGTAGACCCCGAGCCGCTCGAATGTCTTGAGATCTGCTTGCAGACCGGCTCCGCCGGTGGCTTCCGAACCAGCGATGACATAGGCGATTGTCGACATGGCCTCAGTATGACAATCGCAGATCGGCACCGACGCGAGTGGTCGCCACGGGATTGGGTCCGGAGGTTTCGGGGCATACGTCGAAGTCGGTGCGTCTCCTCGAGCAACCGACGACACCGCGCAGTACATCGACTTCGAGCCCAGGAGTAGCGGAGCACGATCGGAGATCGTGCAATCACGCACAACGACGAGAGTTTCGGAGGCCGAATCGTGCCCACCAGCAGAAATACGTCAGCCACCTGCGAGGACGTCTGGAACGTCCTGGCGAACGGATGGAGCTATGCGACCTGGGTCGTCGGCGCGTCCCGCATCCGCGCTGTCGACGGCAACTGGCCCGCAGTCGGCAGCTCCATTCATCACTCGGTGGGTGCGTGGCCTGCAGTACTCAGTGACGTCACGCGGTCGGTGGGACTCCATGCCGGTCGAGAACTTGTGCTCGAAGCCCGTGCACTGCCGTTCGGGAAGGCCTCGATAACAGTGCGACTGCATCCTCTCGCCTCGGGCTGCCGCATCGAAATCATCGAGCACGCAATCACGGCACCCTTCGATCTGGTCCCCGACCGGGTCCAACATCTTCTGGCGCATCCACGCAACGCCGAGGCGCTGCGCAGGCTTGCACTCCTGGCCGAGCGGTCCACTGCACCGTGACCAAGACCCCACTGCGACAAGCAGTTTCGGGAAAAATGCTGTTCGTGTTCATTCTCGGCGATGTGCTCGGTGCCGGAATCTATGCTCTCGTCGGTGAGATCGCGGGTGAGGTCGGCGGAGCGATCTGGCTCCCCATGCTCGTCGCGCTGCTGATGGCGCTGCTGACCGCGGCGTCGTACGCGGAGTTGGTCACCAAATATCCGAGGGCGGGCGGCGCGGCGGTCTTCGCGCAACAGGCGTACGGCAAACCGATAGTGTCGTTCCTCGTCGGATTCTCGATGCTCGCAGCGGGTGTCACCAGTGCGGCCGGGCTGGCACTCGCCTTTTCGGGTGACTACCTGGGCGTGTTCCTCGACGTGCCTGCCGTACCCGCTGCAGTGGTCTTCCTGCTGTTGATCGGGTTGCTCAACGCGCGCGGCATCACCGAGTCTCTCCGCGCCAATCTCGTGATGACGGTGGTCGAGGTGTCCGGGCTGGTCGTCGTCATCGCCCTTGCCGGACTGGTGTTGAGCCGCGGCGACGGTGTGCCCTCTCGCGTCCTCGCATTCACCGACGAGACGACACCGACCTTGGCGGTTCTCGGCGCGGCTCTGCTGGCCTTCTATTCGTTCGTGGGTTTCGAGACGTCCGCGAACATCGCCGAGGAAGTCGAGGACGTGCGCCGGGTCTACCCACGAGCCCTCCTCGGTGCCGTCACCGTGGCCGGTGTGGTGTACGTGCTCGTCGGGCTTGCTGTCTCGACGGTCGTACCTGCCGACACACTGTCGCAGTCCACCGGTCCACTGCTCGAGGTCGTCGCTGCAGCGGATGCCGGCATTCCGCCGTCGGTTTTCGGTCTGATCGCACTCGTCGCTGTCGCCAACGGCGCGTTGCTGACGATGATCATGGCATCGCGGCTGACGTTCGGGATGGCGCGCGACGGTCTGCTCCCCGGAGTGCTCGCCGAGGTTCTGCCGGGTCGCAAGACACCGTGGACTGCCATCGTCGCCACCACAGCTGTCGCGATGGTCCTGGCCACCACCGGTTCTGTTGCGGCACTGGCCGAAACCGTGGTGCTCCTGCTGCTGTTCGTCTTCGTCAGCACCAACGTCGCCGTGCTCGTACTACGCCGAGATCGGGCAGAGACCGACCATTTCCGAACGCCCACAGCACTTCCCGTCCTGGCGCTGATCACCTGTGCCGTACTGCTGACCCAGCAGTCGGGAGCAACGTGGCTCCGCGCCGGACTGCTTCTTGCGGTAGGCGTAGCGCTGTACTTCGTCGGTACCGTGCTGACCGGCAGGACGAAGACCGAGCAGAGGAGTACATCCCGATGACCACGACCGAAGTAGACGCGATCGTGATCGGCAGTGGCCACAACGGCTTGGTCGCGGCGGCAGCGATGGCAGACGCCGGCTGGGACGTCGTGGTCCTCGAGGCCGCCGAACATCCCGGCGGCGCTGTGCGCAGCGCCGAGCTCGTTCCCGGTTTCACCAGCGACCTCTTCAGCGCGTTCTACCCGCTGGCGCTCGCCTCGCCTGCCATGAAGGCACTCGAGCTGGAAAGCCACGGGCTGCAGTGGGCACACTCCCCCGCGGTGTACGGCCATGCGCGATCACCGCAGGACACCGACGCTCCGGTCGTCCACCACGATGTCGAGATCACCGCCGCGCGGCTGTCGGAACACGACGCGCGGGACGGCCGCACCTGGTTGCGACTCTTCGAGCAGTGGGAGCGCATTCGCGAGCCCTTCATGAACTCGCTGTTCGGACCGTTTCCACCCGTCGTCCCCGCGGCTCGCCTCGTCCACGCCTTGGGCGTACCCGAGACGCTGCGCTTCGCACGATTCGCCGCCCTCCCCGCCCGCGTGATGGCTCACGAACTCTTCCACAGCGAGGCCGCTCGCTGCCTCCTGCTGGGAAACGCCATGCACGGTGACGTCCCGACCGATGCCCCCGTGAGCGGGATGATGGGCTGGCTGCTCACGATGCTGGCCCAGGACATTGGGTTTCCGACCCCCGTGGGCGGATCCTCTGCGCTGACGTCGGCGTTGATTCGGCGTGGCGCCGCATCGGGTGCGGTGCTGGAGTGCGGTCAGGCGGTCGAGCACATCGAGGTGCGCGGCGGTCGAGCTCGGGCAGTGCACACCGCGGCCGGCGACACGTTTCGGGCGCGCCGAGCGATCGTGGCCGACGTGTCCGCACCGGCGCTCTACGGTTCACTGCTTCCGTACGACGCCGTGCCGCGCCGTGTGCACGACGACTTGCGCACCTTCGAGTGGGACACCCCTGTGGTCAAGGTGAACTACGCGCTCGATCGTAGAATCCCATGGAATTCACCGTCTCTGGCCGATGCCGGCACCGTTCATCTCGGTGCGGACGACAACGGTCTCGTGCATTGGGCAGCCGATCTCACGACCGGAGTCCTTCCCGCGAGTCCGTTCATGCTGTTCGGTCAGATGACCACTGCCGATCGGAGCAGATCACCGGAGGGCACCGAAAGCGCTTGGGCCTACACGCATCTGCCGAGAGGCGTCGTCGACGACGCGGCCGCCGACACCGTGGCGGATCGGGTGGACGAAGTCCTCGACGCCCACGCACCGGGGTTTCTCGATTCGGTCGTCGGGCGGGTCGTACAGCGACCGAGCGATCTGTACGGTGCCGACGCGAATCTGCACGGTGGTGCGGTGAACGGCGGAACCGCACAGCTGCAGCAGCAGTTGATATTTCGACCGACACCGGGTCTGGGTCGGGCGGAGACGCCGGTGGAGGGCCTGTTCTTGGGTTCGGCATCGGCGCACCCCGGTGGCGGAGTGCACGGAGCCGCCGGGCTCAATGCCGCCCGGGCAGCGCTCGGCCAGCGAGGTGTCACCGGCTGGGTGAAGAAGAAAGTCACCGGTTCACTCATCGACATGTTGACCCGGTGACGCCGTTATCGAAGCGAGATCTTTCGTTACCGGTTCGAGACCTCGGACGAGGTCTACCGAAATCGGACACTGACATTGTTGAAAGCACAACAACTCAGCGTCGTGCACCGTACGGGAAGACCGACCGGTCCGAGCGCTTCGGGGAAGAGGTAAAGACATGTTGACCAGCACCGCAACCATGGAACGCTCCCTTCGCGACGACGAAGGCGTGTTCCGACTCGAGACCGTCGTGCGACCGGACCGCCGCAACACGCTGCGCGCGTTCGGCGAACTGGACATGTCCACCCGGGCCGAGTTCGTGCACAGCCTCGACCGCCTGGCATCGGCGTCCGTGCAGGTGACGGTCGACTTGTCGGAGGTCTCGTTCATGTACTCCGGCGTCGCCAACGCGATCATCGATTTCACCTTTGTACATCCGGGCAAGATCGCCGTATTCGCGCCTGCACGCTCGGTCCGCATGGTCCTGGAAGTACTGGGCGCAGGTGACCTGTTCGTCGACACGTTTCGGTCGTGAATCCGACTCGACAACAGGTAACGTCCAAGTTATGTCAGAGGAGCCGACCGGAGGACCGTTCGAGATCGTGGCAGCCGAGCACGACTCGGCCACCGTACTCACCGTTCGAGGCGAGTTGGATCTCGACACCATCCCAGAACTGTCCGCCACCGCGTTTCCCGCGGCCGACAGTGCAGCAGGAGGTCTCGTCGTCGATCTGACCGACGTCAGCTTCCTGTCGTCGAGCGCGATCACTGTGCTGGTGCGAGTGTGCGATCGGCTACCCGATGCCTCACGTATGGCGCTGGTAGCGGTCGACGGAGTCGTGGTTCGTCCGGTGCAGCTCAGCGGAATCGATCGAGTGATGGCGACATTCACGACCGTGCCCGACGCGGTTGCCCACGTTCGGTCGGCTGCTCTCGACGCGGAGGTCGACCGATGACCGACCGATACCGAATCGGGCGACGACGATGACCGAGAGCAGTCTCGCTCCCAGTCGTTGGAGCCACACCGCCCCGGCCGAGCCCGGCGTGGCGACCGTACTTCGGCGCCGGTTGCATCACTGGACTCTCGAACTCGGCGTGAGTAGTGATCTTGTCGACGACATCGTCCTCGGGGTCTACGAGGCACTGGCAAACGTGGTCGAACACGCCTATCACTCGGTGCCCGAGCCAGGGACGATGACGATCACCGCCGCCTACGAACACCGGACGCTGACGGTGACGATCTCCGACACCGGGACGTGGCGTCCACCGACGCCGACGACCAATCGAAGTCACGGCCTGCAACTCGCAGCCGCGGTGGCCGACGACCTCCTGGTCGACCATCGACCCGGTTTCGGCACAGTGGTCACTGCTGTGTGGACCGATCCGATCACAACCGACCACTCGAAACCCGCCACCCGCTCGTCCTGACCGAAGGGAGTCCCCATGTCTGCCACGGCTGCTGATCTACTCGACACTGCACCGTGCGGCGTGTTTTCGGTCGACGTCGCCACTTCGCGAATCCTCTACGCCAACGCGGCCGCCGCTCGGATCACCGCGCGCAGCCGCGAGACGCTCGTCGGAATGTCCGTCACCGACCTGTTCACGGTCGAGTTCGAGCCGATCCTGGCGGCCCTGATGGATGTTGTGTCGACATCGGAATCGGACTCGCCGGTCGGAGCGAACGCGAAGTTGACCGTCGCGTCCGATCCACGCGCCGCGATAGCCGTGTCGATCCTGGCCAACAGTCTGCGCACGGCCGAAGGGGCCGTGACGGTGACGATGACGCTGCACAACGAAACCGAACGCCATGTGCGCGAAAAGGATCTGGTCGACGCCCGCGACAACGCGGAGGCCGCCCAGGACGATGCCGAGGCCGCTCTGGACAGATCGCAGGACGCATTGGGGGCCTCGGAAGAAGCACGCAAGCAGGCCGAGGCGGAGAGAACCCAGGTGCAGATTCTGGCGTCGACGCTGCAACGCACTCTGCTGCCGCCGATCCTGTCGGCTCCGACGGGCATGAACGTGGCAGCGCACTATCACCCCGCATCCATCGACGAGGTCGGTGGCGACTTCTACGACGTGTTTCCGCTCGACAAGCAGACGTGGGGATTCTTCCTCGGTGACGTGAGCGGTAAGGGCGCGGGCGCCGCCGCCGTGACCTCTCTGACCCGGTACACCCTCCGCGCCGCCGCAGTGTTCGACCGCAACCCGATCTCGGTGCTCGAAAACCTCAATACCGTTCTGCACCACGAGTTCCACGGAGACGATCCACGTTTCTGCACGGTGGTTTTCGGCACCATCACCCCGGGACCGGACGGCGCAAAGGTGGAACTCGCCAGCGGCGGACATCCGCCGGCACTGCGTATCACGCACGACGCCGTCGTCGACTTCGTCGACACCACAGGTGGCCAGTTGGTCGGAGCGTTGGCCGAGCCGCACTTCGCATCGGCATCGGTGACCCTGCGCCCCGGCGACGTCATGGCGTTCTACACCGACGGATTGACCGAAGCGATCGTCGGGCCCGGGCGGACGCGCTTCGACGACGACGGTGGCCTCGAATCCTTCGCTGCGAGAAAGGGTGCGACCACTGCACCGAAGATCGTCGACGATCTCACGTCACTGTTGGCATCCTTCGGGGACGGCCTGCAGGACGACGTCGCACTGCTCGCCTTCGAGGTACCCCGGCCCGAGGCCGACTCGTAGCAATCGACGCCGGAGCCGCGAGTTCGCTCACCGAGCGAAATCGCGGTACTCGGTGCATCGCATTCGACTCCGCGCCATTGTCACGCTTGCGCAGCGAGCGCGCGTCCGGCCTGCCGGCCGCCGAAGATGCACCCACCCAGGAACGTTCCCTCCAACGAGCGGTACCCGTGCACACCGCCGCCACCGAACCCGGCGATCTCACCTGCCGCCCACAATCCGTCTATCGCCTGTCCGTCGCCGTCGAGGACACGGCCCTGCAGGTCGGTTTGAATGCCGCCCAATGTTTTTCGCGTGATGATGTTCAACCGCACGGCAATCAGCGGACCCGATTTCGGATCGAGAATCTTGTGCGGTGAGGCGGTACGCGCGATGCGCTCTCCCCGCGATCGACGCGAATTGTGGATCGCGGAGATCTGCAGGTCCTTGGTGAACGGGTTGTCGACCTCACGGTCGCGGGCCTCGATCTGCCGCTTCAGATCGGCGAGGTCGATCAGATCCTCGCCGGAGACCCTGTTCATTCCCTGGACGAGTTGGGCGAGGGTGTCGGCGACGACGAAATCCTCTCCGTTCTTCTTGAACGCCTCCACCGGTTCGCTGGCACCGGGCAACACCCGGCCGAGAACGAGCTTGAGGTTCTTTCCGGTGATGTCCGGGTTCTGCTCCGATCCCGAGAGTGCGAACTCCTTCTCGATGATCTTCTGCGTCAGAACGAACCAGGAGTACTCGAATCCACTGTCCTGAATGGCTTTCAACGTGCCGAGAGTATCGAACCCCGGAAAGTTCGGAACCGGGAACCGTCGCCCACGCGCATCGAACCACATGGACGACGGGCCGGGAATGATTCTGATTCCGTGGTTCTTCCAGATCGGATTCCAGTTCTTGATGCCTTCGGTGTAATGCCACATGCGGTCTTTGTTGACCAGACGGCCACCGACTTTCTCGGTGATGCCGAGCATGCGGCCGTCGACGTGTTCGGGGACTCCCGAGATCAGGGACTTCGGAGCCGTTCCCAGCCGTGCCGGCCAGTTCTCCCGCACCAGGTCGTGGTTGGCTCCGATGCCGCCCGCAGTGACGAGCACGGCCCCGGCACGCAACTCGAACTCACCCACCTCGACGCGGCTACTGGCCGAACCTCGCTCCGCGGCACTGGGTTCGAGAAGTGCGCCGCGGACTCCCTCGACTGTGCCGGCACTGACGATGAACTCGTCGACGCGGTGACGAAAACCGAAGCGCACCAACCCTTTGTCAGCGGCCTCACGTACGCGTCGCTCGAACGGCGCAACGACCCCTGGACCGGTACCCCAGGTCAGATGGAACCGCGGAACCGAATTGCCGTGCCCCTCGGCGAGGTAGCCACCACGTTCGGCCCACCCGACGATGGGAACCCACCGCACACCCTGCGCGTGCAGCCAGGACCGCTTCTCCCCCGCCGCGAAATCGAGGTACGCGCGCGCCCACCGATGGCCCCAGTAATCCTCGCCCGCGGGATCGTCGATGCCGCGGTCGAAGGTCGCGGTTCCGAGCCAGTCCTGCCACGCAAGCTCCGCGGAATCCTTGATGCCCATGCGTCGCTGCTCCGGGGTGTCGACCATGAACAGACCGCCCAATGACCAGAACGCTTGGCCGCCCAGGTTCTGCTCGGGCTCCTGGTCGAGGAGCAGCACCCGCTTTCCGGCATCGGCCAGTTCGGCGGTCGCCACCAGTCCGGCCAGGCCTGCACCCACCACGATCACGTCTGCGTCCATTGCCCCACTGTGCTGTCGTCGGTGCCGGATCTCAAGGAAACCGCCTCAAATGACTATAGGATTTATCAGATACTGACAAAGAGTGGGGAGGTAGGTCGATGTACCCAGCGCGGGTCGCCGTAGTCGCGAAGATCGAATCGGAGCTGGGTCCCGTCGTCGCATCCGCAGTACACGCGATTCGCGCCGCGATCCCGGTCTACCGATCACTGCAGGGTGCGCAGTTGGCCGATGTCGAGGCCATCGCATATTGGTCGCTGAGGCGGTTGATGGCCCTGTGGGCGCATGGCGATCGGACCATCGACGACCGTGACCACAGTAGATTCCGCGCGATAGGTGCCGCGCGCGCAGCGGACGGGCGCCCGCTGGCCGATGTGCTGCGTGCGTATCGAGTCGCGTCGAGCGTGTTCGTTCGGCACGTGACAACCGAGTATCTCGATGTACTCGAACCACCGGACATTGCCGAACTCGGCCTCGGCGTGCTCGACGCCATCGACGCAATCTCCGAGGAAATCATCGGCGCGTACGTCATTGCGCGCGAACAGCTCACATCCAACCGTGCGCAGGCGCATGCCGCGCTGCTCGACGACCTGCTGGCTGCCAGACACAACTCACCCGGGACGGTGTCGGATCGTTCTCGCGAACTCGACCTGAAGCTGCCCACGCACCCGAATCTGCTTGTGGTGCAATCGACAGATCCGGGCCGACCCATGTCCGACGACACCGTCGAATCGCTGGCCCTCGCAGTAGGACTCGTTCCGCCGGACCGCACCGCACCGTCGGGTCAGCGGAGCCACTTGTGCACTCGGCGCGAGCAACGCGCGATCGTGCTGTTGCCACCATCGATCCACCGCGCCGAGGCGGACCTCGCGTGTCGAGATCTGATGCTGCGCGGATGCCTAGTGGAGAGATCCACCATTGCCGGTATCAGCAGTTCGTGGCGACTCGCATCGGAGGCTCTGGATACTGCACCGGATCACGCGTTCGACGACCGGGCACTGCTCGATCAGGGTGACGGTCAGCTGCTGGCACTGCTGACCGCGCGCCCCACCGCGGACACGAACGAGGTGGTACGTAGCGTGCTCGGTCCGCTGGCCGAGGCGGCGAACGAACATATTCTGCAAGGCCTTTCGGCCTTCATCGCCACCGGTACGGCAACGGCTGCCGCCACCCGACTACAGGTACACCCGCAGACTCTGCGCTACCGACTGCGCCGAGCCCAGGAACTGACCGGCCGAGATCCCCGATCTGCGTGGCATCGCCTCGCGTTGGACACTGCGATTCAACTGCGGCAACTCGGGTGATCCGATCTTCGGCAATGCCGGGCACATCGAAAACCCGGACACCCATGCATGAACCCATACGCGGTCTCGTCACCTGAATGGGACGGTGGTCGAGCGATTCAGTTGATGTTCCACGACTCGACAGCATCGAGTCGCCGGCCGTCGGAGTCGTACGTGTAGAAGCCTTCACCGTCCCCGAGACCGGTCTTTCCCGCGTCGATACCCTTTTGCAGTATGTCGGCAAATTTGACCTGATCCTCGCCACCGTGTGCGCGCGCGATATGTGCAGCGACGTTGAAGCCGACAGTGTCGTATATCTGGAACGGACCGGCGGGTGCCCCGGTGGCTATGCGCCACACGTTGTCGATGTCCGCCGGATTGGCAACCCCGCCGACGTAAAGGTTGGCTCCTGCTTGCAGAAGCGGGATCAGAAGACTGTTCAGCACGTATCCCGGAATTTCCTTACGGACCGGAACGGGGACGAGACCGATCTCCGCCGCAAAGCTCAATACGACATCGAAGTAGACAGGATCTGTTGCAGCAGTTGCCATCACCTCACCGGTGTTGTACCGCCACACGAGATTGGCGAAGTGCAATGCAAGAAACTTTTCCGGCCGCCCGGTGGCCTCGGCGAAACTGCTGGGCAGTAGCGACGACGAGTTGGTCACGAAGATAGTTTTCGGCGGAGCGGACGCGCCGATAGCCGACCAGACCTTCTTCTTCAGGTCGAGATCCTCCGGAACTGCTTCGATCACCAGGTCGGCGTCCGAAACGGCCTCGGCGACGCTGGTGGTGGTCGTGATGGATTCGATGGCCTTGTCGAATCGCTCCTCGTCGAAAGTCTTCAGGTCACGCTTGTAGTATCCGCGCATCCATTCCCAGCGACCCGGCAGCTTGGCAAGCAGTTCGTCGGAAATGTCGTATCCCACAACGGTTTTTCCGTGGTAGGCGGCCTGCATCATGATCTGCGAACCGAGCACTCCGGTTCCGAATACGGTCACGTTATCGACTTCGGTCATGGACGACACACTTCCCTCTATGGAGTCACTGGTTTCCCGCTCTCCAAGTTCTACCGCTGAGCGCGGAGCCATCGTCTCGTGGGGTCCAACAGTGGACCGACTCGACCGACGACAGCGCTTTACACTCCACAGGATCGACGGTTCACGCATACTCGAACGATGGCTGTCGATCCCCGCGGAAGAGACCTGAAGCGCTACCTCGAAGAAGATCCCGGCGGTCCGGTGGTGATGCTCAACCTGCTTCGGTTTGCCGAGGGTGGTCGCGACTCCTACGCGGAATATGCGAAAGCACTGGACGAGACTTTCCTCCCGCGCTACGGCGCGACGGTGCTGTACGCGGGCGACGGTTCGACCGCACTTGCCGCCGAGGACGGACAGGACTGGGATGCAGTGCTGCTGGTCCAGTACCCGTCACGTAAGGCGTTCAGCGAGATGGTGGCCGATCCCGAATATCAGACGGTGACGGCGTTACGGACCGCCGCGTTGAAAGAGGCGGTTCTGCAGGCCACCATTCCGTGGTCGTGAATTCGACCTTCGGCTTCGCATCGTGTTCGCGAAGAGGGACCTCACGGCGTTGCGAGCAACTTACTGCGGAACAGGTCGAGCACCTGGTCCAAAGCCTGCCGTGTCGGCTGCCCTGGTTCGTCGATCAGTCCCTCCGTGACAACGGAATGCGGCGGTCCGAAGGCTTCCGGGTTGAACGAGGAGTCGGGCAGTTCCACCGAGACGAATGCGTCGCCGAGCTGCTCTCGCAGCCATTGGAATCGCACAGGCGGGCACATCTTGTCGCCCTCGAAGCGCATCCCCAGGACCGTGAGCTCTCCTGCTGCACAACGGCTTTTCACCTTGTCGAGATCGCCCGGGGTGATATCGATGGATCGGGCGCGAGACTTCGATGCCGCGAACGGAAGCGACGGCTGCGAGAGCACCGGTGCGATCAGACGGTCGTCCGCCGCCATAGCGAGAGCGAATCCGCCGGTGAAGCACATTCCGATGGCACCGACGCCCGGTCCGCCGCAGCGCTCGTGCTCCTGCGCCGCCAGAGCCCGCAACCACACCACGATGCGCGACGACTTGCCGGTGGCGAGGATGGTGAATTCGCGACTGATGCACGCCGGCACCATGGCGCGGGACATGGTGGCAACGGTGCCGAGCGCTCCCATCGGCGCGGCCAGGGGATCCTTGCCGTCGACTCCGAACAGGTGCGGAACGACGGCCGTACAACCGATTCCGGCGACGGTTCTCGCGAAGTCCGCGACCCTGGGAGTGATGCCCGGCATCTCCGACATCACGATCACAGCCGGTCCGGTTCCGATGCGATACACGGGCGCTGTCCGCCCGTCCGCGGTGAACTCGGTTCGCTCGAAGTCGGCCAGAGTGTCATCGGTCATGGGAGTGCGTCCTTCTGCCAAGGGTTCACCGCGCCGAGCCGACGCTTGCGATCAAAGCTAGATCATCGCGGATCGACACGACGTCGATCGAACACGTGTCGCCTGCGCAATCACCACGAGTCCGTGTCGGCCAGAATGGTCACACCAAGCGCGACGAAAAGCGTGGCACCGGCCGCAACTCCGAACAGACTCGCGGCAGGCGCACCCGCACGTCGGCCGAGCACGCTCGCCGCGACATCGAGGGCATCGATCCCGACCCCGGCCGCTACCGCTGCCTTGCGAACCTCCGAGGACGGGTGATGCAAGGCCATTCCGAGTGCCACATCGCGCACTCCGAACAGGCGGGTCGCCACCCCCGCGCTTCCGGGTTCGCGCATGGGTCCGAGACCGAAGGCGCGCCACGAGTGCGCAGGGCTCACCCACGACACCAATCCGGCAGCCGATCGCAGAACCGAGAGTGCGAGCAACGGGGTGGACTGTGAACGCATAACGTCTCCTCAGGTTTTGTAGTGGTTACTACACCGACGCTACCTGTAGTGGCCACTACAATCAAGGTGTGGCCACCAAACATTCGCGCGAAGAGATGCTGTCCGGCGCATTGGACGCCGCCCTGGAAGGCGGCCTGAGCCGCTTGACCTTCGGCCGACTCGCGTCGCGTCTGCAGATCAGCGATCGCATGGTCGTCTACTACTTCCCCACGAAGGACGACCTCGTGACGTCCGTTCTGTCGGTGGTGGGAGACCGATTGCAGCACGTGCTGGCCGCGGCGTTCTCGACGCCGATGAACGACCACCGCTCCCTCGTCGCGGCGGCATGGCCGGTCGTGGCAAAACCTGAATACGATCCGTTGTTCGGTCTGTATTTCGAGGCGATCGGACAAGCCACTGCAGGATTGGAGCCCTACCGGTCGGTGGCCTCACTCTTGGTGGAGGGCTGGATCGAGTGGCTCAGCGGCTTTGTCGTCGGTAGTCCGGACCATCGACGGATGGAGGCCACAGCTGCAGTGGCACTGCTCGACGGCCTGCTGCTCATGCGTCTGTTGGGAGGCACCGATCTCGCCGCCACGGCATCGACGTCTCTGCTGCACTCCGGTGGATCCACGAAGGAACGACCGAGTTCATGACGACGTCTGTTCTTCGATCGGCGACTGGAACGACCACAGATGTCCCTCGGGATCGCGCACGCTGTATTCACGAACGCCGTAGGGCATGTCGGTGGGCGGGTAGTCGATCGATGCCCCGGTTGCCGCCACGCGAGCGTGGTGGGCATCGACGTCGTCGACGAGGATCGCAAGCGACGCGGTGACCGATCCGGTTGTCAGCGGCGACACCATCCGAAACTCGGGGGCCTCGCGGTGAAGCCAGACCACACCGTCACCGGCATGCACTTCACCGTGTACTGCTCTGTCGCCGTCGTATTCGATGGGTCCGGGAGCCAGTCCGAACACGTCGACGAGGTAGGAATGCGCTGCTGCGATGTCACGATAGACCAGCAACGTGGTGCGTCTGGTGACTGCCGGCTCCTCGGTCGACAGACCCGAGAGCAGGTCCAACAGCGCGTCGTCGCCGAGGAGAGCACCGTGCAGTAGCCGGTCCTCGACCGCCCGAACCCGCTCTCGCACACGAGCGAGCTCGGCCATCTGCCGGTCCAGGTCGGCCAGATGCTGCCGACTCAGGTGCAGGAGATCCGCTGCGTCCGGATCCACATCGCCCAGCTGGGTGCCCAGTTCACGGAGCAGTCGAATCCGGTACAGCCGGTCGAGGTCACGCCCGTCGTAGCGACGCCTGCCCCCTCCGTCTCGGACGGGAGCGAGCAAACCGAGTTCTTCGTAGTAGCGCAACGTACGCTCGGTGACGCCGGTTCTGCGGGCCACGTCACCGATGCCCCATGTGCTGGAATCGCTGCTGTTCATGCAGGCAACGGTAGAACCTCACGCCACGTCAGGAGCAAACTCGGCCGGTTCGGATCACACGTCTTCGAGTCGAATTCCCTTGGTTTCCTTCATGAAGAAGCAGGCGACACCGGTCAGAGCGGCCAGGAACATGATGTACACACCGAACACCCAGCCCAAGTCGAGGCCGAGGAAGAGCTGGTTGAGATACGGCGCAGTTCCGCCGAACACCGCTACCGAGAACGAATAGGCGAATCCGATTGCCTGCGTGCGGAGTCGGGTGGGAAAGCTCTCCGAGAGAGTCGAGGAAAGGATGGATGCCGGGACGGCGATGACGAGCAGCGCCACCGTCGACGGGAGCAGCAGTGACCACCATTGCGTCGAGATCATCATCGTCAGCGGGATCTGCAGCACGAACATCAGCACGGCGAAGGCGGCCAGCATCGGCCGTCGACCGATCGAATCCGAGAGACGACCGAAGAACGGCAGGGACACCAGCGCAATCAACTGAGCGACGACGAGCATCCAGTACGCGGTGTCCGGGTTCATCCCCCGCTGCGTGATGGCGAACGTCGAGACGTAGGAGGTCCAGGTGTAGTGCGCCGCAGTGATTCCCGACGTCATTCCGATCATCAGCACGATCGCCTTGACGACGGTCTTGCGTGCGATCGGTGCCTGTTCCACCTTGTTCTGCTCCGAATCGAAGACCTCGCTCTCGTCCATGTTCTTGCGCAGGTAGAGCGCGAACAACGCCAGGAGTGCGCCCAGCAGGAACGGGATACGCCAACCCCACTGGCCGACAGCCGATTCCGACAGCGTCGAGGTGATGACGCCACCGACCGTGTACGCCAGAGCCGACCCGCCGAAGATAGCGACGAACGCGACGCTTCCCCACATGCCCCGACGGTTCGGCGGTGCGATCTCGCCGACGTAGGAGTACGCCGTCGCCGACTCACCGCCGTGCGCGAATCCCTGCATGACGCGTGCGAGCAAGAGCAGCACCGAGGCCCAGGCACCGATCGCACCGTAGGTGGGCATGATGCCGATCAGCAGGCTGCCGGTCGCCATCATGAGCATCGTGGTGACGAGAACGAACTTGCGGCCCTTCTTGTCCGCGATCCGGCCGAACACGATGCCGCCGAGGGGCCTCATCAGGAATCCGACGGCGAACACTGCCAACGTCGACAGCAGTGCCGAGACCGGATCTGCCTGGCTGAACATCGCCGCCGCGATGAACGGTGCGAACACCGCGTAGGCGCTCCACTCGTACCATTCGAGAACGTTGCCTACGGTGCTGGCGAACAACGATTTCTTCCGCGAGGAGATATCGGGTGCCGAGCGGGTATCGCGTGATGATCCGACGGTCATGGAGTGTCACTTTCGGTCGAATGAGTTTGCACTGGAACAGGTTTGAGTGCTGCACGCCGAATCTTCCCGGTCTGGGTCTTGGGAAGTTCGTCGATGATGTGAATGACCTTCGGGCGTTTGTAGGCCGCCAGTCGGTCGCGCGCGAAGTCCACCAGCGCATCCGGCGTCACCGTGGTGCCGTTGCGCAGGGATACGTAGGCCACCACCGATTCGCCCTGGTAGTCGTCGGGCCTGCCCACCACGGCGGCCTCGAACACCGCGGGATGTTCGTAGAGGGTGTCCTCGACTTCTCGGGGCCAGACCTTGTACCCCGACACGTTGATCTGATCCTTGAGCCGGTCGACGAGATACACCCATCCGCCGTCGTCGATGATCGCCACGTCTCCCGTACGAAGTCGACCTTCGGGCATCGTCGACGCGGTCGCATCGGGATTGCGCCAGTAGCCCGAGACCACCTGCGGACCCGAGATCTCCAGTTCCCCCGCGATTCCCGCGGCCGTCGGCTCCCCGGAGGAGTCCAACGTACGCAACGTCACTCGCGGCAACGGTAGCCCGACGGACAGCGACCCACTGGCGGAGTCCACCGGCGCTCGGGCGCCGGGCGGCACCGCGATGACGCCCGCTGTCGTTTCGGTCATGCCGTACGCGTTGTGGATGTAGCACCCGAATGCGGACTCGAAAGCGGTGACCGATGCGGGCGGGATGGGCGCGCCGCCGGAGTACAAGGCTTTCACCGACTCGAAGTGGGCACGCGTCGCATCTGCAGTCTCGGAGATCGCGTTGAACACCGTGATCGACCCGATGGTGTACGTGACGCGGTGCTCGACGAAGGCGTCGAGAGTGACTGCCGCATGGAAACGGTGAGCGAAGACGAGCACACAGTCGCGTATCAGAGCAACCGCCGCGTCGAGCATCGCGCCGGTGATGTGAAACAGCGGCGCGACGGCGAACACGACGTCCCCGTCGGCGAGACCGGCCCGTTCCCCGAAATCCAGAGCCGTCGCAAATGCGTTCGCATGCGAGATCTGCGCACCCTTCGGCGGTCCCGTGGTTCCGGACGTGTAGGCCAGGAGCGCGAGATCGTCCGGGTGCGGGGCGAATTCGGGAATGGACCGGCCACGGTACAGATCGATCAGGCCCATCAGATCGTCGTCGGGCCGGGGGGTCACGCGAGACGTCGAAGAGAAGACGCGCGGGTCGTTGCGAGTCTGCAGGTCCAGTCCACTGGTGCTCACGAGTAGCCGAACCGTACTACCCCGCAGTGTCGAACCGAGGGCTTCGAGATCTTGTTCGTCGCAGACGAGCGCGATCGGTTCTGCGTCGTCGATCAGCGTTCGCAGTTCGCGATTGCGGTACATCGGGTTGAGGATCAACGCGACCGCCCCGATCTTCCACAGCGCGAGAAAGGTCAGGGGGTACTGCGGAATGTTCTGCAGATAGATGCCGACACGGTCGCCGCGCGTCACTCCGCGGTCGATCATGGCGGCCGCAAGGGCGTCGGATGCCTCGTCCGCCTCGCGGGCGGTGAGCACGGTGTCGAAGTACGCCAGCGCCGGCCGGTCCGGGGCATCGGACACTCTCCTACGCCATCCATCGAGGACGGTTGCAGGCCCGATCGCTCTGTCGAGGGTCATGGACGGCCCTTTCGGTTGACCGGAATCTCGGCCCAGGAGGACCGACCGAACACTCGCTCGGTGAAGGTGTTCACAGTGTTGCGGATCACAACTTCGGTGTCAACCCGGTGCGTAGCGGCCGGCGACACCCCGGTCGACCTCTACGGTAAGCGCATGACCGCGACCCGCATCTGGCGCACGTACGAGGGATCGAACCTCTCCCCAGCATTGGCGTCGGCGTTGAACACGTTCGTCGAGCAGGGGTACCACGGCACATCGGTGCGGCAGATCGCTGCAGGTGCCGGCCTGTCCGTTCCCGGCCTGTACCACCACTTTCCATCGAAGCAGGCGCTGTTGGTCGGCATCATGGACGCGTCGATGGACGAACTGCTGGATCGGACTCGATCGGCCGAGAACGAAGCAGGGCCGTTGCCGAGCGATCGGTTCGACGCGGTCGTGGAGTCCCTGCTGCTGTTCCACATTCACCGACGCGACGCCGCCTTCGTGTGTTCGACGGAGATTCGCAGCCTCGAATCCGCGAATCGCGCCGCATACATCGCGAAGCGGGACGAGGAACAACGAGTGCTCGACGCCATCGTCGTCGACGGCGTCGAGTCCGGCGTCTTCGACACTCCGCACCCGGCGGATGCCAGCCGAGCCGTCACGACGATGTGCGTCGGTGTCGCAACGTGGTATCGACCCGACGGGCCGCTGTCTCCGAGCGAGCTGGTGGCGGTGTATCTCGACATTGCCCGTCGTACGGTCGGAGCTACGACCGGCGGGCCGGAGTAGCTGCCCCGGAATCCTTGACCCGATCGAGTGATTGTGCCAACCTTCCAGTGACCGAGCGAGTGTTCGGTCGGCACCGGAATGGGAGCGCATCGTGGCCATCGATCTGACATTCGACCCCGACATCGAGAAGTTGATCGAGAGGACACGCACGTTCACTCGCGAACACGTGCTTCCCATCGAGGACAGATTTCTGGGGAACGTCGCCGATGCCGGCGGCGACCGACTTCGCGTCGAGATGCAGGCGGCCGCCAAGGATGCCGGCGTGTTCGCCCCACATGCCCCCGTCGAATACGGCGGCCACGGTCTGTCCATGAGTGACCGCGCTCCGGTGTTCGAGGAAGCCGGTTATTCACTGTTCGGCCCCATCGCGCTGAACCTCGGTGCGCCCGACGAGGGCAACGTCCACATGCTCGCGCACATCGCGTCGGCGGCACAGAAGGAGCAGTTTCTCGCCCCCCTGGCGCGCGGTGACATGCGCTCGGCTTTCGCGATGACCGAACCCGCACCGGGTGCCGGTTCCGATCCGTCGGCCCTGACCACCGCGGCGGAACAGGTCGAGGGCGGCTGGAAGATCAACGGACACAAGTGGTTCATCACCGGTGCCGATGGTGCCGGGTTCTTCATCATCATGGCTCGCACCTCCGGTAAGCCCGGCGATCGAGGCGGAGCGACGATGTTCCTCGCCCCCGCCGACACTGTGGGCATCACGGTCGGCCGACATATCGGCACCCTGGACAAGGCCATGATCGGCGGTCACTGCGAGGTGTTCTTCGAGAACGTGTTCGTGCCCGACGAGAACGTGCTCGGAGCCGTCGACGAAGGATTCGCCTACGCCCAGGTACGTCTGGGCCCCGCCCGCATGACTCACGTGATGCGGTGGCTCGGAGCTTCCAGGCGGGCCCACGACATCGCCGTGGCGCAGGTCGCTCAGCGCGAGGGATTCGGCGGCAAGCTCGGCGATCTCGGCATGGTGCAGAAGATGGTCGCGGACAACGAGATCGACATCGCGGCGACCCGCGCACTGCTGATCAAGGCTTGCTTCGAGCTGGATCGGGGTGGGCACGCGAGCAACGAGACCTCCATTGCCAAGACGTTCGCCGCCGAGGCGATCTTCCGCATCGTCGACCGCAGCATTCAGATGTGCGGGGGGCTCGGCGTATCGGACGATCTTCCGCTGGCGAGGCTCTCACGCGAGGTGCGTCCGTTCCGTGTGTACGACGGCCCGTCCGAGGTACACCGCTGGGCCATCGCCAAGCGGACGATCGGTGCAGCCAAGCGCGCAGCGCGGGAGGCACAGTCGTGAGCGAACTTCCGGGCATGAATCGCGATGCGCTCGAGCAGTTCCTGCGAGGGAACGGCATCGAGGTCGACGGTGAACTGTCGGTCGAGATGATCAGCGGGGGTCGCTCCAATCTCACCTACAAGGCATTCGACGACTCCTCGACATGGGTTGTTCGCCGCCCTCCCACGAGTGGGCTCACCCCCTCGGCGCACGACATGGCCCGCGAGTGGGCCGTCACGGAAGCGCTTGCATCCACCGACGTTCCGGTCGCCGGGACCATTGCGTTCGATCGAGACGGCTCGGTGCTCGGTGCACCCATGACCGTCGTCGACTTCGTACCCGGCCGAGTCGTTCGTAGCCGCGAGGATCTTCGCGATCTGACGGATGCGCAGGTCACCGAGAACGCCGCCGAGTTGGTCCGAGTGCTCGCCAGGCTGCATGCGGTCGATCCCGACTCTGTGGGCCTCGGCAGCTTCGGCCGTCCCGACGGGTTCGTCTCGCGACAGGTCGCGACGTGGGCTCGGCAGTGGGAACGAGTCAAGACTCGTGATCTACCCGACGTCGAACGATTGCATCGTGCGCTGGAAGCAGCAGTACCGGCGGGATCTGCGTCGTCCATCGTGCACGGCGACTATCGCGTCGACAACACCATTCTCGACGCACATGACGTCGGTTCCGTTGCCGCGGTGGTGGACTGGGAGATGTCCACGCTCGGCGATCCGCTGACCGACGTGGCGCTGATGTGCATCTACCGCCAACCGGTCTTCGATGCGGTCCTCGGCGCGGACGCTGCCTGGACGAGCGATCGGTACCCCTCCGCGGCAGACCTCGCGCAACACTACGCAGTGGAATCCGGTCGGGAGCTTCATGATTGGGGCTTCTACCTCGCCCTCGCCAATTTCAAACTCGGAGTGATCGGCGAGGGAATCACCTACCGTGCGCTGTCGGGCTCCGACACCGGGGCCGGTGCAGGCAAGGCCGCCGAGGCCACCGGGGAGTTCATCGCGGCCGGGCTGCGAGCACTCGCAGGAACCACCGACTGACGCGAACCCCGCTGTCAGGCAGGTTCTCTCATCACACCGACGTGGCGGACGGTGCCGGACACACCCGGAAGCTCCTGTGGCTCGGACCAGGTGTTCAGCCCGTCCGTGCTGTCGGAGTAGAAGTACTTTCGGTTGGTGTAGTCGTCGTAGTACAACCGCCAGGTGCCGTCGGGCAACTCGATGACTGCCGGGCCTTCTTTCAGTGGTCCGAAATCGCGGGTGGGAACGACGGTGTACGGCCCGATCAACGACGGTGCCGTCCAGTGCTCGATGACCTTGTGGGTCTCGTTCTTGGTGAACGCGTGGTAGGTCGGCCCTACCTTGACCACCGTGGTGTCGATGTGGTCCGCTCCGATGCCGACGAACGGAACCGGGAAGCTCCACATCCTCAGGCCTGGATCCATGGCCGTCATCAGATACGGCACGAACCCTCCGCCGGTCGACAGGGAGACGATGACGCTGACGCGGTCACCCTCGACGAACCACTCGGGTGCCCATGCCTTCGTGGTGAACGGAGACAACGACGGTCCGTCCGAGAAGCCGGCCGATCCGCTGAATCCGGGAGGGCTGGCAGATCCGGTTCCGGCTCCGGTGCCCGGAAGGAAAGCACAGCAGAACGGGATCGGGAAGTTCTGCAGGAACGTCCAGTTCACGCGGTCACTGCTGCGCGCGAAGCCGATGTTCGCACCGCCGCCGGTCGTGTACGTCACGTAGTACATCCCGTCGGTTTGCCGGAAGATGCTCGCGTCGCGCACCACCCCGGACGGAGGTCGGTACGCCGATGTCTGCAGTGCTGCGAAATCGGTACCGTCGCTGGATTGGTAGACATCCATGTCTCGATCACTGTCGTTGCTGAACGCCACCATCGTGTAGCGCCACGCGGAGGGTGCAGCGCCACCTGTCCCTGCGGCGGAGAACAGCAGTCCGGCGACAGTCAGGATCACCATCGGGACGACGAACAGGAACCTGCGTGCGGTGAATGTCACCGAGGAAGTATGTCCGACCCGTACGCACCATGCGTAACTTTGGTAACAGCTACAACAGATCGTTACCGATGTTGTTATGAATGCGAAATGTACTGGGTTGCGGGCTTGGCCTGGTACATCTCGTGATCGGCATCGTCGAGTATGTCCAGTGCACTTCGGGTGTCGTCGCGGTCGACGGTGACGACACCGATGCTCGCCGTCACCGTCAACACTCGTCCCGCGGCGGTGATGGGCGTGGCCAGTTCGGCACGAACGTCGTCGGCCTCGGTACCGACGCACCGCGAAACGACCGCCACGAACTCGTCACCCCCGATACGACCCACGAAGGCATCGGCCGGGAGCGCGCGTGTCAGTCGGTCTGCGACCACCCCCAGAACGGCGTCGCCGACAGTATGACCGTGCAGATCGTTGATGGTCTTGAAGTTGTCGAGGTCGATGAACAGCACGGCCATGGAGTCCTCGCGATCGGGCTTGGCCAGCTGTTCGTCGAGGCGAGCCAGAATCAGGGGCCTGTTCGGCAGACCGGTCAGGTCGTCATGCGTCGCAGCATGCTCGAGCTTCATGCTCATCCGATAGGTGTCGGTGATGTCGACGAACGTCGCCACCACGGAGGGATTCGGGTCGACCGGGGTGAGCATCGTCGCCGTCAAGGACAACCAGAAGTTCCGACCGTCTCGGCGACGCTCGACCCCGATCACCGCCTGGCAGGGCTCACCGGTTTTCCTGGTGACGGCGACCGGATGCTCGAACGGGTGAATCGGCTCTTCGTCGGTGCCGTACACCCGAAACGGAAGAACCGATGCCTGTCCTGCGGTCGCCAACCCGACCTGGATGTCGAGAATGGTCTTCGCAGCCAGGTTCGCCGATTCGATACGGCCGGTGTGATCGAGAACGACGACACCGGCCTCCAGCGATTCCACGACCGCGGTGAAATGATCCTCGACTCTGCGTACTGCGCTCTGGTCGGCGCAGACCAACACGTAACCGTCGGGCATCTGGGCAGCCGACACGATCACCGCAAGCGCCGTCCCGTCGGCATGTCGATGGGAATCCGTCAGTCGGCCGCCGACAGCGAGAATCGCGGCCGGATCGCAGGGCACCCCGACGGCCGCCGACACGTCACGGCCGAGCACGTCCGCTGCCGGTCGACCGTAGACCGACTCCGCAGCGGGATTCCAGCTCGACACCAGACCGTCGGCGGACACACCGATGATGGCATCGCTGACGTGCTCGACCAGAGCGGCTTGCTTCTGCAGCGCCTTCTGCGCCGCCTTGTGTTCGGTGAGATCGCGAAGAATGACCTGAAACGCCGGCTCACCGTTCCACACCGTGCGCACCGATACCGCTTCCATCGCCAGTGTCGTCCCGTCGAGGGCCAGCACCGTCGCTTCCGACGCGGCGCTGGCGGTGCCGTGTGTGTCGAGCGCGGCGATCCGCGCGAGCATGGGGCCCACCGATTCGGCGGCGATGAACTTCGTGATCGGATGCCCGATGACGTCTGTTGCTGCCTCGGCACGCAGAAACCGCATCCCGGCAGGGTTGAGGTAGACGAGGATGCCTCGTCGATGGACACCGATGGCGTCCGGCGAATGTTCGACGAGAACCCGGTAGCGATCGGCGAGCCCGGGCAACGCGGGACTCGATCGGGGGTCGCCGACGCCATCACGCTCCCCTGGAGCCATGCTCGGTCCTCGCGATCGTAGACGGACGGTCAACACCCGATTGAACCACTTACGAACGTGCCGTTGGCGACTCATGTCTGTTTTGAGCTTTATGTCCGGTTTCTCGGCTGGACCTGACGCCTGTTTGCGGGGCTAAATCGAGGAGCGAGCCGAATCCGGTTCGCGTAACTCGACAAGAAACGGATTTCGACGTGAGCTCTCTCGGCATCGACATCACCGGTATCGGCGCACTGTCCGGCTACGGCTGGGGCGCAGCCGCCCTCTGGGACGGCCTGTCCACGGGCAAGGCGGCGGCCACGCTGCACCACGACCACACCCGACCGGGGCAGAACCCGGTGTGGCTGGCGAAAGTCCCCGACGGCGGGGACCGGAGCGATGGCACCAGCCGATTCGGGCGGGCACTTCGCGGGGCAGCGCGGGAGGCCATCGACGACGCGATGGCGCGGGGCTGGCAACCCGGTCGACGAGTGGGTCTCATCCACGCCGTCGTTCTGGGTGAAGTGGACGAGTGGCGCAACTTCTATCTGCACGACGGCGGCGAACGCCGGGTTCGCGACTATCTCACGCTGATGCCGTCGACTCCGGTGTCCCTACTGATGCAGGAATACGGCTTTCACGGGCCGGCCATGAATGTCTCGGCGATGTGCGCGTCGGGCAATGCAGGGCTGCTCACCGCCAAGATGTGGCTCGATACCGGGTTCGTCGACGACGTGGTGTTCGTGGCCACCGATCTGTCTCTGACTCCGGAGAACATCGACCACTTCGTGAAACTGGGCGTCGGCATCGTGGACGTGGAGCCCCAGGACGGCTGCCGCCCCTTCCAGGAAGGCAGCCGCGGGTTCGGAATGGGTGAGGCTGCAACGGCATTCGTTCTGTCGACGCGAAGCTCGGCCTCGTACGCGCGGGTACTGGGCGGTTCGATGACACACGACGCGTTTCATGCCACCTCGATCGACCCTGCGCTCACCCAGGTGCGGGCCTGCTTCGAGCAGGCGTTGGTCGACGCCGACGTCACTGCCCGGCAGGTGCGGTATCTCAACGCTCATGGTCCCGGCACCGCACAGTGCGATGCGGCCGAAACTGCGATGTTGGAGACGGTGCTTCGATCCCACGCACAGGTGTACTCGGTGAAGCCACTGACGGGACATTGCCAGGGGGCGGCCTCGGCAATCGAAACCGTATCGGCAGTCATGGGATTCGAGCGCGGACTCGTTCCGGCGGCCCCGCAGGTCTCTGATGCTCATCCCCTGCTGCTCGACGGATTCACCACCGCCGAGGCAGGATTGACTGTGAAATCGTCATTGGGAATGGGCGGACACAACTCGGTGGTGGTGTTGGCTCCAGCGTGAGCTGCACTCGTCGGTCCGGCAGCCCGCGTGGTCGCGGGCTGCCGGCTCGACGTGCAGACTTCAGACCTGCGCTGCGTTACCGCAGATTCCGCATTCCTCGAACTCGACGCGCTTCCAGCGTGCGACCGGAACGAAGAACAGCGTGAATTGCTGGTACTGCTTCATCCGCGCCCACTGGGTGGTGTTGTGGCACCGCGGACAGTTTCGGGTTGCCCCCGGGCCGATGTGTTTGCGCTTGCTGCCGAAACCGAAGAGAAGAAACATGACACCAGCCTAGGGGTCCGGACGGAGTCAGCTCGCGATCATGCCGTGGGGATCGATGACGAACTTCTGTGCGACTCCGCTGTCGAATTCACGGTAGCCGCGTGGTGCGTCGTCGAGCGAGATGACGGTGGCGTTCACGGCCTTGGCGATCGAGACACGTTCCTTCAGAATCGCATTCATCAATTCACGGTGGTAGCTCATCACCGGGCACTGACCGGTGGCGAACGACAGCGACTTCGCCCAACCGGTGCCGAGACTCAACGACAGCGCGCCGCGCTGGGCCGCCTCGTCCACGCCACCGGGGTCTCCGGTGACGTACAGCCCCGGGATGCCGATTCCGCCGCCGGCCGTGGTGATGTCCATCAACGAATTGAGAACCGTCGCAGGCGCTTCACGAGACGAATCTCCGCCGTGTCCGCGGGCTTCGAATCCCACCGCATCGACGGCCGCGTCGACCTCGGGGACTCCGAGGATCTGCTCGATCTGATCCTGCGGAGCTCCCTTGCCCACGTCGACGGTCTCGCAACCGAACGTTCGCGCTTGGGCGAGCCTGTCGGCGTTCATGTCGCCGACGATCACCACCGACGCTCCCAATAGTTGTGCGCCGACAGCGGCGGCGAGGCCGACCGGACCCGCACCCGCGATGTACACCGTCGCACCGGGTTTCACCCCTGCGGTCACCGCCCCGTGGAACCCGGTGGGAAAGATGTCCGACAGCATGGTCAGGTCCAGAATCTTCTCCAGGGCCTGGTCACGATCGGGAAACTTGAGCAGATTGAAATCTGCGTACGGTGCCATGACGTATTCGGCTTGGCCGCCGACCCAACCGCCCATGTCCACGTAGCCGAATGCCGAACCCGGTCGATCGGGGTTGACGTTCAGACAGATTCCGGTCTTGCGCTCCTTGCAGTTACGACACCGGCCGCAGGCGATGTTGAACGGTACGGAGCAGATGTCACCGACCTTCAGAAACTCGACGTCTCTACCGACCTCGACGATCTCACCGGTGATCTCGTGACCGAGCACCAACCCCTCGGGTGCAGTGGTTCGCCCGCGAACCATGTGCTGATCACTGCCGCAGATGTTGGTCGAGACAACCTTGAGGATCACTCCGTGCTCGCACTTGCGGCCGATGTTCGCCGGGTTCACTCCAGGGCCGTCGGTCAACTCCAGGCCCGGAAAAGCAATGTCCTGGACTTCCACTTTGCCCGGTCCTGCGTACGTCACTGCGCGGTTGTCTGCCATGAGTTCTCCTCTTCGTCGAGTGAGTTGTGTGCTCATCGAGCCGAGATCATCGACCCGATCGCACCTGTGGCCTGCCTCACACCAGTATGCACAGTTGCGAATAGGTGCGTTGACGAGAAACTCGAATCGGCGCGAGTGAACACTCTCGCCTCGCACTCGATGAACCGATGCATCCCACACACTTGACTCGACCGATGTTAGCGCTCACACTGTGTTGCACACGTCACAGCGAGTGGCACCGCGAAGGAGTTCTGCATGCCGGTTGACCAGTACACGGTAGGTGTCGATTTCGGCACCCTGTCCGGACGCGCCGTCGTCGTTCGCGTGTCCGACGGTGCCGAAATTGCCTCGGCAGTCCACGATTACCGACACGCGGTGCTCGAGGAGACGCTGCCCGGCGGCACGGTCCGGCTGCCCGACGCGTGGGCACTGCAGGTGCCCGACGACTATCGCGACGTCCTGCGCCGCGCGGTGCCTGCTGCTCTGGCCGCCGCGGGCATCGAACCCGACCAGGTCGTCGGCATCGGTACCGACTTCACCGCGTGCACCATGGTGCCCACCTACGCCGACGGCACTCCGCTGTGTGAGGATCCGCGCTTCGCCGATCGGCCGCACTCGTACGTGAAATTGTGGAAACACCATGCAGCACAGGGGCAGGCGGACCGCATCAACGAACTGGCAGAACAGCGCGGCGAGAGTTGGCTCCCTCGCTACGGCGGACTGATCTCCTCGGAATGGGAGTTCGCCAAGGCGCTGCAGATCCACGAGGAAGACGCCGAGATCTACGACGCGATGGACCGATGGGTCGAAGCGGCCGATTGGATCGTCTGGCAGCTCTGCGGACACTACGTGCGCAATGCGTGCACTGCCGGATACAAGGGCATCTATCAGGACGGGCACTACCCGTCCGCGGACTTCCTCAGCGAGTTGGCACCGGGCTTCGGCTCCTTCGTCGCCGACAAACTCGATCAGCCGTTGGGCGAGTTGGGTTCTCGCGCAGGTACATTGACCGCCGAAGCCGCGCACTGGACTGGGCTGCCCGAGGGCATCGCCGTCGCGGTCGGCAACGTCGACGCGCACGTGACGGCCCCCGCGGCCGGAGCGGTGGAACCGGGCCGGATGGTCGCCATCATGGGAACCTCGACCTGCCACGTGATGAGTTCGACCGTCCTGAAGGAAGTTCCCGGCATGTGCGGGGTGGTGGACGGTGGAATCGTCGCCGGATCCTTCGGCTACGAGGCAGGACAGAGCGGCGTCGGCGACATCTTCGGATGGTTCACACGGACCTCGGTTCCCGCGTCGTACAGCGAGGCGGCGGAAGCGGCGGGTGAGTCGGTACACGAGCACCTGACGCGTCTCGCGCAGACGCAGGACGTGGGTGAGCACGGGCTCGTCGCGCTCGACTGGCACAGCGGAAACCGATCGGTCCTGGTCGATCACGAACTCTCCGGGTTGGTCATCGGAACCACGCTGGCGACGCGGCCCGAGGACACCTACCGCGCGCTACTCGAAGCAACGGCGTACGGAACCCGAGTCATCGTCGAGACGTTCCGCGACAGCGGCGTTCCGGTCGAGGAGTTCGTGGTGGCGGGAGGGTTGGCACGCAACCCGCTCCTGATGCAGATATACGCCGATGTGCTGCGAATGCCGTTGTCGGTCATCGCTTCTGCACAGGGACCGGCACTGGGATCGGCCATCCATGCCGCGGTGGCAGCCGGGTGCTACCCCGATGTACCCGTCGCGGCGAAATCGATGGGCAAGGTACGTCGCGGCGCATTCGTGCCCGACGAATCACGCTCGGCGGCCTACGATTCCCTGTTCGAGATCTATCTGGAGTTACACGATCGATTCGGCCGAGACGTGCCGACCATGCGCCGACTGCGGGCGCTTCGACGTGACGCACTGACGCGAAAGGTGGACGCGTCATGACGGTCGTCGACGATGTGCGCGAGGTCATCGAGGAAGTGCGCCGTGACGTGTGCAGATTGCACGCCGAGTTGGTGCGCTACGGACTGGTGGTCTGGACGGCAGGCAACGTCTCGGCGAGGGTCCCCGGCCGGGACCTCATGGTCATCAAGCCCAGCGGAGTCTCCTACGACGACCTCACGCCCGGCAACATGGTGGTGTGCGATCTGCACGGCAGGGTGGTCGAGGGTGACCATGCACCCTCCTCGGACACCGAGGCGCAGGCCTATGTGTACCGGCATCTCGACCACATCGGCGGTGTGGTGCACACACATTCGCCCTACGCGGTGGCGTGGGCGGCCCGAGGAGAACCCATCCCTGTGGTCACCACCATGTGCGCGGACGAATTCGGCGGAGACATTCCGGTCGGCCCCTTCGCCGTGATAGGCGACGACTCGATCGGACGCGGCATCGTCGATACCCTCGCCGACAGTCGATCTCCGGCGATCCTCATGCAGAACCACGGTGTCTTCGCGGTCGGCCCATCCGCCCGATCTGCGGTGAAAGCCGCGGTCATGTGCGAGGACGTCGCGAGGTCGGTACACCTGGCTTATCAACTGGGACAGCCTCTTCCCATTCCGAGCTCGAAGGTCGACGCACTCTACGACCGCTATCAGAACGTCTACGGCCAGCGCTGACCGGCGCGCCCGATCTTCTCTCCCCGGAGGTACCCCCATGTCCGAAATATGGTTTCTCACCGGCAGCCAAAGCCTCTACGGCCCCGAGACCCTCGAGCAGGTAGCAGTTCAGTCTCGCGAGATCGCAGACAAACTCGATGCGGCACTGCCCGTCTCGGTGGTCTGGAAGCCGGTGCTGCTCGACGCGTCGTCCATTCTGCGCCGTATGCGCGAGGCGAACGCCGCCGACGAATGTGTGGGCGTCGTGACCTGGATGCACACCTTCTCCCCCGCCAAGATGTGGATTGCCGGCCTCGACGCGTTGGATGTCCCGCTGCTGCACCTGCACACGCAGGCCGGAATGTCGTTGCCGTGGTCGACGATCGACATGGAGTTCATGAATCTCAATCAGGCCGCCCACGGCGACCGCGAGTTCGGACACGTCGAATCTCGGGTGGGTGTTCTGCGCACGATCGTGGCAGGCCACGTCGACAACCCCGCGGTGATCGAGCGTGCGGAGCAGTGGGTGCGAGCAGCTCTCG
Organism: Rhodococcus sp. IEGM 1370; assembly: GCF_033142325.1. Lineage (NCBI taxonomy): Bacteria > Bacillati > Actinomycetota > Actinomycetes > Mycobacteriales > Nocardiaceae > Rhodococcus > Rhodococcus sp. IEGM 1370. The sequence continues at coordinate 367,715 of NZ_JAWLRY010000001.1, read as the reverse complement.
GCCGCGCGGAGTTGAAGTCACTGTGCCTGGCACGTTTCGGCGACAACATGCGCGACGTCGCAGTGACGGAGGGCGACAAGGTCGAAGCCCAACTGCGATTCGGAGTCTCCGTCAACACGTACGGCGTCAACGATCTGGTCGAGGTCGTGGACGGCGTGAGCGAATCGGCCGTGTCCGACCTGATCGACGAATACCGGTCGTCGTACGACATCGCACCGAGTCTCGACAAGGGCGGTGACCGCCACGAATCGCTCCGGTACGGCGCCCGGGTCGAGGCCGGGCTGCGGAAGTTCCTCACCGACGGTGGATTCACGGCCTTCACCACGAACTTCGAGGATCTCGGTGGGCTTCGCCAGTTGCCAGGACTCGCGGTGCAGCGCCTGATGGCCGACGGGTACGGGTTCGGCGGTGAGGGCGACTGGAAGACCTCGATGTTGTTGCGCGCCATGAAGGTGATGGCCGAGGGACTCGACGGTGGAACGTCGTTCATGGAGGACTACACCTACAACCTCGTCCCGGGGGCCGAGAAGATCCTCGGCGCACACATGCTCGAAGTGTGCCCGTCGATCACGACCTCGCGGCCTACGCTCGAGATCCATCCGCTCTCCATCGGCGGCCGCGAAGACCCGGTGCGCCTGCGCTTCACCGCCGATCCCGGCCACGGCGTCGTCGTCGGACTCTCGGACGTCGGTGAACGATTCCGATTGACGGCCAACGTGATCGACGTCGTCGAGCCTGACGAGGCGCTACCGAATCTGCCGGTGGCCTGCGCTGTGTGGGAGCCGCAGCCCTCGCTGTCGGTATCGGCCGAGTCGTGGCTGACCGCAGGAGCACCCCACCACACGGTTCTCAGTACCGCGATCGGCCTGCCTGTGCTGGAGGCATTCTCGGACATGATCGGCGTCGAGCTGCTCACCATCGACTCCGCAACCACCACACGTCAATTCCAACAGACACTGCGATGGAACGCGGCATACCACCGACTCGCGGCGAAGTTGTGAGGTCGTTGCTCCGGCCGCCAGCTCACCCGTGACGTCTTCGGTATTCCTGTTCGGCTCCGGGGTGGAGGGGGATGCTTCCGGTCATGACCAATGACCGCGCGTCGAGAAATTGGCTGCCGATCGCCTGACCGGGCACCAGCGCGGACGACTGATCGAGAAGCACACTCACCAGTGCAGCGACCACGCGGTCCGGCACGTCCAGATGTGCCAGCAGAAGATTCGGAATACCGACGGTGGTGACCTCCGGATGCTCGCCGTACACGTTCGGCGGCACCGGCACCGCCTCGTACGCGGTACCGAATTCGCGTCTGAGATCAGTGACGACGGTGCCCAGATCGAGTAGACGAATCGCGGCTCGGGGCTGGGCAAATGCCGGAGTCGGCAACCCGCCTGCCCACATCACGGCGTCGATTTCGTTGCTCGTCAGTGCATCTGCTGCCGAGCTCATCGACAGCTGAACCTGATCGACAGCACCGCCTTCGGCCACACCCGCTGCGCGGAGGACTCGCTGCGACACTTCGGTGGCACCGGATCCCGGGGCACCGATGCTCACCTTTCGCCCTCGCAGACCGTCCATGGACTCGATATCGGAGTCCGCTCGTACAGCCACTTGGAAGTAGTTCTCGTAAACGCACCCGACCGCCGCCAGCTCTCCGCTCGGATGACTGTAGGCGGCGTCCATGAGCGTCAGGGCCAGCTCGGCCTGCCGTGAACCCAACGCCTCGAGGTTGTCGACGGAGCCGGCCGTCGTGAGTGGAACGACCTCGGCGACATCGGTTCTCGCGGCAGCGTCGGACAGCAATCCGGCGAACTCCCAGAAGAAACCGCCGACCTCGCCTGCCGCGAGGCGCAGCTGCATCGGCGGATCCGAGGCACAGCCACCCACGACGGCAGCGCTCAGGGCCAACAGACCGGCCTGCAGCGCCGTTCTACGTGAGAACGACGCTGCGGGCTCGGCCATGCCAGTCACTGTAAGGCGTAGCCGGTCACTGGAACGCTCGGCCCTGCTCTCGGTCGAGCACGGTCTCGGACTTGTTGCGCAGTACGAAGATGTACACCAGCAGCGAGATGGCGATCACGACCGTCACGTACAGAATGAACCAACCCACGTGCCCACCGTTCTTCGCGGCTTGATAGATCAGTGGTGCCGTGCCACCGAAGGCCGAGTTCGCGAGTGCGTACCCCAAGCCGACGCCGAGTGCACGGACGTGCGAGGGGAACAGTTCCGCTTTGACGATCGCATTGATCGAGGTGTATCCGGTGAGGATGACGTAGCCGACGCACACCAGTGCGAGTGACTGGACCACCGACGTCGCCGTCGGAAGGTACGTGATGAGTACGTAGGTGTACAGCACGCCACCGATGCCGAAGAAGACGAGCAGCGGCTTGCGACCCACCTTGTCGCTGATCATTCCGCCGATGGGCTGCAGCAGCATGAGGAAGACCAGACCGGCGAGGTTGATCCAGGTACCGGTCATCCCCCGGTCCTCGTATGCGGTCTTGACCATCGAGGGTGCATTGACGCTGTAGGTGTAGAACGCGATGGTGCCACCGGCCGTCACCATGAAGCAGATCAGCAACGCCCGCCAGTGGTTGGCGACCAATTCCTTCAAGGAGCCGGAGGCTTTGTCCGCACCGCTGCGCACTGCGTCGAGTTGATCCTCGGTCAAGGATTCGTCCATGCTGCGGCGGAGCCAGAAGACCACCACTGCGGCCACTCCGCCGATGAAGAAGGCTATGCGCCAACCGAAGTCCTCGATCTGCTCGCGCTCGAGGAACACCTGCATCAGCAGCAGAGTCACCTGTGCGAGCACATGCCCACCGACGAGGGTGACGTACTGGAACGACGAGAAGAATCCCCGACGCTCGCGGGTGGCGGCCTCGGACATGTACGTCGCCGACGCACCGTACTCACCGCCGGTGGCGAAGCCCTGAACGAGACGGCACAGGATCAGGATCACGGCGGCCCATACGCCGATGCTCTCCCGTCCCGGAGTGAGCGCGATGACCAGCGAGCACGCGGCCATCATCGAGACGCTGAACGTCAGCGCTGCCCTGCGCCCGTTGCGGTCCGCGTAGCGGCCGAAGAACCACGACCCGACCGGTCGCATCAAGAACGTGACCGCAAAGATCCCGTACACGTAGATGGTGGAATTCTTGTCGGCGGAGTCGAAGAACTGATTCTCGAAGTACGTCGCGAAGACGGTGTAGACGTACACGTCGTACCACTCGACCAGGTTTCCGGACGACCCCCGCAACGTGTTGAAGACGGCACGGCGGGTGGCAGCGCGCGAGGAGACGGGTGGACTCGGGAGCGTCGAACCGGTGAGCGAGGTGGCCTCGTTGGCCATGGGTTGGTCCTTCCACATTCAGCGGGCAATTGGGCTGCCTGGCAACGATCGGCAACCGAAGCCTCCCTACTGTGACGGCAAGCACAGCCTGGAACCAAGCCGTTTCGGATTTCCTAACACTCCCTTAGGAAACGGCCCTCGGCAGCCGCAGCTCGATCCGAAGTCCCACTGGTCGACGCGCCATGACTCGAAGTGATCCACCGGCTCGCTCGGTCAGGGCGTGGACGATCGACAGACCGAGACCGGTACCGTCGCCGTGCGCACCCGACGCTCGATAGAACCGATCGACGACCTTGGTGAGCTCGTCTGCAGGCACGCCGGGTCCGTTGTCGGACAACCACATCGTGACGTCCGCGTCACCGGTTCGGTAGCTGACCTCGATGCCGGTGCCGGAGCCGGCGTACTTGGTTGCATTGCTCAGCAGAGCGTCGAGAATTCGAGTCAGGTCGTCCTCGGACATCGCAACGCGACACTCCGTGTCGGCTTTCGGCTCCGAGACGTGCACGGTCATGTCGGCCACGGCTATCGAGCTCGACCAGAATCCGACTCGATCTGCGACGACCGCACCGAGGTCACACCCTGGGGATCGAGTGGTCGTCGGGGTTTCGGCAGCTGCGAGAACGAGCAGGTCTTCCACAACGGAGCTCAGACGATCGACCTCGAGCGTGGTCCGCAGGTGCGCATCGGTTGCCGAATCCGGAACCCGCATTCCCAGAACATCCATCCGAATTCGCAACGCTGCCAGTGGGTTCCGGAGAGCATGGGCAGTATCGGCCACCAATCGGCGTTGCGCAGCGGTGGCGGCCTCGACGTCGTCGGCCATTGCCTCGAAGGCACTGGACAGCTCACGCACCTCCGGTGGCCCGACATAGGGCACCGGTTCGAGTCGTTGCGAACCTTCGATCGACGCCTGATCGTGGAACTTGTCGCCGAACGAGTGGACTCGCGAGGACAGTGCGGTGAGCGGACGAACGACCCAGCGCGACAACGCAACAGCGATCACCGCGACCGTTGCGAGAATCAGCATGGCACCGAGGGCGATGACCGCCCAGGTGATCGCGACGTCCCTACGCGCAGAATCGGTGGACGCCTCGAGAACCACTGCGCCGTCCACTTGGGTGCCCCCACCGACCGGTGCGGCAATCAACACCGAGGAATCCGACCACGGCGTCAGACTCGACGGTAGGTCACCACGCTGATTGCGCAACGCTCCTGCCACCGCCTGCTGGACGTCGTCGCGCTGCAGGTCCAGGCCGGACACCGCGCGTGCCTCTCCGGTGCGGTCGACGACCGCAACGCCCTCCTCGTACAGATTGTTATTGCGCTGCACCGATTCTCGGATACGGGCCACGCCGGATTCGTCTTCTCGTGAGCTGAGTTCGGCAAAGAACGATGCTGCCGCGGCCCTGTTCTCGCCGAACCGTTGGGCCCGTTCGCGACCGACCAGGAGCGCGAGAGGAACCGACAGCGCAAGCACGACGACGGTGGAGTAGATCATCAACACCAACAGGACACGCCGTCGCACGTCAGGTGTCCCAGCGGTAGCCGAAGCCGCGGATGGTGACGATGGCACCCGGGCGATCGAGCTTGGAACGCAATGCAGTCATGTGCACATCCAGCGTCCGCGAGATCGCTACGTACGCATCGCCCCAGATGGCGTCCATCAACTGTTCCCGGCTCACCGCTTCGCCGCGACGCGTCACGAGATGCGCCAACAGGTCGAACTCCTTGGTAGTCAGTGCAACAGCGCGTCCACCGACTTCCACGGCACGACCGGGGAGATCGACGACGACGTCCCCGAGCGTCAGCCTGTCCGCCGCGGGTCCCGACGCCGAACTTCGACGATGTGCGGCCACCTCGAGTCGGGCGTGTAATTCACCCAATCGAGCCGGCTTGACTACGTAGTCGTCTGCGCCGCCGCGCAGGGCCCGTACCACCGAGCGCTCGTCGTCCCGCGCCGTCAGTACCACCACCGGAACCGAACTCAGCGTCCTGAGCTTCCGCAGAACCTCGAGGCCGTCCATGTCGGGCAGCCCGAGATCGAGCAGCACGACGTCCATGTCGTGGTAGCCGAGCAGGGCGTCGGCGCCGCGGCGCATACGGACAGGCGTGTGCCCCACCTCGGTCAACGCGTCCACCAACGCGTCGCCGAGTCCGTCGTCGTCTTCCACCACAGCAATTCGCATCGAACTCAAGATAGGCCACCATCGGGGGTGGACGCGGGCATGAGTGTTCACGATCGGGTGTCATGCGCGGGATACCGCCGTTGGGCGACGGTAGTGAACGTTCAGGTGCGGCCCGTGTGAGCACGGAACCCGTCAGGCTGGGGTGCTCGCGCGAAGGCCCGGTGCCAGTGCGATATCGATGACTTGCTCGAGTGTCAGTACGTCATTGGCGTTCACATCGATTCGGGTGCCATCGGGCGCATGCGCAACAACGCGGTGTGTGTCGGTCCGGTCCACTGTATCGAGAACGGTGCCGTCTTCTCGCATTGAACGCTCCTCCACGAAGCCGGCGAAGCACGGACCGGCGGCCTCGTCGGACAGTCCGACGGTGACTGTCAGCATGCCGGTCCGGTTGCCGACGGTGACGGTTCCGAGCGCGTCAGCCTCTCCGTTCGGCGACTGCCGTACCGCGACCGCGTCGAAGCCGAAGGTCGGTGCGAACGGTTCGGGTTCGACGGTCGCTACGGTGGGTAGTGCCGCGATCAGGGCATCGGTCATCGCTTGTGCTTTGGCCTCGAACCTCCACGGCACCTCGGAAATGTCGGCGTCACCCACGCTGACAAATTCGTAGTTCACTCGCACCAAGTCCTCTGGCTGAACGACCTCCTCGCAACCCGGAATGACCACTGGGTCAGGCTGCGGTTCGTGCAGCAGACCGGCGACAACTGTGCCGGCAGCAACGATCCCGACGATCACCGCAACCGTCGACCACACCGAGCCCTGTGCGCCTGTCGAATTCATGCAGTCCTTGCCTTCTCGGGATGGGTCGTGTCGTCATTCTGGCATCTCGGGGGTGTAGTTCTGGGCGCAGCGGGGCACACCCATGATGTACATCCATCGGCGACCTGTCGCCCCGACTCCGTGGAGATTTCATGACGATGCCGACCGACGCAAGCGATGCAGTCCCCTCGCAGGGCAGCAACGACGGCCCCCGAGAGCACACCCCCGAGACGGACGCCGTCGAAGGCGCGCACGTGGACGAGGAAAACGTGCCACACCCACCCGAGAACGGAAACGTGCAGAACTGAACCGCGGTTCGACGGCGTGATCGCGCACCCGGCCGTCGAAAACGTCGGCTTCATTGTGGCCTGACCACGTTTCGGTGCTGATTCCTAGGTAATTCGCCGGCCGGCTTGCCCGAGTTCGATTGGTGAACAACGAGTTCGCGCAAACGCACGCGCATTCGTCAGACGCGCGCGAGTTCGTCCACTATTTCGCGAGCATCCGGCGAACGCGCGCGCGTTTGCGGCGGCACTGATGGACGCCGCACTCGATGTTCGGCGCAGCGGGATGACGTTCCGGACGTGTTCGCCCCGCAGCCACAGTGAACAGCAGAAGTTTGCCACCGCAGAAGTCACCGGCACGCCCCGGTCAGTAAGGTCTAAGGATGACTGTGCGAGCAGGTGTGGTGGTCACGGGAACCGAGGTTCTGGCCGGTCGGGTCACCGACCGGAACGGCCCGTGGGTGGCCCAGCGACTTCTGGAGATGGGCGTCGACGTTGCCCACATCACCGTGTGCGGTGATCGCCCGGACGATCTGACTGCACAGGTGCGGTTTCTGGCCGATCAACGCGTCGACTTGATCGTCACCACCGGAGGTTTGGGTCCGACCGCGGACGACCTCACCGTTCCGACAGTCGCCGCACTGTACGGCCGCGAATTGGCGCTGGATGCCGAGCTCGAAGATCGCATCCACGCGATCGTGCAACGGTGGCGAAGCCGCATGAGTTCTGCAGCCGACTCCGAGCCGCTACGGGCCGGTATTCGGAAGCAGGCGATGGTTCCCCAAGGCGCGCAGTCCATTTCACCGACCGGAACCGCACCCGGGGTCGCGATACCGTCCGACGAGTCCAGGTCACTGCCCGCCGTCCTCATTCTGCCCGGCCCACCTCGCGAACTGCAGGCGATGTGGCCGGAGGCCCTCGACAGCGCACCCGTCGCCGAGGTCCTCGCCCGCCGCACACAGATGCGCCAGGACACCATTCGCGGCTACCGACTGTCCGAGGCCGACCTCGCCGAAACGCTGCGAACGGCAGAGCGCGAGATCACGAAATTCGACGATCTCGAGATCACCACCTGTCTGAGTCTCGGCGAGCTCGAAATGGTGACCCGCTACGCCGAATCGGCGAGACCTGCGTACATGGAACTCGAACGTCTCGTCGGAAAAATGCATGGTGCACGAGTCTTTTCGACCGACGGGTCCACCATCGACGACATCGTCGCGCACCGTCTGTCCGGGCATCGGATCGCCACGGCAGAATCGTGCACCGGAGGGATGATCGCCGCACGCCTGACCGACCGCGCAGGATCGTCGGCGTACGTCATCGGCGCGGTGGTGTCCTACGCCAACGAGGCGAAAACGGGCCTGCTCGACGTCCCTGCCGAAATCATCGACCAGCACGGAGCAGTCAGCGAGCCAGTGGCCGCGCTGATGGCCGAAGGCGCACTGAGTCGACTGAACGTCGACATCGCGGTATCGACCAGCGGCGTCGCGGGCCCGGGTGGTGGCACCGAGGCCAAACCGGTCGGCACCGTCTGCTTCGCTATCGCCGTCACAGGCCGACCTACCGTCACCCACACCCTTCATCTCCCCGGGGACCGGGCCAGTGTCCGTGCACTGTCGACCACCGCGGCAATGCATATGCTCGCCGACGCGTTGGAGACTCGCTGAAGGTCTTGTCGACAGCGCAGGAGGGACCCACACATGTCATCACCGACGGACCACTCTGAGCACCATCCACAACCAACTGTGGACGGGCAGCCAACGGGTCGCCGACTTGCCGTCGAAAAAGTCCGTTTCATGAGCATCGTCGGCGCATCGACTGCGCTGCTGCTGTCGGCCGTCACCTATATGTGGGCCTTCGCCAAGGGTGTGGACTTCGTCCGTCTGCTCATCGTCGAGGGCCTCTCCTCCGACAAAGCGCTGGTCAAACTGTTCGAAAGTATCGACTCCATCCTGATCGCGACCGTGCTTCTCATCGTCGGATTCGGTCTGTGGGAATTGTTCGTCCACGACCTCGACCTGCCGCCTTCACTGACAACCACCTCGTTCGGTCAGTTGAAGAGGCAGACCGCAGGAACGCTGCTGCTGGTACTCGTCGTGCGATTCCTCGAAGTGTCCATCACCAGGCCGGAACCTGATGAGCTCATCGCACAGAGTGTTTCCACCGCGTTGGTCGGCGGTCTACTGATCGTGTTCGCAACCTGGCATCGCAGTCCGTGAGTCATCGTCGCTATCGGCCTGTGCATGCTGGTATGGCTGTCGTCGATTCCATTCCCCGCGATGCTGAGCCGGGTGGCAGGAGTGCTGGCGAGCGCCTCTCTGTACATCTACCTGACCCATTTCCAGGTCTACCTGCCGCTACGCGACGGCCACCCATGGTTGGCGTTCGCCCTGTCGATTCTTGTCGGAATTCTGTACTGGAAGGCGGTCGAATTCGTGCTGTCTCTCCGTAGTCGAATCATGCCGCGATCGAGGGCAGTCCGTTCCGACATCGTCGCCCCGTCCGACTTGTCAGACTCCCGACCGCGGGAGGACAATTTGCCACCATGGCATTGATCTCGAAGGGCTTCGTGGGCCGTCGACGCGGCGACGACGGGCGTACTCCCCCCGGTCAGTATCTGACCAAGGATTTTCCCGTCCTCGCGATCGGGCCTGCGCCCGTGGTCGCGACCGACACGTGGTCGTTCTCGATCACCACCGAACGCGGCGAGACTCGCAGCTGGACCTGGGGCGAATTCGCGACTCTTCCGCACGAGACTCCGACCGTCGACATCCACTGCGTCACCAAGTGGTCGAAGCTCGACACCACCTGGAAGGGCGTGAGCCTGGACGTTCTGCTGGATGGTCTCGATAGCGATGCCGGCTACGTCGTGGTGCACGGCTTCGACGGCTACACCACCAATCTTCCCCTCGAGGACCTCAGGGATGGGAAGGCCTGGCTGGTCACCGAGTTCGACGGCGCTCCCCTGACTCGCGAACACGGCGGTCCGGCAAGGCTTCTGGTCCCGCATCTGTATTTCTGGAAATCGGCGAAGTGGATCTCACGCATCGAGCTCACCGTGGAGAACGAACAGGGCTTCTGGGAGCGCGGCGGGTACCACGACTACGGAGATCCGTGGCGCGAGCAGCGATACCAGGGCGACTGACGTGACATCGGCGGCCGGGGCGAAACCTTGGCTCGTTGCCACGGTGGCGACCGTGCGGCGTGAGACACCCACCGCGTCCACCCTCGTTCTCGACGTCGACGGGTGGCCCGGCCATCTTGCCGGGCAGCACGTGGACGTCAAGCTCACCGCCGAGGACGGCTACAGCGCACAGCGAAGCTACTCCCTGGCGTCGGCACCCGACGGAACGTCGCGCATCGAGATCACGGTGCAGAACGTCGCGGACGGCGAGGTATCGCCGTACCTGGTCGAGGCCGTCGAGGTCGGCGATCGCATCGAGATCCGCGGGCCGGTGGGTCGATGGTTCGTCTGGCGGCCGTCCCGGCCCTCCGAGACCCCGTCTCCGCCGATCCTGTTGGTGGGCGGCGGTTCCGGCATCGTCCCGCTCCGCGCGATGGTTCGTGCGCAGGCGTCCGCGAACGGCGGTCGGGTGCCGTTCCGGGTGCTGTACTCCGTGCGCGAACCGGCGGAGGTCTACTTCGCGGACGAATGGGCTCGTCCGCCGGCCGGCGTGGACGTCACCATGATCCACACGCGGCGTGCTCCTGCCGGCAACGCACGGCCCCTCGGCCGCATCACGGTTGAGGACCTCGACGCGCACGGATGGCCGGCGGAGTTCGAGCCGCGTTGCTACATCTGCGGCCCCACGAGTTTCGTGGACACCGTGGCCGACATGCTGGTGGAGCGGGGCCACTCGGCAGCGAACATCCGAACGGAGCGTTTCGGACCGAGCTGAGCAGCAGCGGATCAGACGATGTCGCCGAGGAACTCGATCTTGAGTCGGGTGTAGTCGTCGGTCCATTCCGAATCCACCGACATGAACGAATGGTCCAGTCTCGCCTCGTTCTTGCTGTACAGGTTCAGGCGGTTGTCGACGCCCACTCGATCCAGCGCAGCGCTCAGTTCGGCTGCCTGGTCGGGGAAGGTACCGGTGTTGCCGTCGGAGATGAAACTCGGTGGAAAGTCGGCCGTGACATTGTCGATGACGTTCGCCTGCGCCAGCAACGCTCGGTCGGTGGTGTCGAGGTAGCTTCGGGCGGCGATGTCGAAGAAGAAACCGTTCGACGGGCTCGGTGATTGCGGTGCGCCCGCTCTACCGACATCGAGGGCAGCACTCTCGAATACCAAGGCCTTCACAGCACTTCGATCGATGGTGGGCTCGATACCCAGCGCCCGCGCGTAATCGGAATCGGTCTGCACGGCAGCGTAGTTGCCCACGATGTGGCCACCCGCACTGGTTCCGGCGAGGACGACGCGACTCATGTCGAGTCCGTACCCGTCCGCGTTCGTTTCCAGAAACTGCACGGCCTGGCCCAGTTGGATTGTCTGCGTGGGAAATCGGTAGCTCGGCGCGAACGCGTAGTTCACCGACACCACGTTGTAGCCCGCGTCGAGCATGGGGCCGGCCCACGACGCACCGCCGGAATCTGCGCTGGGAGCACCATCGGTTTTGTCCCCGACAATCCAACCACCACCGTGAATCGCGACGTACGTGGGCCGGCTGACCGATGGATCGTCGTCGGCGATGTAGATGTCGAGGAACGAATTCGGAAGCGTCGAGCCGTATTCGATGTCGTTGGTGAGGCGTGCTCCGTCGACCACCGCCGTCGCCGTCTGCGTGTCGGGCTCGAAGGAATTGCTCTGCCCCAACGCATGCAGCGATCGAATCAGTGGTGCCGGACTGGCCGCAGTGCCGACGACCACGACGGAAATCACCAATGCAATCGCTGCAACGAAGCCGGCCGGGACGGCGGTGGCCACCCCACGAGCGGAGGCCTTCGAACGGCCTGCCCATGCCGACGCGAGCAGATAGAAGCCGAGCGCTATCGACGCAGCCAAGGCCGTAACCCACAGTGCGTGGATATCGGTCACCAACCATGCCACCTGAGTCACGACGGTGACGGACCCGAGCGAAGCCCCCACGCCTACACGCTTTCTGGCATCGGACAAGAAGAGACATGTCGCGACCACTGCCACGGCGATGACCCACAATCCCACCGCAAGCTGCTGACGGATGAGGACGAACTCGAGCCACGCGAGTACGACGCCGGCGCCGCCGGTCACCGCGAGCGCAGTCGTCATCGCTCTCGTACGGTGCCCTGCTCCGACTTCGGTGTCTGCCTGCACCATCACTGCGCAGAAGTGTGACGTTGCCTGTGCAGTTCGCGAACGGCGTCGCTGAACTCGGCGACCGGTCCGTCCACCGCGATGCCGGGCACGATCTGCTCGATGGGCGACGGCGTGATCGCGAGTGGTGCAGCACCGAATTCTTCGAGCCACGTGAGCAATTGAGCCGTCGACGTGGCGTAGACGATGCGGCCGAGTCCGACTATGCCGTGGCTCGCAGAGCACATCACACAATGCTCACCGGAGGTGTAGACCGTAGAGGATCGACGCTGATCGGCGTCCAGGTTGGTCGCAGCCCACCGAGACAGTGCGATCTCGGGGTGCTGGGTGGGATCGTTCAGGTCGCCGACCCTGTTTCTGTCCTCGGCCAACAGCTCGCCGCTGTCCGACACCAGAATCGAGCCGAACGGATCGTTGCCCGTTCGCGCCGCCTCTGCCGCCAAATCCACAGCCCGGGCCAGAAAAGCACGGTCGCTCGAAGAGATGCTCACAGTGCACCGGCACCGACGATCGAAGTGTTCACGTCTCGACCGTACCGCCTCGAAAATCCCGCCTGCCGGACCGGTAATTCGACACCGATCCTCGGTATGGTCGGCGGGTGAGCTTCTCGGTACGGCCTGCCACGTCGTTCGCAGATCTGCGGACGATTCTCGGCCCGAAGAACCCGACGTCCTCGGTCTGTTGGTGTCTGAGTCATCGAATCGATTCCGCGACCAACAGAGCGCTCGTCGGCTCGGAACGCGCCGCATACGTCGAGAAGCTGACCCGTCGAAAAGTCGCACCGGGCGTATTGGCCTACGACGGGGACGAGGTGGTCGGCTGGGCTGCAGTGGCACCGCGCGCGGAGCTGCCGTTCGCGCGCTCGAACAAGATCCCGCACATCGACGATCTACCGGTGTGGACGGCCTGGTGCTTCCGCGTCAAGGCCGGACACCGCAAGCGCGGGATCGCACACGTGTTGTTGGACGGTGCCGTTCGCTTCGCGGCCGATCACGGTGCTCCGGCGATCGAGGGCTATCCGGTGGACAACAAGGGTGCAAAGGTCGATCTGACGATGGCCTACGTCGGCACCCGCGGACTGTTCGAGTCGGCAGGCTTCGAATTCGCAGCCGAGACGACATCGGTATCGGGCGGAATCCCGCGAGTAATCATGCGAAAAGACCTGCGCACGTGACGTCCGACTCCTGACCCGAGAGGTGCCTGATGCCGATGTAGTGGGAGAACACGCGAATCACGACCTTCACACGTCAGTCTCCGAACAGTGAACTCAGTGCCGGTGCGACGTCGCGGTAGGTCTTGATGGTCCGTATACGACCGTGCCCTGTTCGCGCGAGATCCCGTCCGAGGTCGACGTCATGTTCACCCGACGTGTCCAGTAGTACGTCGAGGCGCGCGATCCTGGCTGCGGTCGGGCGTGGATCGGGACCGGCGTTGTGGACGCAGTCCGAGAGCAGAAGAACCCGTGGGTCGGGAGCGGACGCCCTACGCAGTAGCCCGGCCGCGGTCTCGAGCGCGAACTGCACGTTGGTCAATCCCCGCGCCGGAATGCGGAGAACGGTGTCGAGAATATTCAATGGGGTCCGCGAGTCGCCGAATCGACTGAGTACGGCCGCGTCGGACCAGAAGGCGACGACGGCGAGGTTGTCTCGGTTCATCTCACCGGCCAGAGCGCCGACGGTCGCGGCCGCAGTGCGCACCCGTTCGCCCTTCATCGACCCGGAGATGTCGACCACCAGGACGATGGATCGCTTGGTGTGCAAGCGTTCTCGGACGACGATGTCATCGTCTTCCGGTATCGGATTGGCCGCCAACACATCGAGCATGCGGTCCAGGTCGATCTCGTCACTGCCGCCTCGATAGCGCAGAGACGTCAACTCCCCGACGCCACGCCGTGCGCGTGTGTCGATGCGTGGACGCCGAACTGCCAGACGAGCCGCGATCTTTCGGGCGCGGGCCCGAGTCGCGGCGTCGGCAGTCGACTCGCTTTCGGTCGCGTCGGTCAGCGGAATCACTTCGGCCGATTCCTCGGTGAATCCGGGTGCCGACGGATTGTTCTCGCCGGAAGCCTTACCCGGCTTGCTGCGGCCCTGAGCGATCAGTACCGCACCGCTTCCGCCGCCGGGACGAAACAGCGACGGTGACTCCGTCAGCTGTTTCGGTTTGCGGCGCAACGGCTTCAGAGTTCCTGCCGGCTTACGGGTCCCCGGCCGTGTGATCGGAGATTCGGCCTCGACGGCTCTTCAACCAGGTGCCGCCGCAGCGGGACGCAGCACGAAATGGTCCTGCCATATCGTGTGCAAGACCATTTCTGCTGGTGCGTCGGATGTCTCGTCGATGTGAATGCGCCCGGACAGGGCAACGTACATCGCGTCGAGCATGACCTGCTGGTAGTCCTCGGGCAGGCCTCTCGGTGGATCGATGTCGGTGACGAGCGGAATCGCCACCTCCCGCAGATCTGCCAATTGCTGAGCGACGAGGGTCAGATCGATTGCCCCGCGCACACTGCTGCCCTGGGTGATGTCCTCGTGCTCACGCGTCAACCGAGTGACGGCCACGGCGTCGGCGATCAGTCGCGCGGAGTCGGATTCGCTACGGAGACCCACGATGCCGCGTTCCGCTTCGGCATCCTGGTAGCCGATGGCAAGACGACACAGACGGTCGTGGACGCTGGTCGACAGGCGCGTCGTACCGACGTTGTCGTAGGGATTCATCGATGCCACTACGCGGAACGTCGGTAACGCGTGCACAGTGCCGACGCGCGGGACGACGATGCGTCGTTCTGCCATCGCGGTGAGCAGCGTGTTCAGGGTGTCCTCGGGTGCGCGATTGAACTCTTCGATGTAGAGGAAACCGCCGGTGCGCATTGCGTCGATCAGCGGTCCCGCTACGAAGTTGTCCTCGCTGTAGTCCTCGCGAAGAACCCGAGCCGGGTTGTGGTGCCCGACAATTCGGGCCGGTGTCAGATCGGCGTTGCCCTCGACGAAGAACAGCGGAATGGACCACTCGGAGGTGATCGCGCCGAGCAGCGTGCTCTTGCTGGTGCCGGGCGGGCCCTCGAGGAGCAGGTCCCGCCCGGCCGCGACCGCTGCCAACAGGAGGTCGAGTTCACGGTCTCGACCCACGAGGTGCGCAGCAATCCGCCGGCGCACCTCACCGATCGACGCGGTAGCAGTCATTTGACCGTGTACCCCGCATCGACAGGAAGCGTTGCACCCGTGATGTATCGAGCATCGTCGGAGACCAAGAACGCTATCGCGTTGGAGATGTCGATTGCCTCGATCCACGGCACCGGCAGCGTGTTCGTGGTTTGGAAGATCGGTGCCGACTTCTCTCGCGACGGGTTCGGATCGTCGGGAGCGAACAACCCCCACGTCTTGGGATTCTGAATCATGACGGTGTCCACACCGGTCGGATGAACCGTGTTGACACGAATACTGTGTTGTCCGAATTCGTTTGCGAGAGTGCGCATGATGCCGACGACACCGTGCTTGGTCGCGGTGTAGTGCACCGTATTCGGTGTGCCCTTGAGGCCCGCTGTCGAACTCGTCAGCACGATGGAACCACCGCGACCGCCGGCGATCAGATGCGGCAGAGCAACTTTGCAGGTGTTCCAGACGCCCGTGAGGTTGACGTCGATCATGTTCTGCCACGCGTCGTCGGTGATATCGAGTGCCGGCGCGATCTCGAACACTCCCGCATTGCCCAGGACGATGTCGAGGCGACCGAGCTCTGCGACGCCGTCGTCGACGGCCTTTCTCAGCGCGGCCGAATCACGCACGTCGGCCTTGGTGGCGACGATTCGTCGGTCGAGCGCTTCGACCTGCTTCACCGTTTCCGCCAGATCCGCTTCGGTCGACGGCGGATACATCTCGATGGTGTCGACCGGTCCGCACAGGTCTACAGCGATGATGTCCGCGCCCTCCTGCGCGAGACGTATTGCGTGACTTCGCCCCTGACTGCGAGCAGCCCCGGTGATGAATGCGACTTTGCCTTCCAGCTTGCCCATGTCCGTCTCCTACTTGGCCAGGAAGCCGGCGTCGACGGGCAAGGTGACGCCCGTGACGTACCGCGCATCGTCGGACACCAGCCACGCGATGGCGTTGCTGATATCGATCGCTTCGAGCATAGGCACCGGTAGCAAATTGCCGAGCATGGCTGTGGCGTCGGGGTTTTCGGTGAGGAACTTCTGCATGACGTCGTTGACGACCATCGGCGTGTTCACCCCGGTCGGGTGCACGGTGTTGACGCGTATGGAGTACTGCGCAAGCCAATTGGTGAACGTGCGCATCAACCCCACGACCGCGTGCTTACTGGCCGCGTAACCGTCTCCGGCACCGGATCCGTTACCGCCCGCACCGGACAGGCCCTGAGTCGAGCTGGTCAACACGATCGACCCGCCCTGGCCCTTGGCGATCATGCTCGGAACCCCGGCCTGAACGGTATTCCACACACCGACGAGGTTGACCTCCACCACATCACGGAAGGTCTTCACTTCGTCGGGGTTTTCGGCACCCTGGGGTGCTATTCCGGCATTCGCCAGAATGATGTCGATGGGGCCGAGTTCGGCTACCGCCGAGTCCACTGCCGCTTTCATCGCGTCGTAATCGCGGACATCGGCTTCCGTGGCGACGATGCGCCGATCGAGCGCCTCGACTTCTTTCACGGTCTGTGCGAGATCTTCCGATGTGGCCATCGGATAGGCGACCGTATCGATCTGTGCACAGATGTCGACCGCGATGATGTCGGCACCTTCTTGCGCGAGCCGGAGAGCGTGGCTACGCCCCTGTCCGCGTGCGGCACCGGTGATGAAGGCTACTTTTCCGTCGAGCTTTCCCATGATCGAACTTCCTTGATCGTCGGATGAAAACGGTACGAGCGCAGAACGGTTCGCCGAATGGCCGGGTACGCTCGGGCGGTATGTCCGGTTTCGAGGACATGATTCGACGCTATATGACACCCAGTGCAGATGTGGCCGAATTACTTGAATCGTTGTTGATTTACGTTCCGTGGACGCGAGAACAGGACGACCGATTCAGACGTGCACACGCAGTGAAGTATCGAGGTGAATTGCGCGCCGAGCCCTCACGAACTCTGTCGCCGCTACAGGTCGTCGCCGTGCTCGAGCGCCTCGCGGATTCGGCCGAGCAGCGCAGTGGCGTCACGGAGGGTGCGTTGCTCGGCCGGCGTCAGGTCGTCGAGGATATTCATGAGAAGCCCCTCTGCCGCAATGTCGTAGATGCGCAATTGCTCTCGAGCAAGATCGGTGAGGCCGACGCGCATGCTTCGAGCATCCGAGTCGTCGGGTCGGCGAGCGACGAGCCCGTCCGATTCCATCGTTCGGACGAGGTTGCTGATCGTGGGGCGTGCCAACCCCAGCTGACGCCCGAGCACTGTGGGGCCCTCCCACTTGTCCGGAAAGAGTCGCCGCAGGATCTCGATCTGTGCGTCGGGCAGGGCTTTGAGCCCCGCGCGCGAGCGGGAGGCGTTGAGCAGCACGCGCCGGAAGGGGCCTATCTCCTCGCTGAGATGGCGGGCGATATCGGCGAGACCGGGTGCGCTGTCGGAATCGTCCACCGCGCCAGACTACTCAGTCTGAATTTAGGTTTGCAACAAACGCATTTCTGGGTGATCATGGAGTCATGAGCATTCACACCAGCGTTGCCGACCCCACTCCCGAACAAGCCCTGGAATCGATCATCGGCCATCGGTTCATCTACACGTACGCCAACGGGTGGCAGTACGAGATGTACGTCAAGAACGCCACCACCATCGACTACCGGATCCACACCGGAATGGTCGGCGGTCGCTGGGTCAAGGGGCAAGAAGTCGATCTCGTCGGACTCGGCCGCGGCGTCTACAAGATCTCGTGGAACGAGCCGACCGGCACGAGCGTCGTCGTCAACGTCGTTCCCGAGGACCGCGTTCTGCACGGCACCATCTTCTTCCCGCACTGGGTGGAACTCGACGGGTCCAAAACCGTCCTGTTCCAGAACGACCACCTCGACGAGATGCGTCAGTTCCGCGATCAGGGCCCCACCTATCCGATCTACGTCGTGCCCGAGTTCGCGCACATCACCTTGTTCGAGTACGTCGGTATCGACGACGACACCGTCATCGACACCGCGCCCGCAGACTTACCGGCAGGCTTTGCCGACCGGAGCAACTGAGATGGACCTCCAGAACCCCGGCATGGCCACGCTCACACTCCCCCATCGTGGGCAGGTGATCCGCGGCAACGAGTATCGACCCGAGAACTCCGACAGAACAGCGCCGTCCGTTCTGATCGTGCACGGCTTCAGCGACTCGAGCATCGGACCACAGCGCCTCTTCGTCCAGATCGCTCGACGCCTCGTCGAGGCGGGAGCAGTCGTCCGCGCGTACGACCGACTCGGCCAAGGCATCAGCGACGGCGAGTTCGAGGACATCACCCTGCGCGACGAGGTCGAGCAGGTGTCGACCATGATCCGGGAGTTCGCTGCCGATCGATCTGCACCGGTGCACGTTCTCGCCCACAGCCTCGGCGCAGTGGAAGCGGCAATGGCGGCCACGCTCCTGTCCGACCGTGTCGCCAGCCTCACCCTGTGGTCACCTGCAGGCGTTGTCGTCGACGACATCACCGTCAAGCACGAAATCCAGGGCCAGCCCATCGATTCCGTCGCACAGAACGGCGGCTTCGACTTCGGCGGCATGTGGCTCGGACCTGCATTTTTCGACGACATCCGCAATGGCCTCGATGTATACGAGGCTGCGGCCGGATACAACGGTCCCGTCGACATCGTCCACGGCACGGCAGACCAGATCGTGCCACTCAAGTACGGACGCCGTTACGCAGAGTTGTTGCCACACGCGACATTCACCGCGATCACCGGTGCCGACCACACCTGGTCATCGCGTGCGTGGCGAGACGAGCTTCTCAGGCGTCTGCTGACGTTCCTGGGGTTACCGGGCGCTGGGTGAGCAAGGCTCCGGCGCGAGTCCGTCGATCACGATTCCGATCGATCCCGAGCCAGGATGCGTTCGAGGTAATCGAGATCCTCGCGGAGCATCGAGATCGCACGTTCGGGCCCCTCGGGTATAAGAGGCGTTCCGCTGTCCTGGACGACGGTCCGCAATGCCATGTCGGCGAGTTGAGTGGCCACACTGCGATCGGCGTCCGGGTCACCGCTCTGATGCCACCAGGCGACCCAGTTGAGCATGCCGATGATGCCGAGTGCTGCTGTGCGCGGGTCGACAGGCCTGAATTCCCCTGCCCTGACGCCATTTTCGACGACCGTCACGAACTCCTTGAGCACGTGCCTGCGACTCTGCTGGTACGTCCGCGAAGTCTCCTCGGGCAGATCGGCTTCCGACCTGATTATGAGCTTGAAGCGGTCGGCGGTTTCGGCCTGGTTCAGGGCGATCGCGGTGGCCATCTTGCGTAGCTTCTCGGTAGGGCCGAGATCGGATCGCGCATTGATCTCGTGCAGAACTGCGGCCGGGGTCTCGGTGCTCTCGCTGATCAGGCGCGAGAGTAGCTCGTCCTTGTTCGCGACATAGTGATACAGCGCCGGGCGGGTCAGACCGGTCGCGTCCGCGATGTCCTGCAGTGTGGTGCTGGCAAAGCCCTTCTCGGCGAACAATCGCGTGGCCTGGTCGAGAATTTGCTTCTCGACCAGCTCCCGACGCGGATTGCGCGCCGATCCTCGTGGTGAGTCCTCGCGTGTCATGAACGAAGAATAACCGTCACCGTCGTCAAGAACCGACAAACACGAGGTGGGTACGCGCACTGACCAGACCTGCCACCGCATCGGACAAACACTCCTCCGGCACGTCGACGACGACGAGCGCGCCGGTGCTGCGCATCATTCGCTCCGCGACATCGAGTCGGGTCAGGACGTGATCACGCTCGCCGGACCCGGTCAGCCACACCGTGGAACTTGCCCTGCACTCGTCGACGATGGCCGTCGCCTTCTCGTTCCACGCTGATTCGACGTCCACGGAGACCACCGTCGTCGTCGGGTCCTCGCGAAGATCGGACGGGGCGAATCGATCGGAAAACGACCGCCCACCGTGTTCGATGGGCCGCGAGAGGATCCAGCGGGACACATCGGCAGGAACCTCCGAGTCCGCGGGAACATGCGCGTAGCTCGCGATTCCCTTCAACGCCACCTCGGGAGCAGATTCGAGGAATCGCTCCAGACCGACCTTTCCGGCGCGCGTCATGTACGCCACCATCAGTTGGTCCACGGGCAGATCCATGCGCTGCGGAAAGGACTCCCACCACTGTTCACTTCGCACGGCAATCTGCTGAAGGTGTTCGACCGCGGGGCGACGCACCCGTTCGTACTCGGTGAGGGCATCGCCGACGGTCGCAGCCGACGCCAGTGCCGCATCGAGGGCGATGGCGTCCTCCATCGCCAGCTTCGTTCCCGATCCGATCGAATAGTGCGCTGTGTGCGCGGCGTCTCCGAGAAGAACTATGTTGTCTACCGACCACTTTCGACACTTGACCGTTCGGAACTGCATCCACCGGGTCCGGTTTCCGATGAGGCTGTGATCCTGAAGAGTGACCGAGAACGCTCTCTCGAGATAGCGCAACGATGCCTCGTCACTGTCGGCCGCGCCTGTGGCAGCAGTCGTGACGTCGAAGCCCGCCCGGGCCCAGGTGTCGAGATCCGTCTCGATCAGGAACGTGCTGCGATCCGGCGCATAGGGATACGCGTGGGCAACGAACGTACCGTGCTCGGTGGTGACGGGTACGAATATGGCGCTCGGTAGTGCGAAATCCGTTCCGCACCAGAGGTAAAGGCCTGTTCCGGTGCTGATGTCGGCACCGAATCGACCGTCGGCCGTACGGGTCGCGCTGTTGATTCCGTCCGAGGCGATCACGAGGTCCACATCGAGGTCGGCGGGTTCACTGCGTTCGCCGAACTCGAGCCGCACTCCTGCATCGCGCGCTTGCTCCTGCAGTACGGACAGCAGAGACGTCCGCGCTATCGCGAGAAGATCACCGTGAGCCAAGCGGGCCGTTCTGTTCCCTACCTGCATCGACATCTCGTGTGAGTACGCCTGAGCAACAATCGCATCGAGTGATGCGGCGTCGGCCTGACGGAGATTCCGCTGCGTCCGTGAGGCGAGGCCGACCCCGAACCCGAACGTGGTGTTCGGTGAACTCTGTTCGTAGACGGTGATCTCCGCGTTGGGTTTGGACAGTTTCAGTAGCCGTGCGGCGTAGAGGCCACCGGGGCCACCGCCGATGACTGCGACGCGGTCGAGTTTCATGGTTGCCTCTCGAGCTTCGCGGCGATGTCGAGCCGCAAACGCTTCTTGTCGATCTTGTTGACGTTGGTTCGGGGAAGCGCGTCGAGCCATTCGAGGCGCTCCGGCCATTTGAACTTGGCCACACCGAGCCCCTTGAGATGGTCCTGCACGTCGGCCATCGTCAACGGGGCCCCGTCGGTGACGAGATACGCGCACGTCTTCTCGCCGAGTCGAGGGTCGGGCATCGCGACGACGGCCGCACCCACGATGGCCGGATGGTCGAGCAGAAGAAGCTCCACCTCCTCGGCGTTGATCTTCTCGCCGCCGCGGTTGATGAGGTCCTTGATGCGACCCTCGATGGAGATGTACCGCTCGCCGTCGACGACGGAGATCGACGCCAGATCGCCGGTCCGGTAGAAGCCGTCGGAGGTGAAGGCAGTCCGATTGTGCTCGGGTGCATCGAAATACCCGGTGATCGTGTACGGGCCACGGCAACACAATTCGCCGACTTCCCCGTCGGGTAGCTCGATCTCCGTGCCGGGATCGAGGATGCGCACCTCGTCCTCGGCGCAGACAGGAGTGCCGACGGTGGTGATTCGAGCGTGGCGAGGGGCGCCTACCGGGGTGACGGTGAGCAGCCCCTCGGACATCCCGAACAGCTGACCCGCCCAATGATCTCCGCCGTCGTCGACGCGGTCCATCAGCGCCGGTGACACTTTGGCACCGGACAGGATCACGTGCCGCAGACGCTCGCGCACCCGATCGAACTCGGGACTCAGCACGGCCTGGTAGTGACCGTGGCCGATCAACACCTCGGTGGCCTCCGCGCGCTCCATCAGGTCGAACGCCGATCCGAAGTCGGCGGTCGCGAGTACCAGGCACGCGCCGACCGAATGCGAGGCGTGCAGACCGCAGGCTATCCCTGCGTTGTGCACGATGGGGATCAGATGGGCGACGCGGCTGTCCGCGGTCCATTCGAGCCGTTGGGCGTACATGAGCGCGTTGTTCCAGTATTCGGCATGGATCCGCGGAATGACCTTGGGTACTCCCGTTGTCCCGCCAGACAATTGGAATGCAACCACGTCCTCGGGATCCGTCTGTGCCTCGATGGTGTCGACGAGAGCTCGGGCCTCGGTGGCATCGATGTCGCGGCCGAGGTCCTCCAACCGCAGTCCGTCACCCTCGTTCGCCCCGACCGTCACCACGTGGCGAACGGTCTCGCTCCCTTCTGCATGTTCGAAGGCGAACGAGACCAGGTCGAACGACGGCAGACCGGCCTCGACCACATGCGCGACCGCGCCCACCGCGGCACCGATGTGCGCGATCTCGTGCATTCGGTGCGCGGCCAGTGTGGCGACCGGAACCAGTCCGGCCTTGACGCAGCCGTACCAGGCCAGCACCGTCTCGAGCCGGTTCATCATCTGGAACAGCACAGGGTCCAGGCGCACCAGTCCCAGTCGAATCAATCCGGCGGCGATGGCATCGGTACGACGATCGAGTTCGGCGAACGTCATCGAACCCTCGGCGCTGATGATCGCAAGCCTGTCGGGATACCGAAGAGCGATGTCGCGGAACCGGCGACTCGTGGGAAGTGAGCTCCACGAACCAGTCTCACGGTAACGCTGCGCGCGATCCTCCGGGTATCCCACCAGCCTGCCGTCCCAGTCCGAATGGGTCGTCTCCGTGGTCAACGTCATCGTTCGGCCACCGCAGGAAGCAATCGAGAGATCTCCAACGAATGATCGGGATGATCGGCAGGAACAATTCCCGAGTACACGGCCGTCCAGCATCCCGGGCAGCACAGCTGACGGAACACGATGGCCGTGTCGACGTAGATGGAGGGATCCGATGTCACCTGCGGCCCCGCCGCCGAGGACGGCCCCTCGTAGCGAGCCAGATCCAGTACACCACTCGACTTCTCGTCACCGAGGAGCCGGCCGCACTGTGCACAGGCGATGACCCGAACGTCCCCGACGGTCACCTCGGACAGGTTGTCGTCGAGACGTCTTGCCAGCGAGAGATCCATGATGGGAGCGTCGGAGTGCTGGGTGGAACGCGTGCGCCGTTCGTCGATCATGTCTCGACGTCGTCGCGCAGTTGCTGCCTCGTCCACCTTTCCCGCGTCGATGACCACGCCGTAGACGACGTTCGCCCCCTCTGCGGTGACCTTGCCCTCGCGTAGGTCCACGACCACAGCCGCCGGATCGCGATGCAACGGATCTCCGTAGCCGCCGCCTCCCTGCCAATGCATGTACAGCACCTCACCGGGAGCGACATAGCTTTCGGCGTAGCATGCGCCGAATTCCTTTCCGCCGCCCAGATCTTCGAGGGCTCCGGGAATTTTTCCCGCTGCGAACTGCTCGATGACGTCGGTACTTCGCGCCAGAATTTCGAGTCCGGTGTTGCCGGGGTACCCGCCGGCGAGGCCGTTGTTCTGCGCCACGGCTTTACCCGCCGAGGCGAGGACGAGGCCCATCGGGAGCGAGGTGCCGTACGGCGTCACAGCGAGCGATGCACTGACGCCACCGCGTTGACGACCGGGTCCACCCGAGTCGGGCTCTTCACGACGCCACAGTGTGAGCAGCGGGTAGAGGAACTCGGTCATTTCCGTATCGGGGATGCGCCCCATCGGAATACAGAAGAGGCCTCCGGTGTCCATGCCGTCCGCGGTCGGGCGTGCGCCGTAACCGCCTGCCATCGGTTCCATCATGATGTTGAGGAACGGAACGGGTTGTTCCCCACGTTCGTCGAGGCCTGCGATCACCGCGGTGTCCCAGGTACCGCAGCACGCAGCCTGCACGCTCTTGCCGAGGTCGACCGATCGGTCGAGCATCTGCGACAGGCATTCCGCGATGAGGGTTCCGGTCAGCCAGGCGGGTCCGATGGGACCACGGCTGACTGCTGCAGGGAAGCTCGCGTTGTTGATGGTGCCCTCCTCGGACACCAGGTCGAAGCATCGCATCAATCCGCCTGCGGACCAGGGAATGTCACCCGCGAGGATCGGAAGCAACGCGAGCATGACGCCGCCGCGCATGCCCGCGTACGTGCAGTTGATGACGCCCGTCTGCTTGTCGGTGCCGGTGAAGTCGAACGTGAGATGGTCGTCGGTCTTGCTCATCGCGACCGTGATCTTGTGAACCTCGCGGTCACCGGTGTGCGACTGGTCCTGGTAGCCGGTGGCCTTCCAGGTCCCGTCGGGGAGCGAGGAGAGCTTGCTGCGCAGTCGCCCTTCGGCGTCCGTCATCATGCGCTTCATGACAGCTTTGACGGTGTCGGCACCGTACTGCTCGATGACGGCGAGCATGCGATTGCGGCCGACGGTGTTCGCGCCGATCTTGGCGCGCAGGTCGAGCCCGACCAGCATGGGAACACGGGAGCGTCGAACCCAGAGATCGGCGACGTCGCGCTGTAGCTCGTAGTCGCGGACCACCTTGACCGGCGGAGTCGGAAGCGATTCGGAGAAAACATCTTTCGCCGACGGGTCGAACGATCCGAGGCCGGAACCACCGAGATCGGGTTCGTGGCAGATCGCGCTGGTCCACGCGAAGAGCTTGCCCTCGTGGAAGATGGGTTGGTAGACGATGACGTCACTCTGGTGCAGTCCCCCGCCGACCCATGGGTCGTTGCAGAGGAACATGTCGCCCTCCACGATGCCCGGGTTGGTTGCGCGGTGTTGCAGGGTCCAGTAGATCGCCAGGTCGACGGCTCCGACGAGCATGGTGTTGTAGAGGCCTACCTGAACCTCCTGTCCCAGTTCGTCACTGATCGCGAAGTCGAAATCGTTCGCGTCGGTGACGATGGGTGAGCCGGACATTCGTTTGAGTGCCTCGCCCATCTCGTCGGTGACCGACCAGAGTCGGTGACGGATGACCTCGTAGGTCAGCGGGTCGAGCTCGTCGATCTGCTGCTGGGTGACGGTGTGCACCGGCAGCGTCGGTGGGAGCGTGCGGGCGAGGGCGTCGGGGTCGACGGGGCGGGACGAGAAGATCTCGGACCCGGGAATTGCGGATGTCATGGTTCGGTTCTCCTGTGGTCTCAGCCGGCGACGATGTTGAGGTTGCCGAGGCGGTCGACAGTTCCGGTGGTTCCGTGCGGGACGACGACTGTGGTCGTCGGGACTTCGACGATGGCGGGACCGGCGAGCACGTGCCCGGCGGCGAGCTTGCTGTAGTCGTAGATGTCGGTGTCGACATAGCCGATTCGACCGTCCAGGTTGACCTTTCGGGTGCCGATACGAGCGACCGAGGAGTCGGCGGAGTCGGCCGACTTGAGCTCGGGGAGGGTAGGCGAGAACGGCAGGACGCCGGTTGCACGCACGCGATAGGTGATCGCCTGAATGCCGGCTTCGCGAAATCCGCTGTCCTTGCCGTACAGATCTGCGTAACGCTGCTCGAAGAGATCGGAGGCGTGTGCGACGCTCGCCGAGTCCAGCGAGCCCTCGGGAATGGTTGTTGCAACTTCTGCCAACTGCATCGTGTACCGCATGTCGATTTCACGTTCGACCTGGACAGACGTGAAATTGAGCCCTTGTCGACCGAGGGCTTCGCGGACGCGCTTCTCGAGACCGTCGAAATTCGCTTCTGCGCGAGCAGGATCGAGCGGCATCGCTGCCGGGTCGGACAGCTCGGCCGCGAGCACGATGTTCGACGACGCAAGACCGTAGGCCGAGAACGCCGATGCCACCTGCCCGAGCGGAACGATGACCTCCTTGACGCCGACTTCGGCTGCATAGGCGGCGCAATGTGATGGGCCGGCTCCGCCGAACGCGTAGAGAACGAAGTTGCGCGGGTCGTGCCCGGCTTCGACGACGGTCTTGCGCAGCAGGTCGCCGGTCTGTGCGTTCTGGACGGCGTAGATCGCGGCGGCTGCGTCCTCGACCGACAGACCGAGCGGTTCCGCGATGCGGCGTCGAATGGCCTCGCGCGCACGCTCTTTGTCGAGTGGTTTGCGTCCTCCCAGCAGGCCGCGCTCGGGGAGAATCCCGAGGACGAGATTGGCGTCGGCATTGGTGGGTTCGGTGCCGCCCTGCCCGTAACAGGCGGGTCCGGGTACCGCCTGGGCGCTGTGCGGACCGATCTGGAGGTTGCCACCCGCATCCACCCACGCTATGGCACCGCCGCCCGAGCCGATGGCGTGTACCTGCAGGGTGGGGACATTGATCGGGTGGTGGTTGATGATGGTGCTCGACGCACGCACCGGCTCACCGTCCACGACGAGGCCGACGAGGAAGGTGGTTCCGCCGACGTCGGTGGCGATGATGTTCTTGTGACCGAGCTGCTTTCCGAGCGACACCGCTCCGACCACGCCGCCGGTCAACACGGACCCGACTGTGCTGATGGCGTTCTTCGGGGCCTCGGCTGCGGCAACGGCACCGCCGTTGCTCTGCATCACCAGCAGTGGTCCCGCGAGATCGAGGGCACGTAGCTTCTTTTCCAACGAGCCGAGGTAATCGCGCAACCCTGGGCCGATCTGGGTACTCATGATCGTGGTTGCATTACGAGCGAACTCGCGGATGCGCGGGCTCACCTCGGAGGACAGCGAGACGAACATGTCGGGGTCGATCTCGTGCACGAGTTCACGAATGCGCTGCTCGTGCACAGGGTTACGGAACGACCAGAGCAGCGAGACCGCGATGCCGGAGACACCGTCGTCGACGAGGCTTCGGACGGCGATACGTGCGGACTCTTCGTCGAGGGCTACGACGACGTTGCCGTCTCGATCGAGGCGTTCGGTGACTTCCAGCGCATGCCGCTTGGGAACGAGACCGTGGGACTTGCTCTGCCCCAACACGTTCTGCAGTTGCTCGGGCGAGCCACCGAGGTACCGGCCCTCGACGTTCATGATGTAGATCGAATCGCGATGCCCCTTGGTGGTCAGGAACCCGACCGGCGGGACGTTACCCATCACCAGAGCGTTGAGCGAGGACGTGGTGCCGTGCGCGATGTGGTGGGTGTTCGCCAGCATTTCCTGCACCGGGCATCCGAGTTGCTCGGCCAACGCTTCGAGAACGTCGATGACGCCCTGTGAATAGTCGGGCGGAGTCGAGGGCGCTTTTGCAGCGACCACGGTCCCGGAACTGTCGTCGAGTACTGCGTCCGTGAACGTTCCGCCGACGTCCACTCCGATCACATAGGTCATGCCGGTGTGCTCCTTAGGTCCGAGTCGAAGACGTCCTGGCGTGTGAGAGCGAAACACCCTCGAACACTGCTTACGTCTGCGTCGAGTATTCGACGTAGACGACGACATGTCAAGCACGAATGTGAGTGCTGTCACCCTGCTCGATACTGCCCGAACGGACGCATCGATTCGATTTCCCTGGTCCAAGCCGCTTGACGAATCGTCGCAAACGTCGAATACTCGTCATCAGCGTCAATTACCGAAAGGCAGTTCATGAGTATTCATCGTGTGGGCTTGGTCGTACCGAGCTCCAACGTCACCGTGGAAACGGAGATGCCCGCATTGTTGGCGCGACATCGACATGCCCGGTTTTCGTTCCACTCCTCGCGCATGCGCATGCAGGCCGTGTCGCCGGAACAATTGCGGGCCATGAATGCCCAGCGCGAACGGTGCATCCTCGAATTGGGCGATGCCGGAATCGACGCTGTTCTCTATGCGTGCCTCGTCGCTCTCATGGTCGCCGGGCCCGGGGAACACCAACGGGTGGAGGGGCTCATAGCGGAACAACTCGCCACGGGCGGGTCCGATGCAGCCGTCAGGTCGAGCGCGGGCGCTCTTGTGGAAGGCCTGCGTGCGCTGGACGCCAAGAACATAGTTCTCGTGACGCCGTACATGCGACCACTCGCGGAGAAGGTCGTCGACTACATCGAGGCCGAGGGCATTCGCGTACTCGATTGGCGTGCGCTGGAGGTGTCCGACAACGCCGAAGTCGGTCGCATCCCAGGCGAACGAGTCATGGACGCGGCACGGTCGTTGGATCTCACCGGTGCCGACGCTCTGGTGATTTCCGCGTGTGTACAGATGCCGTCCCTACCGCTCGTCCAGGCTGCCGAGGACGAATTCGGCATCCCCGTTCTGTCGGCCGCGACGGCAGGTGCCTACAGCCTGCTCCGTGCGCTCGACCTACCCGTCGATCTTCCGGACGCCGGCTCACTTCTTCGGGCAGACGCCGTCGTCACGTCCTAGATCGTCACTTTCGTAGAGAGGAAATCTTCATGTCCGACTTGCCACACAAGGTGCGGGGCGTCGACCACGTCGCCTACCCCACGTTCGATCCAGCAGCAACGGTCGAGTTCTACCGTGACGTTCTCGGGTTCCCCGTCGTCCACTCCGTCTGCGCAGCAGGATGGGGCCCGGAGAAGCATCCGGACTTCATCCACTTCTTCTTCGACATCGGCAACGACGACCGACTCGCGTTCTTCTACTACTTCGGTCTCGAACCGTTCGACGGAGGACCACAGGGTGATTCGTACTCGCGCTTCGCCGAGGACGTACCGATCTTCTTCATCCGCTCGCGTCATCTCGCGATTCACGTCGACAGCGAAGCGGACCTGATGGAATATCGGCGACGGTTGGACGGCAGTGATTGGCCCGTGGAGATGCAGATCCAACACGAGACGATCGAATCGATCTACACACACGATCCCAACGGCTACATGATCGAGCTCACCCGCGCGATGCGTCCGGTCACGCCGCAGGAAGATCTCGACGCGAACCTGACGATCGACGCTCTGATCGACATCGTGCGCGGACCCGACCCGAGCATGGCGAACCTGTTGACCCGCAAGGCCGAACTGATCGTCGAACGTGCGGCTGATTGGTCGGCCGAGAACGAGGTGGGAGTGTCGTGACCACGTTGTATGTGCTCGACATACCCGAGAACACCAGTATCGCCTCGGTGGCCGACGTCGACCCAGCCGTACGCGTCGACCACGTCGGCCCGTACTTCCGCATAGTCTCGGACAAGGACATCGTCATCGACCGTCGGGCCACCGGATGCAGGCACGCCGTCTGGTACAGCAGCGTCTCCGGCCTGTCGGAGTCTCGAATCACGCAGTGGGACAAAGACGCCCTGCGCGTCGAGCGGTCATGAATCGGACCCGACTCGGCGCAGGCCGGTACATCGATGCAGCCGAGGCCCCGTCGAACACCGTCACGTCGACGCACGAGCTGACCACCGCAGACGGTGCCAAGGTCAGCGGCGTGCTGCGGACCGTTCCCGGTGCCGAGACGGTCGTTGCCTTGATGCACCCGCGCCAGGATCTGACGCATCACGTTCTCGTGCCAGAGCTGCTTGCACGCGGATATGCAGTGTGGACCCAGGGCACGCGATCGGTGAACAACGACATCTCGCTGGTGCACGAGCAGGCTTTGCTCGACGCCGCCGCCGGGCAGGTGTTCCTTCGCTCCCGCGCTTTCGATCACGTTGTCACACTGGGACACTCGGGCGGTGGCACGCTGTTCGCGTTCTACTGCGAGCAGGCCGGGCTCACGCCCGAGGAGCGGCTGGCAGCAACGCCGGCCGGCCGACCGATCGACCTCGCATCCGCGGAGATGCCCGTACCGGACGGTGCGATTTTCATGGCTCCACACCCAGGACAGGGCGCGCTGCTGCTGCGACTGATCGATCCGTCCGTGGTCGACGAATCGGACCCCATGTCCGTCGACCCGGCACTCGATCCTTTCGACAGTGCGAACGGATTCGTCGAGGCACCGGAAAGCTCCAACTATTCCGCCGATTTCGTTCAGAAGTACCGCGCCGCTCAGCTCGAGCGCGTCGCTCGCCTCGACGCGATCGCGCGGTCACGGGTCGCCGAAGCATCCGAGGCCCGACGGCGTTTCAAGACAAGCGGCGACGCCCACGACCGTCGAGATGCGTTGGCACCGAGGATATTGACTGTCTATCGCACCGACGCGGACCTGAGATTCACCGACCTGTCGCTCAGTTCCAACGCCCGCCCCTACGGTTCGTTGTTCGGCCGGCGGCCCGATCTGACGAATTACGGGCTTGTCGGTTTCGCCCGTCTGGCCACCCCGGATGCCTGGCTGTCGACGTGGTCCGGTCTGAGCTCCAATGCCGACTTCGTTCGGTGCGCACCGTCGGTCACGGTCCCGTCGTTGTTCGTCGAATTGACCGGCGATCAGGCGTGTTTCCCGGAGGACACGTCGAGAATGGTCGAGGCTCTGGGCTCTGTGGACAAGTCTCACGTGGCGATCGAGGGCACCCACTTCGGTGGCCCCATTCGCGATGGCGCGCCCACCGGCGCGTCTCTGGCCGCCGCCGATATCGGTGACTGGTTGTCCCAACACTTCATCTGACCCTCTCGCGAGCGGAATATCATGTCACGTAACACTTTTTCTCCCGTCGTTGCGCTGTGCCTGGCGGCCTTGACGTTGGAGGGGTACGACCTTCTGATGTACGGAACGGTGGTGCCGTCGCTCCTGGCATACGAGCCGTGGGACCTGGATCCGGCAACCGTCGGTGTACTCGGATCCGTGGTGGGAGTCGGCATGCTGGTCGGGGCACTGGCCGCGGGCAGCATCGCGGATCGTTGGGGCAGACGACGCGCCTTGATCGCCGCGGTCGCCTTGTTCTCGGCCGCAATGGGATGCTGCGCAATTGCACCCTCGCCCGAACTGTTCGGAGCAGCGCGATTTGTCGTCGGCGTCGGTGCTGGGGTTCTGATGCCGACCGCGGCGTCGATGCTGATCGAATTTTCCCGCCTCGACACCAGAGCGAGAACGGTCGCACTGGGGTTCGTGGGCACCAGCGTCGGCGGTATCGCGGCGGGGATCCTGTCGCTGTGGCTCGTCCCGGCATTCGGCTTCCGAGCGATGTTCGCAGCTGGGATGATCCCGGCGTTGTTGATTCTGCCGATGATGATCGGATACCTCCCTGAGTCGCCCGCCTTCCTCAACGCGCGGGGTAGGACGGATGCAGCACAAAGGATCTCGACTCGTTACGGACTCGAGGACACAGTCGAGGTTTCCGGTGGGGAGCCGACATCGACAGATCGCGGAATCGGTGCGTTGTTCACCGCGAACCGTGCGCGAGTGACGCTGTCCTTCTGGGTGATGACCCTGCTGTGTCTGCTCGTGTTGTTCGGCGTCGCGACCTGGTTGCCTGCAGTGATGCGATCGGCCGGATACCCGCTCGGTGCCGCACTGTCCTTCCTGCTGGTGCTCAACGTCGGCGGTGCAGTGGGCGCACTCGCTGGTGCCTACCTGGCCGATCGGTTCGGCATCAAACCGGTGACCACCCTCGGATTCCTCTGTGCAGCAATGTCGTTGGCATTGATCGCGACCACTCCCCCGATCGGGATCGTGTACGTTCTGGTGCTGATCGCAGGAATGGGAACGACAGGGACGCAAATCCTGCTCAACACCTTCATCGGCGGCTACTACCCCGTGTCATGCCGAACCACAGGACTGGGCGTCGCACTCGCGGTGGGGCGACTGGGCGCGATCGTGGGGCCCACCTACGGCGGACTGTTCGTCGCCGCGGGTGCGGGAACCAGCACTCAGCTTCTGGCTTTCGCCTTGCCGGCGATCATCGGAGCCGGGGTGACGATCCTGATTCCGGCGGGACGACAGCTGCGTAGCAGCCGAGCATCTACGTCGGAAGGTCTACACCAGGTACCCGAGGCAAAATGAGTGCATTCACGATCGGATTTACTTTCCGGTCCACACCGGATCCCGTTTCTGCATGAAGGCCATGATTCCCTCGACAGTGTCCGCCGATCGGCTCAGTGACTCCAGGGTCTGTTCGCTGAGTTCCCAGCTGCGGGCTTCCGTCTCGATCTCGCCGTCATTGATCCCACGAGCGACGCGCTTGCTCGCCTGAACCGCGAGCGGTGCGTTCGCGGAGATGACGTCTGCGAGGGCAAGAGCAGTGCTCAGCACTTCGGCCTGAGGAACGACGCGGTTGACCAATCCCCACCGGAGCGCGTCCTGGGCGCTCATGGCGTTCCCGGTCAGCAGTAGCTCCAGCGCGACGGCACGCGGCAGGGCTGTGGTCAATCTGAAGACACCGCCCGCTCCGGCGATGAGACCCCGTTTCACTTCGGGAAGTCCGAAGGTCGAATTCTCCGCGGCTACAACGAGATCGCCGGCCAACGCGAGTTCCGTCCCACCGCCCAAGGCGCTGCCGTTGACTGCGGAGATCACCGGCTTCGCAATATGGTGTTTGACGATCCCGGCAAAACCCCAGTGCGCGGTCTCCGGTGGAGTCACCCCCGCGGGTCCGGATGTGCCGAGAGCTTTCAGATCTGCACCGGCGCAGAAGATTTTGTCGCCTGCGCCCGTCAACACCACAACTCGAATGTCGTCGGTCTCCTGCGCAAGCTCCCACGCCGCGCCCAAACCGCGGTGCACATCGGCGTTGATGCTGTTGGCTGCCTCCGGCCGGTCGATGGTGACGACGAGGGTGTGTCCCCGCACTTCGGTGAGTACTACTTCGGACACGTCGATCCTCATTCCTTCGGGCCGTGAGACCCCACAACACTAATTCAGACAGTCACTGTCTGCAATGGTTCGGCCGGTGACCCGATCATTCATCGGCTAGCTCAACGCTCGCAGAACGGTGTCGACGACGACTGTCGAGTGGTCAACGGCAGCAGTGGTTCTCGATCCTGAGTAGGCCTGAGAGAAGAGCGCGCGCGCCAACACCGCTCCCGTCACGAGTTCGAGCAGTAACGTCGTCGACGTGCCCTCGGGCAGCTCTCCTCGCGCGACAGCCCGGCGGACGATGCGTCGAGCAGTGACGAGACGGCTCTGGTTGAGAGTGTCGGTGAGATGGGACAACAGGTCCGGATTCACCCTCGCGTCGAGAGTCACCCGTAGCGAGACCAAGCCGGAGAGCTCCCCGTAGCCGACGGCCAATTGTTCCGCGAGCTCGACGAGGTCCCCACGGACCGATCCGGTGTCGATAGGCGTCGACAGCGGCGACCGAGCTTCGAGCGCCTGGACCAGAAGTTCTTCCTTGTCGGCCCAGCGGCGGTAGAGCGCGGCGCGGCCGACCTTGGCCTGCCGCGCGACTGCGTCGAATGTGAATCCGCGCCAACTGGTTTCCCAGTACACCTCGAGCACGGCCGTGTACACGCGGTCCTCCATGTCCGCGTCACGGGGCCTGCCCGGTCCGCGCGGAGAGTCTTCAGACATGATTGCATCCTCTCACCGGTATGCCGGCCGAACGCGACGGCTACATGCAGAATTCGACGGCAAGGTTTCCCTCGTTGTCCACCAGGTCTATTCGGCGTCCGATAGCCGACTCGTTCTGCACGGACACGAGGTCGTGAAGCATCGTTGCGAATTCACGTCCAGCTCGGCCCGCTACCCGCGCCCCATCGTCGGTGGCAGCCACAACAAACGCTTGCTCCGGCAGGCCGCTACGGTCGTATGTGACCGTAGCCGTCTCGATGGTCGCCGTTCCCGAGTAGCTGTGCACGACGCGTGCCGGCGTACCCGACACAGTCACCTGCTCCGGGTCGCCGATGTATCCATCGCGATGAGCACTCGTCGACAGCAGCACCACGTGCTGGTACGTCAGATAGCCGCCATTTGCATGCACCAGTGCGACGCCGGAATTCTTGCGCAGCAGTCGCGTCGATTCCGCAATGGCATGGAGCGAATAGCTGCTCAACGGCCCACCGAAGAACGAATGTCCGCCCAGAACAGTGGGAGTCGCCTCCTCTGCCAGGCCCAGCTCGTCGGCCAACAGCGCCGGCACGATCGGAAAGCAGCTGTACGCATCGATGAATCCCAGGTCCTCGCTGGCCACCTCGGCCCTCGACAGTGCCCGCCGCACAGCCGCGCGAAGAGCTGGTGCGTCGTCGAACATCGGGCGCGCCAACACATCCGGATTGTCGACTGCGCCCGCACCCCCCCACAGGTACACGATTCGGTCCTCTGCCACACCGGCCCGGCGGGCGGTCGCCAAGGAACAGACCATGACCGCAGCTGCTTGATCGACGAACGGCATGGCGTTCATCGATAGCGGATAGCAATCGGACACAGACCGATTCGATGAACTGACTGTGCCGATGTCTTCCGGCGTGCGCGCAACGGGGCTCCAGGCAGCGGGATGTTCGGCCGCGATTGCCGAGAAGCGGGAGTACATGTCGGCGGATTCGCACAGCCCCTGGTCGGGGTTCAGTCCACGGCTGTGGGCACGAGCGTTCTCGAAGAGCGGGTAGATCTGGACCGGTGCCAGGATTCCTGCTCGCTGCATTTCGGCGCTGCCGAGGTCCTCGGGCGAGAACGACGGAGGGCCTCCCGGTGCGGTGGTCCAACCCGATTCACCGGGCTCCACACCCGCTTTCGTCATGGCTCGGACGGAGGCCTGCGCCTCGCCGCCCACCACCAGCGCTGCAGTAGTGCGTCCTTCGGCGATATCTCGACCGACCTGGTCGAGTAGGCGCGCGGGGTGATGTCCACCGATCGTGCTCGAGGAGCTGGATGTGAGGGTGACGCCCAACCTCTCGGCGACCAGAGACGGAAGATCGGCGTAGTTCCAGCTCGTGGTGCGAACTGCATGTATCGCATCGAGCTGCGCGCTCAGACCCGGTGCTCCTGTGTCCTCGATCGCCGCATTTACAGCGCGCAGAATGAGATCGAGCGGTTCGATGGCGCTCTGCGCAGTGCCGTCGCCTGTGAACTTCAGGTCACCCACACCCACGATGACCGGGACTCGTTCCGCATTGATGGACATGCACACAGCATATACAGACAGAAAATGTCCGCAATGCTGCGCAATTCACTTGGGCATAGACGGAACGGCTATG
Organism: Rhodococcus sp. IEGM 1370; assembly: GCF_033142325.1. Classification (NCBI taxonomy): domain Bacteria; kingdom Bacillati; phylum Actinomycetota; class Actinomycetes; order Mycobacteriales; family Nocardiaceae; genus Rhodococcus; species Rhodococcus sp. IEGM 1370. Next base: position 332,865 of record NZ_JAWLRY010000001.1, on the reverse strand, counting down.
CAACGCGGCGCAGGGCTGCGTAGACCAGACGCGTTGTGTATCGACCGACTGACTGTCCGGTAACGCGTGACTCAGTACTCACAGAGCAGTGCCACCGGCGTCGATGTCGCGATCTGTCTCCGCAACAGTATATTTGGGCAGGACTCGGCGCATGATGGACCGTGCCGCAGCGACGACGGTCAACCGGTCGTGTGTCAGTAGGAACTCGAACCGACGGTCGTGGTCGTCCCCGTCGTCGCCGAGGTCGCGGGCTATGAGCGCAGCGCAGTAGTGAGATCCGACGATCGTGATGGTCCACTCGCCGACGAAACGCTCATCGGGATGAAGTTCCGCACCACGCACACCTGCTGCGGGTTCGGTGTCCATCCCGACTCCCAAGGCCGCCACGAACGGGTTGACGGCGGCCAGCCTCGCATAGCGGTCGGCCACCGACTGCGTGAACCACGCCGAGTCTTGAAACGCAGCCTGAATGGTGAGCGGATCGGGCATGTGGCGCGCGTGATCTTCGAGTTGCCGGGTCAACGCCAGTAGCAACGATTTACTACCCACCTGCGCCGATGAAGTCGTCAGGAGGTCCGACGGAACCGAGGGCACCGCTGTGTCCGCTCGCGCGTGCGCACCTGATTTCACCGACAGGATGGGCCGGGCGGAGATGGCACCCGAGTGCTGCCGGTTTCCGAGGGTCGGAAGCGGCGCGGGACGGCCGAGCATCCAGCCTTGTCCGAAAGTGGCTCCGAGCGCGGTCGCACGGTCAAGGTGGGCGTCTGTTTCGATGCCTTCCGCAACTATCCGCGCCCCACTCGACTCCACGTACGCAGCGACGGCGAGGACGACTGCAGCCTGCTGCGACGATGGATCCGACTGCGAGAGAGTGTAATCGAGCTTGATGATGTCCGGGGCAACGAATTCCAGCAGAGCGAGCGAGTCGGGATGCGATCCGACATCGTCCAGGGCAATCAGACAACCGCTCTTTCGTGCACGCGCCACCGTTTCGAGTAGCTCTGCAGGGTTGGCCAACAGTGAGCGCTCGGTGAGCTCGACTACGACATTCAACCGGTTCGCAGCCATACCGATGATCTCGCGCGCGTACGCGGGAACGATGCGCGAGGATTGCGGCTCGATATTGATGAACAGCGAAACATTCTCTGGCATACCGGCATCGAGTGCGCCGGTCATCGCAGCGCACCGGCAAGCCCAATCGACCTCGTCGATCACTCCGCATTCGGCAGCACTCGCGAACACAGCACCGGGGTCCACCGACGGGTGGCCCGGCCACCGTGCAAGAGCTTCGTAGCCGACTACCTTGCCACTGTCGAGTTCGACGATCGGTTGGTAGTGCGGACGAACGGACCGAGGATCCGCGAGGATGCTGCGAACGGCGCTGGAAGTCAAGGTTTCCTCGTGCTCCTCTTCATCATGATCGGGCCGGTCGGTGACCAGGAATCGCGTCTGCGGCCGTAGGTGGAGCAACTGTGGTCCGGGAGGCACGGCGCTGGCGGTACAGCTCCCTGTCTGCATTTTCGATCACATCGGCGACTGTGTCCCTCTCGCGCGCGAACGCGACGCCACATGTGATCGCTATGTCATCGCTTTCGCGAAGTCTCGCTTCGATTGCATCGGTGGTGTCGTCGATGTCGAGAGCAGCCGGACCGAGCACGGAGAAGATGAACTCGTCACCCCCGTACCTCAACAGGGTGTCGTCGCAGTCCAAATGATCATCGATGACCTCGGCGACCCGTCGGAGTATGCGATCACCGGCCGGATGTCCGTCGGTGTCGTTGATGGTCTTGAGGCCGTCCACATCGACAAAACAATCGACCATGGCGGTACCCGAGTCGCGGGCGATACCGAGGCTGCGTTCGAGTTGACCGATCCCCGCGTCCCGGCGGTATGCAGAGGTCAGGTCATCGGTGGCCGAAGTACGGCGATCATGCGCTGCTGCGATCCGATCCTGGCGCGACGCGGACCTATCCGCGCCGGCCCGGGCACGGTCACCGGCCGCGGTGAGCCGATACGCTCGGCCCCGCCCGTGGCACTGATCGTGTGATCGGTCGTCACAATCCAAGCTCAGGGCCACCGCATCACGGGCATCAGCAGCACGGTCGGCTCGATCGGCTACGGCGTCGCGAGCCGCTGCCGCGACGTCACGATCGTCACCGGCATCCGGCACGGGCCGAACGCACGGGGGCGAATGGCTGCACATCCGAGGCACAAGCAACTCCTGACAATTCGAAACCTCGCACGCAGTGAACGACTGTCGCGGAAGTAGGCGCACACGGGCCCCCGAGCCGTTACTGAAGCCTACGGCGAGAAACTACGCCGCGCTGACCGACAGCCCAGTTCAGGGTCGAAGCCGTCGGGCCGAATCGGTCCCGTGCTATGTACGGACACCGACCTCGCCGACAAGATCCAGACCGGCGAGAGATACCCCTCGATGGCACGTAGGCGGCAAGATGCAGTGCATCGGTGTCGTCGCGCCTGCGAGCATCGCGAGGGTATGTTTTGGTGTATGAGCTCGCCGTGTCGCGTGAGACCAACGGGCATCGAGTCGCTGCATCAGGACCGCGAAGAGGGAGGCGGCATGGCCGAGGAACATTCCACACGGCCGCTTTTTCGCAACGGCGCCGGCAGCGCCGCACTGATCCTGGGCATCATCGCTCTGGTCTGCGCGTTCGTACCCTTCATCGGGGATTTCGTCGCTATCCCCACGGGTGTCGCCGCGGTGGTGTGCGGGTGGGTCGGCGTCGGTCGGGACGAACAGGGCCACGCGACCAATGGCCGCGAGGCCATGATCGGCGCAGCTCTCGGCGGCGCGGCCATGTTCGTGGTGTTCGTGGCATATGCGGCCACCGTTGTGTGAACGATGAGCAGTAATACGAAAATCTCATGCATCGATTGCTGTGCAATACCTCTCGCACGATTGCGCAGAATCGGCATCTCCGGTCGGACTATTCCCTTCGCCTCAACACGACCAGAGCCGCACCCGCCACCAGAACCGACACCACAGAGATGCCCGTCGACACCCACACCCACGTGCTCGGCGAGAACGTGGGCTCGAGCTCGACCAGCGGAGAGTAAGCGGTCCAACCGAATTCGGCGACGACGGGAACCGATACCACGATGGGCGTCGTCACCGACATCACCGCAACAGGGGCGGTTGTCGGCAACAACGACGCATACGCCACGCCCACTCCGAGCGGCAGAACCACGAGGGTCGCAACGATATTGACGGTGTCCAAGGGTGGGCCGGTGAACACTCCCGTAGCTGCGACGACGGCCAGTACTACGAACCCCACCATCGGAGACGGCCGACGATGGCCGACCACCCCGCCCAGCACCAACATCGCGACGAACACCAAAGCTGTCCCCCACGTCAGGGATCCCACTGTCGGGGCCGATAGGAAGGCAAGTGCCGCAAGCAGGATCGCTCCTGTCACCGCGGGCAGCACAAACGCCGCACCGACAAGTAGCGGTATGACCGCGAGACCCAAGAACCACCGGTTCTGCATTGCACCGCCCGGACCGAGCGAGTTCACCGACCGCTCGAACAGCCAGTACAAGACCAGACCCACGAGAGGAATGACGATCCCCACCGCGAGCACTCGACCGCGCGACTGCACCGGCGATACTTCCTCGAACACTTTCGCCCACGACGACACCGCCAGCAGCGCCGCGAAGACGACCAGGGCGAGCAGCACTGGCGTCTGCGGTGCCTGCTGGAAGGCGGAACCGGCGTAGTCCACGTACTGGCTGGGGACGTTCTGCAACACACTCGATGCCGCCAGACCGCCGATAGCGCCGAACAGCAACGCGTGCTGCAGGATTCGACTGAGGGCGGTCACCGCCGCGGCACCACCCAGGATCAAACCGGCTGCGATCGCCCGAAGCTGCAGTTCTGCAGGAATCGGCACCGACAGTAGAACCGACAGGGCCGCGACGCCAACGGCTGCCACAATGAGAGCTGATTGCTTCCGCGTCGCGAATACCGCGGTGACGACGGCAACGATCGCGCCGAGTGACCAGGCGGACGCGCTACTGTCGAGCAGGATATCGAGCCTGTCGCCGCCAGCAACGAACGCAAAATTGCGCGGTACCGGCGTCGTCAAAGCCAGGACCGCCGTGAACGCACCGACGAGAACGGTGACGGGGGGAAGTAGTCGTCGTGCAGCGGTATTCATCGCGTCACCCGAGTGATGACCGCTGGCATCGACACCCACAGATTTCTCACGCGCCCACCCTGTCACAATGTGACCGTTCTCAGCGTGTGTAACGGAGCGCTGGGCGATGGCGACCTACCGAGCATCGCCGCCGAAGGTTGCGTTCGCAGTGTCGAACGCTCGCTCAGCACCGCAGCGGACCACTGCGTGCAGTCGTTCGAAGGCACCACCCTCGGTGTCTACCGGGTGTATCGGACCCAGCCCGTCGAGGGCGGTTGCCTGTTCTTCATCGAAGGCGGACTGTTGAACTCCATCGGCCTGGCGCACTTCCCCGACGGCGCACCGTATATCGGTGAGCCCCAGCACGAGGGCGATATCGGGTACGAAGAGTTCGACGGCGACTGGTACCAGTTCGAGCAACTGTTCTGATGATTCAGTTGCCCTGGCCCGCAGAGAGACCGGGGATCATTGCGGTTTTGGTCAGCTTTGAACCGTGCGCGGATCGGATGCACATGACAGGTATCTTGACGCGGTGAGCAGACTTGGTCCTCAGCGTGCCGGGATGTGGGCCGATGCGCTCACGATCGTGTCCATCGTCGCCATCGGGGTGTGCGTAGCAGCGCTCGTCGAGCGCGGCGCACCGCCAGAGCAGCCCGAGAACCGCGCCGAGTCAGTAGCCACGACCACCACACACTCCATCACTCCTGGCCCTTCTGCACCCGTCGACACCACCTACAGAACGCCCGAGGTGATATTCCCGACGGCTATCTCCGGATGCGACGTCGTCGAACCTCCGGACGGGACGTCATCGGTGTGGGGACGGATCACCACCAGCGAGGATGCATACGACAACCCTCAGGCCTCGTGGTACTCGGGACCCAGGTCGGTGATGATGACCGATGCTGTCGCCGAAGCCCTTCCGCATGGTGTCGAGGTTCTGTTCGCAAGCCTGCGCGAGTCATTGGTGTTTCAGCCGATCCCCCAAACCTCCAGCGAACCAGGCCAGCCTCAGGAACCCGGTTGGGCAACGGCATCGGCCGAGCTCGGACGCGGCAACACACTAGGCCTGCTGGCAGTATCCGTGGCGCAGGACAACACGGGTGTGCCACCGTGCAGGGCCGGATAAGTGCAGGAACGCACGACATCGGCGGACGGCACCGTGGTCGACACCAACGTATCGTGGTCCGAATTCGGCGGTACGAGAACCAATTACCGCACGGTCACCGCCTACGCACCCGACGGCACGCACATCACCGCAACCGCATCGGACGCTGAGGGATTTCAGTCGACCAACACCGGAGACCGCGACATCGTTCTCACCATCGATGAGCTGAAAGCTCTTGTGACACTACCGGAGCTGCGGATATCGGCACCTGTCCCCGCCGACACACCCGAACCTCGCGAAGGATGCGACGACTCCTTCGGCCTCTTCTCCGGCGACACAGCGATCGACGCGGAACTCGCCACCAACTTGAACACCGCGTTGGAGCGCGTCGATACAGGTGAGCGGTTCGATCCCGGATTGAACACGCTCAGGCTCGCCGACTTCGAGACCGGTGTGGTGTGTACGCACGTCGATGCCGTCGGCACCGGTGCCGACCTGACCATATCCATACGAGGCGGACAGGAACTCCCCGTGATGCCGGACATTTACGACCCCGCCTACCAGAATCGGCCGACCGACTTCGAGACGCTCGACGGCGGTGCGGTGCTGCGGATCGAAGAGGCACCCTATTCGTACTCGCCTGCACTGCCCGAGGGACCGAACGGCGGGATGCGCCGTACCGTGACCGTCACCTACCCGTCGGGAACCGAGGTCGAAGTCCGATCGCACGCCGAGCGTCCGGACGAACCACTGAGCGCAAACACATTGCGCACCATTGCCACCGCCGACGGATTGGATGTGCTGTGAACCCGTACCGACGGCTTGCCGTCACCGCTGCGGTGGCTTTCGTAAGCGTCGGCGCGGCCGTCGCGCTGGTGGCAACGGGCCCCCATGACGCCGAACCCTTTGCAGCACAGACTCCGACGTCGCCCGGCGCTGTGTGGACGCTCGACGCCGCCGACGTGCTCGGCAATCCGTTCGCCACCTTCGATGATCCCGTGGGTGGACGATTCGGCGAGGTCGAGGGCGGCGTCATAGACGCCGACGACATTCTTGTCGCCAAGGCAGGGTTGATCAATCAGGAGACGGACGAGTTCGAGCAGTCCCAACTGATCGGGTTCGATGCGGCAACCGGTCTGGTGCGGTGGAAAACACCCGCCGACGGGATCGAAAGTTGTTCGTCCCACGTACTCGACACACTGCTGCTGTGCCGGAGCACCGATCAGATCGTGACGATCGACAGTGCAACCGGAACCGCCACCCGACACGATACCGACTGGAACATATTCTCAGTCGGCACCGACGGCGAAGACCTCTACGTGGTCGAGGGCGAGAATGACGGGTACACCGTCCGGATCCATCGAGGAACGATCGACGACCCCGACGCGTCGTGGTCCCTCACCCTCGACGACACCTGGGTCGACCCGTACAACTCACGAGAAATCCTCGCGTTCGCAGGCAATGCGGGAGTGGCCCGGTTCTCCTCGGGCACAGCACTGTTCGACTCCAGATCCGGTGACATCACCGACAACATCTCGTCCCCCGACTGCGCGCGCGACCAGTTCGATCGAGGCGATCAGATCTACGTTCTTGCCGGCCGCCGATGCTCTGACCTGTTCGAGTTTCGCACCGACCTGGTCGATTCCACCGGACGAGTTGTCGCGACCACCGACGAAGAGGTCTACCAGCGCACGACGGTCGACGCACCGAACGACCCCGACGATCCGGTTGTGTTGGGCAGCAGCGCCTTCGACCCTACGACGGGGCAGAAACTGTGGACCTCGGACGACGCCGGCACCGGGGGGGACATCGCGATTGTCGGTGATGTCGTCTTGGGTATCGGTCCACTCGCACGCAACCTGTTCACCGGGGATCCGGCGTGGGGTCCCGACGTCGAATCTCTACCTTTCATGCCTACCGCTGTGCGCGAGGGCCTGGCCTATGTAGCCGATTCTCGGGAGATCCTCGCGATCGAGCCCGAAACCGGCGCTCGCCTCGAAACAATCGCGATCGAGGATTTGCTCGGCAATACCGGTGGACGGTCCGAGAGGGTTGCACTGCTTGCCACTGGCGGCGGCGTTGTGGCAGTCAACGAGAAGCGAATGAACTTGCTTCGTTGAGCCTCGACTCAGGTCGATCTGCTTCGACCGAACCGCGATCGTTGCGACATCCGATCCGGCGCTTGGGAAACTAGTAGATTCGTCACCGTCCTACCCAGGGCGCACGGAAGTCGCCGATGCGTCCGTAGGCGACCATCTCGGTCCAGAATGCGCACAGGCCGGATGCCCATTGCTCAACTGTGAGGGGAAGACCGGTGGGTGATATCCGTGGGTTCTCGACGGCGATTCCCGGTGTCTACCCACAGGAACCGTCTCGCGTCATCTCCGTTCGCCACCGCAGACTGGCTCGGATCGCGTCGCCTACGCTTGCCATGAGTTCGGCGACCGTTCGCTCGGAATCGATCTGTGCAGGTTCGAGTTCCGTTGTCGGTCGGCGAACCGGCTCGATCGAGCGCCGGGTATTCGGCGATCGGCCATCTATCCCCAACCGAAAGGCATCGGGCGGGGCCATATGGATGGTGGGAAGACGTTCGGCGTTTCGTGTCACTGCAGAACAATCGATGGTGAGCAGCATTCGGTCGTGGCGCACGAACGTCTGCTTGTCTGCAATGACAACGTACAAGCCGTCGTTCGCCTCGGCACGCGTGGCCAGTCTCGTGAGGACCCGACGAATACGTTGCTGACACTGCGTTCGGTCCGAGGAAACGACCAGCGCGGCACCTGACACCGAAGATCGCGTGTGGCGGGCCTGCTCCGTCAGGCTCGTCCACGCGGGATCGTCGCCATCGCCGAAATATGTTCGCAACAGCCAAAGTTCAGAGTTGTTCGTACCGTCGGGCATGGTGATCCAATCCGAGAACGACGGGTGCAGCGAACCGCACGATCAGATGGAGGGAACCGTACGCAATTTCAAGGGCACGTTGTCGGCGAGGAATGCGAGTTGATCACCGATGACCGAGGAAAACAGGGGTTCGACGTACGGATCGAAGTGACCGCCCGAATAGGTGCGCACCTTGGCTTTGCGAACTTTCGCCGCGGCGCGTTGCGCGACGGACGCCGGGGTGACGGAATCCTCGGACGCGATCTGCACCAGCGTTGGGCAGTCGATTGCCGACATCGTGCGACCCGGGGAGTACCGCCAGATTTTCAGCAGTATCCGCGCCGCCACGGTCTCGGGGTAGTCGCCGTCGGTCAGGCCCGACTCGAGGACCAGGCGGTCACGCCCTTTCATCGCGTCGGGTGAGACCATCACAGCGCGTGTGCCAGGTAGCCCGACACTGTCGACGTAGTGCGGCGACCGTCCGAGGGCGGCGCGGACGCTGTCGGTGATGGCGGCCGGTGCCAGCCGCAGTGCCTGCCTGAACCCGGTTGCGCGAACGGCGGCGATACCGTCGATGTGGGGCACCTGTGCGATGACCGCTGTGAACCGAACGCCGTTGCCCGCCAACGTGAGTACGTGGCCGCCGGCGAAGGACGTGCCCCACCCGACGATTCGGTTCTCGTCGACGCCGTCGAGAGAGCGAGCGAAGTCGACTGCGTTTCGCCAATCGGCAAGCTGAGCATCCACTTCCAACAACTGGCGCGGTTCGCCCTCACTGTCCCCGAAGTACCGATAGTCGAAGACGCAGACCACGTAGCCGGCCTCGACGAAACGCTCGGCGTAGGCGTATAGGCGCATCGCCCGAGGTGAGCCGAATCCGTGCGCCATCACGATTGCCGGTAGTGGCACGGCGGCGGACACCGCGGGACGAAAGACCGTTGCCGCGCAACGAACTCCGTCCGACACAAACGACGTTTCGGTACGGGTGAAGCCGGAATGTTCGTCGGTGGTCATGCGTTCGTCTCTCTGTTCTACAGCAGGGTGGTGATCGGATCTCACAGCTTGAAAGGATTGAGGGTCTTGCCGAGGTAGTAGCCGATGCGAGTCGGAATCGGCTTCGCGGCAGCAGCAGTCACCTTGTTGACCATCCCGGGCACGCACACCGGCGTGCCGTTGTTCACGGCCTGCCAACCTTCTCGGACGACGTCCTCGGGGCTCTGCCACAGAAGAGCTGGCAGCTTGGAGGTCGCTGCATCTCGGGTTCCCATCACGTCGTGGAACTCACTGTGGGTGAAGCCGGGGCAGAGCGCAGTCACGTGGATGCCATGCGGCCGCAACTCCATGTCGAGTGCTTGCGAGATGTCGAGCACATAGGACTTGATTCCGGTGTACAGCAGACTTGCACCAGGGGGAAGCAATGCCGCCAACGACGACAGATTCACGATTCGGCCGTATCCGCGTTCTTTCATGCCGGGCACCGTGAGATGAGTGAGTTCGGTGACGGCAGTGATCATCACCTGTATCTCCGCGGCGAGTGCGTCGAACGGCGCATCTGCGAAGGTGGAGTTCCCCGACATGCCCGCGTTGTTGACAAGGATGTCGACGTCGACGCCGAGGGATTTCGTTTCTTCGACGATGGCCCGGGGCGCAGCGGGATCGGCGAGATCCGCGGGCACGACGTCGCATCGCACATCGTGCCGAGACGACAGCTCGTCCGCCAGGGCGGTGAGCCGGTCCTCGCGTCGCGCGACGAGCACGAGGTTGTGCCCTTCGGCGGCGAGGTGTCGAGCAAATGCCGCGCCTATGCCCGCTGATGCTCCGGTGATCAGCGCGGTTCTTCCGGTCTTCGCCATCGACGGGCCTCCACTCTTGAACGGTATTCAAGGAAGGTAGCAGGGTCTTGAAGACCATTCAAGATATGGTTGGTCGTATGCCCAGGAATCGCGGACTTCACGACCGGGAGAGCAAGCGCGAGGACATCGTGGTCGCCGCCCGCGAAATGTTCGTGTCCGACGGCTTCGATCGCACCTCGATCAGTCGTCTGGCGAAAGCAGCAGGCGTCACTGCGAACACGCTGTATTGGTACTTCGGAGACAAGGACGACATCCTGGTCGCTGTTCTGACGGCAATCGCCGCCGAGGACGCCACGGACTATCTCCAGATCGTCGATCTACCACTTGTCGACCGGCTGTTCTGGCTGGTGGAGCGGCTCCGCAGAGTCGGCCCACTGGTCTCCACCGTGCACGATCGGGTGACCGAGTCCGAGGCCATCGATCAGTGGCACAACGGGTTTCATGCCTTCGCGGAATCGCTGTTTGCCGCCGATATCGCGGCTGCAGGACTGTCCGGAAAGGCGGCCGATGCCATGCTCCGTATCGGTACGTTCGTCGTCGAGGGATTGCTGACTCACGCGGCGTCGCCAGAAGTCTCCCGAGCAGTCATCGAGCAACTCGTCGACACCATCGCACCCTCATCAGGAAGTAATCCACTATGAGTACCGAACCCGATACCGCGTCGACCGGTCGTCCGCGAGCCGCGGCCGACCACGCCGACTCGGAATCGATCATCGCAATTCCCAGCATGGACCCGTTCTATCGGGCACCTGCCGGTTTCGAGTATGCGGAGCCGGGGACCGTATTGCGGTCCCGCGCGGTGACCCTCGCGTTGTTCGGTGTCATTCGGCAGAAGGTGTCGGCGTGGCAACTTCTGTACCGGACCACCAGCCTCGACGGGGCAGCGCGTGTCGCGGTCACGACGGTGGTTCTTCCCGTCGGGGGCCGAGCGCGACCGGAGCGAGCACTGCTGTCCTATCAGTGCGCGATCGACGCCTTGTCGGATCGGTGTTTCCCGTCCTACGTTCTGCGGGCGGGCGCTCGAGCCGTCGGCTCCGTACCGCAGTTCGAGTTCATGATCGTCCTGTACGCACTGCGCCGCGGATGGGTTCTGTCCCTTCCCGATCACGAGGGCATGGACGGGCTGTGGGGAGCACCGATCGAGCCCGGTTACTGCACACTCGACGGCGTCCGCGCGGCACTGTCTTTCGAGCCGCTCGACCTCACAGCCACCACCCCTGTCGCGCTGTGGGGGTACTCGGGCGGCGGATTGGCGACGTCATGGGCCGCCGAGGCTGCGGCCGGCTACGCCCCTGAACTCGACATCGTCGGCGCAGCACTCGGATCGCCCGTCGGCGACCCCGGATCTGCATTCTCCCGCCTCAACGGCACGATCTTCGCGGCGCTGCCCGCGATGGTGGTGGAAGGCCTCCGTCGCACCTACCCCGTACTCGACCGCCTCGTTCGCGAACACGTCGCTGCTGCCGGGCTCGAGACCCTCTCATCCCTGCACCGCAAGACGACAGTGCACGCCGTCGCGTCCATGGTGATGCACGATCTGGAGCGGCACCTCGATATGCCGATGGCAGACCTCTTGGCGACACCCGAGATGGTGCAGATTTTTCAGGATATCCAGCCCGGCAAGTCGGCACCCGAGTTTCCGCTTCTCGTGGTGCAGGCGGTGCATGATCCGATGATCGACGTCGACGACGTGGACGGGCAAGTACGCCGGTATCGCGCTGCGGGAGCGAACGTCACCTACATCCGCGATCGTCTCAGCGAACACCTGTCGCTGCACCCGATAGCAGCCCCCGTCACTCTGGATTGGCTCTCGGATCGCTTCGCGGGCAAGCCGACCGACGAATCGTCGACGATCACCGTGTGGTCACTGGCCGGATCTTTGCCGGGGTTGCGCGGATTGCTCGGACTCGCCGTGTCCACCGGACGCGCATTCGCCGGCCGAATCGGTTGATACACAACCACATCGAGACCCGGAGATGCTGAAGCTTAATTGGACGAAGCGGCAGTCGAGGATCGGAGCCGTCGAGCCAGATACGGTCCCGTGATGCTGTTCGGGGACACCGCGACTTCGGCAGGCGTCCCGGTTGATACCACGGAGCCCCCGTTGTCGCCACCACCGGGACCGAGATCGATGACCCAGTCTGCGGAGGCTATGGCATCCAGGTCGTGCTCCACCATCACCACGGTGTTGCCGGCGTCGACAAGCAGGTGCAGCTGGCGCATGAGTAGTGCGACGTCGGCGGGATGCAGCCCTGCGGTCGGTTCGTCCAGAAGATACAGGGCAGTGCCGCGTCGGGTGCGCTGCAATTCGGTGGCAATCTTGATGCGCTGCGCTTCACCGCCGCTCAGCTCGGTGGCGGGTTGACCGAGTCGAAGGTAACCGAGCCCGATGTCGCGCAACGTCTCCAGACTGCGGGATGCTCCCGTGATGTCGGCGAAGAACATCGCAGCCTCGTCCACCGACATGTGCAGTACCTCGGCAATTGTCCTGTCACGCCACGTTATTTCGAGAGTCTCCGGTTTGTACCGGTCACCGTGGCAGGTGGGGCAGGGACCATAGGTGCCGGGGAGGAACAGCAGCTCCACCTCGACGAAACCGTCGCCCTGGCAGGTGGGGCATCGTCCGTCCGCGACATTGAAGGAGAACCGTCCAGGTGCCCATCCGCGGGCCTTCGCCTCATCGGTGGCGGCAAACAGTTTGCGGACGATGTCGAACATTCCGACGTAGGTGGCCAGCGTCGATCGGGGTGTTCGGCCGATGGGCCGTTGATCCACCCGGACCAGGCGGGTGAACGTCTCGATTCCGGAGACCTCGGCCACGTCGACCTCGATCTGCATGCCGTCGTCCTCGTCTGCCGCGGTCTCGAGTCGGTGGCGCGCCACCTCGAACAAGACCTGGCTGACGAGTGTCGACTTGCCGGAGCCCGACACACCCGTTACTGCCGTCAGGACCGCGTGCGGGAAGTCCGCCGTCAACTCCCGCAGATTGTGCCGGGTGACCCCGGCCAGAGTGAGCCAGCCCTGGGTGGGGCGCGCCTCCCGCTGCACGGATTCCGCTCGACCGAAGAGGTGCCTACTGGTGACCGACTCCTCGATCTCCTCCAAACCCGCGACGGGACCGCTGTACAGCACCCGTCCGCCGCCCTCACCCGCTGCGGGTCCGATGTCGACCACCCAGTCGGCGCGGCGCACCACGTCCATGTCGTGTTCGACGACGAACAAGGAGTTTCCCGACGCCTTCAGCTGGTCCAGGACGTCGAGCAGTGGCTCGGCATCGGCGGGATGCAGTCCTGCGGAGGGTTCGTCCAACACGTACACCACCCCGAACAGACCCGAACGGAGCTGAGTGGCGATCCGCAACCGCTGCGTCTCGCCGGGCGACAGCGTCGTCGAGCTACGGCCGAGCGCCAGATATCCCAGGCCCAACTCGAGCAACACGTCGATCCTGGCCAGCAGGTCGGCGGTGATGCGTACCGCCACCTCCGTGGTCTCCCCCGACTGTTCGGCTATCGGGCGCAGTACGGCGGCAAGTTCTGTCAGTGAGAGCGCATTGATCTCGGCGATCGAGCGGCCCGCGATGGTGACGGCCAGCGCGTCGGCGCGCAGTCCGCTGCCGGAGCACATAGGGCAGCGGACGGTCTCGGTGAATTGCAGGGCGCGTTCTCGCATGCGCTCGCTGTTCGAGTCGGACAGAACATGCATGACATGGCTGCGGGCACTCCAGAACTTGCCTTCGTAACTGTGGTCGACTCGGCCCTCTTCCGGTTCTATCCACACCTTGGGGTGCTCGTCTGTGAAGAGAAGCCACTCTCGGTCCTTCTTCTTCAGCGTGCGCCACGGTACGTCGATGTCGATACCCATGCCGCTGACGATGCTGCGCAGGTTCGCGCCCTGCCAGGCACCCGGCCACGCCGCGATCGCGCCCTCACGAATGCTCAGCGACGTATCGGGAACGAGCAATTCCGTTGTCACATCATGGAACTCGCCCAAACCGCCGCATCGCGGGCAGGCCCCGGCGACAGTGTTGGGTGAAAACGCTTCCGCCGACAGCAGCGGCGCACCGTCGGGATAGGTACCGGCCCGGGAGTAGAGCATGCGGAGCAGGTTCGACATGGTGGTGATGGTGCCGACGCTGGAGCGCGAGCTGGGCGAACCCCGGCGTTGCTGCAGGGCAACGGCTGGGGGAAGGCCGGTGATGGAGGCAACGTGGGGTGCGCCCACTTGCTGAAGCAGTCGACGCGCGTAGGGGGCGACCGATTCGAAGTAGCGTCGCTGCGCTTCGGCGTACAAGGTGCTGAAAGCCAGTGACGACTTTCCGGACCCCGACACTCCGGTGAACGCGACGAATGCATTGCGGGGTATGTCGACATCGACAGCTGCCAGGTTGTGCTCGGTAGCGCCGCGCACACGGACGTACCCGTCCCACGTTGAGTCCGTCACCGAACGAGCCTAGCTGGCATCCTCGAACCGAGGGCCCAGAAGTGCGAGATGCGATGCATCGGTGCCATCGCGCCCACGAGGAGATCGAGGGTATGTTTTCGGGTGGGTCTGCTCGTCGTGCCGCGAGCGACGAACTGGCATCCAACCACTGCATCAGGACCGTGAAGAAGGAGACGGCATGGCCGAGGAATACAGCACACGGCCGCTGTTTCGCAACGGTGCAGGCAGTGCCGCGGTGATCCTGGGCATCATCGCTCTGGTCTGCGCGTTCGTACCCTTCATCGGAGATTTCGTAGCTGTCCCGACCGGTGTCGCCGCCGTGGTGTGCGGGTGGGTCGGGGTGAGCCGGGACGAGAAGGGCCTCGCGACCAATGGCCGCGAGGCCATGATCGGCGCAGCCCTCGGCGGCGCGGCCGTGTTCGTGGCGTACGCGGCCACCATCGTGTGAACGATGACAGAGTGAGCAGTGCCACGAAAACCTCTGTTATCGGTTGCTATGCAATACCTCTCGCCAACCGACGTCGTCCACCCACCTGCCGGCCATCGAACGACGCACGGACACAGGCACTCGAGTAGTCAGCCCTGCGACGTGCTGTCGAGCGCCTTCAAGAAGTCGTCGATCCCCAGGTTTCCTACCGGAGTCGTCTCGACCTCGAGCGGCACTCCAGACGTGGTGTCCGTGAACGTCAGACGAAGAACGGTTCCGCGCCGTTTGTGCGTCACGCTCAGGTGCGAACGTGGAATCTTGGTCAGCAGCCCCAGCCTCTTCCACGATCCGAACAGTCCGGATCGCCTGCGCGCCAGTGCGTACAACGTCGTCTCGGACATCGCGAGCACCACCGACGGAGGCATCTTCTGACGTCGACCCGCGCCCGCACGCCCCGCCATCAGACCACCCAACTCCCAAGCTGTCGTCGAGTTACCTCCGCCGCCGATACCGGCACCGAGACCCAGGCCCACGGCACCAGCGAAAGTCGAACCCCGCGGAACCGCAAGGGCCACATCGAGGATCGGATCATCACCGACGGCCGCCTGCGCTCCCGCCCTGGCCTTGCTCTCACGCGACACGATGCACCGCGGCGATGTCGAATCGGACTTCGTCCTGACCGACCAGGGCACCGAAGCACTCCTTGCTGCGATGAATTGTCATTTCTCTCCTCGATTGACCGGCGATGATGGAACCCGACATGACGGATATTCCTCGTGCACTGTGATCCGCGGAGTGGGGCAGAACGGTTTCCACCCGATCCTTGCGGAATTCGCGATGGCATCGGCTACGAATTCTCCACCGATCGGTAACTTCGGCATCGGCGAGGCCGTCGACAAGCGACTTGGCTGCATCCCCGTGAACAATGCTCGATCGAATATCCGCCGACCCCTTCATACCGTTCACCGTACAAAGAATTACGGTGATCCCGGAACCTTTCGCCGAGATCGAAAGCGAGAAAACGGCACGCGATTGCCATATTTCGATGAGTAGGACTTCTGATTTCCTCGGAGTAAATGTACTTTCGGTTTTTTTCGAGCAGAGCCGCAACGGATTCCCACTCACCTTGATATCAATAAATCTAACAATGTAAGGAACGCAACTTCGTTGCTGCATACCGATCGGATTTTCTGGTGCACATCGAACCGCTAACAGAGGGGGCTGTGTTCGTTCCACTTCCACCGGACTGCGCCGACCCCGACGTCTGAGTGCAGTTACGAAACAGCAATCAGCGTCAAGGAGTTCCCGTGACACAGATACATGTTGCGCCGCACAAACATCGGGTGCCGGCTGAGCACCGAGTGCTCGGCCTCGATCGACGAACGTGGCCGCCGGCACTGTTCGTCGTCGCGGTTTTCCTCGTCATGACCATCGTCATACCGCGTGTCGACGCAGCCATCGACTTGAACGACCCCGTTCTCGCCGGAGAGCAGCTCGCGATCACAGACAGCATCGTCCTCACTCCGGCCACCGGCTGGAACGTCGAGGAAGGTTTCCGCGTGAGCGCGGATGGCCGCAGACACGGCGATGCCACCATCTCCGCGAGTGGCGTCACCTTCGCGGTCGCGACGGACTCGTTCGACGGCACTCCGGACGAATTGTTGGACCAAGTGGAGAAAGTCACCTCCCGCACCGACGACCCGACATTCCGGGTCGACGGAGACAGGACCACCCTCACAACGGACTCAGGTGAGACCGGAGTCGCGCAGCCCTACAGCAGCGTCAACGGTGACGGCGTAGTGGCAGCATTCGTCCTCGCCGACACCGGTCTGAAGATCACCGCATACGGTCCTCCCACCCAGATGACGGCAGCTACCGACGACGTCCAGACCATGATCGCGAGTATCCGGACCGTTGACGGGAGCAACGCATGAGCAAGACAGGAACGACCACAACGGCCGATACGGTGAGCCCCGAGGCCCGGCAACGCCAGGCCCATGCTCTGGAGGTCTCCGGTTGGGGTGAGCGCTTCGTTTTCCTACAGCCGCACAACCTTTCGTTCTGGGTGTACGTGTTGCTCACCGGAATCGGCGCGTTCCAAGCATGGTCCTTCTTCGCACCGACGACCGGGTTCTACGCCGACGGCTTCGCGGTCGCAGCGGTCCTGTGCGGATTGTGTGGACTGGCGTGGTTCGCCTGGTTCCGTCACATCGACCGGTGGGAACGCCAACCGGGCCGCCTCATCCTCGCTGCGCTCCTGTGGGGCGCTGTTGCGTCCACGTTCGGGTTCGCGTTGACCGCGAACAACGCGATGCTCAGCATCTACACCAAGCTGTTCGGCCAAGAGTGGACTGCAGACTGGGCAGCGGGTGCCACGGCACCGTTCACCGAGGAGGCTGCAAAGCTCTGCGGATTCGTTCTGCTCATGGGCCTTGCGCCCCGGTTGATCCGGACCGCGAACGACGGCCTGATCGTCGGGGCATTCATCGGACTCGGGTTCGCGATCTTCGAGGACTTCCAGTACGCCGCCAACTCCACCGCCCGTGCCTTCGGCACCGACCCTGTCGGCAACGCCGTGCACATGTCGCTCACGCGCATTGCTTTCAGCTTCGTCTCTCACCCGCTCTTCAGCGCATTGGTCTGCGCCGGCGTCATCTACATCATCGGGACCGTTGCTCAGCCACGCAAGATCGGGCGCGGGGTGGCCTTCGTGGCGGCGGGAATGTTCTTGCACTTCACCTGGGACGACGCCGGCGGCCTCGGGATGGGAGGCATCCTGACCTTCCCCGTCATGCTCGGCTCCATCGTTCTCGGGTTCACGATTCTGACGATCGCATTCCGACGCGCCGCACCGCGCGAGTACCAGTTCGTCCGCGACATCCTTGCCCCCGAAGTCGAAGCAGGCTATGTGACCGACGCCGAGCTCGAGGGTGTCCTGGAGAAGAAGGCGCGCAAGGCGTTCATCAAGTCTGCGCCCCATCACAAGTCGCGCCGAGCACGCAAGCACCTTCGGCGCGCGATTCTCGACCTCGCCCATGACCTCGCCAACGACAAGGGAGCCGACACCGAAGCCGTGCGTCACTCTCGCTCCGAGGTCGAGCGTCTGCGCGTCAAGGCCGGCTGACCGACAACCGGACCGGAACCAGGGCATGCAGGTCGTCACGGTGCCCCCGGGGCTACTGGTGCGCCACGACTTGCCCTCGCCCGGCTCATCCCAAGCAACACGAGTGCAGCCGCCGTCGCCGTGATGGCGAACCCCGCCACTGTGACTCCGGTTTGGAACGAGGCCGCTTGCTCGGCGTTCCACGTGGTACTCGAGATGTTGCCCGTGAAGAGCGCGGCGATGATGGTGCCGGTGACGGTGATCCCGACGCCGGTGGCGACCTGACTCGACGTGTCGACCATGGCGGCCCCGATGGTGGTACGGCTCTCCGGGAGACCGGTCATGACGTTGGTACCTGCGACGACACCGACTATGCGCATACCTACCGCGACGAGGACGAGGGCAAGAGCGACCCAGACATATCCGAATCGGCTACCTACGGCGAAGACCGCCAGCCCGAGCACCACCGCCGCCGCACTCATCCAGGCGGCGTGGTTCATCCCCACTCGTCGCAGGAACGGCGCGATTAGTCGGCCGCTGAAGAGCAGCACGACGACCTGAGGGAGCATCCCTATCGATGCGAGGGCCGGCGACCACCCCCATGCGAACTGCAGCTGCAGTGTGACCATGTAGCCGAGGCCGGCGATGGCGAGACCGGACGCGGCTTTGTAGGCGAGACCGCTGGACACGAGGGGAAGCGCGACGAGTTCAAGGTCCAGGAGCGGGTACCTTGCCGTGCGAGCGCGGACGACGAACAGCGTTGCCGCAGCAAGGGTTCCGGTAGTTGCTGCCCACGGCGTCCACGAAGCGGGACCCACCTCGACGAACAGGGTCGGCGCGAGGAGTGCCAGGACGATGGTGGCTGTGCCGAGAAACGCCCCAGCGACATCGAGGGGGTCGCGGTGCAACTCCTCTGGGAGGTCTTTCGCGACGCCCATGCGGATTCCGACGAATGCGAGAATCGCGATGGGTACGTTGATCAGGAGCAGGACCTGCCAGGGCGCGAAGGCGAGAACGAAGCCTCCTGCTGTCGGTCCGATCGCCAAGCCAACCAGGCCGACTGTCGAAATCAGGGTGAGGGCTCGAACGCGTAAGGACTCCTGATCGAAGAGCCGAAACGCGAGCGCCATGGAGCCGGGGGTGGTCATGGCTGCGGCGACGCCCATCGCGGAACGCACCGCAATGAGCTGCTCGGATGTCTCGACGAGGGCGGTAGCCGCGCTGGCGAGCGCCAGTAATGTCAGGCCGCTCAACATCATTCGACGTCGCCCGAATCGGTCTGCGATGGCGCTGAACAGCAGCATCAGTCCCCCGAACACGACCGCGTACACACCGGAGACCCACTGCAACGCGGTGGTCGACGCACCGAGTTCACGCCCGATGGTGGGAAGGGCAACGTTGAGGATCGAGTTGTCGAGCATCTCGAAAAGAAACACCGCAGAAAGCCCGGCCAGTGCTACCGCGGCGGCCTTCAAAGTCTGCGGACGGTGCCGCGTCGAAGAGGTCTGCGCCTCATCCGTGTTGGCTGGTCGCTCATTTTTCAGGCGCATACACGTCTCCATCCAAAGGAGAAGTGGCAGCTCGGTGAGCGGCGTATGAACGGGGCTGAAGACCTCGCTTTTACTTCCGGTAATCCGACTCTAACAGCCAGCAACAGGCAAGGGAACCCGACTTCGTTACTGGACTGCTGATCGGCGGCGAGTGGAGCGTCTTCTCGCAATTGCGATTCATACGGCGAAATCACCTACACCGCAAACTCTTCCGGATCATAGACTTCTATCCCAGAGAGAAACCGAGTCACACCGACGCAAGGGTTGCGTCGATGAACCGTCCGAGCTGGCCGGGTGATTCGATGTGAGCGAGATGGCCGTTGCCATCGAGTTGATGAACGCGCGCGTTCGGGATTCGACGGCTGATCCGGTCGAAGGATGTGCCGTACGGTTCGATCGAACGGTTGTGTTGGCCGATGATCAGGTCGACTCGCTCGACATTCCCGGCCAGAACATCGGGAAGATGCGCTGCGTCGAGCGCACTCAACTCGTCGTACAGCGGCTCAGCGAGCTCGCACAGCGCTTCCCACTGCTTTGCATCGGCCCGCAAGATGTCGACGTGTTCGGCGGAGAAGCCGGAGATGTCCAGATTGACGATTTCGACGCTCCTCCCCCGATCACTCTGTGCTGCTGCCTCTTTCAGGTCGCTCAGAGCATGTCGAGCGAAAGGCGGGAGAACTGGTTCGTACGCGATGAGATGTTCGACAGGATGTTCGTCTGCGGCGAGCAACGTGATCAGTCCGCCGTAGCTCCACCCGAAGATGCTGACCGGCTCGGGAATCGCACTCAGCACCTGGACAAGATCGTCTACCTCGACACCGATCGAGTACTCGGCGGTCAGTGGCCCCGAAGGTCTGCGTCCGCGCCGATTGACGACTGTGACCGACGGCCACGCATTCACCGATCGCGCCACCGCAGCCCAGGATCGAGCATCACTCATGACTCCAGGAAGGATGAGAAGGCCTGGCAGGTCCGGGTTGCCGTAGACATCGACGTTGACCCAGCTGCCGCCGGACACGGGCACCGATTTCTGAATCGTTCGCTCCATATGACAATTATGGAGCAATCGCTCTAAAATTCAACCATGGCAACACCGTCACGCGGCAGGCCCTTGGCGTTCGACCGCGATCTCGTACTGCTCGCTGCTGCGCGGCTTTTCTGGCGGTACGGATTCTCCGGCACATCCACACGTGCACTCGCCACTGCGACCGGACTGTCGACGTCCAGCCTGTACGCAGCCTTCGGCAGTAAAGCAGGACTGTTCGAGGAAGCTGTCCGCACATACACCGTCGAGTATCGCGATATCTACACCCGTGCAGTCGGTCTCGACTCGATCGCTGCGGTGATCGAGTCGATTCTGACGAACTCAGTGCTCGAGTTCACCGCGCCTTCCGACACTCATCCCGGGTGTTTCGTCAGCAGTGCAGTGACGAACGACAGTGCTGACACGCTGGACGCCGCGCAATACATCGCCGAGCTTCACCGCGCGAACGAACGCACGTTACTCGCGCGAATCGAACGTGCCATCGAAGCGGGCGATCTACCGGTCGAAACATCGGCCGACGCCATCGTCGGAGTCGTCCAAGCGATCTGGCATGGGCTCTCGGTCCAATCCCGAAACGCCGTGCCACGACATGCACTGATCGCGACCGCCAAGCTGGCCGCATCGTCCATTGTCGAGTAGTGCAGGACCGAAAGCCACACTGGCACCTAAGCCGCGCCGTTGACTTGGACCAAGGCTCCTACAGAGCTCTAACCTGTTGCTTCGGTTGTTCACTCAGATACCTGAGAGGCCACCGACATCCTTGCTGCCACCCAAAACCAGTTCCTGATCTAGAAATCTGGATCCAGATGGACTCTGATGCCCCCAGTCGGACTCGAACCGACACTGTGCGGATGCCAAGTCCCTAGAAGTGGATCCGCACGAACTCTTCTCGATTCTCTCGTTCACCGACCGCCTCGCACTGTACGGTGACCGCGGGGAATCGGTAAGGCTAGAGAAGAATGTCGGGGGATCATGACTCTGTTCGGTGTGCTCGATCGCGTATTGACTCGACGACTGCCCCTGGAGCCTCCGGACGATCCTCATGCCGCGATCCTTCCGACCCCGATCGACAACGACGCCTTCTTCCTCACCCCTCCCGGCATCGAGGACCTCGCACCCGGTGTGGTGATCCGGCAGCGCACGACCCGCGGTCTGGTGCCCCGGCCGCGAACCGCCCTGCGTCAGTTCATGGTTCGATCGACCGACGCGCGGGGTCTCCCCGCCGGCGTCACCGCCTCGCTGCTGATCCCGAAACGGCCATGGACCGGGCGCGGACCGCGGCCCGTCGTCGCCCACAACGTGGCCATCGATTCCCTCGGAGCCAAGAGCACGCCGTCGTACCGGCTCGTGCACGGTGTCGGTGCCGACCTCCCGCCGGTGATGCCGCTCTGGCTCGCCCGCGGATACGCCGTCCTCGTCGCCGATCACCAAGGCCCGCGGATGTCGTACTCCGAAGGCACGATGGCCGGGCATGCCGTCCTGGACTCGCTACGCGGGATGACGGTCGTCGCCCCGGAGCTCGCCGACAGCCCAGTGGTGGCCTACGGCTACAGCGGCGGCGCGATCGCCACCACGTGGACGGCGCAACTGCAGCCGAGGTACGCGCCGGACGTGAGGTTGACGGGTGCCGTCGCCGGTGGAACGCCCACCGACTTCTCGATGCTGCTCGACACCATGAACGGCACCGTCGCGGCCGGCCTGCTGGGTGCGGCGACCATGGGTCTCGCGCGTGAGCACCCCGAGATGGTGGAGCTGTTCGGCCCGAAGGCGCTGCTGTTGGCGTCCTGGGTGAAGGACATGTCCGTCCTCCCCCTGGCCTTGGGCGGGTTGGTACGCATGCGAATCGAGGACTTGGCGTCCGAGCCCGACCCGTTCGACTCCGACATCGCGCGGCGGGTGATCACTGCGAACCGTCCGGGCGCCGACGCGCCGACGGTGCCGGTCGCGTTCTTCCACGGTTCCGCGAGCAAGTGGATCGGCGATCGCTTCATACCCGAGGCCGGTGTGACTGCCCTGATCGAGCAGTGGCGCAGCAAGGGTGCCAACGTGCACTACGAGCCCGTGGCAGGCGACCACTTCATCGGCGCCATGACTGGTCTGCCATTCGTGTTACGTTGGACCGCAGAGCAATTCGCGGTCAGCGGTTCGGTCTAGCCCGCCGAGTTCGGCGTGATAGGTCTGCATCGCGTCGATCATGGCGGTGAACACCCGATGCGCCGCGGCGAGGTCGCTGTCCGGGAGGTCGGCCATCGCGTCGCGGGTGTGGGCGCGCCCCCGGACGCGGCCCGTGTTCGACGTTGCACCACCGACTCAGGACGAGTCATCTTGGCATTTTTCCAACCAGAGTAAGCCTCGAAATACGATCCAGAACAACGAAGTTCTAGGGCAGCCTAAACACTCAGCTAAAGCGGGATACGTTTTAGCGTTCTTTCTTCGATTCAGATTGAACTGGATCAAAGCCCGGCACGTCAGCTTCGTCGCTATCTGCATTCTGATCATCTACTGTTGTCAGAAAAGCAATCTTGTTATTCGACCATGATTTGAGGATACCGCGATCGTCGTCGAAGACCAGCTCCACAGTCTGGGCCTCATTGTCAGCCCGAGCAAGCACGAGCTCGCACATTGCTTGCACATCAGGCGACTTTGTGGCTTTCAGGACCGCTTTGAAAGTTCGAGTTAGGGCCTTACTTCTATGATTTTCCTGTTCACACAATGCAGCCAGTACCGTACACGCCTGACGGAGTTGCACATCAGTTAGCTGCCGCAGCGGGACCGTCCCGAAGTCCTCCGAAACCCTAAAAATCGACGACGGGCTCATCCCGAGATCAGAATCACCTGCAACTGAAATTTTAAACGGATAATTCGACAAGATGTGCTCAGCACAAGCATCAAGTGAGCCCGGATACTCTTCGAAGATTGGACTTGCACTCCGACCGTTGGTCTCGTAAAAAACTTTCCGCAACTCGTAAACGGCAGGAGCAAAATACCGAATTGGGGTAGCCGGTATTCGAGGACCTTGAAATATTGTGTTTAACGGAAAATCCCTCAACAGGTCCGCGATAGGCACAAGGTGATTATAGTATAGGCCGACAGCAGCCCAGGGCCACTTCGCCTTGTTGGACTGCAATATCGCGGACGCTTGAAGATGCAAATTCTGAAGATCCTCGGGGTAGTCCTCCGGCTTTTCATAACCAAAAAGTTGCGGAAGTTTGAAAGAATACGCGGATAGCGACTCAAGAGATCTTTGATCAACCGGGTCTTTACCAAGAAGACTGCCAAAGTACTGACACGAAATTGATCGCACTTGAACACGCGACTCAAGCATTGATTGCGAGCAGAGAGTCTCCGCAATTGCATGCCGACTACTAATACTACTGTCCAAAAACTTGTCCGAGTCCTGTGATCCTAGGAATAGGTTCGAATTCCCCGAAATATTTAGAACGTCTGGCTCGAACGTTACAAATCCTTGCAAGACGTGTTGAAAGACGAATATGCATACTTCTTCTATCGTTGATGGCTCTATCAGGGAATACGACAGTGCTCTCGAAACAAATTGAGCAAGCGTGTTACGGGCCGCTTCGTCTGAACTTTCAGTGTATTGCAAGATTATTCTTCTGATGAAATAGTCTGCGTCTCCATCGGTATCACGCGTCTTGAGCTGCAGCGCCAGTTCAGCAACGACATCCAGGTCGCCCGACGCGATTCCTAGGTGAATTCGTTCGAACAAGATATCGATATTGCTAGAGGTTCGAGTAAGATGCACTGCTGTGAAGTACTCAAGAAATGTGCGGTGCGAGAATTGGAATATGGGCTCGTCAGTTGGAGACAATCCGACCTCGGTAAGAACCCAAGTTCGACCCTTACAGAACTCGACTAGCTCCGCCGCTGCCAACTCCGCTTCTTCGGTAGTACGAAACGCCTTTACCGACAGATACGCCGATGCCAGACTAACCAATTTTCGCTCTGTTACGCCAGATTGGAACTCTTGATTTTCGTATATCGAGTTTGCGACATACGCCAAAGTTGGTCGGACGTAAGCGTCAAATCGAAGCGGCGTAAACAAGTTCCGCCTCTTATCCCACATCTCAAAAAGTAGCTTTGAACACTTCTCATACAAATCGGGGCGGCTCCTCGGAATGTACGATTCGCGCCGATAGAGCGTACACATAAGCCCTAGCATCAGAGGGTTAGTTCGCAAGTCATCGGCGTGAGCTGACTCTTCCATGAAACGAGCTATCAGATCCGATTTCTGTTCTAGCTTCCCGTCCGGAAGTAGGTTGAACCAATTCGTGACATACGTTTTGACAGATTGCTCCGACAGCTTGCCGAGGTCGAGGCGGGTAAAAACTGACGGATCGAGAGGGTTATGGTCGTATCCAATTCGACGCGATGTTACTAGGACGTTAACTAAAGGATTATGACAGCAGAAAACATCTATTGTTTCCGCAATCTTCTTCCTTGACTGCGGATCAAGAAGCTCATCTAATCCATCGAATATCAAGTAAAGGCGTCCGGAATCTAGAAGGAATTGCACAACATCGATGTTGACTTCAACTTGAAAGTCTTTCTTCGATGAGAGGGCCAAATACTCCAGCACCGATCCCGATTCCTTGTCGAACCAGGCACCAAAGTCTCTTAAGACGACCCGAAACGGAACCGCGAGATTGGCTTTTTCTACTTTCGGGTTCGAGTAGTTGAGGGCCATGTCGCGCGCAAGTTTTCTCGTCAGCGTCGTTTTACCCCCACCCGGGTCCCCCACAATCACTGTTCGATGCGAAATCTGCAGGCGCTCTATAGTCCAGTCGCTATTGCCTTCGTCGCCCTGTATTTCTTCCGTTAGTTCCGGGGCCACAAATAGTCCATCCATTGGGACCGGATCTGCCCCATCCAAGTTTGGTGGAGTAATCTTATCGCAAACCGTAATCACTGATTTATTAAAGGCTTCCACTTTAACTTTAATCTCATCGAAGGTAGCCTTTGTTGGATGCTCAAGCCTCCTCAATTGCTCGTCAATTGAGGCCAAATACTGCGCTGAAATGACAAAATTCGCGCTATCCAGCGTAGACGTCGGAATGTCTTTTTCGTCCTGCGCGGCTATCTCATAGATCATTTCGCAGGTAGTCGAAAATATATTGAACAATGTGCCAGAATCTTCTTCAGACTCAAAGCCGTGCAACGATAGCCCAGAAGTCATCGATTGATTCAACACTGCATTTGATTTCACACTTCGGCCGGCGAGCAGAAAAATGAACGCGTGCTGCGACAAGGTAAGAAAATCACGTGAACACAGATAAGACTCTATCTTCTCCCTTTGCAGGGTATCGTTCGGCAACGCATGCTCCAGTTGTGCAACAAACCAAGCGTTAACTGGTTCTAGTTGCTTTACGCTAGGCAGACTCACCTTCCTGGTATTGCTAATTTTTTTCCATACCGACTTCGTACCTATTCCTGCGCCCGCAGAAATCGCACCAAATGCAACCTTAGATGCTATAACTGCAGCAACTGTCTCAATCATTCGCTAAAACTAGCAGATGCGCTCCCAACTCGGCGGCAGATCGATGACTCGACCGTGCCCAGCCCGCCAACCTGGTACATGCCAGCGGAACCAGAGCATCAAGTGGCCGTCGCGGAAGAATGGGGGTGGGTACCGCACAGCAGGCGAACGCTACGCGGTCCCGCTGGACTGGTCGAAGACGTTGGCGACGGACGCGTTCGACGACACGATCTTCCGACCGGCGTTGGTGACCGTCGGCCTGCCAGCCAGCGCCCCGACAGACGGCGATACCCGGCCATCGCGGGGTCCGGCTCCACGACCTCCGCCACACGTTCGCCACAATGCAGATAATGGCCGGGACGCACTTCATGCAGGAATCAAAGTGGTTGGGATACAGTACATTCACGCTGAGGTTCGATACATACGGCGACTGGATTCCGGAGGAGGCCGGCGCCGCAGGCAACAACCTGCCCGAGCCAACAGCCGTCCCGACGGAACCCAACGCCCAGCAGCCGAACGTCGTGCCGCTGTTCGGACACCGCTCAGGCTGAAGGCGGCTCGTCGCCGTCGGCTAAGAGTTCCAGCGTCGGGAGGGCATTTCCGATGTTCTTGAATGCGGTCGATACGTCGGGGGTCAAGAGTCGGTCGATTTGCTCTTCAGACAAGCGATACTGACCCGTCTCCAGCCCATCAACGAGATGCTGACGCACTTCAATTCTTGTGAGCACGGCGCTTTCGTAGTCGTCCACGAAAAGCCGGTTTAATCGGCGGCGCTCGTGCCAGTCGCGAACGCTCACAAAGACCGCGTAGGTAACGATTCCAACTGAAGCAACAAGTTCGAGCGGATTTCGATAGTCCAGGCTCTCCACGGTCGCGACGGTCTCGCCCACGGAATCCTCCGCCCGCAAGAAGTCTGTGATAGCCAATTCCAGGATTGACGATGGGACTGCAGCGGGCCGCAATCCCCGTCCTTCCCAGAAGTACCACTCGTAGTCTGGGAAGACTTCGTCGGGGAGCGACCGTACCCACTGCCGCGGATTTCTCCTGATCGCCCGCGCCGCTCGATCGCGATCGGCTTCTCTCTGCAGTTGGCCGCCGAATTGAGTGATGGTATCGATGTCCTGCACAACTTGCGAGAGCAAGCTGATTGGAGCTCGTGCTCCAAGATTCAAATCCAGGCGCATCCTCTGAGTCATCAGCAGATCTTCCCATTCCTCCCGCAGAGATCAACGTCGCCGCGCCGCAGGTCCGGCGATACGCTCGGTATCCTAGACCAGAACGTATTCTGCGGACTATGGCCAAGCTTCCATCACTGTCCGAAGCAAGTCGACTAAGCGCGAACATCTCTGGAGTCATGCACGCGACGGCGTACCTCGATTACCGGGAGCCGACAGTGCCCGACATCGCGGCATTCGATGAGGAGCGGGGTAGCGGAACAATACCTGACCCGTTGTTAACCGCTCACCGTATGTCGCGGTTCTACCTCGTAGGTGCCAGGGACTTCGTTCACAGCGTCGGGCAACTGCTGGCGCTGAAAGAGCCGATGGTTGTTTCACCCGCGGTCCTCGCTCGCTCCGCTGCTGAGTACTCCAGTCGTGCCCTCTACATTTCGGGTGCTGACGACACACCTGACATTCGACTGGCGAAGCTATGTAATCTTTTTCGTGAGGGATACAACGCCCTTGGGGGGTGGCGAAGCCCTACGCGGACCCTCAACTGGTCGAGCTGTCAAACGGATTCAACGACTGGAAGAGCACACAAGAGCTGCCCAAAGTGCCGCTTCCAAACTACTCGGCGTTGGTCCACGCACTGTCCCCGACGATGGGCCGACGAGAGTATCAGCAGTTGTCAGGCATCGCCCACGCGAGCGCTGTAACACTGTCAAGCGTTTTTCTGCTCGCGCAAATGGGTCACGAGAAACGCATTGAAGACTCCTGGCGACACGCCTTGTTCGCAACTCAGTGCGGCGTACTCGCGGCAGCGAACGTCTGCTACATACGGGACGGGGACAAGACCGCGATCAACAGTTGCCTTGCGGCATTCCTCCACTACGAGCGCAAGTACAACCAATATCTCTGGGACCTGTCAACCGAGCGCGGGTTTGACCCCGGAGAACCAAGGCCATAGTCAATCAGCCCGCACCTCACGGCCTTTTCACGGCCCTACGAGAGTTGGGAAGCGAACCGAAGGATCCGACTCTGACCTGCGGATTTCCAGTGCCCCCAGTCGGACTCGAACCGACACTGTGCGGATTTTAAGTCCGCTGCCTCTGCCAATTGGGCTATAGGGGCCGTACTGCAATCAGATCTTGATCGACATCGCGATGCCGTCGAGGATGTCGTGCTCACTGACGGTCAAAGAGCTTACGGCACCGCGTCGCTCGAATTCCTCGGCCAGCACACTGCACACAATTGCACCGCCGCCGATGACGTCGACCCGACCGGGATGCATGGGGCCCAACGCACTTCGCTGCGTATGCGTCATGCCGATCAGTCGCTCGCACACCTCGAAGAGCTGATCGAACGGCACTCGCGAGAGGTGCACGGCGTCGGCGTCGTACTCGGGTAGTTCCTTGGCGATCGCGGCGATGGTCGTCATCGTGCCGGCCACTCCCACCCAGCTCGACGCGTCGCCGATCGACACTTCCTCGAATGCTTCCGCCAATTTCTCGCGGGCATACTCACGCGCACCGTTGATTTCGTCGGCGGTGGGCGGGTCGCTGTGCAAGAAGCGCTCGGTGAGGCGCACACAGCCGATGTTCGCCGAGAAGGCGGACTTCACGCCT
The DNA here is from genome assembly GCF_033142325.1 of Rhodococcus sp. IEGM 1370. Taxonomy (NCBI): domain Bacteria; kingdom Bacillati; phylum Actinomycetota; class Actinomycetes; order Mycobacteriales; family Nocardiaceae; genus Rhodococcus; species Rhodococcus sp. IEGM 1370. Next base: position 304,026 of record NZ_JAWLRY010000001.1, on the reverse strand, counting down.
TTCGCGTCGCCCAGTACGAGCTCGGTGGAACCGCCGCCCAGATCGACGACAACGAAAGGGCCTGCGGCAGCGTCGAGTTCACCGACCGCACCGGCGAACGACAGTCGAGCTTCTTCGTCGCCTGTGATCACTTCGGCCTCGGCACCGGGGATGACCTTGCCGAGCACCTCGCGCACCATCGAGAAGAAAACCTCTCGATTGGACGCATCGCGAGTGGCCGAGGTGGCGACCATCCGCACTGCTGTGGCCCCGGTCTTGCGAATGATCTCTGCGTACTCCACCAATGCCACGCGGGTGCGCTCGATCGCCTCGGGAACGAATGCTCCGGTGGCGTCGACGCCTTGCCCGAGCCGCACCACTCGCATCTCGCGAGCGACGTCGGCGAGCGACTTGCCGTTGTTGTCGGCGACGAGCAGGCGGATCGAGTTGGTGCCGCAATCTATTGCTGCAACCCTGGTCATTGCTTCTCCGCACGTAGTTCTTCGATGGTCGGCCAATCGGCCGGAATTGCCTTGCCGCGCAACGAGTTCTCGGCCGCCAATGCGACCGACTCGTCACCCAGCGGGTTGACGCCCGGGCCCTTGGCCAACGAATGCGCGATCAAGACGTGCAAGCACTTGACGCGATCGGGCATACCGCCGCCGGTGAAATCCGTTCCGAGAGATTCGATCTCGTCACGCTCGGCCAGATACGACTGGTGGGCGCGCAGGTATGCCGCGGCCAATTCGGGATCGGTACCGAGGCGCTCGGTCATCTCCCGCATCACCCCGGCCGATTCCTGGCGACTGGCCTCGGCCGTCAACCGCGGATCCGTCAAATAGAACAGGGTGGGAAAGGGCGTGCCGTCGGGCAGCTTCGGGGCGGTTTTCACCACACCCGGCCTGCCGTCCGGAGATCGGTACGCGATCTCGAGTACGCCACGCGGTTCACGTCCGAGCTGCGATGCGACCGCATCGAGATCTTCCTGCGAGACTGCCGAGGAATTCACCCGACCGGTCCTCCTTCTGGTTCTGGCACCGGCGGCGGGGCCGGTGCGGGTTCTGGCTGTACGAGAGGCATCGGTGCGGACGTCGGCTCCTGCGGCTCATCCGAACCCTGCGGCTGGACCGCGGTGTTCCACAATTCGGTGAACCACGGTCCCGTCGGAGTGTCGTCCACCGCGAGGTCCGCGGAGCTCGGCGAGTAATCACCGGGCAGCTGCACCTGATACGGCGTCTCCCCCGGCATGACGAAACGCAGTCGTTCGCGAGCGTCGGCCGCAATGCGGGACGGCTCGTCGAGCTGAGACTTCTGGGTCTGGAGCGCGTCCACCTCATCTTGCAGGGTCTGACGCTCGGCCAACACGGACTCGAGCTCACTGCGTTGCGAGAAGTACGTGCGCAGCGGCACGGCCAGCGTCAACGCCAGCGCGCACACCACGACTCCGAGGATGACAGCTCGTCCGGTGGACAGCCCTAAGAACGTCCGCTCGGGCATCTTGGGCCGACGAACACCGACGCGCCGGGGCGCAGCCTTGCCGCCGACCACCGCGTCGCGCACCTGCTCGGAAGGTTCGGGAGGGGTGGCCTGCCGGCCGGAGGCCTTCTCGTCGCGAGAGACGCCCCCGGCCTTGGACCGACTCGAAGAGGAGGAACGGCCACGGGGTCGGGGATCACGTCCACCTGGACTGGTCCCGGACCTGCCGCGCCGTGCCATCATCACTCTCCACTTCGTGTCATACGAGCCTGTTCGCTATCCCTCGTAATTGAACCGGGGGAAAGACAACTCGCCGGCGTAACGCGCCGCGTCGCCGAGAGCTTCTTCGATACGCAGCAACTGGTTGTACTTGGCCACGCGCTCGCTTCGAGCCGGAGCACCGGTCTTGATCTGGCCGCTGCCGACGGCAACTGCCAGGTCAGCGATGGTGGTGTCCTCGGTCTCGCCGGACCGGTGGCTCATCATCGTCTTGTAACCGTTGCGGTGCGCCAGATCCACGGCGTCGAGGGTCTCGGTGAGCGTGCCGATCTGGTTGACCTTGACCAGCAGCGCGTTGGCCGCACCCTTGACGATGCCGTCTTCGAGACGCTCGGGGTTGGTGACGAACAGGTCGTCGCCGACGATCTGCACCTTGTCTCCGATGGCCTCGGTGAGCGCAACCCAGCCGTCCCAGTCGTTCTCGTCGAGCGGATCCTCGATGGAGACCAGCGGGTAGGCGTCGACGAGCTCGCCGTAGAACGCCGACATCTGCTCGGCGGACTTGGTCTCACGCTCGAAGGCGTAGCCGGTGCCTGCGGTGTAGAACTCGGTGGCCGCCACGTCGAGAGCGAGTGCGACGTCCTGTCCCGGCTTGAGGCCGGTCTTGCCGATGGCCTCGAGGATGAGATCGAGGGCAGCCTTGGTGCCTGCGAGGTCGGGAGCGAAGCCGCCCTCGTCGCCGAGGCCGGTGCCCAGGCCCTTGGCCTTGAGCACGGACTTGAGTGCGTGGTAGACCTCCGCACCCCAGCGCAGCGATTCCTTGAAGGTGGGTGCGCCGATGGGGGCGATCATGAATTCCTGCACGTCGACGCCACTGTCGGCGTGCGCGCCACCGTTGATGATGTTCATCATCGGAACGGGGAGGATGTGCGCGTTGGGGCCACCGAGGTAGCGGAAGAGTTCGAGTCCGGTGGACTCGGCAGCGGACTTGGCGACGGCAAGCGAGACACCGAGCAGGGCGTTCGCGCCGAGGCGAGACTTGTCCGGAGTGCCGTCCAGATCCAGCAGGGCCTGGTCGACGGTGCGCTGCTCGATGGCGTCCAGACCGATGACGGCAGGCGCGATCTCGTCCAGCACAGCATTGACGGCCTTCTCGACACCCTTGCCGCCGTAGCGGTCTCCGCCGTCACGAAGCTCGACGGCCTCGTGCTCACCGGTGGATGCACCGGAGGGAACGGCGGCGCGACTCAGCGTCCCGTCGTCCAATGCGACCTCGACCTCGATCGTGGGGTTGCCACGAGAATCGAGGATTTCGCGCGCTCCGACCTGCTCAATGATGGCCACGAATGCTTCTCCTATAAACGGGTACCGACGGACTGTGCCGGGTGCAAGACTAGCCGCTCCCCTGCACTGCCCGCGATGCATGGAGTTCCTACGGCCTGGTGCCCACCGAGTACGCGGCCGCACGATCGCGCACATCCCGCAGATACTGACCCGACAGGTTGTAGGCCATCAACGCCGTCTCCCAGCCCTGCGCGGTCCGCAGATCACCGCCGCGCGCACACAGGTATCGCGCCGCGGTCAGCGCTGCGTCGTCGATGTTGTCGGGATCGGCGACGCCATCGCCGTTGGCGTCGACGCCCCATTTCTTCCACGTCTCGGGAATGAACTGCATCGGGCCCATCGCCCGATCGAACTCGGTATCACCGTCCATGACGCCGCCATCGGTGTCCGGAATCTCGGCCACGCCCGGTCCGCCGTCGAGTGGGATTCCGCGAATCGGCGGCGCAACGAGACCGTCGGGGGCCACCGACGAACCCTGGTAGGTGCCGTGCCGACTCTCGATGTAGCCGATGCCGGCGAGCGTCGTCCATGCGATTCCGCAGTCGGCATCCGTCTCGGTCATGATCGCCGCAGCGTGCCCGTAGGACGCCAAGGCGGTCACCGAGATGCCCAGCGCGTCGGTCTGGGGTTCGGCCCAGGCGAGCAACAGATCGGCCGTGCGTCCCGGCGCGTTGAAGTCGATGGCCGGCACTTCGGTGCCCGGTCCGGGCGGGATGCCCTCGGGAATCTCGCGCTTCGGTTCGCCGGTGCCGCACGCCGTCAACGCGAGGAGGACCGATGCTGTGGCGAGCACGCAGATACGGGAGATCACCTCACCATCCTGCACACGCAAGGTAATAGAAAGCTAAAGACCGAGATAACCCCTGGTCAACGCGTATTCGGGCCGGGTTGCAGGGTGTATGTTTTGGTCAGCCTTCACACATGAGGGTCGCCTACCCTTTGCGAGGGAAGGCGTACCAATGTTCGACGCACCGCAGGAGCCTGATTCATGCCAGTTCTCGCCGCCGCAGGCTCAGCGCCGTCGATCGCCACCCAAATGTTCGGCAGTGGCTTGATCGGCGTGCGCGAAGGGCTCGAGACCGGCATCGTCGTGATGATCCTTGTCGCGTTCCTCGTCAAAGCCGATCGCCGCGACGCGCTCAAGTGGGTCTGGCTGGGAGTAGGCCTTGCCGTCGCCATGGTCGCCGCCATCTTCTTCGTGATCCACTACGGCACGTCCACCGTCACCGGGCTGACCGCCGAGATCATTGCCGGAGCGGCGTCACTCGTTGCTGTGGTGATCGTGACGGCGATGGTGCTGTGGATGCGCACCGCCGCGAAGAACATTTCCGGCGAACTGCGGGCGAACATGGAGAAAGCGCTGACCGTCGGGCCCGCTGCTGTGCTGACGCTGGCGTTCTTCGCCGTCGGCCGCGAGGGCGTCGAAACTGCGTTGCTCATGGTCGGCTACGCCGAGAACACCAACGGCAGTCTGTGGCCACTGCTGGGACTGCTGCTCGGAATCGTCGTCGCCGCCGTGCTGACGGTATTCCTCTACTTCGGTGCCGTGCGGGTCAACTTCGCGGTGTTCTTCAAGTACACCGGCATCTTCCTGATCGTCGTCGCCGCCGGGATCCTCGCCTACGGCATCCGCGCACTGCAGATCGGTGGAGTCCTCCCCGGCGGCAGCGCCGTCGCCTTCGACATCACCGCACACTTCGACGCCTCGAGCTGGTACGGCACCGTGCTCGCCGGCATCTTCAACTTCCGGCCCGAACCCACTGTGTTCCAAGCGATCGCGTGGGTGCTCTACATCGTGATCGTCCTCTACCTCTTCCTTCGCCCGGTCCGTGTTCCCGCGACACCCGAGCCAGCACTGCAATCCTCCTGAAAGGCACCACCACCATGCGTCGTACCACCTACGCTCTGGCCGCCGTCGCGGTTCTGCCGATGGCTCTGGCCGGATGCACCGAGAAGTCCTCCACCGAGGCCGCGTCGGGCGATATCGCCGTCACCGCGACCGACTCCTCCTGCGACGTCGGCGCTTCCGAGGGCACCACCGGGAACTCGACGTTCCAGATCACCAACAACGGCAGCAAGGTCACCGAGTTCTACGTCTACGGCGAAGGCGACCGCGTCATGGGCGAGGTGGAGAACATCGGACCCGGCCTGACGCGTCAGCTCATCGTCGCCCTGCCCGATCCCGGCACGTACCAAACCGCGTGCAAGGCAGGCATGGTGGGCGACGGGATCCGCGCCGACTACGTCGTCACCGGCGACTCGGTCCGCACCGCAGGCGAGGACGGACTCCTCACCGAGGCCGCCGCAGGCTACAAGCGTTACGTCGTCAGCCAGATCGATGCATTGCAGGAGACCACCGCCTCGTTCGTCACCGCCGTCAAGAGCGGAAACGTCGACGCGGCCAAGGCTCAATTCCCCATCACGCGTAGCTATTACGAGCGCATCGAGCCTGTCGCCGAGAGCTTCCCCGACGACCTCGACCCCCGCATCGATCTGCGTGAGCCCGATGTGGAGCCCGGAGCCGAATGGACCGGCTTCCACCGCATCGAGAAGGACCTGTGGACACAGGGACTGCAGCCCGACACGAACGCGATGGCCGATCAGCTCGAGGCCGACATCACCGAGCTCGCAGACAAGATCAAGGCCGAAGACTTCACCATCGACCCGATCCAGGTGGCAGGCGGCGCACAGGGATTGCTCGACGAGGTCGCCAAGACCAAGATCAGCGGCGAAGAGGACTTCTTCTCGCACACCGACCTGTGGGACTTCCAAGCCAACGTCGACGGCTCGCAGGCCGCCATCGCCGCCGTCCGCCCCATCCTCGACGAGCGCAACGCCGAGCTGGGCACCGCGATCGACGCACGCTTCGCCGAACTCGATGCCGAACTCGCCAAGTACCGCAACGGCGACGGCTTCGTCTTCTACGACACCGTGACCGAGCCGCAGCGCCAAGAACTGTCCAACAAGATCGACGCATTGTCCGCCGAAGTGAGCCAGGTGCAGGGTGTCGTTGCAGGACAATAAGACCGGCCAGTTCTCCCGACGGCGCCTCTTCGGTGCCGTCGGGACCGGTGCTGCACTCGTCGGAGTCGGGGCAATCGCGGGACATGCGACGGCGTCGGGTGCCGAGGTGCCGACATCGGATGTGGTCGAATTCCGCGGAGAGCACCAGGCCGGAATCGTCACCCCGGCGCAGGATCGCATGCACTTCGTCGCCTTCGACATCACCACCGACTCTCGCGACGAATTCGTTGCGCTGCTGAAGAAGTGGACGCTGATGGCCGAGCGGTTGGTGCATGGTGAGGAGACCTTCGACGGCGGCGCGGTCGACGGTGGCGAGTACAACGTGCCGTCGGATACCGGCGAAGCACTCGGCCTGACGGCGTCGTCGCTGACGTTGACCATCGGGTTCGGACCGTCGATGTTCGATCGATTCGACCTGGCATCGAAAAAGCCTGCGTCACTTGCCGATCTGCAGCATTTCCCGGCCGACAACCTAGACCCGCGTCGCTCCGGCGGCGACCTCTGCATCCAGGCCTGCGCCGACGACCCGCAGGTTGCCGTCCACGCGATCCGCAACCTCGCTCGCGTCGGATTCGGCACCGTGTCGGTCAAGTGGTCACAACTCGGGTTCGGGCGGACATCGTCCACCTCGACTACCCAGGCCACACCGCGAAACCTGTTCGGCTTCAAGGATGGAACGGCCAACCTCAAGGCCGAGGACCCGTCGTTGCTGGACGACAACGTGTGGGTTGCTTCTGATGATGATCAGGAATGGATGGCCGGCGGCTCGTACCTCGTGGCGCGTCGAATTCGCATGCTCATCGAATCCTGGGACCGCACCACGTTGAAGGAACAAGAGCGAGTGATCGGGCGCAGCAAGGGAACCGGCGCACCGCTGGGCCAGAAGGACGAATTCGACGCACTCGACTTCGAGTCCCAGGGACCCGAGGGCACCTTCATCGACAAGACCGCGCACGTGCGCTTGGCGTCGAAGGAAAACCTCGGTGGCGTCCAACTCTTGCGTCGGGGATACAACTTCACCGACGGATCCGACGGCTTCGGCCACCTCGACGCCGGACTGTTCTTCATCGCCTACTGCCGCGACCCACTGACCCAATTCGTCCCGATGCAACTGGCACTCTCGCGCAAGGACGCACTGAACGAATACATCCAACACGTCGGGTCTGCGGTATTCGCCTGCCCACCCGGCGTCGAAGAATCCGAGTATTGGGGTTCGACGCTGTTCGAGTAGGCGGGCCCCGCCACCCCCGTCCGCGTCAATGGACCCTTGCATACGTCTGACCGCTGCAAGGGTTCATTCACGCGAGAACCCGGTCTGAGTGGATGGCACACTGCATACGTCTGACCGCTGCAGTGGTCCATTGACGCGGGCGAGCGGTGAGTTTGTACAGTCGGCTCGGTCCATACGTCGTACGTTCTACCATCGACTTCGGGAGCACACATGGGACAGCTTGTTCGGGTACAGAACTTCACCGTGTCGAGCGACGGAATCGCTGCGGGGGTCGACCAGAGCTTCGAGAGCCCGTTCGGACTCGACCATCTGGCCCTGATGGGATGGTACTTCGGCACCGCCAGCTTCCCTGGAAACGCCGGTTCGGGTGGTAGTCGCGGACTCGACGACTACTTCGCCCGCGACTTCGCGAACAACATCGGTGCCGAGATCATGGGCCGGCACAAGTTCGGACCCCAACGCGGACCGTGGACCGACCACGAATGGCAGGGCTGGTGGGGTGACGAGCCGCCGTTCCACAATCCCGTCTTTGTGCTCACCCACCACGAGCGACCCTCGATCACGCTCTCCGACACAACGTTTCACTTCGTAGACGGGGATCCCTCCGAAGTTCTGAAGCAAGCAAAGGAGGCGGCCGACGGTAAGGACGTGCGACTCGGCGGCGGCGTCACCAGTATTCGGGAATTCCTCGACGCCGATCTCGTCGACACCATGCACATCGTCGTCTCGCCCATCGAATTCGGCTCGGGCCTGAAGCTGTGGGATTCACCCGACGAGTTGAACGACAGATTCGAGCACGAGGTCATCCCCAGTAGCAGCGGCATCACTCATCACTTGTTCTGGCGCAGGTAGCCGGGCCGGATCAATGCGACTTTGTTGCACTCTGACCGACTGAACCCCACATTGATCCCAACCCGAGGGACGAGGGTACGGAGAGAGAGCGGGCGGGGTGGTGAGCCCTCAGCCTCGCAGACCCCAGTGCTCGATCCAGTCGAGTGCAGACATCTCCCCCGGCCCGATGCCTGCATTGCGGGCGGAGGCTTCGGCATTACGGATCAACACAGCGAAATCCAATACCCGACGCCTCAGCAGGTCCTCGGCACTGTCTCCTCCGTGCGAGTGATCGACCCCGATGTGTACGACGCGAAGCCCGTCGGGAATCAGCTCGTCGGGCAGGCCTGCCTTGGTGGCCCGTCCGATCACTTTCTGCGCCAGGGCGAGTGACGGCTGAGACAGGGCGATTCCGTCGACGCAGGATCCGCGTGCCTTCTCCGACGCCTTCTTCTCTTCCCAGGCTCGCTCTTGTTCGGCGATGTCGATGGGGCCGTTGCCCGTTCGACCGAGGTGTGGGCTGCGGTGGGTGAGCTTGGCGACCAGTCCTGCGGCAACGTCGTCGACATCGAACGCGTTCTCGGCGGCATCCTGAGCAATTCTGGAATGGAACAGCACCTGCAGCAACAGGTCTCCGAGTTCTTCGCGCAAGTCCACCAGGTTGCCCGCGGCGATGGCGTCGAGCAGCTCGTACGTTTCTTCCAGCAGGTAGCCGCGCAACGACTCGTGGGTCTGCTGCGCTTCCCATCCGCCGAGGGTGCGCAGCCGATCCATGAGCCGGACCGCCGCGATGAGGTCGTCACCGGGCAGCTTCTCGGCGGCGATGACCCGTTCTCCGCGTGCAATCCGTTCCTGGACGTCGGGGTTGGCGGGATCGGTGCTCACCAGCACCGCGTCGACGGCGTCGGGCGCAGCGGTTCCCGAGAACAGCCACCGCACTCGCACCGGCACTTCTTCGGTGAATTGCACTGCACCGCCAAGAAATTCGACAGCATCCACCGGCACTTGCGTGGGCCGAACAGGGTCGAGCAGAACTACCGTCACCGCTACACCCCCACTGTTTGCTCCAACAACACCGACCGAGATGGCTTACCGTCCAAGGATAGGATGAGATCGGCGATGAACTGCACCAATTCGACGTCGCGTACGCGCGCCGCCCCCACGCCGCCGCCTTCGACGCGCGGCAGTGGCAACTGCACCACACCGGTGGTGGCCCGGTAGGCAGCGCTCGGGTAGAGCCGCTTGAGGCGGATCTGCTTGGAATCGGGTAGGTCCATCGGAGCCAGCTTCACCTGTGTTCCGGCAACATTGACGTCGGTCAGGCCGTATTCCTTCGCGATAAGCCGCAGCTTGGCGATGGAGACCAGTCGGCCCACCTCCTCGGGCAGCGGACCGTACCGGTCGACGAGTTCTTCGATGACCGCGTCGATGCCCTCGGAATCGGCTGCCGCAGCGAGCTTTCGGTAACCCTCGAGGCGCAACCGATCGCTGGTGACGTAGTCCGGTGGGATGTTGGCGTCGACGGGAAGGTCGATGCGCACTTCCTTGGGGGCTTCGTCGGTGGTGATGGGCTTTCCGTCGGCTGCGGCGCGGTACGCCTCGACCGCTTCACCGACGAGCCGCACGTACAGGTCGAATCCGACGCCCGCGACGTGACCGGACTGCTCTGCTCCCAGAACGTTTCCGGCACCGCGGATTTCGAGGTCCTTCATCGCCACCGCCATACCGGCACCGAGGTCGGAGTTCTGCGAGATGGTCGCCAATCGGTCGTAGGCCGTTTCGGTGAGCGGCTTCTCGGGCGGGTACAAGAAGTACGCGTAACCACGCTCGCGGCTGCGGCCCACTCGACCGCGCAGCTGATGCAACTGGGACAGGCCGAGCGAATCGGACCGCTCCACGATCAGGGTGTTGGCGTTGGAGATGTCGAGGCCGGTCTCGATGATGGTGGTACACACCAGGACGTCGGTCTCGCGCTGCCAGAACCCTTGCACGGTGCGCTCGAGTGTTTCCTCGTTCATCTGACCGTGCGCCGTCGCCACCCTGGCCTCCGGGACCAGATCGCGAATCTTCTTGGCGGCCTTGTCGATCGAGCTGACTCGGTTGTGCACGAAGAACACCTGGCCGTCACGCAGCAGCTCACGCCTGATGGCCGCGGCGACCTGCTTGTCGTTGTACGCGCCCACGTAGGTGAGGACCGGGTGCCGCTCCTCGGGCGGAGTGAGGATGGTCGACATCTCGCGGATGCCGGCGAGGCTCATCTCGAGCGTTCGCGGAATCGGAGTCGCAGACATCGTCAGGACGTCGACGTGGGTTCGGAGCGACTTGATGTGCTCCTTGTGCTCGACGCCGAAGCGCTGCTCCTCGTCGACGATGACCAATCCGAGGTCCTTCCAGGCGACACCGGTCTGCAACAACCGGTGCGTACCTACGACGATGTCGACCGTACCGTCGGCCAGCCCCGCCATGACCTCTTTGGATTCGGAACCGTGAGTGAAGCGCGAGAGCCCCTTGACGGTCACCGGGAACGACGCCATGCGTGCGGTGAAGGTCTGCAGATGCTGTTGCGCCAGAAGTGTTGTCGGCACCAGCACGGCGACCTGCTTGCCGTCCTGCACCGCCTTGAATGCGGCGCGAACCGCGATCTCGGTCTTGCCGTAGCCGACGTCACCGAGAATGACGCGGTCCATCGGAACCGCCTTCTCCATGTCGGCCTTGACGTCGGTGATGGCCGTCATCTGGTCGACCGTCTCGGTGAATCCGAACGCATCTTCCATCTCGAGCTGCCACGGAGTGTCGGGTCCGAAAGCGTGCCCGGGAGCGGCCTGACGAGCCGCGTACAGCTGCACCAGCTCGCCGGCGATCTCGCGAACTGCCTTGCGCGCCTTGCGTTTGGTGTTGGCCCAGTCGGATCCGCCGAGCTTGCTCAGAGACGGGAGCTCGCCGCCGACGTAACGCGAGAGCTGATCGAGCGAGTCCATCGGGACGAACAGTCGATCCCCGGGATGGCCGCGCTTGCTGGGTGCGTACTCGACGACGAGGTATTCGCGTCGGGCACCGCCGATGGTGCGTTCGACCATCTCGACGAATCGACCGATGCCGTGCTGATCGTGCACGACGCTGTCGCCGGCGACGAGCGCGAGCGGATCGACCTGATTACGACGCTTCGCCGGGAGCTTGCGTCCCTCGCCCGCTGCGGCCACGCGGTTGCCGGTCAGGTCGCTCTCGGTGACGACCACGAGTTTCGCGTCGGGAAACACCAGACCGTCGTGCAACGATCCGCACAGGACGTTCACGACGTCGGCGACCGGGACCGCACCGGAATCGAGGTGCGCTGCAGGCACTTCGGCCTCGGCGAGGCGTTCGATGATGCGGGTGGCGGTACCTGCGCCCGCGACGGAGATGACCGCACGACCACCCGTGGCGATGTGCGCCCGCAGCGTGGCGAACAGGGCCGTCAGTGCTTCCTCGGACCCACGGACCTCCGGGACCGAATCGACGGCGAGTTCGACTTCTTCGCCGTTTCCGGATGCCAACGGGCTGATGGTCCACCACGGCCGACCGTGCACCTGAGCCGACTCCCGAACCTGTCGCAGCGAACGGTAGGCCGAGGCACCGAGATCCAGTGACGCACCTTCGAGGCTGGAGGTGTCCAGGGTGGAGGTATCGAGCGGCGCAGCTCCACCGATCGATGCTGCCGTCCAGGATGCTTCGAGGAACTCCTGGCCCGTGCGTACCAGATCGGTTGCGCGCGTGCGGATTCGCTCGGGGTCGCAGAGCAATACGTGTGTACCTGCGGGGAGAGTATCGGCGAGCAACTGCAATTCACCCGGCTGCAGCAGCGGCAGCAACGCCTCCATGCCCTCGACCGGGACGCCGGCGGACAGCTTGTCGAGCATCTCGACCAACGCGGTGTCGCCGGCGTTGTCGGCTGCGAGTACCGCGGCGCGGTCGCGAACTTCCTGGGTGAGAAGCAACTCGCGGCACGGCGGAGCGATGACGAGATCGACCTCGTGATCGGGCAGCGAACGCTGATCGGAGACCGCGAACGCGCGAAGCTCGGTGATCTCGTCGCCCCAGAATTCCACACGCACCGGGTGATCTGCCGTCGGCGAGAAGAGGTCGAGGATGCCGCCGCGGACGGCGAACTCACCGCGCTTGCCGACCATGTCCACGCGCAGGTAGCCGAACTCGACGAGTCGATGGATCAAGCCGTCGAAGTCGATGTCCAGGCCGACCTTCAGGGTCACGGGTTCGATCTCGCCCAGACCGGGTGCCATCGGCTGCACCAACGAGCGGACGGTGGTGACGATGACGCGCAGAGGATCGCCGTAATCGGTGTCGCCGGGGCGAGCCAGCCGGCGGAGTACGTCCAGCCGCTTGCCCACGGTGTCGGCGCTCGGTGAGAGTCGCTCGTGCGGAAGCGTCTCCCACGACGGGAACATGACAACGCCGCCGCCGAGGATCTGGCGCAGTTCGTCGGTGAGATCGTCCGCTTCACGTCCGGTGGCGGTGACGATCAACAGCTGCGTGTGCTGAGCGATCGCGGCGGCAACGAACGGGCGAACCGAGTGCGGTCCGATGAGCGTGTGCTCGGCGGTTCCGATCGCATCGGCGACGGCCACCATGGACGAATCCGTCAGCGCGACGCTGGCCAGACCCGAGAGTTGCAGCGCCGCGTCGGGAACGATCGGGGCCGGCCCGGATGGAGAAATGGCAGGCAGAGAATCGGAAGACAACAGCAATGCTCCTAGAAGCGATTCGAGGCGACGGCTGCATACGCACAGTCGTGACCGAGTCTATGGGAGCACACCGACAGCTCGGCAGGCGGGAGACGCCGGGCTGTCGACGGCAAGGCCCCACCTCTATCCCGACGCCTCACATGCGATCAACGGTGAATACCCGGATCGACTGCGCGACGACGTAGCGGCTTTCGTTGCGAAGAACTCGTGAGTTACGGGCCGAAGCGGATGACTCGACGCGCTGCGAATTCGCGGAAGTAGTCCAGCTTGTTGGCGGGGACCAGAGCCGGGAGAAGGTAGTACCAGAGACGCTCCATGCGCGACGGCAGTTCCTCGGTGGTGGAGGTGGCAACCGCAACCATGTGCACGCCGGCCAGGATCTCGAGCACGAGCGAACCGATGGTGCGCGAGTCCGAGTTGGGGTCGATGTCGCCTTGCGCGATGGCCTTGGCGGCGAGCTTGTCGAACGACTCGCTCCACCCGGCCATGACATTGCCCTCGGTGCCGCGGTAATCGCCGATCTGATGGCTCAGCCGGAGCATGGCCGAGACCATGGGGTCGCTGACCGAAAGGTCGACGACGATGTAGGAGATGCCGATCGCCGCCTCGAGTGCGGGGATGCGACCGTCGTTGAACTGCATGCACGCAGTGGTCAGCCGAGCGTTGCCCTCGTCGATGACCGCACGCGCGAGTTCTTCCTTGGAACCGAAGTGGAAGTACAGAGCGCCTTTGGTGACCTGGGACTGAGAGATGATTTCGCTGAGACTCGCGTTCGCGTACCCCAGGCGCAGAAATACGTTCGCTGCGCCCGCGAGCACGGTGTCGCGGGTTATTTCAGCGCGGGCCTGCCTGACCATGGGATCCGCCTTCGCAATTCTGAACTGCCACTGCGCAAATTACGCCCGAACGGTACCACTGACTTGCTTTACGTCTCGTGCCAACATGCATCGGTCCGATCGAGCCTTACGCCGTGTGTGACACAGCTCTCATGACCGACAAAGGGGACGATACCCCCTCTTTAACCGCGAAGAGACGAAACCGAGTTCTCATTCCTCGGTCAATCGAGGGTCGGCCTCCAGATTCGTCAGCCCGTTCCAGCACAGGTTGACCACATGCGCCGCAACCACTTCTTTCGACGGTGTTCGCACGTCTAGCCACCACTGCGCCGTCATCGACACCATTCCGACCAGCGCCTGGGCGTACATCGGCGCGAACTCGGGATCGAGTCCGCGGCGTGAGAAATCCCCGGCCAGCATGTGCCCGACGCGACCGATGGCCTCGTTGAGCAACGACGAGTACTTGCCGTCCTCGGCAGCCGCAGGGGAATCGCGCACGAGAATGCGGAAACCGTCGGTGCGGTCCTCGATGTAGGTGAGCAGTGCAAGTGCGACGCGTTCGACGCGAATCCGCGAGCGGTTGAGGTCGAGTGATTTGGTGATCATGCCGAGAAGCGTCGACATCTCCCGATCAACGATGACGGCGTAGAGACCTTCCTTACCGCCGAAGTGCTCGTAGACGACCGGCTTGGACACGTTCGCTCGTCCGGCGATCTCCTCGACCGACGCGGCCTCGTACCCGCGTTCGGCGAACAGCGTGCGCCCCACCTCGATCAACTGCTCGCGCCGCTGCGTCCCTGTCATTCGGACTCGAGGTGAGCGTTCCTGCTCCGAGGCTGCGCCTGTCATCGAAATCCGCTCCCGTTACCGACCCTGCATTTTTCGACGCCGGAATCGACGCCTCCCCCACACTAACGATGTCCGATCCATCCGTTTGTCCCTGCGGGAGTGGAGCCTGCAGGAACGACCCGGAGGGCGGGAGTGGAGCCTGCAGGAACGACCCGGAGGGCGGAATCTTCATCGCGGTTCGACTCACCACCACCTCGCGTGCGAGGATCGTTGCGCTCAGTGGGAGCGCAGCGGCAAACGAATGAGTCGTTCGATTCGTCGGCCACTGGCGAGACCGCTGGCCGTTTATCCGCCGTGGTGTAATGGCAGCACCTCTGATTTTGGTTCAGATAGTTCAGGTTCGAGTCCTGGCGGCGGAGCGAGCAACATCATTCGTGCATACCGTCTTCGCGTTACCGCCTGAGGAGCTCAATGCCTGTGCAGACCGCCGTGGTCGTTCTCGCTGCGGGTGCAGGTACCCGAATGCGGTCGAAGACTCCGAAAGTTCTGCATCCCCTCGCCGGCCGCACCATGCTCGCGCATGCCCTCCACGCGGCCGCCGACCTGGGTCCCGACCACCTGGTGACCGTCGTCGGACACGATCGCGAACGAGTGACCGAGGCCGTCCAGGACCTCGCGGCCACCTTCGGGCGCACGATTCACACCGCAGTCCAGGATCGCCAGCTCGGCACCGGACATGCCGTGCAGTGCGGCCTGGCCGCATTGCCCGACGATTTCGAGGGCACGATCCTCGTCACCGCCGCCGACGTGCCCCTGCTCGACGGTCACACTCTCAAAGCTCTGCTCGACGAGCACCTGAGTGCCCCCAGGCCCGCTGCCGCCACGGTGCTGACCTTCGTCCCCGACGATGCCAACGGCTACGGCCGTATCGTCCGCACCGACGACGGCGAGGTGGCCGAGATCGTCGAGCACGCCGACGCCACCCCGGCCCAGGTGCTGATCGGCGAGGTCAACTCCGGCGTCTACGCGTTCGACGCCGTGGCGCTGCGTACCGCCCTGGGCAAACTCAGCACCGCGAACGCCCAGCACGAGCTGTATCTGACCGATGTCGTCAAGATCAGCAAGGCCGACGGCAAAGCCGTCTACGGCACCCAGCTCGCCGATCCCGATCTGGTGGTGGGCGTCAACGACCGCGTCCAGCTGGCGCACGTCACCTCCGTGTTGAACCGTCACATCGTCGAACGACACATGCGGGCCGGCGTCACCGTCGTCGATCCGTCGACCACCTGGATCGACATCGACGTCACCCTCGGCGCGGACGTCCGCATCGAACCCGGCGTCCAGCTCCACGGCAAGACCCACATCGCCGACGACGCGGTCGTCGGACCGGACTCGACCCTGCGTGACGTCGAGATCGGCGAGCGCGCGTCGGTCGTGCGCACCCACGCCGAGCAGGCCGTGATCGGACCGGATGCCACCGTCGGACCGTTCACCTACCTGCGTCCCGGCACGGTCCTGGGCGAGGGCGGCAAACTCGGTGCCTACGTGGAGACCAAGAACGCGACGATCGGCCGCAACACCAAGGTCCCGCACCTCACCTACGTCGGCGATGCCACGATCGGCGACCACAGCAACATCGGTTGCTCCAACGTCTTCGCCAACTACGACGGTGTCAACAAGAGCCGCACGGAAATCGGATCCCATGTGCGGACCGGTTCCGACTCGACGTTCGTCGCTCCCGTTCATGTGGGCGACGGCGCTTACACCGGTGCAGGAACAGTGGTTCGGGACGATGTTCCTCCCGGCGCGCTGGCCGTCTCCGGTGGCAAGCAACGCAATATCGAAGGCTGGGTCATCGACAACAGGCCCGGAACCGAAGCTGCGAAAGCAGCGGCGCTCGCAGATCGTGATCGGCAAGAACAAAAGGACGGCGAAGAGCAGTGACCACCCCTAATTGGATCGACAACCAGAAGAACCTGATGTTGTTTTCTGGTCGAGCACATCCGGAGTTGGCCGAGCAGGTCGCCAAGGAACTCGGGATCGACGTCACCCCGCAGACCGCGCGTGACTTCGCCAACGGCGAGATCTTCGTTCGCTTCGAGGAGTCGGTCCGCGGATCGGACGCCTTCGTGCTGCAGTCGCATCCGTTCCCGCTCAACACGTGGCTGATGGAACAGCTCATCATGATCGACGCGCTCAAGCGCGGATCGGCCAAGCGCATCACCGCGATCCTGCCGTTCTACCCGTACGCGCGTCAGGACAAGAAGCACCGGGGACGCGAGCCCATCTCCGCTCGTCTGGTCGCGGATCTGCTCAAGACCGCCGGTGCCGACCGCATCATCACCGTCGACCTGCACACCGATCAGATCCAGGGCTTCTTCGACGGCCCCGTCGATCACATGCACGCACACAGCCAGCTCGCCGATCACATCCGGGCGACCTACAGCCTCGAGCACATCACCGTGGTCTCCCCCGACTCCGGCCGCGTGCGCGTCGCCGAGAAGTGGGCCGACTCGTTCGACGGTGCGCCGCTGGCGTTCATCCACAAGACACGTGACCCGTTGGTGCCCAACCAGGTCAAGTCCAACCGCGTCGTCGGTGACGTCGAAGGCCGCACCTGCATCCTCATCGACGACATGATCGACACCGGCGGCACCATCGCCGGTGCCGTGAAGGTGCTCAAGGAAGCCGGAGCCGGTGACGTCGTCATCGCCGCCACCCACGGAGTTCTGTCCCACCCGGCCGCCGAGCGGCTCGCGAACTGCGGTGCCAAGGAAGTCGTCGTCACCAACACCCTGCCGATCAGCGACGAGAAGCGCTTCGCAACGCTGACCGAGCTCTCGATCGCGCCGCTGCTGGCTCGCACCATCCGCGAGGTCTTCGAAAACGGCTCCGTCACAAGCTTGTTCAACGGCAGCGCATAGCCTTTTCGGGTCACTCCGCAGGCTCCACTGCCGACCTTCGGGTCTGTTTCACTCCGCCCCGCCCACTCTCCGTCCGCTCTGCATGAACTACGTCACGTCCGTGACCGGAACCTGCAGCTCGCGAGACGGGGGTGTGCGGGGCGGGTTTCGTTGTCACCTAAGATGACTCGTCGTGATCGACGCAGACTCTCCCCACGGCCCGGCTGGAACTACTACGGTCAGAATTGCCCGATGGACGCCGGGCGGGTGCGTCTGGTGCGGTAGCACCGACAGCGTCGAGGACTTCCGAAACGAGCCGCGCTGTGGTCTGTGCCGCGAGAAGGAAGCCGTCATCGACGAGGCCAAGCACTTCATCGGGATGTACGGCCTGCGGCCCCTGGGCGGCACGCTGGCGTCCGAGGACGAGGAGGAGCGCGAGTACCGCGTCACCGCTCGGGATGCGCGTGAGGTGCTCAACCGCATTCGGCTCGAGAAGCTGCCCGATCCTGCCGCCGTCCGCAAAGCCTTGCGCCCCAGGGCCGCTGCCGCGGGCAACGCACCGGCCTCCACGACGTCCGGAACGCCCGCGAAGGCACCGACGAAGAAGTCGCAGGCCGGCGTCACCGGGATCGATGCGATCGAACTGCAGTCCCGTGTGCAGAAGTTGCTCGGCCAGCTCACCTCCGTCGACGAGCAGATCAGCGCGCTCGACGGCGTTCAGGGCCTGCCGGCACGTGCGCGCATGAAGGATCTCGAACGGCAGCGCACCACTGTCCTGTCGACTCTGGCCGCGCTCGAGAAGGCTCGTCGCCGCACCAACTGATCCACGTAGTCTGATCGAGTGCTGCGCAAGCGTTCGATCTCACGGCAGGTGCTCGACGTCGCCTACGCCGTCGTCTTCGTTCTGCTCATGATGCCGTCCACGCTGGACGGCCCGTACGGTTCCGCAGGCTTCGGCGTCCTGGTCGGTTTCGGCGTCGCGCTGGCAGTTCGGCGACGGTCACCGCGACTGTCGTTAGCACTGGCCTGGGTGCTGGCCGTCGTGCAGATGATCAGCGGGGTACTCCCCCTCTCGGCGGACATCGCAATCTTCGCGATTCTGTACTGCTCGGCCGCGTACGGCGACAACGTGCTTCGACGCCTCGGGCTCGCTTCGGCCGTCGCCGGTGGCGTGATAGCGGCTCTGTACCTGGCGTTCGTGGACGGCAATCCGTTCGGCCCGGCCACGGAAGAGGGCTTCCAGGAACCCCGACTCCTGCAGTTCGCCTTCCTCCTCGTCGGCCTGTGGGCGATGCTCGGGTTGTCCTGGGCCCTGGGTCGCTTGGCCTATGCCCGGCGCACCGCCATCGAATCCGCACACGCACGTGAGCTCGCCGAAGTGCATCAGGCCCGCGCCGAACACGAAGTGGCAATCGAGCAGGAGCGCAACAGAATTGCCCGCGACATGCACGACATCGTGGCGCATTCGCTCGCCGTGGTGATCGCGCAGGCCGACGGTGCACGCTATGTGCGCGCCGTCGACCCCGCTGCCGTCGACACTGCCCTGACGACCATCTCCGACACCGCGCGCGAGGCGCTGTCCGACGTTCGGGTGTTGCTCGGACAGCTGCGCCACAGTCAGGGCGATCTCCCGAACCCCACCCCCGACGATCTCGAGCGTCTGTTCGATCAGATGCGAGCCACCGGCCTGACCATCGACTCCTCGATCGACCCCACCGAGGTGTCGTTGGGCGCCGGGACGCACTTGGCGCTGTATCGCATTGCCCAAGAATCGTTGACCAACGCCCTGCGGCACGGTGATCCGGACCGACCGGTGACCGTGACCATCGAATCCGATTCTGCCGGCATCGAACTGACGGTGCGCAACAGCGTTCTCCCCGGGCGTTCGAGCCCCGAATCCTCCGGTCACGGTGTCGCAGGAATGAAAGAACGCGCCAGCCTCGCCGGTGGCATGTGCACCGCGTCCGGCGACGGCTCGTCGTGGACCGTGACTGCCTGGCTTCCTGCCGCCGGATCGTCCACGAAGGGAATCGACTGATGGCCGATCGAATCAAGGTGGCACTGGTCGACGACCAGCAACTGTTCCGGGCGGGCATTCGCATGCTCATCTCCTCGCAGGCCGATCTGGAGTTCGTCGGTGAGGCGGGCAACGGGAAGGAAGCCGTCGAGCTCGGCGCGTCGGCACGTCCCGACGTGATGCTCATGGACGTCCGGATGCCTGTGCTCGACGGTATCGCCGCGACCGAGCAGATCGTGGCCGGATCCGATACTCCCCCGCGGATTCTGGTGCTGACGACGTTCGACCTCGACGAGAGTGCGGCGCGAGCGATTCGTTCGGGGGCAAGCGGATTCGTACTCAAGGATGCCGACCCGGAATTTCTGCTCGCGGCGATCCGGACGGTTCATGCAGGCAACTCGGTGATCGCCGCGTCGGCGACGACGGGTCTGCTGGCGCATTTCACGCCGACACCGGTGGTGCCGAAGGTGCCGGCCGAGTTCGCCACCCTCACCGCGCGGGAGAAGGAACTCTTCCGACTCACCGCCCGCGGGCTGAGCAACTCCGAGATCGCCGAGATGGAATTCCTCAGCGAGGCGACGGTGAAAACGCACATCAGTCGCATCTTCGCCAAGCTGCACCTGCGTGACAGAGTGCAGTTGGTGGTCTACGCATTCGAGCACGGACTCACCGGAGACTGACACCGAAGTCATCCTGTAGATGTACGACGCAGAGACTCGCGCCTGATTACTCCGGTCCTGCGAATTCATAGCGTTGTGGGCATGACGATCACAGCAGGCCCTGTTGCCCGGGCATTCCAAGTCAGCAAACATTTCGGTGACTCGACCAATCCGGTGAGCGCCCTCGACAACGTCTCTCTCGACATTCACGGTGGCCAGTTCACTGCCATCATGGGGCCGTCCGGTTCCGGCAAATCGACCCTGATGCATGTGATGGCGGGATTGGACAACGCCAGCTCGGGTCATCTGATGCTGGCCGGTGCAGACATCACCTCGGCCAACGACGACGCTCTGACCACGCTGCGACGCAAGCAGGTCGGCTTCATCTTCCAGTCCTTCAATCTCGTTCCCACCCTCGATGTTCGGGGCAACATCCTGCTGCCGTTCGAGCTCGACGGCCGTGCACCCACCGCCGAGGAGGCGGCCTGGATCGAGCAGCTCATCGACACCCTGGGGTTGCAGGCGCGGGTGAACCACCGGCCGCATCAGCTCTCGGGTGGGCAGCAGCAGCGCGTCGCGATCGCCCGCGCGCTGGGGACCCGTCCACATCTGATCTTCGCCGACGAACCCACCGGCAACCTCGATTCCCGCACCGGCCGTGAGGTTCTCGGCCTTCTCGCCGCGGCGGTGCGCGAGTACGGCCAGTCGATCGTGATGGTCACCCACGACCCCATCGCGGCAAGCTACGCCGATCGCATCGTCTTCCTCGCCGACGGTCACATCGTCAACGAACTGGGACGTTCGAGTGCAGAACAGATTTCGAGCTACATGCTGGGAATGGAGCACGCATCATGAAGGCAGGTGGGTTGACGTCGGCTCAGGCGTCGAAGGAGCACGGTGCCAGTCTGCTGGTGACCTCGCTCGCGTCGTTCTTCGGTGTGGTGTTGATTCAGGCCACGGCCTTTCTGGTCGACATCTTCGGGGATACCGACGGTGCTGCCGTCACTGCGCTGTACAGCGTGGCGCTGGTGTTCATCGGTCTCGCACTGTATGTCGCGGCGGTGGTCACCTCGAACACGTTCGCGACGATCGTCGCGGGCCGCACCCGCACCATCGCTCTTCTGCGCTTACTGGGTGCACGGGCGCGTGACCTGCGTCGATCGGTGGCCAGGGAAGGCTTTCTCGTCGGATTGTTCGGTGGTGCACTCGGTTTGGTTGTCGGTATCGGAGCGAGTCATCTGGCCCGGGCCGTTGCGGTCTCGGCGGGGCAGCTGCCGGATGTGCAGTACACGTCCGTCCAACCGTTGGTGAGTCTGCCGGTGGTCATCGTGGTGCTGACGACGACCCTCGCCTCTTACGTCGGGTCTCGAAAGGTGCTGGACGTGACTCCTGTTCAGGCAACCGGGGGTGCCGTGGACACGGGAGTGGAGGCTCCGCGGTCGCGTCGAATCAGGACGGGCATGTCGATCGTGCTGATCGCCGGCGGAGTGGCACTGCTCGGGCTCGGAATCCTGATCGGGATGGTGAACCCGACGGGTGTGCTGGTCGCGTTCCTCGGCGGCGTCGCCTCGTTCACCGGCATCATGGTCGGTGCCTATCGAATTCTGCCCGCAACGCTGAGGCTGGTCGGAAAACTGTTCGGACGCGGACCTGCAGCAAGACTGGCCTCGGCCAACGCAATTCGCTATCCGGATCGCAGCACCCGTACCGCGGTTGGATTGCTGATCGGGGTGACGCTGGTGACCACGTTCGCGGTCGCGATGTACAGCTACCGGTCGATGCTCGTCAACGAGTTCGACGAAGCCTCCGTCGACCAGGTCCTCACCGTGACAGTGGGAATCATGACCGGACTCATCGGCTTCTCGGCCGTGATCGCGGCGGTCGGGATGGTGAACAACCTGCTGCTGAGCATTCTGCAGCGCACCCGGGAGATCGGTCTATTGCGTGCACTCGGATTCACCCGCAAGCAGATTCGGTCGATGATCGTCTCGGAGAGCAGCCAGATGGTGGTCGCCTCGATGGGCTTCGGGCTGATCCTCGGCATCGGATACGGCTGGGCCGCAGCACAATCGCTGCTCGGCTCACTGGATTCACGCGGACTCACGGCCCCCACTCTGCCGTGGGCCGTCATCGCCGGAACCGTGCTGTGCGGTGGCCTCCTCGCACTCGGGGCATCACTGACTCCGGCACGACGGGCTAATCGAATTTCGCCGGTGGTCGCGTTGGCGGATGCCTAGCCTCGTGTTCGACAGTGCTGGGTGATGCCCGCCGGGCAGGGTTGCGCACTATCGCCGCCGATCGACGGGATTCCGTCGATCGGCGATCGTTGTGTGCACTGGTGCCCACTCTGCCGGGCACTGCCTGTGGATAACGTCATCGAGGTATCCACAATTGCGAGATTGCCACTGTTGCAGAGGCTCCCCAGACGCAACGGTGTAGCCATGGGGGTTTACACAGTGCAGCAATTGGTGGCGCAAGGGCTCAGTACGAGCGGCATTTCGAGACGATCGCGGTCGGGGGAGCTCGTGTGCCTGCTGCCGAAGGTCTACGCGACGGAGAAACCGGACTACCTCGGACTGTGCACCGGTGCGCTTCTGTGGAAACCGGACGCCGTGTTGAGCCACGAAAGTGCGGCCTGGTTGTGGGGACTGATCGACTACGAACCGCGACTCGTCTCTGTCACGGTGGCCCCGAACGTCCAGTCGAGATCGGTGCCGTGGGTTCGAGTTCATCGCCGACGCCTCGTCGAGGTCCAGCTCCACCGAGGCCTGCGAGTGATGTCGCTGGAGCAGACGTTCGTCGACGTCGCGACCTCGTTGTCGACGCCCGATCTCGAGAAATTCTTCGACGACGCCATCGACCATCATCTGCCGTGGCGACGGGTTGCCGCACTGTGTGACACGTCGAAGGGAATGCACGGGATGGCTTCCGTCCGGAAGCAGCTTCGAACGTGCTGCCCCAGAACACGATCAGAGCCGGAGCGCGTGGTAACGCGGGCGTTGACAGCCCGCAACTTCACGATGGAGATCAATGCGCGCGTCGGAAAGTTCTACGGCGACCTGGTCGACTTTTCCGCACGAGTGATCGTCGAAATCGATGGCCGAGAGTTCCACACGGATCCCGCCACGTTCAACAACGATCGTCGACGCCAGAACGAGTTGGTGCTCGATGGATGGTTGGTGCTGCGCTACTCGGCGGCCACAGCGCTTGCCGACCTCGATCGCGTCGTGGACGAAATCATCGCCGTGGTGCGGCGTCGTCGGAAGTCGATCGCAGCAACGGACCGTCGACTCCCGTGAATACGCGGCTGCAGCGGGCAGGGTTGCGCACTATCGCCGCCGATCGACGGGATTCCGTCGATCGGCGGTCGTTGCGTGCACTGGTGCCCACTCCGGTGGACCCGCTACCCGTCCTTGCGCGCAAGAATGAGTGCGAAGCGGGAATCGGCGTCGGACCAGAGATGTTCGACGCCGAATCCCGCCGCAGCGAGTTCTTCCGTGATTCCCTCCGGCCGGAATTTCGCCGAGATCTCGGTGCGCAGATCCTCACCGGCGTCGAAGTGCACGTGCAGATCGAGGTCGGCGAGGTACACCTCCTGCGGCGCGTTGGCCCGTAGCCGCATCTCGATCCACTCCTGCTCGGCATTCCAGAGCGCGACATGCTCGAAGGCATCGGGATCGAAGTTGCCATCCAGGCGAGAGTTGATCACCGACAACACGTTTCGATTGAACTTCGCGGTCACCCCTGCGGCGTCATCGTAGGCCGGAACGAGAACCTTCGGGTCGATCACCAGGCCGACACCGAGCAGCAGGTGCTCACCGGAATCGAGGGCGTCGGCGATGGCTCCGAGAAACTCCCGGCGTTCCTCGGGGATCAGGTTGCCGAGCGTTCCGCCCAGGAATGCAATCGTACGAGCCTGGCCGCTGGGCAGATTGTGCAGCGTGTCGGTGAAATCGCTGACGATGCCGCGCACCTCGAGCGCCGGGAATTCGTGCGAGATCTGCTCGATGGCACCTTCGAGGGCCGTGACGGATACATCCTGCGGTACATAGGTTTCGAGCGACCCATGCTTCACCCCGGCAGAGAGCAGGATTTTCGTCTTCTCCGACGAGCCGGAGCCCAGCTCGATCAACATCGTCGATCCGGTTGCTTCGGCGACGTCCAAAGCATGCTCCTCGAGGAGGGCGCGCTCGGTCCGCGTCGGGTAGTACTCCGGCAGCACCGTGATCTGCTCGAAGAGCTCGCTGCCCAGCGCGTCGTAGAAGTACTTGGGCGAGAGCCACTTCGGGTCGGCAGTGAGACCGTCCCGCACGTCCTTACGCAACTCGTCGAGCAATGCTGTGTCGGCCAGATGTACGTCCACCGTGCTCATGACGCTCCTTTATGATTCCAGGCTGGAAATGGTGAGATCGGTTGTCGTGGCGACGACCATGCGTCGGTCGTCGATGAAAATCCAGTCGGGTCGATCGTCGAGGGGTTCGGAGGCGATCGTCACCGAATCCTCGGTCCGCAGAACCGACAGCGAATGATGCACCGCCGTGGCGTACATGCTCTCGCCGTCCGACAGCAGAAAATTCAGGCGCGCCCTGGGCGAGGTTGCGAAAACCCTGCAGACCAACATGCGCAGTGCCGACTCGGGATCGTGGGTGCGCAGCAGGGTCTGCAGCACGACCCACAGAGCGGCGGCATCGGTCGGCGCAGGTAACGCAAGCGCGTCGACGGGCGGCACCTCCGACCACAGGTCGGCCATCGACTGCGGCCAACCGAACACCACACCGTTGTGGCTGAACGCCCAACGGCCGTCGGTGAAGGGTGCGCATGCGGTGCGCTCCACCGGCATTCCCACGGTCGCCGATCGCACCGCCGCGATCACCGACGTCGAATCGATCTGCGACAGAACATCGTCCACCGCCGGATCGGTCCAGATGGGCATGGGATTTCGGTAGCTGTGCGCGGCTGCGTCGCCGTCCCACCACGCGACACCGAACCCGTCGGCGTTGATGGTGCCGCCGCCGCGCATGTCGCTGGGGGCATACGCCTGCACACGGAGACTGTGTTCACCGTCGGTGAGCACTCCCCCGACGGACGTGCGGGGGCCGAGATACCCGAGATGACGGCACATTCAGCTGGACTCGACGTCGCGGGCCAACCGGAATCCACTGAAGATCTGGCGGCGGATCGGGTGGTCCCAGTTACGGAACGTGCCCCGGCACGCCACCTCGTCGGTGCCGAACGACCCGCCGCGCAACACCTTGTAGTCGCCGCGGAGAAACACCTCGGAGTACTCGGCGTACGGGAAGGCCTCGAAGCCGGGGTACGGCTCGAAATCGGAGGAGGTCCACTCCCACACGTCACCGATGAGTTGGTGCACGCCTGCTGCAGAGGCACCGTCGGGATACGCGCCGACGTCTGCCGGTTCCAGATGCCGTTGATTCAAATTGGCATGTGCCGCAGTGGGTTCGGCGTCGCCCCACGGGTAGGCGTTGCTGGAGCGGGTCTCGGCGTCGAATCGCGCAGCCTTCTCCCATTCCGCCTCCGTCGGCAGACGCTTGCCTGCCCACCGCGCGTAGGCGTCGGCCTCGAACCAACACACGTGCACGACGGGCTGATGCGGTCGCACCGGACGGCGCACTCCGAAACTCCGACGCCACCAGGTGCCGTCGGAGTCGGACTCCCAGAACTGCGGCGCGGTCAGGTTCGCGTCGACGCGATGCTGCCACCCCTTGTCGGTCCACAGCTCGCGGCGTTCGTAACCGCCGTCGGCAATGAACTCCATGAACTGCGCGTTGGTGATCGGGGCCCGATCGATGGCGAACGTCGGTACGTGCACCGTGTGAGCCGGTCGCTCGTTGTCGAGGGCCCACGGGTCGAGCGAGGTCCCCATCGAGAACGGGCCTCCGGCAATGACGGCCTCACCCGACACCGGGGTGGCCGAACTGGGAGGCGCAGGAGCGGTCAGAACCGCTGGTCCCGAACGTAGTTGATGGGTCGCGAGCATGGTCTCGTCGTGTTGCTGCTCGTGCTGGGCGATCATGCCGAACGCGAAGCCATGTTTCTCGACCGGTCTACCCTCGAAAGTGCTGTGGTCGAGCACATCCCAGGCCTTGTCACGGACGGTCTGGACATAGACGCGTGCCTCGTCCGGAGTGAGCAGCGGAAGCGACGTCCGCGAGGAACGAGAGTGTTTGAAGGCGTCGTACAGCTCGTCGATGTCGGGACGCACCGGATCGCGACCACCGACATCACGGACGAGCCAGAGCTCTTCCTGGCTACCGATGTGGGCGAGATCCCAGACCAGCGGGCTCATCAACGGCGAATGCTGCGACATCAGTTCGGTCTCGTCCACGCAATCGGTGAGCGCCGCACTGCGGGCTCGGCTGCGCGTGAGTACCGTTTCTATTCTGCTCCTGAGTTGTTCGGCGCTCACACCGATTCCTTTCGAGTCCGAAGTTCCCGTGCCGCCGTGTCGAGTTCGCTCGGCGTCTCGCCGGCACTGCATCGTCGAGACGCTGCCGACAGGTGGTCGGAGAACTCGCCACCGACCTCCGCTGCGAGGTCGAGCAATTCGGTTGCGGCTCTGCGGAGCTCGCGGTCTGCCAGCCCTACGCGGGCCGCGTCGAGCCACCGTCCCGCCGTCCCGCCGCCGATCTCGGTGGCTCGGGCCACCAGCTCGGGTGTGGACAGCAGCGCCTCGAACGCCGCCGCCGGAACCACCCACTGCCCGTCCGGCTGCGCGTCGAGATAGCGAATCTCGAAGTGCCCGCAGGCACGCACCTGAGGGAACAGGGTAGTCAGGTGGTAGTCGAGATCGCTGTAGGTCGGCGGGCGTCCGACGATGCCGGGATTGTCCACCCACTGCGCGAACGTGGTGCCCTGCGGCGCTTCCCAGTTCTGCGTGACGCCTTGGATGCAGAGCAACGGAACGTCGAGCGCCCACCGGGCGTAGTCGGTGATCGGGTCGCCGGTGTTGGGCACCGACGTTCTGCTGGAATCGGTTCTGCTGGAATCGAGTTCGAGCCAGGTCCGCATCCGCTGGGATGCCCAGCGTCCCGCGGGTGCGCCGGAAAGTTCGGGAGAGCGAGCGAACGCAGCCACGAAGGCAGGACCGATGACATGAAGCATGTGCCAGCGCGAGGCGACCTCGGCACGATCACGACCCGCGTCGACGCTCACTTGAGCCGCTGCGGTGTTGCACATCATCAGCTTTCCGAAGGGGCCGATGGTGGTGAACCGATTCTCCATCGCGCAGTACCGCGGTAGCACGAGGAGACGTTCGGGTGCCCGAGCAGTATCGGCCGGAACGGACGCGATGTCGATGCCGGCCTTACCGAGAATGTCCCGCAGCAGCCGCGCATCGGCGTCGAGCATCGGTGCGAGTTGGGAAACGGATAGATAAGGCGAACTGGACAATTCGACCTGACCGCCGGGTTCGACGGTGACGATACTGCCGCCCGGCAACGACAGGGCGGGTGACTCGGGATCGATACTGCGCGGGGAGTGAACACCGAGCGCAGCGGCCAGAGCTGGGAGGGTCGGACGCGTTCCGTCGTCGAGGGCGGTGAGCCACTCGAGTTCGGCACCGATGAGAGCCGGTGGCCCCAGCTTGAAACACACCTTCGATACATATGCCTCTGCTGCCGGGCGCGAGCTCAGCCCGAGAGACTTCTCGTTGGACGACACTCATTCCTTCTTTCCGCACTCAACACGTTCTCCGCTCGGAGTACGTACCCAGCCGCGGGGATCGAAAACGCCGCGATCCCTCGTCTGATCGAGGCTACCGATTGTGGAACTCTGGTGCCCGAGAGTTCGCTACCGAAAGGACGACCGATGCTCGATCACGACCGCATTCGACGCGACACCCCCGGTGCGTCGGGCCGGGTCTTTCTCGACAGCGCCGGATCGTCTCTACCTCCGAGCGTCGTCCTCGATACCGCGATCGCGCACCTGCGCCGGGAAGCGGAAATCGGTGGCTACCGGGCCGCGAACGAACGACTCGATGATCTCGCCGCGGTCAAGACCTCGATCGGAACCTTGATCGGAGCCCCGGCGTCGAGCATCGCATTGAGCGATTCTGCGACCCGGGCCTGGACAGACTTCTTCTACTCGGTGCCGCTGTCTCCCGGTGACCGAATACTGCTGTGCGAGGCCGAATACGCCAGCAACGCGATCTCCGCCCTCCACCGCGCCGAGGTCACCGGCGCAACGGTGGAGATCGTCCCGAGTGACGAATCGGGACGTATCGACGTACACGCACTGGAATCGATGCTCGACGACCGGGTGAAACTGATCTCGGTGGTGCACGCCCCCACCAACGGCGGACTGATCAATCCGGCCCGTGCCGTTGCCGATCTCGCGCACCGCCACGTCGCACTGGTCCTGCTCGACGCCTGCCAGTCCATCGGGCAGATGCGCATCGACGTCGAGGAATTGGGAGTCGATGCCCTCTCGGCCACCGGCCGCAAATGGCTGCGCGGCCCCCGCGGAACCGGCTTCCTCTATCTGCGACCGGGATTGGCGTCGACGCTGCATCCGCCGGCCCTCGACCTGCACAGCGCTCAATGGGTGGACCGACAGACGTATCGAATGGCCGACGATGCCACGCGATTCGAGTTCTGGGAATGCGACGTCGCGGCCAGACTCGCGCTCGGGGCGGCCGTCGACTATCTCCTCGAGCTCGGTGTCGACCAGGTCGAGGAAGCCGTTGTCGAACGTGCCGAATACCTGCGGGCCGGGCTCCGGAAGATCCCCGGAGTGACCGTGCACGACCTCGGCGACCGCAAGAACGGCATCGTCTCGTTCACCGTGGACGGCGAAGATCCCGTGGCCGTGCGCGACCGACTCGGGGAGCGCGGGGTGACCGTGACCGTCAGCCATCGCAGCTCGACGCGCCTGGACATGACCGGCCGGGGACTCGACGCGGTCGTTCGTGCATCTCCCCACTATTTCGTCACGTTCGCCGAACTGGACACGATGCTCGCTGCGCTCGCACGTGCATGAGACTTCGTCGCAGGGGTCGAAGTTTCGCTCACACGGGTTTTGCGGAGATACAGCCCGACGCCGACCGCTGAGACCGCGAGTCCACCGATTCCGAGCCAGGTGATCGCGTCGTCGAACATGAGCCAGGCCCACAGCATCGTCGTCGGCGGGGTCAGGTAGAGCAACACACTGGCGCGGGTGGGCCCGTTGCGACGCACCACGAACAGGTACGCGCCGTACGCACCGAAAGTCGAGAGCACGACCGTCCACGCGACAGCTGCCCAGAAGCCCGTCGTCATGGGCGGTGCGACATCACCGGCCAACGCGCTCCATGTCATGAAACCGGCTGCGCTGATAGAACATTGGATGGCCATCGCCAGCGCGATCGGCTCCTTCGGTGCCAGCACTCGTTGACCGATCGTGCCCATCGACAGAGCCAGCATCCCGGCCGCCGGTAGTAGGTAGACGGGCCAGGCGAGGTCGGCACCGGACATATCCCCCAGCACCACCAGCGAGACACCCGCGATGCCGACGACGAGCCCCAGACTCTGCCGCCCTCCGACTCGTTCGCCGAAGATCCGGCTCGATGCCGTCGCGACGACCAGCGGCTGCAGTGCGGCGATCAATGCGGCGACTCCCGGTGGCACTCCCATCCCGATCCCGGTGATCGTGGCACCGAGGTAGAGGAACTGACAGAAGAGGCCGAGGACCGCGTGGATTCGGATGGCATGCCAGGTGGGGGTCAGCCGCCGGTACCGGCACCAAGCGATCAGTAGCACCGCAGCCGCGACATAACGCCAGGCCAGCAGAGTGTGCGCGGGGGCTTCGGCTGTACCGAGTTCGGCTCCGATGAAGCCCGAACTCCACAGCACCACCAGGGCCGTACCTGCAACGGCGTCGACATTCGCTTTCATGCTGCGATGTAAACATACAGGTCTGTATACTTGCAGTGCACCTGCTTCTCACCAGCGCTTTCGGAAGGCAACCATGCTCGACAAGCCCCTCACCCCCGCCGGAGAACGCATCCTCGCCGTCGCCAGCGAGCTGTTCTACGCCCGCGGCATCCGAGCTGTCGGAGTCGACCTGATCGCGGAGGAGGCCGGCACCACTAAGAAGACCCTGTACGACCGATTCGGCTCCAAGGACGGCCTGGTGCAGCGATACCTCACCCGTCGATACGCTCTGTGGTGCGATCACGTGACGGAATTCGTCGATGCCCTCGAACCCGGCGACGCCCGCATCCTCGGGGTGTACGACGCCCTGGACGTCTGGATGCGCGACAACCATCGCGGCTGCGGATTCGTCAACGCCTTCGCCGAGTTCGGCGGCACCGACAGCCCGGTGCTCGCGATCATCGAGTCCGAGAAAGCCTGGACCAGATCGTTGTTCGCGCGACTGGCCAGCGAAGCCGGATATCCCGATGCCGAACAGCTGGGAACCCGGCTGTCGGTGCTGCACGAGGGCGCGGTGGTCATGGGGACGGCAGGAGCTCGCGATGACGCCATCGTGGTCGCGCGGGGCATCGCGTCGGATCTGCTCGCTGCGCTCGCAGGTGCACGACAGTAACTGCGGTCGTTACGCCGGCTCCACTCCGGGCTCGTAGCAGGGGTCGAGCTTCCACGCACGTGACGTGGTCGTGTATTGTTTCCCAGGTTGTCTCGGCGAGGGTAGATCCGAATAGTTCCGGATCCACCGTTATCGACGCGGCTCGGCCCCGTTGGCCGCGCTCGTTCGTGTCCGCCCCGACGAGCTTGACCGCCCGACGAAGTACGCCGCACGAACCACATTTATCAGGAGCATCCAGCACCATGGCATCGAAGGTAAACAATCTCACCGCGCTCGTCCGCACCGAATTCGGCAAGGGCGCTGCCCGCCGCACCCGTCGCGACGGCCTCGTTCCCGCCGTTCTGTACGGACACGCCACCGATCCCCAGCACCTCGCTCTGGACGCTCGCGCGTTCGCAGCCGTGCTGCGTAACGACGGCACCAACGCCGTGCTGACCCTCGACATCGACGGCAAGTCGCAGCTGGCGCTGACCAAGTCGATCGTCGTGCACCCGATCCGTCGCAGCATCGAGCACGCCGACCTCCTCGTCCTGAAGAAGGGCGA
This sequence comes from Rhodococcus sp. IEGM 1370, assembly GCF_033142325.1. Taxonomy (NCBI): domain Bacteria; kingdom Bacillati; phylum Actinomycetota; class Actinomycetes; order Mycobacteriales; family Nocardiaceae; genus Rhodococcus; species Rhodococcus sp. IEGM 1370. The sequence continues at coordinate 272,893 of NZ_JAWLRY010000001.1, read as the reverse complement.
GCGCGTCACCGTCGAGGTCAACATCATCGTCGAAGGCGATGCAGCTCCGGGCACCCTGGTCGTCACCGACTCCACGTACATCGAGATCGAGGCCGACGCCCTGGAGATCCCGGAGAACTTCGTCATCTCCGTCGAGGACAACCAGATCGACACCCAGTACTACGCAAAGGACGTCGAGCTGCCCGAGGGCGTCACCCTGATGTCCGACCCCGAGCAGCTGCTCGTCAACGTCGTCGAGGCACCGTCCGAGGAAGAGCTCGAGGCAGACGGCGAAGGCACCGAGCCGATCACCGAAGAGGGCGAGGCCGAAACTCAGGAAGAGGCCGAGAGCCACGAGGATTCGGACGACGAGGAGAGCAAGGACAGCGACAGCTGATCTCTCTCCACCGACCGCGTACGACGCGCTGCTCCCACATCGGGAACAGCGCGTCGTTCGTTTCGAAGGCGTGATGCGACAATGACGAGCGTGAGTGTTGACCCCGTGAGTGCCGAAAGTACAGCGCCTGCCCTGATCGTCGGCCTCGGCAATCCCGGCCCGCAGTACGAAAAGACCCGCCACAACGTCGGTTTCATGGTCGCCGACGCCCTCGCCGGACGCATCGGCGGGGCGTTCTCCTCGCACAAGAAGTCCAACTCCGACGTCGTCCAGGCCCGCCTCGGTTCTCGCTCGGTGATCATCGCCAAGCCGCGGACGTTCATGAATCTCTCGGGCCAGCCGGTGGCTGCGTTGGCGCGATTCTTCTCGATCGAACCGGCGAACATCGTGGTGGTGCACGACGAGCTGGACATCGACTTCGGCGCTCTCCGACTCAAACTCGGCGGCGGCGAAGGCGGCCACAACGGGCTGCGCTCCATCTCCCAGCACCTGAGCACCAAGGACTACCTGAGGGTTCGCGTCGGCGTCGGACGGCCTCCGGGGCGAATGGATCCGGCGTCGTTCGTACTCAAGCCGTTCTCGGCTGCCGAGCGCAAGGATCTGGGCGTGGTCGTCGAAGAAGCAGCGGACGCCGCGGAACTCCTGCTCTCGGCCGGCTTGGAAGCAGCGCAGAACCGGGTGCACCCGCGCTGAAGCTCACACCCCTGTTGCACGGTGAGCGCCTGTTCTCACCTCCGAGCACACGCGCGCACCCCACAGAAAGGGTGTGAGGTCCCCGCCGTTCGTGTCAGTTCAACAGCGACGCCGAATTCGCCCGTCGCAGTTTGCCGCTCGACGTCTTCGGAATACTGCCCGGCCCCAACACCGCAACTGTTCGCGGTCGCACACCCACCTCCGAGTGCACCGCGTGGATCACCTCCCGTTCGATGCGTTTGACCTCGTCCGGCTTGTCGATGTCGTTGGTTTCCACTGCCACAGCGAAGCTTTCGCGCTTCTCACCGGCATCGAGCCGGATGGCGACGGCATTGCCCGGCCGCACACCGGCAACAGTGCCCGCGGCCCGTTCGATGTCGGTGGGATAGATGTTGCGACCACCCATGATGATGACGTCCTTGATACGTCCGCAGACGACCACCAGTTCGTCCTCGGTGATGTAGCCGACGTCGCCGGTATCGAGCCAGCCGTCCGCGTCGAGCGTCGACACCGGTCCTTCGACGGTGATGTAGCCGGGGGTGACGGCCTTGCCCCGCACCTCGATGATGCCCACGCCGCGGGCGGTGAGCACCTGTCCCTCTTTGTCGACGACGCGTCCCTCCAATCCGGGAACGAACTTGCCGAGCGTCGCGAGAGAACGGGTGTTGCCACGGGTCGACGGGACGGCGCGACCGAGGGTCTCGAGCAGGTCCGCGTCGACCACATCGATCACCTGCCCCTGGTCGGGATCCGGAATCGACACTGCGAGAGTCGTTTCCGCCATTCCGTAGACCGGAGCCAGAGCGAGTGGGTTGAGCTTGTACGGGGCCCCGGCCTCGGCGAGCGCGATCATGGTGTCCGGGTCGACCGGCTCGGCTCCGTTCCAGGCATAGCGCAGAGTGGACAGATCGAGATCCAGATCGTCCTCGGCCTGACGCAGCCGCCGCGCCAGCAGCGAGTACGCGAAGTTGGGTGCTGCGGTGACGGTTCCGCGGTACTTGTGAATAAGCTTGGCCCACAACAGCGGCGAGCGCAGGAAGTCCAGTGGAGTGATGCTGACGACCTCGGCACCGACCTGCATCGGCACCGACAGAAAGCCCACCATCCCCATGTCGTGGAACAGGGGCAGCCAACTGACCATAACATCGGAATCGACATCGAATTCGATGCGATCGATCATGGCGTAGGCATTGACGTAGAAGTTCTCGTGTGTGATCCGCACGGCCTTCGGCGAACCGGTCGAGCCGGACGTCAGTTGCTGCAGCGCGATGTCGGACTCGGCCGTCGGCACCGGATCGATATCGCGACCGGTCTTCATGTCCTCGATCTTCAGCACGGTGATGCCGCGCTCCTCGAGCACGGGTGCGGCGATATCGAACGGTGCCCCGAGAATCACGGCCTTGGCCTCGATCATCCGCACGACGGTCTCGGTGTCCTCGCCCCAGACGGCGAGGTCGGTCCGCGGAGTGGGCTGGTGCAGCATCGTCACCGATCCCCCGCGCATCCACGTCGCCTGGCACGCAGGCGCGATGTCCACCGGCTGACCGGCCAGAATCCCGATCGCGTCCCCGTGTTCGACGCCTGCGTCGGCCAGAGCCCCGGCCATTCGCCGCGCCTGCTCGTGGATCTCACCCCAGGACTGCCGAAGCGCCTCGTCGGGCTCGCCGGTGACCAGACCGTGCTTGCTGGTGCTCGCGGTCTCGAACGTCTCTTCGGTGAACTTGCTCAACGCACGTCTCCTCGTGAGGGATCTCCCGGCCTACCGTTCACAGTAGGCACTCCCGCCCCGACCGAGGGGAACAACGGGCCGCGTATCCTTTGATTTTGCCCCGGCCACTCTTTCGGTGCCGCCCTTGCTACGAGAATGAGGTCTTCGTGAGTACCCCGTCCAGCACCCCCGACGTCGACGCAACGCTCGAAGGGTCCGGACCGGCTGCGCTCGACGAGTCCGGGACCACCCGAGGCCAGGCCAAAGAGCTCGAGACCGAGGTCGCGAGGCGTCGAACATTCGCGGTGATCTCGCACCCCGACGCCGGTAAGTCGACGCTCACCGAGGCCCTCGCCCTGCATGCCCGTGTCATCTCCGAGGCCGGTGCCATCCACGGCAAGGCCGGCCGCCGCTCCACCGTCTCCGACTGGATGGAGATGGAGAAGGCTCGCGGGATCTCGGTGAGTTCGACTGCGCTGCAGTTCAATTACCAGACCTCACCCGACGCAGAGATCACCAACGTCATCAACCTCGTCGACACTCCCGGCCACGCCGACTTCTCCGAGGACACCTACCGCGTGCTGACCGCCGTCGACGCGGCCGTGATGCTGATCGACGCCGCCAAGGGACTCGAACCGCAGACGCTCAAGCTTTTCCAGGTGTGCCGGCAGTTCGGCATCCCGGTCATCACCGTCATCAACAAGTGGGACCGCCCGGGCCAGTCGCCGCTCGAGCTGCTCGACGAGATCGAGTCGCGAATCGGCCTGACGCCGACGCCTCTCTACTGGCCAGTCGGGATCGCCGGCGATTTCCGCGGCCTGCTCGACGTGCAGGACGGCAGCTACATCCGATTCACCCGCACCGCCGGTGGCGCGACCATCGCTCCCGAGGAATTCATGACGGCCGAGGCCGCCGCCGAACGTGAGGGCGTCGACTGGGACACCGCCGTCGAGGAGAGCGATCTGCTGATCTCGAGCGGTCAACAGCACGATCAGGAGATGTTCCTGGCCGGCCAGACGTCGCCGGTGATCTTCGGCTCCGCGATGCTCAACTTCGGCGTTCGACAGATTCTCGACACCCTCGTGGCCCTCGCGCCGTCACCCGGCCCGCGTGACGACGTCTCCGGCGGCGTACGCGAGGTCACCGACCCGTTCAGCGCCGTCGTGTTCAAGGTGCAGGCGGGCATGGACACCGCGCACCGCGACCGACTGGCATTCATGCGCGTGGTGTCCGGAGTGTTCGAGCGCGGCATGGTCGTCACCCACTCGCAAACCAAGAAGCCGTTCACCACCAAGTACGCGTTGACGGTGTTCGGTCGCGATCGTACGACCGTCGAGAACGCCTACCCGGGAGACATCGTCGGCCTCGTCAACGCGACCGCGCTCGCCCCGGGGCACACGCTCTACACCGACAAGAAGGTCGAGTTCCCGCCCATTCCGTCGTTCGCACCCGAGCACTTCTCGGCACTGCGCGTCGACAGCGCCGACAAGTACAAGAAGTTCCGCCGCGCCGTCGAGCAACTCGATTCCGAGGGCGTCGTTCAGGTGCTGCGCAACGACATTCGCGGCGACGCGTCCCCCGTGCTCGCCGCCGTCGGACCCATGCAGTTCGAGGTGGTCACCGCACGCATGAAGACCGAGTTCGGCGTCGACGCTCGAATGGAACCGCTCGGATACTCCCTTGCTCGACGCACCGATGCAGCCTCGGCCGTCGAACTGGGTCGCCAACGCGGTGTCGAGGTCTTCACTCGCACCGACGGCGCGCTGTTGGCACTGGTGAGCGACAAGTGGCGTCTGCAGTACATCCAGAAGGAAATGCCCGAGCTCACCCTCGAACCTCTCGTCGCCGCGGGTGATCAGTAGCAACCCGTGCTGATCGATCTGCTCGACGCAGAATTCTCCGTTCTGGGGCACCCGATTCTGTGGCGTGAGGTGGTCGGCAACGGTTTCGGCTTGCTCTCGGCGATCGGGGGGATGCGACGCGTCGTGTGGGCGTGGCCGGTGGGGATCATCGGAAATGCACTGCTGTTCACCGTTTTTCTCGGCGGCGTGTTCCATACTCCGCAGGCACTCGATCTGTACGGCCAGGCCGGGCGTCAGCTGATGTTCATCGCCGTGAGCGTCTACGGGTTGATGCGCTGGCTGCGCGATTCGAAGCGGTCCGGGGCCGCGGTTCTGCCGCGGTGGGGCACGGCGCGGGAGCGGACGGCGATGCTCGTCGTCGCGATCGTCGGCACGGTGGTGTTCGCGCAACTGTTCGGCTACCTCGGCTCGTTCGGCAAGTGGGCCGACGCGTGGATCTTCACCGGATCCATGCTGGCCGCCTTCGGAATGGCCCGTGGACTCACCGAGTTCTGGCTGATCTGGATAGCGGTGGACATCGTGGGTGTTCCGCTGCTGATCGTCGCCGGGTTCTATCCGTCCGCGGTTCTCTACCTCGTGTACGCCGCGTTCGTGGCCTGGGGATTCATTGTGTGGTTCAGGATCCAGAACAAGAACTTCGGTCAAAAAATGGCGTCGTAAACAATCGTGATGCTACTCTCAGCCTGTCCGAACAAACTTCGAGTACGTTTCTGCGTGCTCGACGCCGAGTAGCCCGTCCTGATCGATACCCGATCGTGACATCTCGGCGCGGAACCACCTGGGAATCACGATGAAGTGGAAAACGACATGACAAAGGGATCGAACTACCCATTGGCCGGGATCAAGGTCGGTGGCGCTCCCGCGCATCGTTTGGCGACGCCGCCGAAGTCCGACTCCGCTTCACCCGCCGGTGGCCGCACCGATTCTTCGGCGGCAGCGCCCGCCGAGAAGGCGGTCGAGACCCTGTCCACCGAGAAGTCGGAGGCAGTGGTCACGTCCACCGAGAAGGCGTCCGCAACAACGCCTGCACCAGCAACGTCGTCCGACACGGATTCAACGACCCCCCGCGCGGATCGACGTCGTCCAGAGAAGCCCGCCACGGAATCGAACGAGGTTGAAGTGACTACAAGCGATCAGATCTCAGAACACGGCCTGCCCACCAACGGCCGCTCCACGTCTCACGGCTCCACCGCCTCGCCGTCGCTCGGGCGTGGCCAGGGACCCGACCGTCGCACCGCCATGGGTGTCGCCTCGGTACGCATCGCGGGACGCTTGACCCAGAACGAGCTCGGCAGCCGCACCGGCGACATCCGCACCCCCGACACCTCCGTCGGCCCCGACGAGCTGCTCCAGCTCCTCGGCGAATACCTCGTCTCGGGTGGCCTGCAGAACCCCGAGATCCACGTGCGCTCCAACGGCCAGACCATCGTGCTGGACCTGCAGAACCCCGCCAAGGGCTACCGCTGACCCGTACCGGTCACAGCAGCTGCTGGAATGCCTCTGGTCGCACCATCTCGAGCACCAGAGGCTTCCATTGCGGCGCGCGGTCCTTGTCGACCAACACTGCACGAACACCCTCGGCGAAGTCCGGTTCGGCGATGATCCACGTCGCCATCCGCAACTCCCGATCGAGGCATTCACGCAACGTGCTGTCTGCTCCGCGTGCGATCAGCGCGTCGGTGGCCATCAGGGATGTGGGCGACAGCGTCGCCAACTGAGTCTTCGTCGTCCGAGACCACGGTGTGTCGCACACCAGTGCGTCGATGATGTCGACGAGCGATTCCTTCTCGAACACCGCTGCCACCGCCTCTGCGTCGAACGACAGCTCGGTCGTCGACGGCGCGGTGGTGTATCGATTCAACACCTCGTCGACGGCAATGCCGGCGAGGATGTCTGCCTTCAAACTCTCCACCGAGTCACTCGGGCAGAAGTGCGTCGCCAAATTCAGTGCGAGCGCATCGGATCCGGAGATACGAGTTCCCGTCAGCGCCAGGTACCGTCCGACATGGCCCGGCAGGCGCGAGAGAAAGTAGCTCGACCCGACGTCCGGCACGAACCCGATCGCCGTCTCCGGCATGGCCAACACGGCGTTCTCGGTGACGATGCGGATGCTGCCGTGAATCGAAATGCCCAGGCCACCGCCGAAAGCCGCGGCTTCGATCACGGCGATGTACGGCTTGGGGTAGTTCGCGATCAGTTCGTCGAGGTCGTACTCCGCCGCGAAATACGCCGGGCCGGCCTCGTGGTCACCGTCGACTACGGCCTGCCGAATCGCCTTGATGTCCCCGCCTGCACAGAATGCCCGGGGTGAACTGCTCGTCACCAGAACCGACGTGACCGCATCGTCGTCTCGCCACGCGTCGAGTGCGGTGCGGATGCCCTCGATCATCGCACCGTTCAACGAGTTCAGAGCCTCCGGCCGGTTCAGGACGATATGCCCTACGCCGCCCACGATCTCGGCTTCGACAACGGCCACTGTTGACTCCTTCACACGCAGATAGCTCGACGCGTAACAGTAGCGCTATTCGCGAGACTCGACCGACCGCGGACGCGCGTCATCGGGAATGTCGGCGGCGAGACAGGGCCGCTCTTCCGCAGTGAACCACCCTCGATAGAGAAACAGCTGTCCGATCACCGGACTCTTCACCTCGATCTCGATGCGATGCCGCTCCTCGGCCGCATCCCACCACTCCCGACCGATCGTCACTGCCGACGCCACCTTGGGCAACTTCGGCGCGAGAGGGCCGAGCAGGAATCGCGGCACCTCGCTCTCGAGGATCAGCCCGCCATCGGCATCGACCTCACACCTGGTGTGCACCACCATGTCCGAGGAGAAGCCCAAGTAATCGAGGGCATACGCGTCGGACTCGGCGGAGGACACCATCACCGAATTCATCCCCTGCGGCCGACCCGCGAAAGCGAAGCGACGCACGAAAGACATTGTCTCGCGGCCCAATTCGTCGACATACGCATAGTTGGCAATGGTGAACGGCACGTCCTTGCCGACACCGGCGGGAAAGAGACCGCGCTTGCGTCCGGCCCACAGCAACGGCGGCGGCACCAGTCGAGAATGCGTCATCTCCTCCATCACGCCCACTCCGAACTGAGCGAGATCGTCCGAGGACTGCAATCCGAAGCGCCACTGAACCTTGGGATGCAGACGGGCAAAATCCGAACCGAGTACTTCCGCGACGACCGATGTCATGACCCCAGTATGCGCTGCGTGCACGTGCACGAAACTTCGTAGCAGGCTACGAGCCAGGAGTGGAGCCTGCGGAACGACCCATCACTCAGCTAGTCACATGCGGCTCCGCCGCACTACTCCAACTCGGCGGCCAGTTCCATCCATCGTTCCTCGGCGACATCCTTGTCGGCGAGGACCTGCTTGAGTTCGGTGTCGAGGGCGACGAGCTTGCCCTGCTCGGTGGACGCGTCGACGAGTTCGGCGTGCAACTCGACCTCACGCTTGGAGAGCCGGAGGACGAGCTTCTCGAGCTTGCTGAGTTCCTTACGGGCCGCGCGCTCGGAGGCCGCATCACGGGTGGCCTTGCGCGGTGCACTTCCGGTGGTCAGCGAGTCCGGCGTCGCGTCGGCGGCGAGCACGGCCCGCCTGCGCAGGTACTCCTCGATGCCGCCCGGCAGGTTGGTGAGCTTGCCGTCGCCGAACAGTGCCCACGTCGAATCACAGATGCGCTCGATCAGGTACCGATCGTGACTGATGACGACGAGAGTGCCCGCCCAGCCGTCGAGGATGTCCTCGAGCTGTTGGAGGGTGTCGATGTCGAGATCGTTGGTGGGTTCGTCGAGCAGCAGCACGTTCGGCTCGGCCATCAACACGCGAGTGAGCTGCAGCCGACGACGCTCGCCACCGGAGAGATCTCCGACGGGGGTGCGTTGACGCGCCGGGGTGAAGCCGAGCCGCTCCGCGAGCTGCCCGGCAGAAATCTCTTTGTCGCCCAGGGTGATCCGCTCGGCCACTTCCTTGACCGCGTCGAGAACGCGCAGCTTCTTGGGTAGGTCGTCCAGTTCCTGCTTCAGCCAACCGATCTTGACGGTCTGGCCCTGGATGCGCTTGCCGGCAGCAGGCTGCAGTTCACCGGCGAGCGTCCGGAGCATGGTCGTCTTGCCCGAACCGTTGACGCCGACGAGACCGACGCGCTCACCGGGAGCCAGACGCCAGGTGAAGTCCTTCACCAGTTCGCGGCCGTCGGGGGTCTCGAGGCGCGCGTCCTCGAGTTCGATGACGACCTTGCCGAGACGGCGCTGAGCGAACGAGGACAACGCGACGGAGTCGCGTGGGGCGGGAACGTCGGCGATCAGAGCCTCGGCCGCCTCGATGCGGTACTTCGGCTTGGAGGTACGGGCCGGGGCACCGCGGCGCAGCCACGCCAACTCCTTGCGCGCGAGGTTGCGTCGACGCTCCTCGGACGCGTCGGCCTGACGGGACCGCTCGGCGCGCGCGAACACCCAGTCGTTGTAGCCACCCTCGTAGGCCTCGACGCCACCGCCGACCACTTCCCACGTGCGATTGGCGACGGTGTCGAGGAACCAGCGATCGTGGGTGACGACCACCAGCGCACTGCGACGGCTGACCAGGTGTGCGGCCAACCACTGCACGCCCTCGACGTCGAGGTGGTTGGTCGGCTCGTCGAGCACCAGCAGGTCCAGATCCTGAACCAGGGCCGCTGCCAACGCAACTCGTCGACGCTCACCGCCGGAGAGGTTGTCGATCGGCGCGTCGAGTCCCGAGCTACCTGCAGGCCCGAGGTCGGCAATACCGATGCCCGTCAGGATATTTCGCACCCGAGAGTCACCCGCCCACTCGTGCTCGGCCATTCCGAGCGGGTCGAGGACCACCTGGCCGACGGTCGAACCGGGAGGCAGCACGCCGCGCTGCGTGACCACTGCCATCCGCAAGCCGTTGACCCGGCTGACGCGTCCCGAATCTGGCGGCTCGATGCCGGCGAGAACCTCGAGGGTGGTGGTCTTACCGCCGCCGTTGAGGCCGACCATGCCGATGCGTTCGCCCTCCTGCACGCCGAGGGAGACACCGTCGAGCAGCGGCTTGACGCCGAAGGACTTACTGACGTTTTCGAGATTGACGAGATTGACCATCAGGAAAAACCAATCGATTCGCTAGTGACAACACGAGCACCGGGAACCGGTCCACTCGCAACACGGACGGTGCGGCACACGCCTGCACCGGACAGTTCAGCGCTCACCGACACCGCCGCGTCGGCGTCGGCGCACAGGAACGCGCAGGTGGGGCCCGAGCCTGACACGATGCCCGCCAACGCCCCGGCGGTGACTCCCGCACGCAGCGTGCGACGCAACTGCGGCATGAGCGACACCGCAGCGGCCTGCAGGTCGTTGCCGAGCAACGGCGCGAGTGCACGCGCATCGCCGGACGCCAACGCATGCATCAGATCCTCGGTGCCGCCGAGGCGAGGCGGATCACCCTTGGCCCGCAGTTCGTCGAGCTCGTTGTAGACGGCAGGCGTCTGCAGACCGCCCTTCGCCAACGCCAGTACCCAGTGAAAACTGTTGCGCGAGAGCACCGGAAGCAGCTTCTCCCCGCGACCGGTTCCGACCGCCGTTCCGCCGTGCAACGAGAACGGCACGTCGCTGCCGAGTTGAGCCGCCACCTCGTCGAGCTCGTCGCGCGAGAGATCGAGGTGCCACATCGCGTTCAGTGCCACCAGAGTCGCGGCTGCATCGGCACTTCCGCCTGCCATCCCACCGGCCACCGGAATTCCCTTGTCGATGGTGATCTCCACCGACGGCTCTCGCCCGACGCGATGCCCCAGCAACTCGGCGGCCTTCCACACCAGATTCCGTGAATCGGTGGGAACCACCCTCGCGTCGTCGCCGCGCACCCGAACCGAGAGCGTCTTGGCCGGAACCACCGACAGTTCGTCCGAGAGCGAGAGCGCCTGGAACACCGTCGTCAGCTCGTGAAAGCCATCGGGACGCAGGTCACCGACCGACAGATGCAAATTCACCTTCGACGGGGCCCGAACGACGACGGGTGTGGGAACGACAGACAGCACGAGTAACCACAGTAGTGGAGAAACAGCGACCGAGTTCACCACCAGGGCGGCCTCCGGTGGGTAGTCGATGTGACGTTCAGTGGACTTTTCGGGGGTCAATGTCACATTCAGTGGACTTCGGGGGCCGCAACGATCGGCCGATGCGGACTGTAGTTGTCCGCAATGCGTGGCATCGTGACGTCATGAAGGAAACATCGGCTCGGTTGTTGCGGCTGTTGTCTCTGCTGCAGACGCGTCGGGATTGGGCGGGCGCGGAACTGGCGGAGCGACTCGACGTCACTCCTCGGACGCTGCGGCGCGATGTGGACAAGCTGCGCGACATCGGTTACCCGGTCAATGCGACGCCGGGAGTCGGTGGCGGCTATCAGCTCGGTCCCGGTGCCGAGATGCCGCCGCTGTTGCTCGACGACGACGAGGCGTTGGCGGTGGCGTTCGGGTTACAGTCGGCGGCCGGTGGCTCGGTGGCGGGCATCGGCGAGGCGTCGTTGCGGGCGTTGACGAAGTTGCGGCAGGTGATGCCGTCGCGCATCCAGCATCGGCTCGACGCGTTGCGGATCGACGTGGTGGAGCAGACCTCGCGTTCGGCGGTGGATGCGTCGGTGCTGTCCGCGGTGGCGGCGGTATGTCATGCCCACGAGCGGTTGCGGTTCGATTACCGCAAGCACGACGGTTCCGAGTCCAGGCGCGAGGTGGAGCCGTACAGCCTGGTGCGGGCGGGGGCACGCTGGTATCTGCTGGGTTGGGATGTGCTGCGGGAGGATTGGCGGTCGTATCGAGTGGATCGCCTGGATCCGAAGATTCCGACGGGTCCGCGGTTCACTCCGCGGGAGCTGCCGCCGGGCGGTGCGGCGGCGTTCGTCTCGAAGGGAATCGATCGCGCGTTCACTCAGGTTCAGGCGCGGATCGCGTTGCACGCCCCGATCGAGGAGATCGCTCCGATGATCGACGAGCAATGGGGCACACTCGAATCCATCGACGAGGGCACCTGCGCGGTGGTGTTGGCCGGAGATTCGCTGCCCTCGATCGCACGGTGGCTCGCAGCGTTCGACACCGATTTCACGGTGCTCGATCCACCGGAACTGCGCGAGGAATGCCGCATCGTGGCCGAGCGGCACGCGAGACTGAACGAGCGATACCTGGCGGCGGTTCACCCTCCGGTAACCGGTACGTGAGTCAATGGGCAGATGACGACACCACTCGGTTTCGACCCGAAGTTCCTGGCCGACATCGACGTTCCGTTGCCCGATCGCGCTGACGTGGTGGTACTTCCGTACACGCACTTCTCGGTGTCCATCGACCCTGCCCGACGCCTGGCCGCGGTCACCGGCGTCAACATCGACGGCGCGAGCCTGCAGGATGTCGGACGCGGAGACAACTGGCGACTCGACGATCGGCTACCGGCAGCGCAGCAGGCCGGCAACGAGTTGTACCGGAACAACGACCTCGATCGCGGGCATCTGGTTCGCCGGCGAGATCCGGTGTGGGGTGAGCGTGCGGTGGCCGAGCGCGCCAACGAGGACACGTTCCACTACACCGTGTGCGCTCCGCAGACGGCCACGCTGAACCAGTCGAAGTCACTGTGGCTGGGGCTCGAGGATTACGTACTGGGAAACGCCGAGCAGTACGACCGAAAGCTCTCGGTCTTCAGCGGCTGCATCTTCGCCGACGACGATCCGATCTACCGGGGCGTCGCCATTCCGCGGCAGTTCTTCAAGATCGCGGCCTGGTCGCAGGATTCGGCTCCTGCATGCACCGGATACGTTCTCGACCAGTCGCCGTCTCTGGACCCGATCCTCGACAAACCGCTGCGGCTCGAGACCGATCCCCCGCCTCTCGGCCCGTACCGGACCTATCAGGTTCCGGTGGCCGACATCGCGTCGATGACAGGCCTGGACGTGGGCATTCTGATCGACGCCGACCGCTACGCGCCGGTGGCTGCTGCCCGCGAGGGCGCGTCGACGTGGACCGAGCTGACTGCCCTGACGGACATCCACCTGTAGAGACGGCCTCAGGCTTCGGTGGCGGCCAAACGGACGAAGGCTGCGGCGTCGATGGTCTCGCCGCGAGCAGTGGGGTCGATCCCGGCCTCACGCAGCCGCCGTTCGGCGGCAACCGGGGAGCCTGCCCACCCGGCCAGGGCTGCTCGTAGGGTCTTGCGTCGCTGCGCGAATGCGGCATCGATCACCGCGAACACGGCCTTGCGATGCGCGGTGTCGGTCGGCCACGGCGGCTCGGCGTACCGATCGATGCGGACCAGCCCCGACTCGACCTTGGGTACCGGCCAGAACACCGAACGGCCCACTGCGCCTGCCCTTTTGACGTCCCCGAAGAATCTGGCCTTGACGCTGGGGATGCCGTAGATCTTGCTTCCCGGTACCGCGGCGAGTCGATCGGCCACCTCGGCCTGGACCATCACCACGGCGACGCGAAGGCTCGGCAATTCCGAGAACAGATGGATCAGCACGGGAACGGCAACGTTGTAGGGCAGGTTGGCCACCAGAGCGGTCGGCTCCCCCGCAATGTCCGCGGCTCGTACGCGCAGCGCGTCGGCCTCGATCACCGTCAGCCGATCGGCCAGAGTGGGGGCCCGGTCGGCCACCGTCGTGGGCAATCGGTTCGCGAGCTTGGGGTCGATCTCGACGGCGATGACGGCCTCGGCGACATCGAGCAGCGCGAGTGTCAGCGATCCGAGACCGGGGCCGACCTCGAGGACTGTGTCCTGCGGGCCCACACCCGCGGAGGCGACGATGCGTCGAACAGTGTTGGCGTCGTGCACGAAGTTCTGCCCGAGCTGCTTGGTGGGGCGCACGTCGAGCTCGGCGGCGAGGGAGCGGACTTCGGCAGGACCGAGCAGAGCCGCAGATCCCCTCACATGTTCGGACACGGCGGAAACTCTACGGGGCCAGGAGTGGAGCCCGCGGAACGACCCAGAAACGCAGGAGTGGAGCCCGCGGAACGACCCAGAAACGCAGGAGTGGAGCCTGCGGAACGACCCGAGGCAGTCAGCGATAACCCAGGCGCGAGGTGCAGGCTGGCCATGCGCCCCAGCCCTGCGACTTCTGTGTCACCGACGCGATGGCGATCTGCTCCTCGCGGGTGGCGAGGTCGGCGCGCGGTGCGTACTTGAGGCCGCCCTGGCGTTCCCAGGTGTTCTGGTCGAACTGGACGCCGCCGTAGAAGCCGTTGCCGGTGTTGATCGCCCAGTTGCCGGTCGCCTCGCACTGCGCGAGCGCGTCCCAGATCGCACCGTTCTCCACCGGCGGCACCTCGGTGCCCGGCTTGGCTCCGACGCGAACGGTCTTCGGCTGCGCGGGTACCTTGACCGTCTCGTCGACCTTCTCGCGACCGACCTCGACGCCGTTCACCATGTTGATCTTCCAGGTGATGTCGGAGACCCCCGGGGCACCCGGGTTCTCGACGACGGTGCGGCTCATGTTCATCGTCGGATCCTCGATGCGCTGCTCAGGAGCATCGGTGTCCGTGGTTTCGGTCTTGGTGACGGTGCGGTCACGCGTGACGACGATCTCGGCGCCGTCGGTGACGGCTGCGTCGGGATCGGGGCTGACGGTGTCGGCTTCCTCGAGCGGCGCACCCGCTGCTTCGAGGAATTCACGCACGGTCGGTGCTGCCAGGGTGACCGGCGCGGCAGGTGCTCCACCGTCGAGGAGCGAGACCTGCTTGGGCAGTGCCACATCGAGTTCGGTGCCGTCGAGCGGCAGTCGCTCGGAGCGCGAGGCGGAGACGTGCACGTCCTCGGCCAGACCGGTCTGCTGCAGAGCTTCCTCGACTGTCAGGGCGGTGGTCCAGATGTTCTCGGGCTGCCCGTCGACGTTCAGCGTGATCTCGCGGGCGCGGCGCAGGACCACTGTGTCGCCGTCACTGAGACCGGAGTCCGGCGCAGGAACGACCAGATCCTTGTCCGACGGCGCGTAGCCGGCGTCGGCCAGAGCACTGTTGACGTCGGTCTTCATCGTGCTCAGCGAAATCATGTCGCCGTCGACGTCGATGGTCACGGTCTTGTGACGGCTCACGGCCATGACGCCACCGGCGACGAGCGTCATCAACAGGGCCGCGACGACCAGGTAGAGCGTGGTCGAACGGGCGGAGTTGAGGCGTCTGATAGTCGACAAGTTTCGTAGTCCTGGCGGTTGCGAGCTGACTTCGGCGTCGAAACGCCCGAGTTCGGTCACGGTACGGTAACGAATTAGTACCCACGCCGCAACTTCAGCAGCTACAGGCCGTACACGCGTTCCGCATTGGCCGTGGCGTGGGCAGCGAGCTCCGCCGGATCCTGGCCACGAATCTCGGCCAACGCCCGCGCGGTGTACGGCAGGCAGTACGACTCGTTGGGAGCACCGCGGAAGGGATGCGGAGTGAGAAATGGTGCGTCGGTCTCCACCAGCACCAGCTCGTCGGGCACCAGTACCGCGGCCTCCCGCACTGCGTGCGCGTTCTTGAAGCTGACGGTCCCCGAAAAGCTGAGAACGTAGCCCGCGTCGACACACGCCTTCGCGGTCTCGGGACCGCCGGAGAAGCAGTGGAAGATCACCGTCTCGGGAGCGCCTTCCGCAGTCAGAACGGCGAGCAGATCCTCGTCGGCCTCGCGATTGTGGATCATCAGCGGCTTACCCAGTCGTTTCGCCAGATCGATGTGCCACCGAAATCCGTCGTGCTGCTCGGCCACCGTGGCGCACCCGTCGAGCTTGCCGGGCCAGTAGTAGTCCAGCCCGGTCTCCCCGACGGCAACCACGCGAGGGTCGGACGCCAATCGCTCGATCTCGGCCTTGGCCGCCTCGTCGAGCACGTTCGCGCGCGTGGGATGGATCGCAACCGCGGCCCACACCCGCGGATCCCAGGACGACGCGTCGACCGCGAACCGCGCGGCATCGAGATCGTCGGCGATCGTGACCACGCGCGTGACACCGACGGACTCGGCCTTGTCCACGATCGCGGCCACACTCGCCGCGTCGGTCGCCCCACACGCATCGAGGTGGGTGTGCGCGTCGACGAGAGTGCCGACGGGCTCGGGCAACGGTGGTGCGGGACGGTCTCTGCTCACGCTAGTTAGAGTAGGCGCACCATGACTGCGCCAGCTGATGCCTCACGGCCACCCTTCTACGTCACCACGGCGATCGCGTACCCCAACGGCGCTCCGCACATCGGACACGCCTACGAGTACATCGCCACCGACACCATCGCGCGCTTCAAGCGCCTCGACGGCTACGACGTGCGATTCCTGACGGGCACCGACGAGCACGGCCTCAAGATGCAGCAGACCGCACAGACCGAAGGCGTGGACGTGCGCGAGCTCGCCGCGCGCAACTCCGACGCGTTCCAGGCTGCGCAGGACCTGCTGAAGATCTCGTACGGACGCTTCATCCGCACCACCGACGCCGATCACCACGCCGCCAGCCAGGAACTGTGGAAGCGGATGGAGGCGAACGGCGACATCTACCTCGACTCCTACTCCGGTTGGTACTCGGTGCGCGACGAGGCGTTCTACACCGAGGCCGAGACCACCCTCGCAGAGGACGGCTCGCGCGTCGCGACGGAGACGAACACTCCCGTCGAGTGGACCGAGGAGTCGTCGTACTTCTTCAAACTGTCGCAGTACCAGGACAAACTGCTCGAGCTGTACGACGCGTCGCCGGAGTTCATCGCGCCGAACACGCGCCGGAACGAGATCGTGAATTTCGTCAAGGGCGGCCTGCGGGATCTGTCGATCTCCCGAACCACGTTCGACTGGGGTGTCCCCGTCCCCGGCGATGAGAAGCACGTGATGTACGTGTGGGTCGACGCGCTCACCAACTACCTCACCGGTGCCGGCTATCCCGAGACCGAATCCGAGTCGTACCGGAAGTTCTGGCCTGCCGACCTGCACATCATCGGCAAGGACATCACGCGCTTCCACACCGTCTACTGGCCGGCATTCCTGATGTCTGCGGGCATCGAGCTACCCAAGCGGGTGTTCGTGCACGGGTTCCTGAACGTCAAGGGCGAGAAGATGTCCAAGTCCCTCGGCAACGTGCTGGACCCGAAGTCGTTGGTGGAGAACTACGGTCTCGATCCGGTGCGCTTCTTCTTCCTCCGCGAGGTCTCGTTCGGTCAGGACGGCAGCTACAGCCACGAGGCCATCGTCGCTCGCGTCAACGCCGACCTGTCCAACGAACTGGGCAACCTCGCGCAGCGTTCGCTGACGATGGTCGCCAAGAACCTCGAAGGAAAGCTCCCCACCCCGGGCGAGTTCACCGCCGAGGACGAGGCGATGCTGGCTCGCGCGGACGCACTGCTGGAGATCTGCCGACGCGAATTCGACGTGCAGGCAATCCATTCCGCACTCGAGGCGATTTGGTCGGTACTCGGCGAGACCAACCGCTACTTCTCTCTGCAGCAGCCGTGGGTGCTGCGCAAGACCGATCCCGATCGCATGGCCACCGTGCTGTACGTGACGATCGAGGTGCTGCGCATCGTCAGCATCCTGGCGCAGCCCGTCATGCCCGACTCCGCGTCGCGCATCCTCGACCTGCTCGGGGCGTCGAACCGCGAATTCACCGACATCGCAACACGTTCGGTGCCCGGCACTGCCCTACCGACCCCGACGCCGGTGTTCCCCAAGTACGAGTAGAGCGCTCCGCGCATGTGAGCGAAACTTCGTAGCCCACTACGAGGTTTCGCTCACGTGCGGCGAAGCCGCTCTCACAAGGTCTTCTCGAGCTCCTCCAACGTGTTCTCCAGATGCGTCAGCATGCGCTGCAGATGCGGCACACTGCGTCGGCATCCGATGAGACCGAAGTTCAACGAATCACCGTTGCTGGCGACGGTGATGTTGAGCGCCTGCCCGTCGGCCACGATCGACGCCGGGTAGATGCCGTCGAGTTTCGCGCCGTTCCAGTACAGGTCTTCCTTCGATCCGGGCACGTTGGAGATGATGACGTTGAACGGCGGTGGGGTGTAGTCGACGAATCCCGGCACGGGCCCGAACAGCAACGGGGCCATGGTGATCGCACCGACGGTGAGCGCTTCGAGGGTGTTCAACTCGCTCATCATCTGCTTGCCCTTGACGGTCGAATCCTTGATCCGCTCGAGCCGCCGGATCGGATCCGATTCGTCGGTTCCGAGATTGCACAGGATGGTCGTCACCGAGTTTCCGGCGTCCTTGTCGTCACCCTCCTTGCGCAGCGACACCGGCACCATGGCGATCAGCGGTTCCTCGGGCAGCTCGTTCTGGTCGATGAGATACGCGCGTAGGGCCCCGGCGCACATCGCGAGCACCATGTCGTTGAGTGTGGCGTCGAGTGCAGTCCCGACCGTGCGGATGCGCTCGATCGACCAGCTTTCGGCGGCGAAACGGCGGGCTCCTCCGATGGGCACGTTGAACATCGTCCTCGGCGCCTGCAACGGCAGTTGTGCGCCCTCTTTCTTCAACGCGCGCAATCCGATTCGAGCCGATGCCGGCGCAAAATCCACCAGGTCCCCGACGATCTTGCGTCCCATCGAGAGCCCACTGCCCAGCTGCGCCAACCGCCCGGGCTGCTCGACGGCGACCTGCTTCTTGCGCCTACCGAACAGCGACGGATCCCACGTTGCGACGCCGTTTCGATCGTCGGGATCGGTGGTGAGCGTGCGCTGCATCAGCTTCAGTGCACTGACACCGTCGACCAACGAGTGATGCACCTTGGTGTACAACGCGATTCGGCCGTCTGCCAACCCCTCGATGATGTGCAGTTCCCACATCGGCCGGTAGCGGTCCAGCGGTGCGCTGTGGTTGAGCGAGAGGAACTGGAACAGCTCGCGAATACGTCCCGGTTGAGGCAGCACGGTTCGCCGAACGTGGTACTCGAAGTCGACTTCCTGATCGAATGCCCACGCGAGGTTGCCCATGATCTGCACCGGACGCGACGGTCGCTTGCGGAAGAGTTCGTGCACCTCACCGGTGGTGAACTTGCGGTGCACTTCCTCGGCGAAGTCGTGCGGATCGCCGGGCGGGACGAACAACTCGAGACCGCCCACGTGCATCGGGTGCTCCCGTGACTCGGCGATCAGAAACATCGATTCGGTGATGGGCATGAGTGCCATGAGCTGTCCCTTTTCCATTTGTTTTAGGTCACGGTACGGCACCGAATGTGACTCAGAACACGACCTTACGTCGGGTCACGAAAAGCTACCCGCTATTGTCCGTTACCAGGGGTTCCAAATAGAGCGGGGTTCCGACGCACGGCGCACACGCGCCGCGCAACGACAACGGGGATGGAGGCGACGGCTATGAATCCGGCGCTCACCGTAGTGAAATCGACCGACCCGACAGCCACCGCACGCAGGCGCGATATCCGCGGCGCGAGTGTGCAGTCACAGATTCTGTCCAAATCCCTGCAGTTCACGGTGCGACCGTTTCTGACCGTCTGGGCACAGGCACCGTCGCTTCCGTGGCCGATGGGGCTGGTCGACTACGCCGGCCTGCTCGTTCCGCAGATCAGCGGTACCACCCGTAGCCGGGTCATGTTGGCCGAGTGCGAGGCCGAATGGATTCGCGCCGAGGGCGCCGGAAGCGATCGCGTCGTCCTGTACATGCACGGCGGCGCATTCGTCTGCTGCGGCCTGCGCACTCATCGCCGGATGACCTCGCGCGTCTCCAAGAACATCGACGGCGCGGTGCTTTCGGTGAACTACCGCATGATGCCGCGCAATCCGATCAGCCACGCGGTCGAGGACGGCGTCGACGCGTACCGCTTCCTGCTCGACTCCGGTTACCGCCCGGAACAGATCGTCCTCGGCGGCGATTCGGCGGGCGGATATCTCGCGTTCATGGTCGCTCTGGCGCTGCGCTCCGTCGATTTGCCCGCCCCCGCAGGGATCTTCACCATGTCTCCGCTGACCGACATGGACCCCTCCGGCAAGCTCGACCACGAGAACGCGTCGAAGTGTTCGATCTTTCCGCCCAACGCCGTTCCCGCACTGACCGCATTGGCCGATCGCGTCGATGCGCGCATCGTCGTCGAGGGCCGACGGGGCCCGCGGGTCTCACCCGTCGACAGTGATCTGGCCGGCATGCCGCCGGTGCTGATCCAGGTCGGTTCCACCGAAATGGTCTATGCCGACGCCGAACTCATGGCTCAGCGTCTCGCTGTCGCCGGAGTCGAGTGCGAACTTCAGGTGTACGAGGATCAGGTCCACGTGTTCCAGGCAGCCGATTTCGTACCCGAAGCCCGCCGCGCGCTCAGAGCGATCGGCGAGTTCGCGCGGAACGTCAGCCCCCGCAGAGAAAGCTGAGATACCTTCTCCCCATGGCAGTCACAGCGAACAAGTCCGTCGACATCGACGCAGACGCAGCGGCAATAATGGAAGTACTCGCAGACGTCGAGGGCATCCCTTCGTGGTCCCCGGTCCACAAGAAGTGCGAGGTCGTCGATCGGTTCGACGACGGCAAGCCACACCACGTCAAGATGAACGTCTCGATCATCGGCGTCAACGACGAGCAACTCGTCGAGTACACGTGGTCCGAGAACGAGGTGTCGTGGACTCTCGTCGAGAGCACTCAGCAGAAGGCCCAGGACGGCCGATACACGTTGACGCCCAAGGGTAACGGCACCCATGTCGAGTTCGAGCTGACCGTGGACCCGAAGATCCCGCTCCCTGGCTTCCTGGTGAAGAAGGGAACCAAGACGATCCTCGAAGCGGCCACCGAGGGTCTGCGTCAGCAAGTGGTGGGCTGAGGCCCTACTGCTCCTTACGTGCGGCGAGAACGGCCTCGTAGACCTCACGTTTGGAGACGCCGTCGACCGCCACCTGAGCGCAGGCGTCCTTCAACCGCATGCCCGACGCCACCAGCGTTTCCACGTCGGCAACGAGATCCTCGGGTTCCTCGGCGACGGCGACGGCTCCTTCGAGCACGACGGTGATCTCTCCGCGCACCCCGTCCCTCGCCCATTCGAGCAACTCCCCCAGGCCGCCGCGGCGCACCTCCTCGTAGGTCTTGGTGAGCTCCCGGCACACCGCGGCGCGGCGGTCGGGACCGAGGACGTGGACGGCGTCCTCGAGGCACGCGACGAGACGGTGCGGTGCCTCGAAGAAGACGATGGCACGCGGTTCGGCGAGCACGGTTCGGAAATAGGTGCGTCGCTGTCCCTGCTTGCGCGGCGCGAATCCGTCGAAGCAGAAGCGTTCGACGGGCAGACCGGACAGCGCGAGGGCCGTGGTGACCGCGCTCGGCCCGGGCAGACACGTCACCGGCAGACCGGCATCGACGCAGGCTGCCACGAGGCGGTAGCCGGGGTCGCTCACCGACGGCATCCCCGCGTCGGTCACCAGCAACACCGTCTTGCCCTCGCCCACTGCCTCGACGAGAGCCGGAAGGCGGGCGGTTTCGACCTGGTCGTAGAAGCTGACCACTCTTCCTGCGATCACCACGCCGAGCGAGGACGCGAGTTGTTTGGTGCGCCGGGTGTCCTCGGCGGCGACGACATCGGCAGTGCCGAGGGCATCACGCAGGCGCTGCGAGGCATCACCGACGTCGCCCATCGGGGTGGCGGCAAGGATGAGCATGCCTCCAGTGTCCCGCACGCTGTGCAGCGGCGTGCCGAGCACTGCCGATCAACGCCTACGATCGGTACGTGACCTTGCTGACCTCTGAGCGCTCCGGCGACCGGTCGATGGTCAGTCCCGGGCCCACCGTTGCCGCGCGCGACTGGTTCCACGACACCGATGCCCGCCGCGGGTGGATCGTCACCATCGTCATCACCGTGATCTGCGCGATCACGCGCTTCACGATGCTGCGATACCCCACCGACGCCGGAACCCCGGTGTTCGACGAGAAGCACTACGCCCCGCAGGGCTATCAGGTTCTCACCGGCGGCGGGCTCGAGGACAATCCGGCATACGGGCTGGTGGTGCATCCACCGGTCGGCAAGCAACTGATCGCCATCGGTGAGGCGCTCTTCGGCTACAACGGCTGGGGTTGGCGCTTCTCTTCGGCCGTGGCCGGAACCCTGTTGGTGCTGTTGGTCATTCGAATCGTGCGACGCCTCGCCCGATCGACACTGGTCGGGGCGATCGCAGGCATTCTGCTCATCGTCGACGGCGTGACGTTCGTCAGCAGCCGCATCGGCATGCTCGACATCTTTCTCGCGCTGTTCGTCACCGCTGCGCTGGGTTGCTTGGTCGTCGACCGCGACGACATGCGACAGCGTCTGTCGAGGGTGCGCGCCGAGGGCCGCATGGACGTCAGCGTGCTCGGCCCGCGAATGGGAGTGCGGTGGTGGCGATTCGGAGCCGGCATCATGCTGGGACTCGCCTGCGGCACCAAGTGGTCGGGTCTGTACTTCATCGCATTCTTCGGATTGTTGAGCGTGGCATTCGATGTGGCGGCACGCCGCGCATACGGAGTTCGGCGGCCATGGCGGGGAACGGCGTTGCGCGACATCGGGCCTGCCCTGTACGCGCTGGTGGTCGTTCCGATTGCCGTGTATCTGATGACCTGGTGGGCGTGGTTCACCTCCGAGACCGGCGTGTATCGACACGAGGTCGGCAGTGGCGTCGGTACGGGAGGTCCGTTCTCGTTCGTGCCCGACGCGTTGCGGTCCCTGTGGTTCTACAGCAGCAGCGTGCTGCAATTCCATGAGGGACTGACCAACTCGGCGGGCAACCGACACCCGTGGGAATCGAAGCCGTGGACCTGGCCGATGGGTCTGCGCCCGATGCTCTACTACTTCGCCGACGGCGAGAACGTGTCCGGTTGCTCGGCGTCCTCGTGTGTCAAGGCGATCATGCTGATCGGCACGCCCGCGATGTGGTGGCTGGCACTGCCGATGCTGGCCTGGGTGATCTGGTCGGTGTTCGTCCGACGCGACTGGCGTTACGCCACAGTGCTCGTGGCGTACTCCGCAGCACTGCTGCCGTGGTTCACCACACTCGACCGACAGATGTACTACTTCTACGCAGTGGCTCTCGCACCGTTCATGGTGATGGGCTTCGCACTGGTGCTGGGCGACATCATCGGCAAAGCCACCGCATCGGCCGAACGGCGAGGTACCGGACTGCTACTGGTGTCCTTGTACCTCGCCGTGGTGATAGCCAACTTCGTATGGCTGTGGCCGATTCTGACCGCAATGCCGATCACGCCGGAGATGTGGCAGCAACAGTTGTGGCTGCCGAGCTGGCGCTGAGCGATCGAGCCAGGCAGGAGTGGAGCCCGCGGAACGACCTATGCAAGGCAGGAGTGGAGCCTGCGGAACGACCTACGCAAGCAACGCAGTCTTGCCCTTGGTGAGTCCGTCGATGCTGATGCGTCCGGCACCGAATGCGGCGAGCAGCAGCGCGCCGACCCCGAGGGCGACAACCAGTTCGTAACCGTTGTCCGCAGCGAACACGCCGTTCTCGAAGTGCACGAAGACCGCAGCACCGAGCATGTCGAGGAACAACAGCAGACCCGCGACCGGAGTGAAGATGCCCAGCACGAGCGCACCGCCGCCGACGAGTTCCACGAACGTGGCGAAGTAGGCGGACGCCGTGGGCAGCGGCACGTTCATCATCTCGAAGCTTGCTGCGGTGCCGTCGAGGCCGTAGGTGTTGAGCTTCTGCCAGCCATGGGCGATGAAAACGATACCCAGGCCGATTCGAGCTACGAGGGCAACGACGTCGCGTACGACGGTGGAGTTCATGACACATCCTTCTGACAGGGCTACAAGGGCAGCCCTACCCTGACAGAAGTAGGTTGAAGCGTCAACTTAACTGCCGCTCGCACCCTTGAGGGCAGATTCGAGGAACGATCGAGCCTGATCGTCGTCCAGTCCGATGGACCGGACCGTCCTGACGAACTCCGTCGCCGCCCGGGCCGCGATGTCGCGCGACGGATCGCCGCCCGATGCGACGAACGAACCGGACCGGCCCCTCGTCTCGATGATTCCCTGCTGCTCGAGCTCCCGGTAGGTCTTCGCCACCGTGTTCGGTGCGATCTTGAGTTCCTCGGCGAGACCTCTGACCGTCGGGATCTTGGTACCGGCGATGAGATCGCCCGATCGCACCAGCCCCAGAATCTGCATTCGTAGCTGCTCGAACACCGGGGTGGTGTTCGACGAATCGATGTGTACGCGCACGGTCGATGCCTTATCCGAGCGCGTCGACTGCGTCGACGATCGAAGTCGGCCCGGACGTCAACATCAGCGTCTTGCGCACAGCCGAGCCGGTATCGAGCAACTGCGCGATCACCGCGGCCACATCGGCGCGAGTCACCTCACCCGAGTCCAGCGGCGGCTCGGTCAGCGATACCGAGCCGGTGGGGTCCTCATCGGTCAACTTGCCCGGACGCAGAATCGTCCAGTCCAGTCCGCTTCTGGCCGAAACATTTTCTTCCGCAGCAGTTTTGGCCTCGATGTAGGCCTTCCAGCCGGAATCGAGATCCTCGGCGACCGGCTCCCCGGCACCGAACGAGCTGATCAGCACGTAGCGGCGAACGCCTGCTTTCTCTGCCGCATCGGCCAGAAGCACTGCGCCGGCCCGATCGACCGTGTCCTTGCGCTCGGGACCGCTGTTCGGGCCCGCACCTGCAGCGAACACCACCGCGTCCGCGTCGGCGAGCACTGCGGCAACCTCGTCGACGGAGGCCGATTCGAGATCGATCACCTGCGGCAGCGCGCCCAGCGCGGTGACGGCATCGACGTGGTCGCTGTTACGAATCAGCGATACCGCACGATCTCCGTGCGCCGTGAGCACCTGAGTCAGGTGCTGCGCGATCTGGCCGTGGCCACCTGCAATGACAATGCGCTTGTCGGTCATAACCACTCCCGTTCCTGGCGTGAATCTGTCGGGGTGGCTACCCGCGTGGCAAGATTGCAAACATGACTGGCTCGGCAACCATCTACCACAATCCCCGGTGCAACACCTCTCGTACGGTCCTCAAAGCGATCGAGGAAACCGGTGTGGTGCCGCGGGTGATTCGATACCTCGAGTCGCCTCCCACCGAGGACGAGCTGCGCGCGCTCCTTGCCGACGCCGGCCTCGAACCGCGTCAGGCCATTCGAACTCGCGAGAGCATCTACAAGGAACTGGGGCTGGCAGGCGCGGACGCCGACACGCTGATCGCGGCGATGGTCCAGCACCCGATACTCATCGAGCGCCCGATCGTGGTGACCGACAAGGGCACCGTGCTCGCTCGCCCGGCCGACAAGGTACAGACCGTGCTGTAGAGCGCTACAACCTCTCGCGCGACACCGGGCACGACATGCAGCGGGGGCCGCCCCGCCCCGAACCCAGTTCCGATCCGGAGATCCGCAGCACCTCGATGCCCGACGCCTCCAGCCGTGCATTCGTTTCGACGTTGCGCTCATACGCGACGACGACTCCCGGCGCAATGGCGAGCGTGTTGTTGCCGTCGTCCCATTGTTCGCGCTCGGCGGTGACGTGATCGAGTCCGGTATCGATCACGCGCAGCTTGCCGATGCCCATCGCATCGGCGGCCGCCTCGAGGAAGGGGTCACCGCCCCGGATGGTGACCCCTGCATCTTCGCGGTGAATGGTGAACGCGGACAACGTGTTCTGAATCGCCGGGTACATCACCACCGCGTCGGTATCGACCATGGTGCACACCGTGTCCAGATGCATGGACGCGCGCTCCTGCGCGATCGGCACCACCAGCACACTGTGCGCCAAATCGTCCTCGAACAGGCTGCGCGCCAACGCTTCTGCGCCTGCGGGCGTGGTGCGCTCGCCAACTCCGACTGCCACCACCCCCGGAGCGAGCAGCAGCACGTCGCCGCCTTCGACCGGAGCGGTCCGCGACTCGTACGCGCGCCGCACGCCGCGAAACATCGGATGGAATGCATAGATCAGATCGGTCAGCGACGTCTCCCGCACACGGGCAGGCAGCGCCAGCGAGGTGATCGCCACTCGGTCGTCTATCCAGAACGACGAGTCGCGGGTGAACAACAGGTTCGGCAGCGGGTCGATGACGAAGTCCCCACCGTGATGCATTCGCCGAACCAGCGATGCCCCGCTCGGTTGCGGCTCCCCCGTCTCCGCCTCGAGCAATTCGTCGAAAGTCATTCCCGCCATGAGGATCTGCACCAATTCGGCCGCCGGCACACCTCGTAGATGTTGGGCGAGGTCCTCGGCAAGCGACCGGCCGAGCCGTCGGGCATCGACGGCGGCGGAGATACCTTGCATTCGCGCTGCGCCGCTGACCGTCATGGCCTCGGTGAGAAGCTCACCGAGGAGCAGCACCGTGACCCCTCGACCTCGCAGGAGATCGGCGAACGCGTCGTGCTCGTCCTGTGCGCGATCGACCCACGGCAGACCGTCGAACAGCAGCTGATCGTTGTTGCGCGGTGTGAGGCGTCGAAGCTCGTCTCCCGGCCGGTGCAGCATGACGGTGCGCAGCACCCCTACCTCGGAGTCGGCACCCAACGGGCCCGCAACCGCATCGACACTCATGAACGAACGGTAATCCCATTCGCCGGCCGCCGCTGGGATCAGGACCTGAAGTATTGTCGAGGTCGTGCCGATGCCCGAGTGGAACGTCCGAGAACTGACTCCCGGCCAGCTGTCCGAGCGCAGCGGAGTTGCGGTCTCGGCCTTGCACTTCTACGAGAAACAGGGGCTGATCAGCAGTCGCCGAACCTCGGGAAACCAGCGCAGATTTCATCGCGAAACTCTGCGCCGGGTTGCCTTCATCCGGATCTCGCAGAAGGTCGGGATCCCACTGGCGAACATCCGGCAGGCGTTGAGCGAACTACCGGACGAGCGGACTCCGACGCGCGAGGACTGGGCCAGGCTCTCGACGCAGTGGCATCGCGAACTCGACTCTCGAATAGAGCAATTGATCCGGCTTCGGGACAACTTGACCGGGTGCATCGGGTGCGGTTGCCTGTCGCTGGCCGGCTGCGCATTGGTCAACCCACACGACGAACTGTCCTATTCGGGGCCCGGTGCGCGCACGCTGGACGTCGATTTCGACGAACCCTCGACTCGACGCGGCACGAGCAGCTTGGAGAACTGATCGTTCGCCTTCTGCAGTACGAATTCGTAGGGCGGGGCGAATTTTCTGGCGACCCAGTACCCGAACCGGATGTCGTTGGAGGAGTAGACGAGGTACTTGCGCTTGGCAATTCCGGCGAGAATGGCATCGGCGACAAACGAGGGTTCCACGGCACGCTTCTCGAACCTGTGTTGCAACTTCTGTACCCGCGGATCGTCACGATCGACGCCGGCGATCTGAAGCGTCTGCACCAGCCCGGTCTTGACGCCACCGGGCACCACCAGGCTGACGCCGATTCCGTGGCGCTTGAGGTCGTATTTGAGTACCTCGGAGACTCCGCGCAGACCGTACTTGCTGGCGCTGTAGGCAGCGTGCCACGGAAGGGGAATCAATCCGGCGGCGGACGAGACGTTGACCAGATGGCCACCCCGTCCGGCGTCGATCATCGGAGGTAGGAACTTCTCGATGATGTGAATAGGCCCCATCAGATTGACGTCGACCATCGACTTCCAGTGCCGGTGTTCGAGATTCTCGACGGTTCCCCACGCGGAGATGCCGGCAACGTTCATCACGACGTCCAGGCTGCCGAACTCGGCGTGAATGTCGTCCGCGAACGCGGTGACGGCTTCGAAATCGGACACATCGAAGGGCAACGAGTGACTGACGGTACCGCCCGCGCGACCGACCAGGTCCACCGTCTCCGCCAAACCGGTGCCGTTGATATCGGTCAGGAAGAGTTCCGCTCCCACTCCTGCAGCAGCGATGGCCGTTGCCCGACCGATTCCGCTGCCTGCTCCAGTGATCAACGTCTTCTTACCGCGCAGATCGTATGTAGCCATCGAAGCTTGTAACCCCCACCGGTTGCCACGTGTCAGTTCGATTTCGACCCTACGCGGTGACGACCGGGAGAGTTGTCACAATCTTTGCGACATCTCGTCTCGGTAGTCGGCGACAGTGCGCTCGATTCGCGCAGCATCGTCGTCGGCACCCTGTTTGCGTGCGTCGTCCGCACGCTGCTGCAGGGTTCCGATCGCTTTCCGGAGTTCGTTGTCCGACATCCGCGGCCGGTGCACAGTGTGTTCCATGTCACACAGTGTGCCCGGCAACCGGGTGTGCGGCAAGCACCCCGAGATCACGGAATTTCTCAGACGGTGACAGACGCCGACGTGATGCTCTCGCGCACGAAACTGGACAGACTCCGTGCCGCGAATTCGCGGAAGTAGGCAAGTTTGTCAGCAGGCACCAGGGACGGAAGGACGGTGTTCCAGACCTTCTCCATGCGCGAGGGGGCATCCGCGAGCCGGGACTGCGCCTCGGACACCATCAGAACTCCGGCGAGCATCTCGCACACCAGCAGCGCAGCGTTGCCTGCATCCAGATGGTCGGCGACGTCACCGTGCTCGATTGCCCGCTCGAAGAGATGCTCGAAGATGTTTCCCCAGGTACCGAACACACTGCCGCGGGCGGTGTCGGATCCGTCGATCTCCATCTGCAACCGGTACATGACGCGCACCAGGGGATCCGATGCGGCGAGCTCGAGTACCGAATACGAGATTCCGATGACGGACTCGAGAGCCGGGCTACGACTGTCGACCAGGCCGGCGCACGCGGTGGACACGCGATCATGTCCCTCGTCGACGATCGCACGCGCCAGTTCTTCCTTGGACGCGAAATGGAAGTACAACGCACCCTTGGTCACACCGGACTGCGCTGACACCTGACTCAGCGTGGCATTCGCATGCCCCACCTCGAGGAAGAGATCTGCTGCAGCGCGCAGTGCGGCCGCTCGTGTTGCTTCTGCTCTCAGTTGTCTCACCATGTTGGAACACCCCTGCTCTGTCGACCTTGCATGACATCGACGCTCTGTATCCGCTGCCTACCCGTAGTCCGATCGAGGTGAACGTGGAATTCACTTCGCCATATCGGGCTGCCAGCGCTCGACAATAGTAACCGGTTCGGTGGCGATTTTGTGATTCGAAAGTGACAATTGCATGAAGAACAGCTCGTTTACAAAACGATTGAAATGAAAAGTTCCACTTCTCCGGTATTCGTAACGACTTCGACTTCCTCTTTGTAGGCGCGAAATATCGATCCGGACATAACGCACTCTTCGACCTGAGCCCACACGTCCTCGATCGGATCCGCCAATGCTCCGGTGGGCGTGAATACCGCGAACACTCCGGTCGGTACCGACACGAAGACATCCCCCACCGCGACGTCGCCGGGCGCGTCCACCGAGACGGCGACCACCGCGTTGACCGTACCGTGGGGGTCCGGAACGTACACCGTGCACACCTGGTGCGCGTCGATATGCTTCTCGCGCAGACGATCTCGCAGGAATCGCATCCATTCGCTGCCGCTCGATTCCGCGCCGGGCTCCACTCGCGGTGCCACCAACCCACTGAACAGCTCTGCACTGCGCGCCGTCACCCGGAAGGTCATCACGAACCGCCGGGCGCGGTGATCGCCAGATAGAGGTCGATCTTGTACGCGTGGGGATAGCACTCGTAGTCGCCGGTGAACGATCGCACTATCTCGCCCTGCTCTTCGGCATGATCGATCTGGTTCCACAATCGGGTGAGAACGTCGGGGAAATACCCCACCGCAGAAAACCGTGCGTATTTCGCCGCGGGCACTTTTGCCACCAGATGTCCGCGCGCAACTCGATCGAGCGAAGAACACTGATAACCGACTACCTGCGTATTGTACGAGCCAATACCGGGGGCGAAGTCGGTATAAATGGACGCGAGCGGACCCGAGGTCTCCTGATTGAGAACTGCGGACCACGCTTGATCGAGAGCCGGGTCGTCGAGGCGGCCGAGCGCCCGTTTGGGGCTGCGAACGGGAAGACCCGCGACCCACGTTTCAGCGAGGTCGACGATCTCGAACGACATTCACACTCCGTAGAGAAGTTGCAGGGGCAGATCCTGTGCTCGGAACCGGTCCGTTCACAATATCGCCCGTCAATCTACCGGCGCGACTGGTAGGTGGATCGTCAATCGATCAACCGTACTTCGCACCCGTTTCGATCGCCGCAACAGCTGTCGTCGACGGTTTCTCCGGAGACCCGGAGGCCGCATCGGTTACCTCGTCCCACCCTGTCCCGTCGACCGGACGCGCTCGATTCCGCAGGCAATTTCGGCCGTGCCTGCACCTGCCGAAGAACCGATACAGGAAACCGGTACGGATCGACGGTCCCCGCGCAGAGCGCGGTCCTACATTCCCCCAACTGCGAATCGGGCACAGAACAATGTCGAACGATTCACTCTCCGCGCGTTGCTGCAGCGTAACTCTGGTCGCGAATACCGGACAGCTCACGCACAGAGGTAGTGCCCGCTCCGGAGTGCGAGACCGGAAGAATTCGAGATTCGCACGACGACAGAATTCGCGTCAGGGGCCAATGCATCGTGTGCAGAACCAGGTCCGAAATCAGCAATCTGCGCAGCCAACCGCCGGCCAGCCCATGATGGGCCCACGTGCGATACGAACTCTGAACGTAGTACCGGTACTCGAGGGGTGGCGTCAGCAAACGACGTCCGGACACCTCGACGCGCATCGGCTCGATCTGCGCGATCCGCAGACCGACCTTGTCGATACACAGAGACAGATCGATGTCCTCGTGTAGATCGGTACGCAGACTCGTGCGAGCGCGAACCGCTTCCCACGCGGATCTGCGGATAGCGAAATTGTTGCCCGAAGCGGCGGAAACCCAACGCTCAGAGGGCCTTTTCCGTACGGAACGGTCGACGAACGCCCGGTACGGTCGCGCCCACGGGGAGTCGTAGAGGTAGATCGGCCCGGTGACTGCGACATAGTCGAGGCGGCGCTCGAAGAAGTCGAGCACCGAGTCGACCCAGCCGGCCTCGATGCGGGTATCGGCGTCGATGCGGCCGATGACCGATCCGCGAGCGTGATCGAAACCGGCGTTGCGGGCGTGCACGACGCCGCGCTCGGACTCTCGCAGCAGAACCACCTGCGGAAAACGCCGCGCGTATTCGGTGACGATGGCCGCGGTGTCGTCGGTCGAATTGTTGTCGACGACAATTATCTCGTGAATGCGATCGCGCTGAACGAGCAAAGCATCCAGACATTCGCCTATGTGAGCCGACTCGTCGAATGCAGGCACAACAATGGAAAGAGTATTCACAACGCCAACCCCTGACACATTTTTGGCAATCGTGTAGCCCGACATCCTTACACGGTGAATGCATTCGATTCCGAGCCGCTGACGTTGACGATGCTACATCATTACTTCAAGAAAAGAACCCGTCGAATTATTCGGACTTTATGGTTCAGAATTCGGAATTCGGAGGAAGTATCAATCGTTGCATTGCCTCCCGATCACGAGAACCGGCCTTGTCCCCGATCCACTGCTCCGCTACGGGAGGGGCGTTCAACTCTCTGCGACGGCGCGCCGGGGACCCGACGTACACGCCATCCGGTTCGCAGTCTCGCGTCACCAGCGAGTTCGCCCCGATGATGCATCCGGCACCGATGCGTACACCCGGCATCACGACCACGCCGGACCCGATCCACGCTCCCGGACCGATCACCACCGACTCTCCCCGCAGTGCGCCTGCTCGACGCCGCGACGGCCCGGTCTCGTGCGTACTGGTGAGAATGCGAACGTGATCGGCGATGAAGACATGGTCACCGATCACGATGTCGGCAACGGTGTCGAAATAGCAGCCGAAGTTCACGAACACGCCGGTTCCCAACCGAACCGATGCTTGTCCTTGAATCATGGAACCGCCGTACATCAGGCACGGACCGGTATTCCGTAGACCCGCAGGCCGCAGAACGGATGCGCGCAACACTGCAGGCAGGAACGGCACGTTCGCCAACGAGACGACGGTCGCCTGACGCATCTGCACGAGGGCCCAGCGGACGTCCCCCGGGTCACGCATCCAGTCGCGGACACGCGAGAGAGCCGTCACGCGGCAGCTCGCATCCGTTCGTCGGACTCGGCACGATCGTCGACCGGCAGCGCCCGGCACGGCACGGCTGCGAACAGTCGCGAGATGGGCCAGCGCAGTGTGTGCATCAGCCAATCCATGGCCACGATGCGACCCAGCTTGCGCGACGCGAGACCGTGCTCCTCATACGAGCGGTAGCCGGCCAACGCATAGTGGACGTACTTCACCGGCGATGTCGTCGCGCGCCTACCGGACACTGCGGCCTTCATCCATCCGTTCTGGGCGACGGGCAGATGCTCGGCGGCCAGGCACAGGCACAGGTCGATGTCTTCGTGTACGCAGGTTCGCTCACTGACCGCACCGCGAACCGTGCGCCAGGCCGATGCGCGGATCGCGAAGTTGTTGCCCGATACCGCCAGCGCAGAGCGCACCGAGGGCTCACGTCGCTCGGCGCGCGAGTGCATCCACGCCAGGGGTCGGGCCCAGGGTGATTCGTACAGGAACGTCCGGCCACCCGTGGCAGCGACGGTGGAATGCTCGTCGAAGAAATCGACGATCGAGCGCGCCCACCCGGGTCGAACACGGGTGTCGGCGTCGATTCGACCGATGATCGACGAGTCCACCAGGTCGAATCCGGTGTTGCGAGCGTGGACCACGCCGCGATTGGGTTCGTGCACCAGCACGACCTTGTTCGTCCGCGCGCGAACGTTGTTCACCAATTGAAGCGTTCCGTCGGTGGACCCGTTGTCCACCACGACGATGCGGTCGATGTCGTCGCCCTGATCGAGCAGCAGCGTCAAGCATTCGCCCAGATGATCGACCTCGTCGAGTACCGGAATTACCACACTGAGCGTGTTCATTTCGATCCCCTGACAAATTTCGACATTTCAATTCTTCACAGCAACCTCTTAGAACTTACGACATGTCCCGGTAATTGCCTAAAGATGCCCGAGTTGCATATCCGCAGCTCACGGGTCCGAAAGATTCCCGAAGCCAGGTCCCGACGCTCCAAACAATCGAATCGAAGGTTTTGCGCGTCGATAGTGCAATTGGGGTTTATCCAGCACCCGCCTTCGAGAATGAACCCCCGAACCGACCACCTAGTTCGGTCGATACAAATCCATTCGGAATTCACTTCGCGGTAATATTCGCCGCCGTTGTTACCGGACAACTGTTACCGGACAACGAAAAAACCGCCACTCGGGTGAGTGACGGTTTTTGTCTTGGGTGGAGCTGAGGGGAATCGAACCCCTGACCTTCTCGATGCGAACGAGACGCGCTACCAACTGCGCCACAGCCCCTTCGCCGTCATGTCGACCGGCTGGGTAACTCTAGCAAAGCCGCTTCGGGCGGCAGCTACGCGCCCTGGGCCCTGCGCATGTCCCGGTCCTCGTCACGACGTGCCTGGAACGGCTCCTCGTAGTGATCGAGATGCTCGAATTCGGGATCCTCGTCGTCGATCTCGAGCACCACCGCACCGGGGCGACGCAACCGCTGCGGGACGAGCTCGAGTTCGTCGTCGGTCTCCGATTCCACACCGAGACGGGACCGGCCCATCCGGGTGAGCCGACGTCGACGGACCTCTTCCTCGATCTGCACCTGACGCCGCAGGTAGTACAGGTAACCGACGAGGACGGCCACGGACAGTCCGCACAGCCACCAGACCGTCGGAGAGATGATGAAGGCCAGAGCCGCAGTGGTGATCGCCGCGAATACCAACCCCAGAACTGCGCGCTGTCGAAACGCGTACCGCGCGGCACGGGCGATCGCATCGGCCTCGGGGTCGAAACCGCCGCGGCCGCGTCGGCGAGGGACGAAATCGTCGTCGACGACACCGGGTTCGTGCGCGGGCGAACTTGCATTCGATGCATCCGAGTCGGGTGCATCGCGCTCGAGGTCGCTGTCTGCTGCGTGAGTGTCCATCGGGTCCTCCGCGGTACCGGGTAGATCGGGTGAGTCTGGACGAACAGTCGCAATCGCGGGGCCGAAGATCTCTCGGGCCGGCGCGGAGACTCGTAGGTCGTCCTCCGGTCGCCAGTGGGGATCACTGCGGTGCCCGGTCGCGGGGCCGCGCTGCTTTCGCTTCGTGCCACCCCGATGCAGCACGCGGGTCGCGAGCGCTGCGTCGGTCGTCTGCATGATCTGCGGACGCTTGGTCATCAGCATGGGCAGAAGAACGAAGAGCCAGACGGCTACGAGACCGATCCAGATGATCGAGTTCGGCATCGGCGATGTTCTCCTCCCTGGGCAACGGTGACACTTGTGACGTCATCAGGCTATGGGGAGGAGGCGCGAGAACGATGCAGACGCGCCGACCCGAATTACACTCCTGTCACTTTGACAACATCAGACGCGGTCGGCCGTCAGGCCCACGCGGCCCGACCGTTGCGAACCAACCGATCGACAACGGTTCCCTGCACCTCACCCGAGGTGATCGCGACGAGCTTGTGATCGCGCCATTCGCCGTCGACGTCGAGGTACTTGTAGAGCAATCCCTCTTCGCGAAAGCCGACGTTGCGCAGCACCGCTTGGCTGGCCAGGTTCTCCGGTCGAACCGTCGCTTCGACGCGGTGGAGTCCGACCGGGCCGAAGCAATGGTCGAGACCGAGCGCCAGAGCCGCGGTGGCCACACCCTTGCCGTTGACCTCCTTGGAGACCCAGTACCCGATCCAGGCCGAACGCAGTGCGCCCCGCACGATGTTTCCGGTGGTGATCTGCCCGCAGAATTCACCGTCGACTTCGATGACCATCGGCAGCATGTGTCCCTTGCGCGCCTCGGACTTGAGGCCCGAGCACAGGGTCGGCCACGAGGAGATGTGGTGTCGCGAATTCCAGCTGCCCTCGCCACTGGGCTCCCAGGGTTCGAGGTGGGCGCGATCCGCAGTACGAATCCGACTCCAGGCGGCCGCGTCGCGCATCCGTACCGGCCTCAACGTGACGGTTCCGCCGGCCACTCGCACTGGACCCAATTTCGCCGGCCAACCTGGGTGGCTCGACCACGTTCGCGGCATCCGTCGATCGTATGCGCTCCGCGCAGTGGTGCGGTTGAGTGCCCCAGGCGGCACTCGACCGCACCACTGGCGTCAGCCTCGCTGAGCGAGGAACGAGACCTTGACTTCCTCGCCGGTTCGGATTTCGGTGACCTCGGGATCGATGACGACCAGGCAGTTCGCCTCGGCGAGTGTGGCCAACAGATGCGAGGACGATCCGGGTGCACCGCCGAGGGCCTGGACCAGGTATTCACCGGTTCCCTCGTCACGCATGAGCTGGCCGCGGAGAAATCCCTTGCGGTCCTCGATCGAGGTGATCGGCGCGACGGTTCGTGCGGTCACGGTCCGACGCATCGGCTGCCGTCGGCCCAGAGCGATGCGAATCAGCGGACGCACCATCACCTCGAACACCACCAGCGCGCTGACGGGGTTGGCCGGCAACAGAAAGGTGGGGACCTCGTCGCGTCCGAGTTGACCGAAGCCCTGGACGGATCCGGGGTGCATGGCAACTCGCTCCACTTCCATGTCACCGAGTTCGCCGAGCGCCTCACGCA
Organism: Rhodococcus sp. IEGM 1370; assembly: GCF_033142325.1. Taxonomy (NCBI): domain Bacteria; kingdom Bacillati; phylum Actinomycetota; class Actinomycetes; order Mycobacteriales; family Nocardiaceae; genus Rhodococcus; species Rhodococcus sp. IEGM 1370. The sequence goes on along the minus strand of NZ_JAWLRY010000001.1, from coordinate 237,780 downwards.
CACCGTCCGATGCACCGCCGCCCACTGCTCCGGCGATGACCACGATCTCGGAACGGATCAACTGACCCTCGACCACTTCGCGCAGTCGCTTGGGATCGGTGCTGACGATCCCGACGCGGTTGACGTCGGCTCCGGCGTCGCGCGCCGCGGCGGCCAGCGCATAGGAGTTGACGTCGTACACCTGGCCGGGCCCGGGGGTTCGATCGGTGTCGACCAGTTCGCCGCCCACGGAGATGACCGAGAGCCGCGGCCGCGGATGCACCAGCACCTTGTCGCGCCCGACGGCTGCGAGCAGTCCCACCTGAGCTGCGCCGATGATCGTGCCTGCGCGCACCGCCACGTCTCCGGGCTGTACGTCGTCGCCGATCTTGCGGACGTAATCACCCGAGCGCACCGGACGGAACACCTTGACTCGGGCCCGTCCGCTGTCGGTGCGATCGAGCGGCAGCACCGCGTCGGCCAGCGTGGGCAGCGGCGCGCCGGTATCGACGCGCACTGCCTGCCGGGGTTGCAACCGGATGGGTTGGCGCGATCCGGCGGACACCTCGCCGACGACGGGAAGCGTGAGGTCGATGCGTTCGTCGTCCTCGTTGCGCAGGTCGGTGCCCGCGGCCGCCACATCGACGCTCCGCACCGCGTAGCCGTCGATGGCTGCCTGGTCGAAACCGGGAAGGGGACGCTCGGTGACCACTTCTTCTGCACACAGCAGGCCCTGTGCTTCCGAGATGGCGACCCGAACAGGCCGTGGAGCCACCGCCGCGGCGGTCACCCTGGTCTGCTGATCTTCGACCGAGCGCATCTGGCCCTTCCTCTATGGCATCGACCCGCGATGCTATTCGTACGTGGTCAGTTCCGGTGCCCAGCTGTCGCTCAAGCGTTCGTTCAGCCATTCACGCAGCGCCGGACCGTAGTCGTCACGTTGTAGAGCAAAGTCAACCGCAGCGCGCAGGTATCCCCCGGGATTTCCGAGGTCGTGTCTCGATCCGCGGTGCACCACCACGTGGACGGGGTGGCCTTCTTCGATCAGCAGGGCAATGGCGTCGGTGAGCTGCAGCTCGCCGCCTGCACCGGGCTTGATCCGTCGCAGAGCGTCGAAGATCGCGCGGTCCAGCAAGTACCGGCCTGCGGCGGCCAGGTTGGACGGGGCGTCCTCCTGCTTGGGCTTTTCGACCATACCGGTGACCTTGAGGACGTTCGGGTTGACCGCGTCGGGCACGATCTCGACCGAGAAGACGCCGTAGGAGGAGACCTTGTCGTCGGGAACCTCGATGGCGCACAACACCGAGCCTCCGCGCTTGGCGCGCACGCGGGCCATGACGTCCAGCACACCGCGGGGCATCACCAGATCGTCGGGAAGCAGAACGGCAACGGAATCCTCGTCGTCGTCGAGAACTTCCTCGGCACAGGCGACGGCATGTCCGAGTCCGAGCGGCTCGTGCTGAATGACCGACTGGACGTCGAGCAGACCCGGGGCAACCCGCACCTTCTCGAGCATTTCGAGCTTGCCGCTGGCCTCCAGCTTGTTCTCGAGTACGAGGTCCTCGACGAAGTGAGCGACGACGCCGTCCTTGCCGGGGGACGTGACGATCACCAGTCGCTGCGCGCCGGAATCTGCGGCTTCGCCGGCGACGAGCTCGATACCGGGAGTGTCGACCACTGGAAGCAGTTCTTTCGGAACGGTTTTCGTGGCCGGCAGGAACCGGGTACCCATGCCCGCTGCGGGAACGATGGCCGTGCGGAAATGCACGGGCGTGGCGGCGGTCGTCGCTGTAACGGCTTCTGTCATGGTGCTCACCCTATCCATGGTTTCTGGTGATCTGCTCGCCGTGTGCTGCGTTTTACCCCCGAGTGCATATCGTTGAACGACAGCACAGGAAGGGAGGACGAATCGTTGTGACCGTTCCCGATTTCACGGAGAACACGCCCAAGGATCGATGGCGAAAGTATGTTCTCGCCGAACGCCGACTGCTCGACGGTGCGCAACGCGCAATGGAGTCCTCTGCACTCTGTCACGTCCTCGGCGAATTGGCTGCCGAACACCCCGTCGTCGCCGCGTACGTTCCTGTCGGCAGCGAGCCGGGTTCGATCGAGATGCTCGACGCGATGGCCGCGGCCGGGTCGGTCGTTCTGCTTCCGAGTGCGCACGAGCCGGGTCCCTTGCGCTGGGCTCGATACGCCGGGCGTGAGTCGTTGGTGAAAGCCCCGTTCGGTCTGTTGGAACCGTCGGGACCGACGCTCGATCCCGACGTGGTGTCGGAGTGCACTCTGGTTCTCGTTCCGGCGCTGGCCGTGGACCGGAACGGAAACAGGCTGGGCCGAGGCGCAGGCTTCTACGATCGAACTCTCGACCTGTGCAGACCCGACGCGATGCTGGTCGCGGTGGTGCGCGAGAGCGAAGTGGTCGATCGGCTACCCGCCGAATCGCACGACAGACGGGTGACGCACGTGCTCACCGCCGGCGGGCTCGTACGCTTGAGTACGGAATAACGCTAGGATTCGATTCGTTGGCACTCCTGACTGTAGAGTGCTAATGCTCTCCCCAGTTTCGACAGTTTCGACGAACAGACAAGACACCGGCGGTGTTCGGCCTCGGCCAGCAGAGCGGCGAATTTCCTCGGTGACCAGCGCGGAGGAAACACGATGCCCACTTACTCATACGCATGCACCGAGTGCGACAACCGCTTCGACATCGTTCAGTCCTTCACCGACGACACGCTGACGGTGTGCCCCGCGTGCTCGGGCAAGCTTCGCAAGCTGTTCAACTCCGTCGGCATCGTCTTCAAGGGCAGCGGCTTCTACCGCACCGACAGCCGCGGCGGCGCCAGCACCTCCAGCGAAGGCGCGAGCGAGAAGAAGTCCGATGCGGCGGCGACGAAATCGGACAGCAAGTCCGAATCGAAGCCCGCCGAGAAGAAATCTTCGGATTCGTCGTCGTCGAGCAGTTCTTCTACGTCGTCGACCACGAAAGCTGCTGCCAGCCAGTAGTTTTCCGCTTCATCCACAGGCCGGGCCGTTATCCACAGCCCGGCCTTTTCGGTGCCTGTTCCGGCTCGGGCAGCGATACCGTTTGCGCCATGGCTGCCGGCAAGAATCGACTCGACTCGACGCTGCTCGATCGCATCACCCTGCGTCCGGCGTGGGTCGGATCCACGAAATTCAGACGAATCGCAGCCGGGGTTCTGGTCGCGGTCGCGCTGGTGCTGTTCCTCGACGACGCAGCCGGCGACAACCGAGTCCAGGTGATCACCGCCGGACGCGACCTGACGCCCGGCACCGTACTGACGCCGGCCGATGTGGTGGTCGCCGAGTGGGACCGGGCGAACGTCCCCGAGGGCGCACTCGTCGAATCCGAGGCCGTGGACGGTCAGACACTCACCGGGCCGGTCCGAGCGGGCGAATTGCTCACCGACGTGCGCCTGCTCGGATCTCGGACCGCCACAACGGCTCTGGGGACGGAGGCACGCGTGGTACCGGTGCATCTCGCCGACGCCGCGGTGACCGACCTGCTGCGGGAAGGCGATCGCGTCGACGTCTTGACGGTGGAGTCTCAGGACGACCCGAATGCCGTCCCCGCGGCCCGGGTGCTGGCGTCAGGAGCGATGGTTGTGCTCGTGTCCGCCGACGCCGGTGGCACTCGGCAGCGAGACCGCGTCGTACTACTGGCCCTACCGACGAACGACGCGACGACGGTCGCGGCTGCCTCGTTGGTCAGCGCGCTCACGGTGACCCTGCACTAACGTCTCTCGAGACAGAACAAACCGAACGTTGGGAGAAGGGCTCATGCTGAAGGGCTTCAAGGACTTTCTACTCCGCGGCAATGTCGTGGACCTCGCAGTTGCAGTGGTCGTCGGCGCGGCATTCACCGCGATCGTCACCGCATTCACGACGAATGTCATCAACCCCCTTGTCGCTGCCCTCGGTGGCAGCAACGAATACGGCTTCGGGTTTCAGATCACGTCGTCGCCGGAATCGTTCGTCAACGTCGGTGCCGTCATCACCGCGATCATCAACTTCGTCATCATCGCGGCCGTCGTCTACTTCGTGCTGATACTCCCGGTGAACACGGCGAAGAAGCGCTTCGTGAGCCAGCCGGAGAAGGAACTGAGCGACGTCGACGTGCTGGTGCAGATTCGCGACATCCTCGCGGGAGGAACCGCAGCGGGACAGAAACTGTCAACCGCAGCCGACACCACCGGCGGTAGCGGCGAGGCCATGGACGCAGCTCCGGATCTCGGCAAACATTCCAAGGACTGACGCCGGTCTGCTTCGACGAATGAATGCGCCATTCACGTTGTCTGACAGCGTGAATGGCGCATTCATTCGTTGCGGGGGTGCGACCCCCCTACGTGGATCTCGGCTGTAGCGTCAGCCGATGCTGAACGGCTGTCCCCACAGTGTGGTGGTTGCCGTGACCGCATCGTTGTCGATGGTTACCTTCACGTACGAGCGGGCCTCCGCGTAGCCGGCACATCCGGCGACGCTCAGGGTCTCGTCGGCGTAGGTGTAGCCGCCGCCGTTGCCGTCGAACGAGAACTCGTTCGAGACCTCGGTCGCAACCGTGACACCGTCGATCTCCGCGGACTTCTCGTCGGCCACGAGCTTGACGTCGTTGAACTGGCCGGGGGCGAGATTCAGCTCGACGCCTGCACCGATGTCGTAGGTGTTCGGCTGAGTGCGGTCGATTGTCAGCGAGCTGAGATCACCCGGCTCCAGCGAGATCGTGTTGCCCTGGCCGAACGACGCGTTTCCATCGGCACCGATCGCGGCACTGAAATCGACCTGGCACCCGACCAGGAAGCCCGGCTCGATGGATCCGCCACTGGCGTTGGAGGTCTCGACCGTGTAGTTGCCGGTGACCCACACGTTGCGCTGGGTAGGTGTGGCACCCATCGACGGCGAAATCAGCGCGCTCTGGCCGAATCCCTTGACGGTCACGGTGGTTCCGTCGATCAGCGTCTTGCTGATTTCGTTGTCCTGCAGTGGAACGAAGGTGTCGGCGTTGGCCGCTCCGGCGGACAGGAACCCGATGGCGATCGCGCCGACGGCTCCGGCTGCGGCCGTCTGGAATCCACGCCGCACGGTGGTGGTGTTCTGCATAGCTACCCCTTTTGGGAAAGTGAAACGCGCTCTAGGCGAGGGTGGGTGAAGTGGTGGGATGCTCAGCCGAGGCTGAACGGCTGGCCGTAGAGCGTGCCCTTGTAGCGGTAGTTGCCGGTGAGTTCGAGTGTGGTGTACGAGCGTGCCTGTGCGTAGCCACCGCAGTTCTCCACGGAGATCCCGACGTCCTGGTACTGAATCGCGGTGAACGGGCCCTTGACGTCCTTGCTGCCGAGCTCGACCTGCGCGACTTCCTTGTCCTTGATGGGGACGTTGATTCCGACGCCACCCTCGAACTTGTTGGTGGTCTCACCCTCGCCGCCGATCTGGAACGGGATGGGGAAGAGCGTGATGATGTTGGTGTTGCCGCCCTCGATGCCGAAGCCGGCGTTCATATCGAGGCTCAGGTCGTCCATGTCGAGCTGGCAACCGACGAGGTAGCCCGTCTTCAGGGTTCCGGTCACTCCCTCGGGAGTGTCGGCAGTAGCGGTGCCGGTGACCCAGCCGTTTCGATTGAGGGGATTGTTCGCGATCGCGGGCGAGATGACAGCCGACTCGTCGAGATGCGAGATCTTGTACGGCCCCGCCACCTTCTCACCGTTCGGCAATGGAACGAACGTATCGGCATTGGCAGCACCGACCGAAAGCATTCCGACAGCTACGGCCGACGCCGCGCTCACTGCAGCAATTCGACTTACCTTGCGCAGCACGGAGTGACGAATATTGTTCATGATTCCCCTCGTATGACCGGCCGATGCCCCATCCGATGGTCGGACCGATCGGGGGACATCTTTTCTCGCAGAAGAATACTGTACAAATCGGTACGAAGCATCCACAACGGACGCAACATGGTTGCGTGTATCAGCATCTCACAGATACCTTCCCTGCTTGCGCTACCTAAACAGCGGGCCGGCTCGCAACCAGCTGTCACTTTTCGGATCGATCGCTCGAATTGTGCTGATACAAAGCAAGAAAAGACGTCTCGGGTGCACAATGCATGCAACAAAACGGACCGAATACCGACGCAGGTGCGATCCGAGGATCTCTTTCGGCGCCCAATTCGGTCGATCGGCGCGACTATGCCCTGCAATCCGCAGATTGCAGGGCATAGTCGACTGTTTCTCCCGAACTAGAACTTCAACAGCGGAAACTCGTCGAGCGTGATGGATGTGCCGTCGGCTTCACAAGCCGAGGCAACTGCATTCGAATTGTCGACGAATTTCTGGCCGGATTCACTGTCCGGCTCGGACAGTTCCAGCGAATCGGCAGGCAGATCGGCCACGAGCGTCGTCAGAGCGTTCTTGACATCGCCTGTTGCCTGTTCCGATTGGGTGGTGAATTCACTCAGCGAAGCGGATTTGTCCGCGGTCCACTTCTCGACGCCGGCTTGATCGGTGGGGACAGCTTCCACAGTGGCGACAAAGGCATTGTGCGAAGTCGCGAAGGCTGTGCAGCTTTCGGCATTCTCCCCCGATGATGCATCCGAGGATTCACTGCTACAGCCGGCCAGAAGTAGAAATGCCGCACAGGCGGCGGCAGAGAGAGCTTTCGTTTTCATTGTCGGTCCCCCGGACCCCTTCTCGCAGGCAATACCGAAGCACAGTCCTGCATTATCGATTCGTTCGGTTCCACTAGTACACAGCAATCAGGCCCGCCCGGGATACCCGGGCGGGCCCAATCGATTTCGGCTAGGTCAGCCGAGGGTGCTGCTGTTGATCAACCGATCGAGATCAGTTGAAGGTCCACGGTGCGCCGTACGTGACAGCAACGTCACCGGTGGAGCTGGTGACCGAGACGTACGGACGAACGCGGACGTTACCGAGGATGCCGGTAGCGGTGCCGTGAGCGTTCGCGATCTGGATGGTGCCGGAGGGGCCTTCGGCGTCACCTTCGGTGCCCTGGACGTTGCCCGAGGCAGCGGTGGCGTCGACGATGCCGGGTCCGGGAGCGATCTCGGCCTCGAAGCCAACCGACGGGAGCAGGTCGCTGGTGCTTCCGCTGATCGAACCTTCGCCGGCGTTGTTGATCTCAGCGCCGAGGCTGAAGTTCGGGGTGGTGTAACCGAAGGTGACCGATCCACCCAGGCTCATCGGGTAGCCGACCTGGTAGCCGATGGCGACGGTGCCCTCGAAGTCGTCGGCGTCGGGACCGGTGACGGTCCAGCCTGCGACACCGTTGGCGAACCACTCACGGGTGAGCGGGTTGCCGTCGAGCGGCGAGACGCTGTTGATGAAGGTGTCGGACAGCGACACGGTGATGACGTTGCCGTTGGCATCGACGACCGTGTTGGTGCTGTCCACTGCAGCGGACGCGGTTCCGGTACCGAGTACCAGACCGACGACCGACGCGCCGGCGACAACCGCAGCGCTCATGGACTTGAGTCCCCGGCTACGCCGCGACTTCTGGATCTCCGTCATTTATTCCTCATCATGTTCAGTCCCAGCGCGGTGTCGCACGGGGAAGCTTGTGGCTTTCACCCTCGAACTAGATCGGACGCAACGATGCGTACGAGCCCGAGCCGGATGCGACCGTGACGGCCTCATCCTGTAGTTCAGTTCCGAACTCGAGGCGAGGCACCGGTTGGTCCCACACCCTCACTGTCGGAAGCTGAGGGGAACATTAGAGGAGATGCCTGACCGTGACAATCCCTACGATCGGCCCCCAAACGTTGCCGACTCGTGATGTGTTTCGGCGGCGTGAACAACTTTCACAGCAGTGTTAGCGATAACCCGAGTCACAGCATCTCTCGGAGGCGTCGAACTGTTACATCTGCCTCATTCGGGTAAACCGACCCTGATGTGGGAATACTTCGACTCCGTCATGTCCCGGTCAGCCGAATAGTCCGGTCTGCGAGGCGTCCGCGACGTCCGTTTTGAACCTTGCCGCCTCGAGCTACTGCCGGGTAGCTCGCTAACGCCAGGTAAACGAGTAACTAACAGACCTGTCATTCAGAGCGAATAAATGTGTTGTGGATCACATCAGAAGTAATGAGGTGGTCGCTGTTGCTTCAACCATTCGTCCGAGGACGGGCCGCCGGATTCGGTACCCGCACCGTCGCTTCGCTCGTCTCCGGTCGTCTCCGGCAGAACTTCACCGAAGATGCGAGCGAGCCGGGCCCGTTCTGCTCGGGCCCGGCTCGCGTCGTCTTCGGCCGATCGATCGTCGTTCGGCTTTTCGCTCATCGGTATCGCTATGCGTCCAATCCGGACAGCTCGGCGATGACCTGACTCGCCAGCGGCGTCAGCGTCGCCATTCCGTCGCGAATCGCAGCCCGCGACGAGGCCAGGTTCACCACCAGCGTGCTTCCGGATACACCGACCAGTCCACGCGACAGACCGGCGTCCAGCGAACCGGCTGCCAGTCCCGACGATCGCAGTGCCTCGCTGATACCCGGAATCTCGCGGTCGAGCACCTCCGCGGTGACGTCGGGAGTGACATCGCGCGGCGAGACGCCTGTGCCACCGATGGAGACCACCAGGTCGACACCGCCGATCACCGCGGTGTTGAGTGCGTTCCGCACATCCACCTCGTCTGCCGTCACCGCGACGACGCCGTCGACGAGGAAACCTGCCTCGGTCAGCAGTTCCGTGACGAGCGGGCCCTTCGAGTCCTTCTCGGTGCTGTGCGCTGTTCGGTCGTCCACGATGACGACCAACGCGCGCCCTGCCAGTGGTGCGTCGAGTTCCATACCGCTCACCGTAGTAGTAAGGCCTCCACCCGGCTCACGCTGTGCGTAAATCGTTGCAACCGTTCCGTGCCTGCCTGGTTCTCGTAACATCAGCGACCGCCCGGGAACGACGGTACCTGGAAGGGCAGTTGCTGTTCTTGCTGTTGCGTCTGAGTCTGGGCCGGGGCGGGCTCCGCGGTACCGAGCGTCACCGTGGCCGTCTTCTCGCTGCCACCCTCGTTGTACGTGACGGTGACGGAGTCTCCTGGAGCGTGCGAGCGCACCGCGGCGATCAACGCGTCACCGCTCGAGATGACGCGGTCGTCGAGCTTGGTGATCACGGCACCCGTCGGGATGCCTGCCGATGCGGCGGGGCCCCCCTCGGTGACCTCGACGACGGTTGCGCCGTTGGCGTCGTCCTGCGACGGCACCTGCACCCCGATCATCGCCTGAGTGGCCTTACCTGTGGTGGTCAACTCGTCAGCGATGCGCTTGGCCTGATCCACCGGGATCGCGAACCCGAGCCCGATGGATCCGCTCTGGGCTCCGGATCCCTGGCTGCCGCCGATCGTGGCGATCGCAGTGTTGATGCCGATCAGCTGTCCGTCGGTGTTGACGAGCGCGCCGCCGGAGTTACCCGGGTTGATCGCAGCGTCGGTCTGGATGGCGTCGATCACCGAGTTCTGATTGCCGGACTCCCCCGAGGTGGACACCGGCCGGTTCAGAGAGGACACGATGCCCGTGGTGACCGTTCCCGCGAGGCCGAGCGGAGAGCCGATCGCGACGACCTGCTGACCCACTTCGAGGTTCGACGACGAACCCAGCTCGATCGGCGTCAGGTTCGACTTGCCCTCGGCCTTGATGACGGCCATGTCCGAGACCGAGTCGGCACCGACGATCGTCGCGTCGGCGACCGATCCGTCGGAGAACGCGACGGTGAGTTTGCCGTTGGCACCTGCGCCCGTCGCGACGTGGTTGTTGGTGAGGATCAAGCCGTCACTGCTGAGGATGACGCCCGAGCCCTCACCTTCCTCCTGCGAACCCGTCACCTGGATCTGCACCACACTCGGCAGGACCTTGTTCGCGACGGCCTGGACAGAACCGTCGGGGAAATTGGCGGCCGGCTCTGCGGCGGTGACGGTGGAGTTCAACGAGTTGGTCACTCCCCCTCCGCCGTTGGCGTTGTTGGTCGCGATGGCACCGACTGCGCCGCCGATTCCGCCACCGACCAGCACGAGTGCGATGGCACCGGCCACCAGCGCAGAACGCCCCGAGCGGGTCTTCACCGCGGCAGGCGCAGAGTTGGATTGCGGTGCAACGTGTTGCGGCTGGGCGTGGGTGTGCTGGGCGGTCTGTGGGTCGCCCTGCTGACCGTACGGCCCGTAGCCGGGCTGGTAGGGGTTCTGTCCGTAGCCGGCGTACTGCTGCGGATAACCCTGCTGTGGGGGTTGCGACCCTGCGTTGTGGGGTGGAGTCTGCTGGGACGGGAACTGCTGCGTCGGGTGCTGGTGAGTGGAATCCTGCTGAGGCGGGTGCTGCTGGGTGGGGTAGCTCTGCTCGTCGCCGCGCGAAGCCCGGTCCGCCGGATGCTGCTCGCCACCGGCACCCTGTCCGGTCTGTTCGGATTCGTTACGGTCGTCGCTCATCGTTGTTGCTTCCTTCAGTAGAGACCTCGTCGTAGAGGTCCGCCCGCCTTCTTGCTATTCACTGTGCAGGGCGGTACTGAGAGTGCGCTGAGATCCGGCTATCAGTTTGCCGAGAGTGTCGTGGGATCAGGAGCACCCTCACCGGGCAACACGATTCGAATGAGGGCACCACCGCGCTCGGACACCTCGACCCCGATGGTGCCGCCGTGCTTGACGACCACCTGTCGCACGATGGCAAGGCCCAGGCCACTTCCGGGCATGGAGCGTGATGCCGTGGAGCGGTAGAAGCGCTCGAACACCAGCTCGCGATCTTCCTCGGGAATGCCCGGTCCTGCGTCGTCCACCGTCAACTCGAGCAGACCATCGCCGATCTGCCGCATGGCGATTCGCACCTCACCGCCGCTCGGGCTCCACTTCGCCGCATTGTCGAGCACGTTCAGCACGGCCCTCGACAGGCCTGCTTGATCGCCGTAGACGAACCACGGCATCAGCGTCGCATCGAAATCGATCTCGTTGCGGCGGCGGCGTGCTCGCTCGAGACTGCGTTCGACGGCATCGGCCAGGTCGACTCGCTCGAACACCGTCTCCGGCGCATCCTCGCGCGCCAGATCGACCAGATCACCCACCAGGGTGGACAATTCCTGGATCTGCGCCACCACGTCGGTTCGCAGCTCGGCCATGTCCTCGTCCGGGATGGACGGGGCTCCGGGGCGTCCGGCCGCGATCAGCAACTCCATGTTGGTCCGCAGCGAGGTCAACGGTGTCCGTAGTTCGTGGCCGGCGTCAGCGACCAATCTGCTCTGCCTGCCCCGAGATTCGGCAAGCGCACGGAGCATCGTGTTGAAACTCTCTGTCAGACGGGCCAACTCGTCGTCACCGGTCACCGGAATCGGCGTCAGATCGTCGGTGCGCGCCACTCGTTCGGCGGCAGCCGTCAACCGGGCGATCGGGCGTAAACCGGTGCGGCCCACGGCCATACCAGCTCCAGCGGCCAGCACCACTCCGCACGCACCGACGATCAACAGCACCCACGCCAGACGGTCGAGCACCTGCCCGGTCGGCAGCAGTCTCTGTGCGACGACGAGAGTGCTGCCGTCCTTGGTGCGTAGCGCGAGCACCCGTTGATCGTCGAGTGTGCGCAGAGACGATTCCTGTTGTCCGCTCACGACAGCGAGTTCGGCGTCGCCGATCGGCACCTTGGGCCCGGGCGGGTTGTAGCTGGACATGTCCGGGTAGATCAGCGCCACACTCACATCGGTGCTGTACAACGTGGCTCCGGCAACGAAACGCGGATCATAGGACACCAGAGTCGACTCCGCCAAAGCCGATGCACGAGAACGCAATTGAGTGTCCACATCGCCGTACAGTGCCCGCGAGACAACCGTGTACGCGGCAATGGCCATGACAGCCACCGCAATTGCGACGACGGAGGCCGCGAGCAATGTCACCCGCCACCGCAGCGACACCGACCGTGTCAGGGGCATCGGTGGTCGCATCCCCGTCGGCGACGAGCCGACACCGTCGGTCGACTTGCGCCCGAACGAAGCGACCATCACGGGGGCGTCTCGCGCAGGACGTAACCCACACCGCGAACGGTGTGGATCAGCCGCGACTCCCCCTCCGCCTCGGTCTTGCGCCGCAGGTAACCGACGTACACCTCGAGCGCATTGCCCGACGTCGGAAAGTCGTAACCCCACACTTCCTCGAGGATGCGACTCCTGGTGAGCACCCGCCGCGGATTGGTCATCAGCATCTCGAGCAACGAGAACTCGGTCCGGGTGAGGCTGATCGAGCGTTCGGCGCGCGAGACCTCACGGGTGACCGGGTCCAACGACAGGTCCGCGAACGTCATGGTCTCCGAGTCGATGCCCGCTTCCATCGCTGTACGCCGAAGCAGTGCCCGCAGTCGAGCCAACAGCTCCTCGAGCGCGAAGGGCTTGGGCAGGTAGTCGTCGGCACCGGCATCGAGGCCGGCGACGCGCTCGGACACCGAGTCCCGGGCCGTCAACACGAGAATCGGCAGGTCGTCGCCGACACTGCGCAACCGACGACACACCTCGAGGCCGTCGAGCCGAGGCATCATCACGTCGAGCACCAGGGCGTCGGGACGCGCCGCCGCAACCTGCTCGAGCGCGTCGAGACCGTCGACCGCCAGGTCCACGGTGTACCCGTTGAACGTCAGCGACCTGCGCAGCGACTCACGCACTGCTCGATCGTCGTCGACCACCAATATCCGCATCCGTACAGTTTGTCCTGGTCGACTGAGATATGTCTGAGAGGGGTGCCCAATCCGACTACGGAGTGGGTAGGTGCTTGGCCAGCGGGAGGTTCCACTTTCGCCACAGCGCGAGCAGACGCAACCCCGTCGCGAGCAGTGTTCCCACGATCAGACCCGCGTTCTCCGGGAGACTCGCAGCGTCGGCCAACACCACGGCCGACGCACCGAGCAGAGCCGGCAGCGCATAGAGGTCCCGATGCAGCAGCAGCGGAACTTCGTTGACCAGAACGTCTCGGATCACGCCGCCCGCCACGGCCGTCGTCGTGCCGATGAGAGCTCCGGCCAACGCGCTACCGCCCGAAGCCAAGGCAATCGTCGCGCCGGTCGATGCGAACAGGCCCATCCCGAACGCGTCGAGCACCAGAACTCCGCGTCGCACCTTGCCCATCTGCCGATGCGCGACGAACACGACCAGCGAGGCGAGGAAGCCGACGGTGAGGTTCGGCCACGTGTCCAGGGACGTCGGCGGGTGGATGCCGAGCAGCAGATCACGAATGATGCCACCGCCGATGCCCGTCGTGATTCCGACGACGCACACCCCGAACAGATCCAACCGGCGATGTACTCCGATCAACGCACCGGAGGCCGCGAAGGCCGCGATACCGATCAATCCGAGCACGTCGAGAAGCATCGGACCAGCATGTCACGGCGCTGACAGGGATCTCACAGCAACATCCGAGGCCGGCCCCAGCATCGGGGAGCACCTTCGAGTTGTAACCGATGTCAACCCCCAGGAGCACCTCATGCGTATCGGATTCAAGAAAACCATCGCCACAGTCGCAGCGGCGGGAGCACTTGTACTCGGTGGCGGCGCGGTCGCCCAAGCCTCCACGGATCGGGCCACGATCCCCGATGTGGCCGGCAGCTCCGAAAGCGCAGCCTTGGAGGCACTCTCGGATGCCGGTTTCACCAACGTGAGTGTCAACTACGACCGACCCGACGCCATCGTCCTCGGAACCAGCTTTCAAGCAGGGGCCAAGGTCAACGAAAACGCGTCCATCCTGGTGATCGTCGGACGCGACTAGCTCGCCCGCACCGTCCCGTCGTAACCGGCGGCGGGACTGTCCGCGTTGCGGTTGCAAGCGATAGTCTCGGTGCGCAGCAGAATTTCGCAGAACCGAGGTGAACGAACAAGTGCCGATCATCGACAACGCCGTCTACGTGAACGGAAAACGCACTGCCAATCCCGAGAGCCTCGATATCACCTTCGAGGTCATGCGCGAGCGGCACGGAATGGCATGGATCGGGTTGTACCGACCCGAGGTCGCCGAAATCATGGCTGTGGCAGACGAGTTCGGCCTGCACCGGCTCGCCGTCGAGGACGCCATCGCAGCCCACCAGCGGCCGAAACTGGAACGGTACGCCGAGCAACTGTTCGTCGTTCTCCGGCCCGCGCGGTACGTCGACGAGACCGAAAAGGTCGAATTCGGCGAATTGCACATCTTTCTCGGTCCGGATTTCGTCGTCACCATTCGCCATGCCGAATCCCCCGACCTGGCGATGGTGCGAAAGCGCCTCGAAGGATCTCCCGAACTGATCGAACTCGGACCCGAAGCGATCCTCTACGGCATCCTCGATCAAGTGGTCGACGAGTACGTCCCGGTGGTGACCGGACTGCAGAACGACATCGACGAGATCGAGGATCAGCTGTTCACCGGCGATCCGTCGGTCTCGCGTCGAATCTATTCGCTGCTCCGTGAAGTGTCCGAATTCGACCGTGCTGCAAAACCACTTGTCGAAATGATCGAATCGCTCAAGCGAGGCTCGGACAAGTACAACGTGGACGTGGAACTGCAGCGCTACCTGCGCGACGTGCACGATCACGCGATCCGAGTCTCCGACCGCATCGAGTCCTTTCGGTCCAACCTGCAGAATGCGTTGACCGTGCACTCGACCATCGTCGCGCAGCAGCAGAACGAAGAGATGCGCAACATGACCGAGGCCAGCCTGGAGCAGAACGAACAGGTCAAACGCATCTCGTCATGGGGTGCAATTCTTTTCGCGCCCTCCCTGATCGCCGCCATCTACGGCATGAACTTCGACGACATGCCGGAATTGAAATGGCAACTCGGCTACCCGATGGCACTGCTCGCCATGGCGATCTGCTCGACTGCACTGTTCGTGGTGTTCAAGCGCCAGAAGTGGTTGTAGTGCGGCTCCGCCGCAGTGGTGTGGTCGAGTGCCTCAGGGGGCACTCAACCGCACCACTGCCGCAGGCACTCAGGACGAACCGAACCTCGGGCCGATCGGGATGTCGCGGGTGAAGGTCAACCTGTCGAACTCGGTGCCGTATTCGTCGATGGCACCGATCGTCATTCTGCTGGCGGTGATGCCCGGAATACCCGGCACCACATCGACTCTGACGAACGAGTAGTTCAGGAACCGCACCCTCGACCAGGTGATGGACTCGGCCGACTTGGTGCCGTCCGGTGCCCAGACGTAGCTGTTGGGAACTGCCGTGTCGGGCAACTCGTTGCCGCGATAGCTCACGCCCTCGCCGTCCTGGAACGTGTAGCGGGGACGTCCACCACCGCCGACGGTGTAATACACGGTGCCGTCGGTCTTTCCGTCGACCGTGGCGTTGTCACCGGCCACCCGAGTCGCGCGATTGCCGCGAATGGGATCGGTGCGCTCGAAGACGTGGTTGTGGGCCTGGAGCACCACATCCACCTCGTACCTGTCGAACAGTGATACCCATGCGTCGCGCACCCCGCCGTCGCTCGCATGCGTCGACGTGGTCGAGTACGCGCAGTGATGGAAGAAGCAGACGATGAAGTCGATGTTCGGATCGGCACGGTACTTCGCCAAAGTCTGCTCCACCCAGGTGTTCTGGGCCCCACCGCTGTACCCGGTATTGGCTTTGATCTCGTAGCTGACGTCGTTCGCGTCGAGCGAGAGCACCGCGGTGTTGCCGTAGACGAACGAGTACGCCGACGGGCAGCCCTTGGGGCCGTTGCTCGGCTGATCCAGACGCGCCGCATGGCCGCCGTATCCGTTGGGGCTGTACAGCGCTTCCATGTCATGATTTCCGGTGGCGAACAACCACGGCGCGGTCGACGCGCTGGCTTCGATCGCCTGGAAATAGCCGTCCCAGACGAACGGGTTGAACTTGTCGAATCCCTTCGGCGGCGTCTGTCCGTGCTTCGCGAACTGCGGCGGCAGACCGGCACCCGACGGGTCCGCATACGCGATGTCACCGGCGAGGATGTGGAAGTCCGGGTGCGAGGCCTCGATCTGCCGACTGATGTTGCGCGCGTGCTTGACCGACGGTTCGTTGTCCGCTTTGTAATACTGGTCGTCGTAGTCGCCGGCCACCAGACCTTCTGGTTGCGAGGGCGTTTCGTCGACACCCTGATCGCCCATCATCGTGAACCTGAACGGTGCGATGCGGCCCGACGGCAGCGCCGGAGATGCGCTGCGAATATCGCTCACGAAGCCGTCGGCGGTGCGCCAGCGGTAGTAGTGCGGCAACTTCGGCGTCAGATTGTCGACGGGAACATGCACGTAGTACTGCTCTGCCGACAGAATTCCGCCGTCGGTCTGCGGTACCTGGCTGATCAGGTTGCGCACCTCGGCAGAGGTCGTCGCGCCCAGCGCCGGCGTGGGGCCGTGGTCGAGAAAGACTCCGGTGAGCCCGGGGTTCCGAGAAAGCTGAGCGGAGAACCGCAACTGCGTCGCCGGGTCGTTTCCGAATCCCATGTGCCGACCGGCAACGGCCAGCGGAGCGTCCTGCGCATAGGCGGTGCGTGCGAACACCGAATTCCCGACGCCCACCGCGGCGGCCGTCGCGGCCGCTCCCACCAGGAAGTTTCGGCGACTGACGGGGTGTCGCCGCAGGAACGACCGATGCCAATCGTGCTGCTCGGCCATGGTCATGTTCTCGGCGAGTGTGCCCGGGATGCCGGTCGCGACGGTCTCGCCTGCGGGATTGAGCGTCATGATTCGATCGTGGCGGTGACGCCCGCTCTCTCCGTTAACCAAGCGAAGCACTTGAGTGAACAGCATGAGAACACCGATGCACAACGGGACGAACGAGGACAATCCCGTCGTGCATGGAAACTCGTGACCCACTACGAACTTCCAGGCACGACGGGAGGTGAACTCAGGTCCCCTTGACGTTGAGGATCTGCCGCAACTCGTGCTCGATGCTCACCAGGTCCCGGGCATCCTCCATCACGACATCGATCGACTTGTAGGCGTCGGGAATCTCGTCGATGAAATCGGCACTGTCCCGGAACTCGATCCCCTTCATTCGCTCCTGCAGGTCCTCGTGGGTGAACCGCTTCCTGGCCTCGGTCCGCGAGAACTGCCGACCGGCACCGTGAGGAGCCGAGCACAGTCCGGCCCGCGAGCCCTTACCGACGACCACGTACGAACAAGTTCCCATCGACCCGGGAATGATCGCCTTGACATCCTCGTGTGCGTCTACCGCGCCCTTACGCGTGAGCCAGACCTCCTTGTGCGCATGCGTTTCCTTCACCGTGTAGTTGTGATGGCAATTGATCCGCTCGACCTCGCGATGGTCGTCGGTCCCCATCCACTCGGCGAACACCGCACCGAACCTGTCCATCATCTCGGCACGGTTGAGGTACGCGAACCGCTGCGCCCACTTCAGGTCTCGGATGTACCGTCCGAATTCCGGCGCACTCTCGGGCAGGTACGCCAAGTCCTTGTTCGGCAACGGGATCCACCACTGCGCGCACAATCGCTGCGCAATGGCGATGTGCTTCTTGGCGATCTTGTTGCCCACGCCCCTCGATCCACTGTGCAGAAACAGCCACACTCGATCGGTCTCGTCGAGGCACAACTCGGCAAAGTGATTGCCGCCGCCCAACGAACCGAGCTGCTCACGCCACTGCGGTGAGTGGTTCAGCTCGACACCGTCCTTGGCCGCCAACTCCTCGAGTTCGAGCAACTTGGGCGCGGTGAAATCCCACCGGTCGACGCCGACGTTGTAGTTGCCCGGAGACAGCGGGATGCTTGCCTCGATGGCGAGTCGCAGGTCCGTCAGATTGCGGCCGTCGACGTCGTCTAGGGTGAATTCTGTTCGGACGCCGATCATTCCGCAGCCGATATCGACTCCGACTGCAGCCGGAATGACTGCACCCAATGTCGGGATCACAGTTCCGACTGCGCTGCCCATACCGCTGTGGGCGTCGGGCATCAGTGCGACGTGCGGATGCACGAACGGCATCGACGAGGTCTCACGGGCCTGCTCGAGAGTCTTGTCTTCGAGCTGTGAAGCCCAATTGAGCAAACGCAAGCCCACCTTGTTCGGGGGCATGATGTTCCTTCCTGCCCCCTTGCACAAGAGGGCGCTATTCGATGGGTCGATTCACGAGCGGAGCTTGTTTACCGCAGGGAGCGGCGCATCGCTCCGGTGAATACGCGCGCAGCACAAGGCCCGTACCTGCTCTCGTGTCGAGAGCGGCACCAGACAGAACGGTTGCGCGCATGACGAGGACCCTATCGAGCGAGACCTTGCCCACGCGAGCGAATTATTCGAAACGTAGTGGGACTGAATGCACAGAGGTGTGCTGTGATGATGGGATCCCGTCGCTGGGGACCGATAGTGTGCAAACCTGCCCACAACGCCGGGACCTACACTCCTCCACCGAATGCCAAGCCCAGTAGATATGTCGCCCCAGCCGCGCCGTAGCCGATGGCCAACTGTCGCAGAGCGCGTTTGACCGGTGGCCCACCGCTGAGCAGTCCCACCACCAAGCCGGTACAGATCAATGCGATTCCGACGAGGACTGCGGCAACGGCAAGTGCCACATAACCTTCGAGGCCGAACAGATACGGCAGCACCGGGATGACGGCACCGGAGGCGAAGAAGCAGAAGCTGGCCCCGGCGGCACCGAGGCCGGTTCCGATGGACTCGTGTTGATCGACATCGGGGGCCATCTCGTCGGCAGGTAGTAATCGCAGCACTTCGGCGGCTTTGGCGTCGGCTTCCTCGTGGGTCATTCCCCGCGCCCGGTAGACCAGCGCCAATTCGTTGGCGTCGACGTCGAGGTGTTGGACGGCATCGCGCGCGGCACTGTCCGGCGACGACGCCTCGAGCAGTTCGCGTTGCGAGCGGACCGAGACGTACTCGCCCGCGCCCATCGACAGCGCGCCGGCGAGCAGGCCCGCGAGTCCGGTGACGAGGACGATTTGATTGGACACACCGGACCCACTGATACCGAGCACCAGAGCCAGGTTGCTCACCAAGCCGTCGTTGGCACCGAACACTGCGGCTCTGAACGTTCCGGACAGTCGATTGCGACCGCGAGCTGCCAGGGCCCTGATGACCTCGGCGTGGATCTGCTCGTCGGCCGTCATGGCGTCGGTGGCATCGGAGTCGGTGGCGTACGGAGAGCGCGTTTCGGCGCGCTGCGCCAATGCGAGCACGAACACCGAGCCGAACCGACGCGCCAGCACACCGAGGATGCGGGTGCGGATGTCGCCCTTGAGCGGCATGCCGACCCGCTCGCCCAGTAGGTTTCGCCAATGCTGCTCGTGGCGGCCCTCCGCATCGGCGAGTGCGAGCAATATGTCGCGCTCCTCGCCGACGCGTCGTCCTGCCAGATCGCGATAGACGGCAGCCTCGGCCCGCTCGTCGGCGAGATACTGCCGCCACCGCTTCACATCTCGCGCACTGGGTCCGTCGTTCATGAAAGTGAAGATAGACCCGTAGAGGGTCAGCTCGGGTCGTACACCCCGGTCTGCACTGCTTTGACCAATCTCCGTGGCACTCGGAACTCGCGACCTTGGAAACGCACGGTCACCAGATCAGGGGCAACGGCTTTCCACTGCGCACGACGGCTCCTGGTGTTCGAGCGCGACATCTTTCTCTTCGGAACAGCCATGACTCAGACGTCCTTTCGGCTTCGGCGGCCGTAACGCTTCTCGAATTTCTCGACGCGTCCCTGCGTGTCCATCACGCGGGCGGCTCCGGTCCAGAAAGGGTGCGATTCGGACGAGACGTCGACGACGATCAGCGGGTAGGTGTTGCCGTCTTCCCATTCGGTCTCGCGCGCGGACGTGACGGTGGACCTGGTGAGGAACTTGTTGCCGGTGCTCGAATCCTGGAACACGACCGGGTGGTAGTCGGGGTGGATGCCTGGTTTCATTCTGTAGCCTCTCGTGATTGTTCTGCGTACGGGGATTCGCTGCTGTCGCAGGGGTCTTCGTGCCACTGACCGAACGGATCGGTCCAGCCGGACCACGCCGAGGGGTCCGTCATCTCGTCGTCGGATACCAACGCCCACTGCAGCGTTCGGTCGATCTCGGTGGGGTCGGCCTCGTGCACGAGGATCACCAGCGAGGTGTCACGATCGCCGAACGTCTCGTCCCATCGCAGCGCCGCCATTGCCCGACGGGTGGCGTCGACGCGGTCCTGTTGCTCCGGTTCCATTGCGGCAAGCCACTTTCCGGCGCTCGCAACACGAAGACCGCCGCCGGCCGATTCGATCCACAGCGCTTCGTCGGGCTGAGTGGCGACCCATGCCCGCCCCCGTGCGGTGACGACACCGTCGAGCAGCACGTCGATGGCCTCGTGCAATCGCTCGGGATGAAACGGCCGCGTTGCGGTGAACTCGACCAGGGTGACGCCGCAGTCGACGGTCAGCGGCGGCTGACCGCGCAGCAGTGGCGAATGCGCGTCGGTGATCGCACCGCGACGGGCATCGGCGGGCACGGACGCGAGAAGCGCTGGGGCGTCGACCATTGCGTCCCGGGACACCCAGACGACGGGCGCATTCGGTGCCAGCCGCGCGAGGACTGCAGCAAGCCGGGCCCGCTCCCACGCGTCGACGTCCGGGCCCGCGGTGACGACGAGCGCATCGGCGTAGTCGACCTGTCCGACCACCAATTGCGCGACGGTTCGATCGTCGTCCCCACTGGCGACGATCCCTCGGTCGGCCATGGCGTCGTCGCCGGTGGCGTCGGCCAGCCAGGTTGCGGCATCGAGGCAGTCGACCACTGCCTCGATGCGGACGTCACGCGAGGCCGGGCCGTCGATCTGCCCGACGACACCCGCAACGACGACGTTGTCCACGGCCCAGCACAGTGCCTCGGGCTCGAGCGCGGGGTCCATGGCGAGCACGATGCGATCGACGTTGCTGCGGGCGGACAGTGCGCGCAGCAGCGGCAGCAGATCCTCCCGAAGTGTGCACGAGACGCAGCCGTGCGCCAGCTCCAGAATGGTCTCGCGCGGGTTCTCCCCCAGTACGGAGAGTGTGCGACGCACGACGCCTTCGGCGACGCGGCTCAGATCGTGGCGGACCGCGACCGTCCCCGGCGCGAGCAGCGACGTCACGACCGCGTCCATGGCTCCGGTCCAGCCGGAGACGAGGACCATCGGGGTTCGATCGTCCGGTGAGTTGTTCACGAGCACCCTTCTTCTCGACAACGATTGTCATTCTCTGAGGATGCACGCTACATTCGAGATCACGCTTTGTCGAAAACGATTGTTATAACGGAAAGAAAGGAGTGCTCGTGTCAGCGCACTGCCAAGTCACCGGCCGCACCCCCGGCTTCGGAAAATCCGTCTCGCACTCCCACGTGCGAACCAGCCGTAGGTGGGACCCCAATATCCAACGCAAGACGTACTACGCACCCAGCCTCGGCCGACGCGTCACTCTCACGCTCTCGGCCAAGGGCATCAAGACCATCGACCGCGACGGCATCGATGCCGTCGTCGCCAAGATCCGCGCACGTGGGGAGAAGATCTGATGGGCAAGAGCACGGACGTCCGTCCGATCGTCAAGCTGAAGTCGACCGCGGGGACCGGCTACACCTACGTCACTCGCAAGAACCGTCGCAACGATCCCGATCGACTGGTGATGAAGAAGTACGACCCGGTCGTGCGCAAGCACGTCGATTTCCGAGAGGAGCGGTAGTCGTGGCGAAGAAGTCGAAGATCGCCAAGAACGAACAGCGCAAGGTCGTCGTCGCCCGGTGGGCAACCCGTCGCGCCGAGCTCAAGGAGACCATCCGCAGGCCCTCGAGCAGCGACTCCGAGCGCGCACAGGCCCAAGCAGCACTGCAGCGTCTGCCGCGCGATTCGAGTCCGGTACGATTACGCAATCGTGACGCTGCGGATGGACGTCCGCGCGGTTATCTACGGAAATTCGGGCTGTCCCGCGTGAAAATGCGCGAGATGGCTCACCGTGGGGAGCTGCCAGGCGTCCACAAGTCGAGCTGGTAAAGGGAAAAGGTTTCAGATGGCAGTCAAGAGAGCACCGTCGAAGAAGGTCCGCGCAGAGGCAGGCCGTCGACCGAAGAAGAACCCGTTGAACGCCGCCAAGGTCACCACGGTGGACTACAAGGACATCAACCTCCTTCGTCAGTTCATCTCGGACCGCGGCAAGATCCGCAGCCGTCGGGTCACCGGGCTCACCCCGCAGCAGCAGCGCCAGGTCGCTGTTGCAGTGAAGAACGCTCGTGAGATGGCATTGCTGCCCTTCACCAGCCGCTGATCCAAACTTTCGTTCAGAGAGGCCACGTAGCCATCGGCTACGTGGCCTCTCTGGCGTTCCCGATCCAGAGATGAGCAGTCCGTAGATGTCCGGCGTCCTCGAGGGCTTCACCGTCATCTTCGTCGTCATCGCACTGGGTTACCTGCTCGCCCACCTGAAAGTGCTCGGCGAACACGGCCAGTTCGTACTGAGCCGACTCGTGTTCTTCGTCGCGACGCCCGCGCTGCTGTTCGTCACGTTGGCGAACTCGGATCTGTCGGTCATTCTGTCGCCTGTACTGGCCGTAGCCGGCACCACCGCACTGCTCGTCGGTGCCGTCTATTTCGTCATAGCCAAGCTGGCTCTGAAACGAACCGTGCCCGACGCGACCGTCGGCGCACTCGCGAGTTCGTACGTCAATGCCGCCAACCTGGGTATCCCGATTGCAGTCTTCGTGCTCGGCGACGCGAACTTCGTCGCTCCCCTGCTGCTGTTCCAGATCATGGTCTACACCCCGATCGCGGTGACGATTCTCGATGTCTCGACGGAGATCGAGAAGGTCTCGGTGCTCAAGACCGTCACCACACCGTTCCGGAACCCGATCGTGCTGGCCGGCGCAGCAGGACTGGTTCTGTCCATCACCGGCTTCGAGCTGCCCGAGGCGTTGATGCAGCCGTTCCAGCTCGTCGGGAACGCGTCCGTCCCCGGCGCGTTGCTCGCCTTCGGCCTGTCTCTCTACGGTGCCCGAGTGCTGCAGAAGGGCATCAGTCCACGACGGGACGTGGCCCTGGCCACGGTGTTCAAGATGGCACTGCAACCCCTGCTCGGCTACCTCATGGCCCGGTTCGTGTTCGGTCTGGACGGCCACGATCTGTTCGCCATCGTCGTCGTCTCGGCACTGCCGACCGCACAGAACGTGTTCGTCTTCGCCAGCCGCTACCAGCGCGGGGTGGTGCTGGCCCGAGACACTGCGTTCGTGACCACGCTCGTCTCGATCCCCGTCATCGCGCTCGTGACGCTCTTCCTCGCATGAGCCGAACACAAAGGTTCTCCTCAGCTCACAGCGCTAGTTTGGTTTCATGAGGTTTCTCGCTGCAGGAGTCATGTTGTGTCTGCTGCTGGTCGGCTGCAGCACCGCCTCCGGCAGCGACGACGAGACGACGCCGACGGTCGGATCCACCACACCGGTCGGTCTCGCTCAGCAACCCAGCGCACCTCCGGTTCCTCACGAAGTGCCCGTCGGCGACGTCGGCACGATGTTCGAGCCCACCCCCGACCTGATCCGCGCCACCACCACTCCGTTCGAGTCGTGGAGCCAGGTCTCCCCCAACACCATCGCGGTCCACTTCGTCACCGGCACTCCCGAGTGCTACGGAGCCGACGCGTCGGTGACCGAGACCGACACCACCGTCACCATCGAACTGCGTACCGGGACCAAGCCCGACGCCGCCGACAAGTCCTGCATCATGGTGGCCGTCTACGCCACCATGCAGATGACGTTGGCCTCTCCCCTCGGGAGCCGCACCATCCTGAATGCGGCCTGACCCTCACGCAGGTAGGGTCCGGGCGGTGAGCGATCATCTGCCAGACCGAGATCGAAGCCGGATTCGCGCGGCCGATGCGGACAGAAATCTGGTCGCGCAGCTGCTGAGCGACGCCTTCGCGAACGGCCAACTCACCGTCACCGAGTACGACGAACGCACGGCAGCGGTGTACCGGGCGAAGACCTACGGCGAACTCGACGTACTGACCGGGGACCTGGTCCTGTCTCCGCCTCCCGCACGTGCACCATCCGGTGGCTCTGCGAACGACCGCGTGATCGCCATCATGAGCGGTGCCATGCGCAAAGGAGAGTGGACCGCGGCGGCGCGCATCGACGCGTTCGCCTTCTGGGGTGGCATCGAACTCGACCTACGCCGTGCATCGTTCTCCGCCGAGGAAACCACCATCAACTGCGTGGCCATCATGGGCGGCATCGAGGTCACCGTGCCGCCCGGAGTGAGCGTCGAGGTCCGCGGCATGGGGATCATGGGCGGATTCGAGCACGTCAGCGCGGCCCACCCCGGCGCACCGCGCGTCGTCGTCACCGGCTTTGCGTTCTGGGGTGGGGTGTCGGTCGAGATCAAGGACCCCGACAAACCTAGGATCGCCGACGCTTGAGGTAGTCGGTCACCACCGCAGCACCCAGTCCATCCAAATCCGGCGCAATGACGCGCCCGCCCACACGCTCGGCCATCTTGTCGACCACCCGAGCCAGACCGGGATCGTCGCCGAGCCGAAAGATCGTCACCTGCGCCCCGAGTTTCGCGACGGTATCGAGCTCGCGCACGGTCAGTCCCAGTGTCTTCGAAGACGGTGGGTAGTCGAAGTACGCGTGACCGTCCGGCTCGAGATGCGCCGTCGGCTCACCGTCGGTCACGATCAGCACCACGGGCTGCGCATTGGGATGACGCCGCAGATGCCGCACCGCAAGCATCAGCGCGTGATGCAGATTGGTGCCCTGATCGTAGGCACCGTCCAACCCCGCCAACTCCGAGGCCGTCAATGTCTGTGCGTGCCTGCCGAATCCGATGAGTTGCAGATCGTCCCCGCGAAATCGGGTACTGACCAGGTGATTGAGCGCCAGTGCTGTGCGCTTCATCGGCACCCAGCGGCCGTCCATCACCATCGAGAACGACGTGTCGACCAGCAGTGCCACCGCTGCCTGCGTCCGCGTCTCGGTCTCGCTGATCTCGACATCAGTCACCTGCAATTGCACCGGGAAGCCCGATCCTGTTGCCGCCGAGCGCAGTACCGCATTGTTGACCGTGCGGGTCACGTCCCACGGCTCGGTGTCACCGAACTCCCACGCTCGCGACGCTCCGGTGGGCTCGCCCATCGCGCCTGCCTTGCGGGTGTCTCGCTCGCCGCCGCGTCGGGACAGCTTTCCCGCGACGTCCTTGAGCGCGGACTGCCCCAGCTGACGCATCGCCTTGGGTGACAGACGCCATTGCCCGTCGGCATCCTTGTCCATAAAACCCTGCTGCTGCAGAGCCTTTTCGAGTTCGGCGAGCATTCTGGCATCGGCCGCAGCCTCGGGCCCGAGTTGCTTCAGCAGGGCGTCTGCGTCGATGTCGTCCAGTGCGGCACCGTTGTACTGCTGCGAGAGCTGATTTCCCAGGTTCTCGAGGTCGGCGATGTCCTGGAGCGCACCGGTACCGTCGCCCAGGCCCATACCGTTCTCGCCGCGGAAGTTCTGCGAGCCGTCCCAATCCTCACCGGGCCGGGCCTGCTGCAGGTTCTGATCGAGCTGATCGAGCTGATTCAGCAGATTCGAGTCGCCGAAGGCCTGCTGTGCCAATGCATCCAGCTCGGCCCGCTGCTCGGGCGTCAGGGAGTTGCGCAACCGCTGCGCCGCTGCCGCCCGCTGGGCGAGCGAGTCCAACAACTCGTCGACATTCTCGGGGTTTTCCGGGAAATGCTGACCGTGCTTGTCCATGAACTTCTCGAACTGCTCGTCGGTGTTCTCGCCCTTGTTGTGGGCGTCGAGCAATTCGTTGAGGTCCTTCAGCATGTCGCTGATGGCCTGACGGTCCTCCTCGGTGGCACCTTCGAGAGCTTGCTTCATGCCCGCGAAACGCTGATCGAGCATTTCCCGTCCGAGCAGATCTTTGATCTTCTCGTAGTTCTCGCGACCCTCGGACGAGCGCCAGTCGTAGTCCGAAAGCTCCTGCACCGCTTGCGCAGTGGACGGTGACAGATCGCCGATCTGCATCTCTTGGAAGCGCGCATCGTCGTCGAGGGCACGCGCCAACGCCTTGCGCTCCTCGAGCACTGCCTTGTCCAGCAGCTCACGTACTTCCTGCAGCGTGCCGTCGAGGTTGTTCTTCTTCAACAGATCTCGACGACGCTTCGCAGCCTGCGCGGCCAGGTCGTCGAGCCCACGCATGTTCTTGGTCCCGCGCCGCAGCATCTCCTGCAATGCCCGACGCGGTGACGCGCCCTCGAGCACGTCCTCGCCGATGGCGTCGAGCGCCTCGCGCAGATCCACCGGTGGCGCAAGGGGATCCGGACCGTCGTGATACCGCCCGTATCTGGAGCGACGCATCAGCTGTACACCGTCTGACCGTCGTCGTCGGGGTCCTTGGAGATGCGACGCGCGAGGTAGAGGCCCTCCAGGGCAAGTTCGACGGCAGCGGCCTTCTCGCCGTCCGAGGTGGCATTCAGCCGCTCGTGGATGTCGCCGATGACCTCGACGTCGGGCAGCTCGTCGAGCAGAGCCTTGGCGGTGATGCGATCGCCGGTGACGATCGGTTCGCCCGTCTCCACCGCCGTCACCAGTGCTGCGAGGTTGATGCCGCCGAGATGCGCCCGTACGGTATCGGCCGTCGCCCGACGCAGCATGTGTTCGAGGACCTCGATTTCGCGGCCCTCTTCACCGGATTCGAACTCGACCTTGCCGCGCAGCACCTCGATGATGGTGCCGAGATCCACCGGCCGGGCCACGGGCTCGGCCTCCCCCAGGATCGCGGCCCGGTGAACGGCTGCGGCAGCGATGGTTTCGGCTGCGGCGATCGCGAATCGGGCGGAAACGCCGGAGCGCTGGTCCACCGACGGTGACTCGCGCAGCAGTCGGGTGAATCGGGCCAACACCTCGAGCAGGTAGGTCGGGACCGCGGCCTGCAGCTCCGCTTCCTGCTCGATGACGGCCACCTCGGCGTCGAGTTCGAGGGGGTAGTGAGTCCTGATCTCGGCTCCGAAGCGGTCCTTGAGCGGGGTGATGATGCGTCCGCGATTGGTGTAGTCCTCCGGGTTCGCGCTCGCGACCAACATGACGTCGAGGGGCAGGCGCAGCGTGTAGCCGCGCACCTGGATGTCGCGCTCCTCCATGACGTTGAGCAACGACACCTGGATGCGCTCGGCGAGGTCGGGGAGCTCGTTGATCGCCACGATGCCGCGGTGGCTGCGCGGGACCAGTCCGAAGTGGATGGTTTCCGGGTCGCCGAGGCTGCGACCCTCGGCTACTTTCACCGGATCGACGTCGCCGACGAGGTCGGCCACCGAGGTATCCGGGGTCGCGAGCTTCTCGGCGTACCGCTCGCTGCGATGCCGCCATTCGACGGGAAGGTCGTCGCCGAGTTCCTTCGCCTTCCTGATGCTGGCAGGGGTGATGGGCTCGTAGGGGTGCTCGCCGAGTTCGGCTCCGGCGATCACCGGCACCCACTCGTCGAGCAACAAATTCAGGGTGCGCAGCAGTCGCGTCTTGCCCTGACCGCGCTCGCCGAGCAGAACCACGTCGTGACCGGCCAGAATCGCGCGCTCGAACTGCGGCAACACCGTCGAGCCGAATCCGACGATCCCCGGCCACGGATCTGTGCCGTCGCGCAATGCCTTCAGAAGATTTTCCCGCAGCTCTTCCTTGATCGACCGCTGCCGATGTCCGGATGCCTTGAGTTCGCCGAGAGTGGAGATGCCAGGTTTGGTAGAGGTCACTTCTCCACGCTACGAGCGTTTGCCGAAAGCTGCCATCTAGTGGTCGGTTGTGGTTCCGTCGAGCTCGCACCTATGCCACCTGAACTGGACAAATCGCCCGCATAAGTGCGAGCTCGCTACACCGGTGCGCCTGCCGCTCGAAGCGCGGCTCTGACGCGTGCCACAACGTCGTGAGGTCGCAGCCGCAGTTGCTCGGAATTGACCCGAACGATCTGCCAATAGCACTGCTGCAATTCCTCTGACCTCTCGATGTCACGGGTCCGCTGACGCTCGTCGAGCCAATGGTGAACGCCGTCGTACTCGACCCCCACCCGCCAACGACGCCACCCCAGGTCGATCCGCGCCACGAACCTGCCGGAACTGTCGCGGATCTCGACCTGTGTCTCGGGCTTCGGCAGGCCTGCCCCGACCAGTAGGAGCCGGGTGCGCGTCTCCTGTGGCGATTCCGCTCCACCGTCGACGACATCGAGTGCACTGAACAGGCACCGAATGCCTCGGATGCCCGGCCGCTGCTGCGCATAAGCACGTACAGCTTCCACGTCTACCCCGGTTGCAGCAACCACTGAGTCGAGGAGGACCACGGATAGTGGCGGCTGGACCCAGCGCCCGATATCGAATGCCGTGCGCACCGGTGTGGTGACAGCAATTTCCCCGACGACGCACACATCATCGCCGTCGAAGGCATCGCGATGGATTCGCAGACCGGGCAACTGATGCGACCTTCCGTTCGCCAGCACACTCGGCGGAGCGCTCGGGTCGATCCACTTCGCGCCGTGGACTGCCGCCGCGGAGACCCCTGCAATCACGGCACCATCGCCGACACAGATCGATGCGGCGACGGCCATCGTTCGCGCATCGAGAACGGTCCCGTCGCAGACATACGTGTCGCGAAAGACCCTCACATAGTTGCGACTCAGCTCGTGCCTGCTGAGAGCGCCCGAGCGTATTGCCTGCGAACCCCGAAACGGTCCGACCTGAATCCCCATGGCTCAACCCTGGCAGGGTCGACACCCCTGAAACGGCCCACTGTGCACTCTGTGGATAACTTTTCATCCATCCACAGATTGTCGAGTTCGCAGTTATGCGGCCGAAAGTGAGGTATGTGGCTGCATAACTGCGAACTCGGCATCACGCACTAGTGCGCGAAGTGTCGCGAACCCGTCAGATACAGCGTCACGCCTGCATCCTGTGCCGCTGTGATCACTTCGTTGTCGCGTACCGAACCACCGGGCTGCACAACGGCTTTGACGCCTGCTGTCATCAGCACCTGCAGACCGTCGGGGAACGGGAAGAAGGCATCGGAGGACGCCACCGAGCCGACGACGCGATCCCCGGCTCGCTGGACGGCGAGGTGGGCGGCATCGACGCGGTTGACCTGGCCCATTCCGACACCGACCGACGCCCCTCCGTGGGCGAGCAGGATCGCGTTGGACTTCACGGCCCTACCTGCGCGCCAGGCGAATTCAAGATCCTTCAGGGTCTGCTCGTCGGCGGGCTCGCCGGCAGCGAGGGTCCAGTTGGCAGGATTGTCGCCGTCTGCGTCGAGAACGTCGCGCTGCTGCAGCAGTGCGCCGCCGGAGATCGGCTTGAGTTCGACGCCCGAGGTGGACGGAGCCTCCGCCAGCAGTACACGAATGTTCTTCTTGCGCTGCAACACTCCGAGAGCACCGTCGGCGTAGGACGGCGCGATGATGACCTCGGTGAAGATCTCGGCCACCTGCTCGGCCATCTCGACGGTGACCTCGCGGTTGGCTGCGATGACGCCGCCGTAGGCACTCACCGGATCGCAGGCGTGGGCCTTGCGGTGCGCCTCGGCGATGTCGTTGCCGACGGCGATACCGCACGGGTTGGCGTGCTTGATGATCGCGACGGTGGGCTCGGCATGATCGAACGCCGCCCGCCACGCCGCATCGGAATCGGTGAAGTTGTTGTACGACATCTCTTTACCGTGCAGCTGCTCCGCCTGCGCGATGCCGGAGCTCGCAGGATCGACGTAGAGCGCCGCAGCCTGGTGCGGGTTCTCGCCGTAGCGAAGCACGGCCGAGCGATCCCAGGTTCCGCCGATCCATTCCGGAAACGACGATTCGGTATCGGGGGTCAGCACATTGCTCATCCACGACGCCACCGCGACGTCGTAGGCGGCCGTGTGCTGAAAAGCCTGTGCCGCAAGGGAAGTCCGTTCGGCGAGGGTGAATCCGCCACCGGCCACGGCCGCGAGCACGTCTTCGTAGCGGGACGGATCGACCACCACGGCAACCGAGGGGTGGTTCTTGGCTGCGGCGCGCACCATCGACGGTCCACCGATGTCGATCTGTTCGACGCATTCGTCCGGCGTCGCCCCGCTGGCGACGGTCTCGGTGAACGGGTACAGATTCACCACGACGAGCTCGAAGGCCTCGATGCCCAATTCCTCGAGCTGCGAAAGATGTTCGGGCTTACGGGTATCGGCGAGCACGCCGGCATGCACGCGAGGATGCAGCGTCTTGACGCGACCTTCGAGGGTCTCGGGGAATCCGGTGAGATCCTCGACCTTGGTGACCGGGATTCCGGCGTCGGCGATCTTGCTCGCCGTCGATCCGGTGGACACGAGAGCGACGCCCGCACCGTGCAAGCCGGTCGCCAGTTCGATCAGTCCGGTCTTGTCGTAGACGCTGACCAGCGCGCGGCGCACTGCTTTACGTTCACTCATCGGATTATCTGAGCCTTTCGTCCATCGGAGGTGACACCTGTGGTGGCCACGGCTGCGATCACGTCGACCAGCAACCGTCGCTCGACAATCTTGATGCGTTCGTGCAGAGCAGCTTCGTCGTCGCCGTCGAGGACCGGCACGGCTTCCTGCGCCAGGATCGGCCCGGTATCGACGCCGGAATCGACCAGATGAACCGTCGAACCGGTCAGTTTGACGCCGTGGTCGAGTGCGTCCCGCACGGCATGTGCGCCGGGGAACGATGGCAGGAGCGCGGGGTGAGTGTTGACGATGCGTCCGGTGAAGGCCCCGAGAAATTGCGGGCCGAGAATCTTCATGAAACCGGCGGTGACGACGAGATCGGGCTCGTGCGCCAGAACGGCGTCGGTGAGCGCGATGTCCCACTGCGCTCGATCGGCGTAGTCCTTCAATCCGATTCGAAAGTTCGGCATTCCGGCCTCGTCGGCACGGCGGGCTGCGTCGCACTCTCGATCGACTCCGACGGCCACGATGCGCGCGGGATAGCTCTCGGCAGCAGTCGCGGCGATGAGCGACTGCAGAAGCGAGCCGGTCCCCGATGCGAGGACGACGACCCGCGCGGGTGTCTCACGCAAGGCAGTCAGCGCACTACTCCTGAATTGTCGAGGCGGATCGTTCGAGCCAGCGGAAAGCCTAGTCGCTGCGCCGTCGAGCCCTACCGGGCAGGTCCGTCCTGATCTCCGGGAGGTGCGACGATCTCGGCATCCAACGGTTCGGCGGTAGCGGCCTCGACGGTCGCGTCCGGTTCTTCGGCCGGTGGCATCTCTGCCGGGACGTCGTCGACGACCTCCGCCTCGACGACATCCTCGACCACCTCGGTCTGTTCGTCGTCCTCCGATTCGGACGGGGCGGTCTCGGACGGGTCAGGCTCGGATGGGGCAGGTTCGGATGGGGCAGGTTCGATAGCCAGCTCGGCCGCAGGTACCGGAGTCGGAACGGGCTCGTCGCGAGTCGGCTCGGGTTCTGCTCGACGCCACACGACGAAGGCTGCGGAGGCGGAACCGACGACGGCCAGCCACGCGAACGTCAGCAGCCCGAAGCTCCAGACGGTGACTTCGACGGTGCCGAAGGTGCCCAGGTTTCCGCCTGCGGCGTAGCCGAGCAGTGCTGCGAGCGCTCCGGCCGCGGCCGCCACGGCCCATACCGAGGACACTGCAACCTGGATGTCGGCGCTGCGGATGGCGCAGTCGCGGCCGAGCAGTAGCCCGGCGCCGATCGGGACGACGAGCATGACGACCCAGATCGTCTGGGCCGATCCCTCGGGGAGGACGGCCAGGATCGGCAGCGGCGGTAGCGGTCCTCCGGTGGTGGAGAACAGGCTGACCGACGCGTCGCCGAACCCGGCTGTGGAACCGGTGGCCACCGCGAGTGCACCGATGACGATGTTGGGGAGATAGAGCACGGACAGCACGGTCAGCCCGAGCATGCCGACGACATCGCCTCCGCTCTCGAGCAGTGCGCCGGCGGTCTCCCAGGAGACGAGCAGGGCGAGCAGTACGACCGCCGCCCCGCCTGCAGCGAGGATCGACAGCGCGCGCACGAAGGGCGCAACGAGCGCGCGAACCCAGTCCGGAAGTCCGCGGCGGATCACCACCGAGTCCCAGCACGCGAAGAGCAGACCGGTTCCGGACGCGGCCGCGTGCACGCCTGCGACCCAGGAGAAGGCAACGAGAGCATTGGGACTGGACAGTCCGATGACGGTGGACGCGTCCTTGGCGACGGCCAGAGCAATGGCGGTGACGGCGAGCGGGCCGGCCATCGACGCCGCGAATACCCACCGAAGCACGCGACGGTCGGTGTCGGAGTCCACCGCGTGGTGGACGGTACGAGCGACGGACCAGCCGATGATCAGGGTCGGCAGCAGCGGTGCGACGCCGAGGGATGTGCCGCCGATACTCAGGGGCACCAGGTGCACGGCGAACCACGAACCGGCGATCGCTCCGAGCGTTCCGGTGAGGTCGCTGTTGGCCGAGACGAGGGTGACCAGAGCAAGGGTCGTCGCGATCACCACGACCAGTCCGGAGGTCTTGAAGGCCACTGCGGCGAGCATGCGCGACTGATCGGGCGTCGGTCCGGTGCTCGCGCGGGGAGCCCGGGCGGCCGCGCGTCGCGTCTCTCGGTTCAATAGATCGCTCATCGCAACGAGAGTCGCATCA
Source organism: Rhodococcus sp. IEGM 1370 (assembly GCF_033142325.1). Classification (NCBI taxonomy): domain Bacteria; kingdom Bacillati; phylum Actinomycetota; class Actinomycetes; order Mycobacteriales; family Nocardiaceae; genus Rhodococcus; species Rhodococcus sp. IEGM 1370. The sequence goes on along the minus strand of NZ_JAWLRY010000001.1, from coordinate 205,293 downwards.
TCTTCGCGGCGCGCCGGTCAGGCGCGCCGCGAAGTGGGTTGTGATGCCTGAATCAGTCGTGCTTCTTCTCGTCGTCCACAGCAGGAGTGGCACCGAACGACTGCGTGGGCGCGCCGTACGGCGTCGACTGCTCGCCCGATTCGAGCTCGTCCGACTTCGCCGGAGGCTGGCCGTATCCCGAAGGCTGGCCGTACTGGTACTGGTTCGGCGGATAGGCCTGCCCGCTCGGACCGGTGTACGGCGGCGGTGCATAGCCGCCCTGGGGCGACGAGGGGTTGGGGGCGGACTGTCCGTACGGCGGCTGCCCACCCGGGTTGTAGGAATGCTGACCCGAGGCCTGTCCGCTCGGTGCTTGACCGCTGAGACCTTGACCGCTGAGACCTTGACCGCTGGGACCTTGACCGAAGTTCGACGAGGTTCCCTGGGGCTGACCGTACGACGGCGGATTGCCGTATGCCTGCGGTTGCGAGGGCCCACCGAACGACGTCGTCGGCGCGTTGTACGGGTTCTGCTGGCCGTATCCGGGCTGCTGATTCTGGTTGCCGTAGCCCGCAGGCTTGGGAGCCGGAGCCTTGACGATGCCCGCGTCGAGCAACAGTGCCAGCACCGCGGCGGCTGCTTGGACGAAGCCGAGGACAAGCACCAGGATCGCACCGATACCGAGCGAGCTGGTGGTGCTGGCGAACTCGTTGCCCTCTGCGCTGGGCAGACTGAACGACTGGAAGACCAGCACCAGCCAGCCGGCGATCGCCAGGGCGGCCACCACGGCCTGGTTCCTGGCGTCCTTCTGTATGAGCGAGGCACCGGCGATCAAGCCCGCTGCCAGCAGCAGAGCAACCGACACGGCGCTTCCGCCGGAGGCGAAGAAGGTGGTGCTGAACGACGTCTGAATGCTGCTCGGCAGTTCCTGAGACGAGGTGACCTCGGCGGTGACGAGGTCCAGCAGGCCGAGCAGGAAGGTGACGACGCCGAGCCCGAGGATCACGAACGTGAGAATCTTCGGCAGATTCGCCAGACCTGATCCGGGCGACTTACGTCCGGACGCGGCCGGCCCTGGTCCGGCCGGTGCCGAGGTGCCCGGCACCGGAGGGCCGAAGGGATTGGACACCGACGGCTGGTGAAAGGGCTGGTTCTGTCCTGGATGACCCTGCGGGTTGGACGACGGCTGATTCGGCAAGGACGACGGGCCGTAGGACGGGCCACCTCCGCCGTAGCCACCAGAGTTGGAGCCCCCTGTTTCAGGGCCGCCGGGCGAGTAGGTCATCGCGTCTCCTCATCTGAGATTGTCCGTACCCCAGGTCGGTCGGGTCCGAGAACTCACGCTACTGCACGGACCCGACCGATCACGGAACCGAAAGGTCAGCGGGCTGCCACCAACTCCTGGTCGTTCGCCTCGGCGGCCTCGAGTTCCCGAACCAGCGGCAGGACCTTCGCCCCGAAGTACTCGATCTCCTCCTGGAAGTGCAGGAAGCCGCCGAGAATCAGGTCGACGCCGCGGCGACGGTAGGCAACGATGCGCTCGGCCACCTGCTCCGGTGTGCCGATCAACTGCGTCTTGAAGCCGTCGTTGTACTGAACGAGATCCTCGAACGTCGAATCGGCCCACATTCCCTTCTTGTCGCCCGTCGAATTGCCCGCCTGTTGCACCGCGCCCTTGAACCCTTCGACAGCGGGCTTGTTCGCCTTCTCGATGATCTCGCGCAACGTGTCTCGGGCTTCCTTCTCGCTGTCTCGCGCGATGATGAAGCCGTTGAGTCCGAACTTGACCTCGCGCTGATGATCACGCGCGACGCGTCGGAGGTTGTCGAGTTGCTCGGTGACGCCGTCGAAATCTTTGCCGTTGCTGAAGTACCAGTCCGAGTACCGTCCGGCATTCTCCTGCGCTGCAGACGAATTGCCGCCCTGGAACAGTTCCGGGTTGGGGCGGTCGGGAGTGTTCAGCGGTTTGGGCTTGAGGGTGAAGTCGTGGATCCGATAGAAGTCGCCGCGGAAGTCGACGTCGTCCTCGGTCCAGATCTTGCGCAGCACCTGCAGGAATTCTGCACTGCGACGGTACCGCTCGTCATGCTCGAGCCACGGCTCGCCGAGGTGGGTGAACTCGTCCTTGAACCAGCCGCTGACGACGTTGACGGCGAATCGGCCGTTCGAGAGGTGATCGGCAGTGGCACCGAGCTTGGCCAGAACCGCAGGCTGCCACAGCCCGGGATGCACTGCAGCAATGACTTTGAGCCGTTCGGTGGCCAACAGCAACGCAAGCGAGAAGCTGGTCGACTCGTGCTGGAACTCGGCCCCGTAGCTGGCTTCGTAGCGAACCTGACTCAGGGCGTACTCGAATCCGTTGTTCTCGGCCGTCTGCGCCAGCTTCTTGTTGTACTCGTACTCCCAGCTGGTGCGCTGTTCGATGGTGCTGGTGACCAGACCTCCCGAGACATTGGGAACCCAGTATGCGAATTTGATTGCGTCGGTGATCTTTTCGGTGCTCATGTGCGTCATCCTTCGACGGATCAATGTGCCATCCACGCACTCAGATGGTGTGAATGGCACATTCATCCGGAAATCGGGGGCGGATCGGGGCCAGAAAGGTCGGGACTACGAGTACCAGGTGGGCTCGGGCAGTTCGCCCGTGAGAACCCAGCGCCCGACCTCGCGTCGCTTGTACGCGACCGGATCGTGCAGGGTGTGCGTACGTACGTTGCGCCAGAAGCGGTCGAAGCCGTACTTGCTGGCCGTGGCTCGGGCACCGAGCGCCTCGAACACCGTCGAGGTGATCTCGAGCGAGACCTCGGTGGCGCGAGCCTTGACGGCGGCGACGCGTACCTCGTGATCACCGCGCTCCTCGGCGGTGACGTTCCAGGCGTTGTCGTGAATCTTCTGTCCTTCCAACGCCACTGCGTCGGCGAGAGCTTCGACGGCCCAGAGCTTGGAGGTCAGATCGCCGTAGATGTCGATGATGTACGGCTCGTCGACGGCCTTGTCCACGGTGCTGTGCAGCCACGCACGGGTCTTGTCCTTGGTGTACGACGCAGCCTCCTCGAGTGCGCCCCTGGCGATACCGAGGTAGAAATTGACGAACACCAGCTGGATGGTCGGCACGTTCAGAGTGTTGTAGACGCGGGGCTGAAAAGCCTTGTCCACGAATCCTGCTGCGCTGGCCCAGTCGACGCGAACCTTGTCGATGGTCACGCTTCCGCTCTCCGTCTGACGCTGGCCGATGTTGTCCCAGTCGTCATGGAAGGACAGACCCTCGATGTTCGACGGCACGATCGCGAACACGTGATCGGTACTGCCTTCGAGAGCACCTTCGAGCACGGTGACGTCGGAGACCCGACTGCCGGTGGAGAAGGTCTTGGAGCCGTCGAACACGATGGTGTCGCCCTCGTCGGTGACGGCGACATCGTTGTCCCGAGGGTTGACGGCACCGCCGAAGAACCACTTGTTCTTCGTCGCGTCCGCTTCGACGGCCTCGATCTGCTCGGGAGTTCCGACGAGCCGCGCAGCCCAGAACCACAGCAGGTGGTATCCGAGCAGCTGACCGATGGAACCGTCGGCCTTCGACACGGTGCGAATCACTTGATACGCCGTGGGCCAATCCTGTCCGCCACCACCGTGTTCGACGGGGCCGAGCAGGGTGACCAGGCCCGCGTCCTTGAGCAACTGCACCTCGGCGGTGGGAATCTCGCGGCCCTTGTCGCGAGCGACGGCATCGACAGCGAGCAGTTGAGCTACCTCACCCGCGCGGGAAATCCACCCGGCAGCAGTGGTGGGGGCGTCGGGCCAGTTCTTGGTGAGCGCACGATTCTCTGTGGTTGTCATGACGATCAGTGAAGTCCGGCTCCGAGCCCGGGACCACACTTCGAATCAGCGTGATTTCAACAGCGCCCTCAGCTCCGCAGAATTTTCTCCATCTTCTTGCCCTTGGCAAGCTCGTCGATCAGCTTGTCCAGGTAGCGGATTTTCTGCATCAGAGGGTCCTCGACATTCTCGACGCGAATGCCGCAGACGACTCCGGTGATCAGGGTCGCGTTCGAGTTGAGGTCCGCTGCCGCGAAGAACTCGTCGAACGTCGTTTCGGCCTGGAGATGGCGGTCGAGGGCCGACTGGTCGAAACCGGTGAGCCAGCGGATGATCTCGTCGACCTCCGCTTTCGTCCGGCCTTTTCGCTCGGCTTTGTTCACGTAGTGCGGATAGACCGAGCTGAAGGCGGTGGTGAAGATCCTGTGCACGCGCATCAATCTAGACCCCGCCGCGTGAATGTGACTTTGCCGCGCCCAGACGTGTGCAGTGGTCCATTGACGCGAACAGGGGCGCGCGCACGAAAAAGCCCGCCACCGGATTCGGTGGCGGGCTCCTTACGATGTGAAACTTACTTCACAGAAAGCGATTCCAGGATTTCGCGCGCGAGGGCAGCGGTCTCGGACGGCGTCTTGCCGACCTTGACGCCTGCGGCCTCGAGTGCGTCCTTCTTCGCCTGCGCCGTTCCCAGCGAGCCGGAGACGATGGCGCCTGCGTGGCCCATGGTCTTGCCCTCGGGCGCGGTGAAGCCTGCGACGTAGCCGACGACCGGCTTGGTCACGTTGGCCTTGATGTAATCGGCTGCGCGCTCTTCGGCGTCGCCGCCGATCTCACCGATCATGACGATGATCTTGGTGTCGGGATCCGCTTCGAACGCCTCGATGGCGTCGATGTGGGTGGTTCCGATGACCGGGTCGCCGCCGATGCCGATGGCGGTCGAGAAGCCGAAGTCACGCAGCTCGAACATCATCTGGTAGGTCAGCGTGCCGCTCTTGGAGACCAGGCCGATGGGGCCGGTTCCCGAGATGTTGGCGGGTGTGATGCCGACGAGAGCCTCACCGGGGGTGATGATTCCGGGGCAGTTGGGCCCGATGATGCGGGTCTTCTTGCCCTTCTCCACGTTGTAGGCCCACGCGTACGCGGAGTCCTGCACGGGGATGCCCTCGGTGATGACGACGAGCAGCGGGATCTCGGCGTCGATGGCCTCGACGATGGCGTCCTTGGAGAATGCCGGCGGGACGAACGCGATGGAGACGTCCGCTCCGGTCTTCTCCATGGCCTCGGCGACGGAGCCGAAGACCGGGAGTTCGATGTCGTTGCCGTCGGCGTCGACGTGCTTGACCGTGGTGCCGGCCTTACGTGCGTTGACGCCACCGACGACCTGGGTTCCGGCCTTGAGCATCAGGGCGGTGTGCTTGGTGCCTTCGCCGCCGGTGATGCCCTGGACGATGACCTTGTTGTCCTTGTTCAGAAAGATAGACATTGTTTCCTCTACTTCGCTGCCAGCTCGGCGGCCTTGTCGGCGCCCTCGTCCATGGTTCCGGCGAGCGTCACCAGCGGGTGCGCGGCGTCGGCGAGAATCTTGCGGCCCTCTTCGACCTTGTTGCCGTCGAGACGGACGACCAGCGGCTTGTTGGCGTCGTCGCCCAGCTTCTTCAGTGCGCCGACGATGCCGTTGGCTACTGCGTCGCACGCGGTGATTCCGCCGAAGACGTTGACGAACACGCTCTTGACCTGCTCGTCACCGAGGATGACGTCGAGGCCTGCGGCCATGACCTCGGCCGAGGCACCGCCGCCGATGTCGAGGAAGTTGGCGGGCTTGACGCCGCCGTGTGCCTCGCCCGCGTATGCGACGACGTCGAGGGTCGACATGACCAGTCCGGCACCGTTTCCGATGATGCCGACCTGTCCGTCGAGCTTGACGTAGTTGAGGTCGTTCTCCTTGGCCTTGGCCTCGAGGGGATCGGCTGCGTCCTTGTCCTCGAACTCGGCGTGGCCGGCCTGACGGAAGTCTGCGTTGGCGTCGAGCGTCACCTTGCCGTCGAGGGCCAGGATCTGATCGTCCGGGGTGCGAACCAGCGGGTTGACCTCGACCAGGAGAGCGTCTTCGTTGATGAAGACCTCCCACAGCTTCTGGATGGTCACCGCAGCGGCGTCGAGCACCTCGGCGGGAAGCTTGCCCTTTTCAGCGATTTCACGAGCAAAAGCAAGGTCGACACCCTTGACGGCGTCGACCGGAATACGTGCGAGTGCGTCGGGGTTCTCCTCCGCCGTCACCTCGATTTCGACGCCACCCTCGACCGAACACATGGCGAGGTAGGTGCGGTTGGTGCGATCGAGCAGGAAGGAGATGTAGTACTCCTCGGCGATGTCGGAGGCTTCTGCAACGAGAAGCTTCTTGACGACATGGCCCTTGATGTCGAGTCCGAGAATCGCTTCTGCGTTCTCGGTGGCTGCTGCGACGTCCTTGGAGTACTTGACGCCACCGGCCTTGCCGCGGCCGCCGACCTTGACCTGTGCCTTGACCATTACTGGCTTGCCGATTTCTTCGGCAATCTGTGTTGCTCCGGCGACCGTGTCGGTGACACGACCGGCGGAGGTGGGTACGCCATGCTTGGCGAACAATTCCTTCGCCTGGTATTCGAAGAGATCCATCAGCTCACCGTCTCGTCTACGTTGACGCCCGCTCCAGGGGTGTGAGCGGGTCTGAGCATGGACTTTATCCAGGTGTCCCGACAGCGCATCGGGCGCATGCATGCTATGTGGCCTATCTCACCGCCACCGGCTCGATGAAGCGGCCGTCACCGATCGTCGCGGCGGGCCGAAAGTGCCGCGGCGACACCGAGAACGACGATTCCCGCCACCAACGGGAGCACCGCAGGCCCCATTTCCGGATCGGTGGCGCGTGCAGATGTCAGCGGCCACGACGCCAGATGGACGATCCCGGCGACGGCTGCTCCGCCGAGCAGGACGCTGCCGCGTGCGGCCCGAGCTCGCGCCGCGACGACGGCGGCCACGACCACTCCGACGGCGAGCAGCATCTGCCCCCAGGTGTCCCAGCCCCACGGAAATTCGGTGACGGTGGCGGCAGTGAAATCGCTGCCCCGATACAGCGGCAGAGCCAGGCCCACAGCGAGAAGCACTGCACCGAACAAGCCGGTGCCGAGCACCACGCCGTCGGTTGATGCGTCCGCGGACGTGTCGACGTCGTCGCGTTCGGCCGAGCCGGCGAACAGGGCCAGTAGTCCGGTGGCTGCCGCTGCGACGACACCCGCGATGATCGCCAGAGCGCCGATTCCGGCACCGACGCCGTCCACGTCCTCGGCGAGCACCACCGACTGCAGCACCGAGGCCGCAGCCGCCATCGCGCCGAGCCAGAAGATCGACACGAACGGCCGCGCAGCCGAGGCGAATTCGGAGAACAGCAGCGGCACCGAACCCAGAATCATCACGAACCCCGCGACCATCACCACACGAGTGGCCAATATCTGCGGCACGGCGATCCCCGAGTCGGTCTCCAGAATCGGCAACAACGATCCGACGACGAACAGCACACCTGCAAGAACGCCGATGCTGCCGGCCGCGGCATGCCACCTCGTCGATCCGAGGCCGGCGACACCGCGGACACCTCGCGCACCCGACTCACGCTGCTGCGCTCTCTCCAGCGCCCGACGGTCACGCGCTGCAGCGACGGGTGCAAGCACTGCGCCGCAGATCAGCAGTCCGAGCCCCGCAAGCGTTCCCAGATAGGCACCGAGCCCGGCGTCGACCCGAGCTCCGGTGCTCAGCCCAGCGAGCAGTCCGACCCCGGCGAAACCGAGTACGCCGAGCCCGGCACCGACGGACGCACCCGACGCCACCTGCGGCGACAGAGAGGCCAGGGCCGACGCAGCCACCACGAGCGCCGCGATACCGACGACCCCGGAGCCCACCGCGACGAACACCGGCGACTCCACCACCGCCGTCACGATCACCACCGGATCGGACGAGCGGTACAGCGAGGCAAAAGCCGCAACGGCCGCCAGCACACCGAACGCGCCGAGCAGCGCCGCGAGCAACGGCCCGACACGCCCCGCCGCCGCGCGCCCCACGTGTTCCGAATACACCGAGTGGCCGTACCCGTCACCGAGCCCGGCGCGGTGCACCGCAGACCACCCCGCAATACCCGCCAGCACCGACACAGCGTGACCGACGAGCAGAACATAGGCACCGGCGGTCGCGTCGAGCATCGCGGCGCTCAGTGGGCGGAAGAGCTCTAGCCGATTCGCGTCGATGGGATCGGACAGCAAGGCAACGTCGAGCAACGTGAGGCCGAGTGCCACTGCGCCGTATCCGGCCAGCAGGGCTGCGGCGAACTCGACGCGTTTGCCGACCACACCCGCCGCGGCTCCGAGGACAACGACGACGGGGACGGCACCGGCCAGGATCGCAGCCACCATTGCCCCGGTACCCACCGGCGAACCGTCGGCGCTGCGGACGACGCCGATCAGCTGGGCCACGACTGCGGCAACCGCAGCGATCAGAGCGAGTGTGACGGCAAGCGCGATGCGCGGAGTGGGCGACGGATCGTCGGCTCGGCCGAACTCTCCGTCCTGGGGTCGGATCCGCTGCGGTTCCGCTCGCTCGGAGCCGGGGGCGGACGAGTCGTCGAAGGAGGGAGTCGGCACTCGGATCACGGTATCGGCTCGATCGGTGCGAGAACCGTTACTGTCACCGTGTGCCGTCCACGTGTTCTCGTGTCCGATTACGAATGTGGCCCGTCACGACATAACCGCTGGTCGACTTGTGAGCCATCTCACATATGCCGCCGGTTTGGGCTGTTAACTTGCGCGCCCCGCAATCATTTCGTTACCGTCTGCCGAGTCTTTCAGTAACGGCCAGGTCACGGATAACGGAGGTTGTAGGTCTTGCAGCAACACCGTGCGTCCTTCACATCGAGCAGATTCTCTCGACCCTCGGCCGAAGACGCGACCACGGTCTACAGCTACGAGCCCGCCGCCGCGCCTGCCGACAACGGTGCATACGACGCGTATGCCTACCCCGCGTACCAGTACGCCGAGGCCGAGTACGTCGATACCGCCTACGTCGCAGCCGACGAGTCGCCGACCGTCGTCACCACATTCGTCACTACCGCAGACGCCACCCCCGTGGCCCGTCGCGGCGGCGCACACCGCATCCCCCTTCCCCCCACCGCACTCAAGGGCCGAGCTGCAGTTCTCGCAGTGGCCGCAGGTGCGGTAGTCGCGGCCGGCCAGGCCGTCGTCAACGACGACGCACCCACCGCGGTCGCCACCTCCGAGTACGCACTCGCCGCAGGTGAAGCACCCGCTGCGGCAGCAGTCGCGGCCACCACCGCTCCGCAGACCACCGAGGTCGAAGCCGACTCGACCAGCGCGACGCCGTCGGAGGCTCCGCAGATCCTCAGCATCGCTGCGCCGGTGGATCTGAGCCAGTTCAACGACCTGCTCGCCAAGGGCCAGCGCTTCAGCGAAGAGCGTGCCGCCCGCGAAGCTGCTGCGCGCAGGCCGCTGTTCGCACTGCCGGCGCAGGGCACCTACACCTCCAACTTCGGCACCCGCTGGGGCGTTCTCCACGCCGGCGTCGATGTCGCCAACGCCATCGGAACCCCGATCTACGCCGTCGCCGACGGCAAGGTGATCGACTCAGGTCCGGCCGCAGGCTTCGGCATGTGGGTTCGCGTCCAGCACGCCGACGGCACGATCACCGTCTACGGCCACATCGACACCTCGACCGTCACGGTCGGTCAGGACGTCATGGCAGGCGATCAGATCGCGACGATGGGCAACCGCGGCTTCTCCACCGGCCCGCACCTGCACTTCGAGGTCCACCTTCCGGGCGAGGTCAAGATCGATCCGCTTCCGTGGCTCGCTTCCCGAGGAATCTCCCTCGGCCCAGAGATGGACTGAGTACACCAGCTTTCGACTCGAAGCCGGACCCCGCTTTCGCAGGGTCCGGCTTTCGCGTTCTCGGCTCTGTTACAGCTTGGTCATCGGGACGCCGCCGATGAGCATCATCTTCACGCGACCAGCCGAACCGAAGTCGACCAATACCATCGCCTTGACTCCGGCACCGGTCGATTCCAGCACCGTACCCAGGCCGTACTTGTCGTGGCTGACTCGATCGCCCACGGCGAGAACGAGATTGGAGTTGCGCCCCTTGGCGGCACCGAAACTCGGCGTCGAACTCTGACCGCGATTCGAGGATCCGCCGTAGCTGCCGGAGCCGTAATTGCTCGAACCGTAATTGTTCGAGCCGTATCCGCCACCCGATCCGTAGCTGCCCGATCTGCCCCCGCCGATGGCTCGGCCTCCCCCGGTGCCCGGATCCTCGCGTCGCCAGTCGATCAGGTGCTGCGGAACTTCCTGCAGGAAGCGTGATTCCGGGTTAGCGATGGGCTGCCCCCATGCCGAGCGCATGATCGCGCGCGTGAGGTAGAGCCGCTGCCGCGCACGGGTGATCCCCACGTACGCCAGGCGTCGCTCCTCGGACAGTTCATTGGGGTCGCCGAGCGCCCGCATGTGCGGGAATTGGCCGTCCTCCCAACCCGTCACGAAGACGACCGGGAATTCCAGACCCTTGGCGGTGTGCAGCGTCATCAAGGTGACGACGCCGGTACCCGAATCGGGGATCTGATCGGTGTCGGCCACCAGGGAGACCCGTTCGAGGAACGCCGCGAGCGACCCCGGCTCGGCCAACCCGTCGACGCCACCGTCCGCGTCGCCGTTCTCGTCGTCCCCGGTTTCGAGAGCCTCTGCCGCCACCGCGGCCTGATTACGCGCCTCCGAGGTGAATTCCCTTGCGACGCTGACGAGTTCGTTGAGGTTGTCGAGGCGCGCGCCGTCCTGCGGATCACTGCTGGCTTCGAGCTCGGCGCGGTAGCCGGTGCGATCGAGAACGGCTTCGACGACATCACCGATGTCTGCGATGTCGTTGCCGTCCCCGTCGGTCGCGGTGAGCACTGCACGTAGTTCGTCGAGCAACTCCATGAACTGCGCGATCAACTTCTGCTGCCGCGAGTTGAGCAACGCCACCTTGCCCGCGGCCGCGTCGTGCAATGCGCGCGAGAAGCTGATGTCTCGCTGCTCGGCGTGCACGGCGACACAGGCCTCGGCACGATCGCCGATCCCCCGGCGCGGAGTGTTGAGGATGCGCCGCATGCTGACGGTGTCGTCCTCGTTGGACAGCACCCGCAGGTACGCGACGAGGTCTCGTACCTCTTTGCGCTCGTAGAATCGGACTCCGCCGACGACCTTGTACGGCAGTCCGAGTCGGATGAAGATCTCCTCGAGCGCACGCGAGGAGTTGTTGGTTCGATAGAAGACGGCCACCTCGTCGAAGCGCACATCTCCGCCGTCGACGAGTCGATCGATCTCGGAGGCCACGAACGACGCCTCGTCGTGCTCGTTGTCGGCGACGTAACCGACGATCAACTCGCCCTCGCCGGTATCGGTCCACAGTTTCTTCTCACGCCGGCCGATGTTGCGCGAGATCACCGCGTTGGCGGCCGAGAGGATGTTCTGCGTCGATCGGTAGTTCTGCTCGAGCAGGATGGTGCGAGCGTCGGGATAGTCGCGCTCGAATTCCTCGATGTTGCGAATCGTGGCACCACGGAATGCGTAGATGGACTGATCCGCGTCGCCCACCACACACAGCTCGCCCGGAGCGACAGTGCCCTCGAGTGCGCCGTCGGCGTCGGGGGTGCCGACCAATTCACGGACCAACATGTACTGGGCATGGTTGGTGTCCTGGTACTCGTCGACCAGAACGTGCCGAAACCGGCGTCGGTAGTACTGAGCCACCTGGGGGAACGCCTGCAGAATGCCCACCGTTTCGCCGATGAGGTCGTCGAAATCCATCGCGTTGGCGGCGCGCAGCCGCTGCTGATAGATGCCGTAGACCTTGGCCACCAGCCGTGGGAGCTCGGCGGGATCGCCGTCGGCGTCCTCCGCTGCCTTGTCGGGGCCGATCAGCTCGTTCTTCAGGTTCGAGATGGCCGTCGAGAGCAGCCGCGCCGAGAACTTCTTGGTGTCGATCTGCAGATCCTTGGAGATCATCGTCAGCAGTCGCCGAGAGTCGTCCGCGTCGTAGATGGAGAAGTTCGAGTTCAGACCGGGCAGCAGCGCAGCCTGCGCGCGCAGGATCCGCACGCAACTCGAGTGGAACGTCGACACCCACATGGCGTTCGCCCGCGGTCCCACGAGTCCGGCGACTCGCTCGCGCATCTCGGCAGCGGCCTTGTTGGTGAACGTGATGGCCAGAACCTGGCCGGGTGACACTCCTCGCTCGGCCAGCAGATACGCGATACGACGCGTCAGCACCGCCGTCTTGCCCGACCCGGCTCCGGCCACGATGAGCAGCGGAGATCCGGTGTGCACGACGGCCTCACGCTGCTGAGGATTGAGACCTTCCAGCAGTGTGTCGGACGAGGTGTTCTGTCGGGATTGGAGGCCCTGGAGGAATGTGTTCATCGTGTGGTCAGGTTACCGGCGCGTACCGACAAACCCACATCGCGTGGTCGTCGGCCGAACCGACGACTTTTCAGGAGGGTTGACCCGTGGCACACTGGATCGGTGATCGAAAAAACCGTACGTCATCGCCTGCATCGGGTCGGCCATTGTTCGGCCACGCGTGCAGGAGCCTGTCGATAGACGCAACGCCCCTGGTTCCGGACGGGACCGAACCGAACGGCGATGCAGTTCCGAATACGAAAGGCGTAACGGTGACGGACGACGCAGCGATCCAAGATGTGACCCGAGGAGAGACGATGGCCATGACGACGAAGATCGACTCAGAGACCGCAGTGCCCACGAGCGAAGCCGAGATCAACGACCTGCGCCAGGAAATCGATCGCCTCGATGCCGAGATCCTGACGGCCATCAAGCGTCGCTCCGAGGTGTCGCAGATCATCGGCCGCACCCGTATGGCCTCCGGCGGACCGCGCCTGGTGCACAGCCGCGAGATGAAGGTTCTCGAGCGTTTCAGCAGCCTGGGCCAGGAAGGTCACACGCTGGCCATGCTCCTGCTCCGCCTCGGTCGCGGTCGCCTCGGCCACTGATCCACCCCCGGTTGGGCGCGCGGTGCGCACGCCCAACCGTCAGTAGCTCACTTCAGAGCGATGTACTTGGTCTCGAGATACTCCTCGATTCCCTCGGATCCGCCCTCGCGGCCGAATCCGGATTCTTTCACTCCACCGAACGGCGCTGCCGCGTCCGAGATCACTCCGCGGTTGACGCCCACCATGCCACTGTCGATTGCGTCGGCCACCCGTAGCGCACGATCGAGACTCTCGGTGTAGATGTACGACGCCAGGCCGTACTCGGTGGCGTTGGCCGCGTCGATACCTTCCTGCTCGGTATCGAAGCCGACGATCGGAGCCACCGGCCCGAACACCTCCTCCTTCAGAATGCGTGCATCAGCAGGCACCTCGGTGAGCACGGTCGCCGGGTAGAAGTAGCCGTCCCCGCCCGGCGCGGTGCCCCCGAGCGCCACCGTCGCGCCCTTGGCCACCGCGTCGTCGACGAGTTCCTGCACGGTCTCGAGCTGATCGGCATTGATCAACGGTCCGAGCTTGGTATCGGGGTCGACGCCGGGGCCGAGCTTCATCTCGGCCATCTTTTCCACGAGTTTGGTGGTGAACTCCTCGCGCACGCTGTTGTGCACGTGCAAGCGGTTCGCGGCGGTGCAGGCCTCGCCGCCGTTGCGCATCTTGGCGAGCATGGCACCGTCCACCGCGTCGTCGATGTTCGCGTCGTCGAACACCACGAACGGTGCGTTGCCGCCCAGTTCCATCGACGTGCGCAGCAAGCGAGTCGCGGACTTCTGAACGAGAGATTTGCCGACACCCGTCGAGCCGGTGAAGGTGAGCTTGCGCATCCGCGGATCCTCGATAAGGGGGCCTGTGACATCACCGGACTTGGACGTCGTCAGCACCGACAGCACGCCTTCGGGCAAGCCGACCTCGTCGAAGATCTGCGCGAGCAGCAACATCGTCAGCGGGGTCTCACGAGCAGGCTTGACGACGATGGTGCAGCCGGCGGCCAGAGCGGGACCGATCTTTCTGGTGCCCATCGCCAACGGGAAGTTCCACGGGGTGATCGCCAGGACGGGCCCGACCGGGGCCTTGGTGACGAGGATTCGACCGTTGCCCGCCGGGGCCGGGGTGTAGCGACCGCCGATGCGTACCGCTTCCTCGGCGAACCAGCGGAAGAACTCGGCACCGTATTTCACCTCGGCCTTGGATTCGGCGAGGGCCTTACCCATCTCGAGGGTCATCAGCAGCGCGATGTCGTCGGCGCGTTCGGTGACCTTCTCGAATGCCGCTCGAAGAATCTCACTGCGCTCGCGGGCGGGCGTTGCCGCCCAACCCTTCTGCGCCGCCGCGGCGGCGTCGAGCGCCTTCATCGCGTCGGCGGGCGATGCGTCGGCCACCTCTGTCAGGGGCTTGCCGGTCGCCGGATCGTTCACCGGGAACGTCTTGCCTCCCTCGGCGTCGACGGCCTTGCCGCCGATCCACAGTTTTGCCGGAATCGAATCGATCAATGCACGTTGGTCCATACCTCCATGATGCCTCCGCAGCGCCCGATGCAAACGACAAACGACGCGCGCATGACTCGGCACCGGATTAGTGTTGGTTCGTATGAGCGTCGATATCACCGGCACGGATGCCTGGCAGAAGCTGACCGATCACTACTCCTCGATCGCCGATACTCATCTTCGGACGCTGTTCGCCGAGGACGCCGACCGAGCGCACACGTTCACGCTCGACGCCGCCGATCTTCATATCGACTACAGCAAGCACCGGATCACCCGCGAAACCCTCGAACTGCTCGTCGAACTCGCGCGCACCGCCGACGTCGAGGGCAAGCGCGACGCCATGTTCGCCGGTGAGCACATCAACACCTCCGAGGACCGCGCCGTACTGCACACCGCGCTGCGCCTACCGGCCGACGCGTCGTTGACCGTCGACGGCCAGGACGTCGTCGCCGATGTGCACGAAGTCCTCACTGCGATGGGCGAATTCACCGACCGAGTGCGTTCGGGCGAATGGGTCGGTGCCACCGGCGAGAAGATCGCCACCGTCGTCAACATCGGCATCGGCGGTAGTGACCTGGGACCGGTCATGGTCTACAACGCGCTCCGTCATTACGCCGACGCGGGGATTTCCGCGAAGTTCGTTTCCAACGTCGACCCAGCCGATCTCGTCGGTGCGCTCGACGGACTCGACCCAGCGTCGACGCTGTTCATCATCGCGTCCAAGACGTTCTCCACCCTCGAGACACTCACGAACGCCACCGCGGCCCGCCGCTGGCTCGTCGACGCGCTCGGTGAAGATGCCGTCGCCAAGCACTTCGTCGCCGTGTCCACCAACGCCGAACGCGTCGCGGACTTCGGGATCGACACCGCCAACATGTTCGGCTTCTGGGACTGGGTGGGCGGACGCTACTCCGTCGATTCGGCAATCGGGTTGTCGGTCATGGCCGTTGTGGGCAAGGAAGCGTTCGGCGAGTTCCTCGACGGCTTTCATCGCATCGACGAGCATTTCCGGTTGACGCCGCTCGCCGAGAACGCGCCGGTACTGCTCGGCCTCATCGGCCTGTGGTACAGCTCCTTCTTCGGCGCGGAAACCCGTGCGGTGCTCCCGTATTCGAATGACCTCTCCCGTTTCGCCGCGTACCTGCAGCAGCTGACGATGGAGTCCAACGGCAAGTCCGTCAAGGCCGACGGCTCACCCGTCACCACGCCGACCGGCGAGATCTTCTGGGGCGAACCGGGCACCAACGGCCAGCACGCTTTCTACCAATTGCTCCACCAGGGAACACGTTTGGTGCCGGCGGACTTCATCGGATTCGCCGAGCCCACCGACGATCTGCCGACCCGCGACGGCAGCGGATCGATGCACGATCTGCTGATGAGCAACTTCTTCGCCCAGACCAAGGTCCTCGCCTTCGGCAAGACCGCCGAGGAGATCGCCGCCGAGGACACTCCGGCAGATGTGGTGCCGCACAAGGTGATGCCCGGCAATCGGCCCACCACCTCCATCCTCGCCCCCAAACTCACGCCGTCGGTCGTCGGTCAGTTGATCGCCCTGTACGAGCACCAGGTCTTCGTCGAAGGCGTCATCTGGGGAGTGGACTCCTACGACCAGTGGGGCGTCGAACTCGGCAAGACCCAGGCCCTCGAACTGACGCCGGTTCTCACCGACGCCGAAGCTCCTGCTGCACAATCGGATTCATCCACCGATGCACTGGTGCGCTGGTACCGGGCGCAGCGGGGTCGTTCGGCCTGAGTTGTGGCGGCGGATCAGCTCCCCAGTTTCGGATTTCAGACTCCGATCGGCGTCGGATATTCAAAAGTGGGGAGCTTTTCCGTTGTTGATGGATCCGTTTCGGCACCCGGCGCGTCCAAGCAATCATGGACTTACCCCAGACGGATCTGTTCACCCGAGCCGATGCACTCGCATTCGGGTTGACCGACGACGACCTGCGACGACTCCGCCGCACCGGGGAACTGTCGGTCCTGCGGCCGGGGTTCTACGTGTCGACAGCATCGATCGAATCGGCGAGTCCTACCGAACGACATTCCTTGCTCGCGCGGTCCTATCTGATGTCGGCTCCCCCGGACCACGTGCTCAGCCATGTCTCGGCCGCGATCGCCTGGGACTTCGACATCTGGCAGCTACCGCTGGACAAGGTGCACATGACACACGGTCTCGACTACGCCAGCAAGCGTCGGCCGCTACGAATCCTTCACGGCACCGCACTCGAGCCCTCCGAGCGTACGACGATCAACGGCTATCCGGTCACCTCGGCGGCCCGCACCGTCGTCGACATCGCACGCACCACGACCGTCGAGCGGTCGGTGTGTGTAGGCGACAGCGCACTCAGGTCAGGTCACACCGACACCGACGCTCTGTCGGCTGCGGTGGAGACGGCGCGGTTCCGCACGGGTATCTCCGCTGCCCGGCGAGCGGTGTCGCTGATGACCGGGCGCAGCGAGAGTGTAGGCGAATCTCGCAGTCGGGTGCTCTTCGAGACGCTTCCCCTGCCGACTCCGTTGCTCAATCAATGGGTGTACGACGGTGCGGGCCGCTTCGTCGGACGGGTCGACTTTCTGTTCTGGGAGTTCAAAGTGATCGGAGAGTTCGACGGCGAGTCGAAGTACGACTCCAAGCGTGTACTGCTCGACGAAAAGTATCGCGAGGACCGGCTACGCGAGTTGGGCTGGATCATCGTCCGGTGGAACTGGCGGGACCTCGACTATCCGCAAGCACTACTTCGCCGCTTCGAGCAAGCCTTCGCCCGCGCAGCAGGCCTTCCCACACCGGCCGGATGGTTCGGAGACCAGCGCCATTCGACGGATCAGCTCCCCAGTTTCGGATAACCGACTCCGATCGGCGTCACAAATCCAAATGTGGGGAGCCGATCCCCCTCAGACTCGAGCCGCCAAATCACACCCGCGCCAACACCGCCTCCGTATCGACGCCGACGGGCAGGGTGCCGAAGGCAATGCCCCAGTCACGGTCGAGTCGAGTGGCGCAGAAGGCATCGGCCACAGCGGAATTGCCGTGCATCACCAGCTGCGCGCCCTGGAAGGTCAGGGACATCAGTTCGACGACTCGCCTGGCCCGGTATTCCATGTCGGAGGTGTCGGAGAGTTCCTTGCCGACGCGGGCGATGGCGTCGTCCAGGCGAGAATCCACGCCCGACGCCTGGCCGATCTCACCGAAGAAGGCCTCGACACTGTCGGGTTGACGGGCCAGTGCGCGTAGGGAATCGAGTGCGGCGACGTTGCCGGAGCCTTCCCAGATCGACATCAGCGGCGATTCGCGGAACAACCGAGGCATACCCGATTCCTCGACATAGCCGTTGCCACCGAGACATTCGAGTGCTTCGGCGGCGTGGGCCGGTGCCCTCTTGCATACCCAGTACTTGGTGACGGCCAACGCGATTCGGCGCAGCGCACTCTCCTGCTCGTCGCCGCGGGCGGAGCCGTCGGTGGCCTGTGCCAGGCGGATCATGGCAGCGCTGGCGGCCTCGGATTCGATGGTCAAGTCTGCCAGTACGTTTCGCATCAGAGGCTGGTCGACGAGTGCAGCCCCGAACGCAGCTCGATGACGCGCGTGATGGACTGCGCGCACTGTGGCGTTGCGGATTCCGGCAGCCGACCCGATGACGCAGTCCAACCGAGTCATGTTGACCATCTCGATGATGGTGCGCACGCCGCGCCCCTCTTCGCCGACGAGCCAGCCGGTGGCCCCGTGATACTCGAGCTCACCGGATGCGTTCGACTTGTTACCGAGCTTGTCCTTCAAGCGCTGCAACATCATTCGATTGCGAGTGCCGTCGGGCAGCACGCGCGGCAGCATGAAACACGACAGCCCGCCGGGTGCTTGCGCCAGGGTGAGAAACATGTCCGACATCGGCGCGGACGTGAACCACTTGTGGCCGGTGATCGAGTACGTTCCGTCCGACGACGGAGTGGCCGTGGTGGTGTTGGCGCGGACATCGGATCCGCCCTGCTTCTCGGTCATCGACATTCCGGCGATCAGTCCGCGCTTCTCGGACGGAACACGCAGCCCGAAGTCGTATTCTCGCGAGGCCAGCAGCGGCTCGTACTGCGCGGCCAGAGAAGGATTGTGCCGCAACGCCGGAACGACGGCATAGGTCATCGAAATAGGGCACATGTGCCCGGCCTCGGCCTGCCCCCAGACGTAGAATTTCGCGGCGCGGGCAACGTGAGCACCGACGCGATCGTCGGCCCACGGACTGGCGTGCAGCCCGTGCTCGACGGCAACGGTCATAAGATCGTGCCAGTGCGGGTGGAATTCGACTTCGTCGATCCGATTGCCGTATCGATCGTGAGTCTTCAGCACCGGCGGGTTCTCGTTGGCGATCCGGCCCCAGTCCTGTGCCGCCACTCCACCTGCGAGGACTCCCAGCTGCCGAATCTCGTCGAGCGCCCAGCCGCCACCGGTACGCGCCACGCCGTCGAGCAACGACGGGTCCGCGGACGTGTCGAACGGACTCAGGTCGACTGCCTGGTTGAATACCTCATGCGTGTCCATCTCGAACTCCTAACGTGCGCAACGACAATGCGACCAGACCCGGTATCACGTCCACCGAGTTCTGCGATGACAACGGACCTACCAGCACTTCGCCGACGCCACCGACCAGCCCTGCTGCCGAGATGCGCACGTCCTGCTCGGGGATCTCTCCCGCTGCGATGCCGGCCACGATGGCGTCGGCGAAGGCATCGGTGAATTTCTGCCGGAACACCAACCGCTCGGCGTCGACGGCCGGGTCCACCGGTTCGGCCAACAACGCGTACGCCATCGTTCGGTTCTTCAAAGCCCGTCCGGCGAAGGTCTGCACCACTGCCGTGACCCGCTCGGCGGTGCTGCCGTGCCCGGAAACGGCCACCACTGCAGCGACCTCGCGGCTGCAGACCTCGCGAAAGATAGCGACGACCAGATCCGACTTGCCCTCGAAATGCGTGTAGACGCTGCCTGCGGACACCCCTGCTGCCGCGGCGACCGAGGCGATCGACAGGCCTGCGTAGCCCTGGGTCGAGAGCACCTCGATGGCAGCGTCGAACAGTTTTTCACGACCGGCGTCGAGTCTGGCCTGCACCGCGGGCGTCCGTCGATAGGGCATGCAAGGATTGAAGCACTGATTCACTGCTTCACGCAAGAGAACTCGAGTAGGGTTCACAGACATGTCGGTACGGATCGAACGATCAGGCCCCGTCACCACAATCGTCCTGTCGCGCCCTGAGGTGCGGAACGCTGTCGACGGCCCGACCGCCCAGGAGCTGACCCAGGCGTTCGAGGAGTTCGACGCCGACGAGTCCGCGTCGGTGGCCGTGCTGTGGGGCGAAGGCGGCACGTTCTGCTCGGGAGCCGATCTCGAGGCACTCGGGACATCACGCTCCAACCACGCCACCGAACACGGCGACGGCCCGATGGGTCCGACGCGAATGCGGTTGTCCAAGCCCGTCATCGCGGCTGTCTCCGGGTACGCCGTGGCGGGCGGACTGGAACTCGCACTGTGGTGCGACCTTCGCATCGCCGAGGACGACGCGACGTTCGGCGTGTTCTGCCGACGCTGGGGTGTTCCCTTGATCGACGGCGGCACAGTGCGTTTGCCGCGCATCGTCGGAACCGGTCGGGCGATGGACATGGTCCTCACCGGTCGCGCAGTCGATGCGCAGGAAGCTCTGAACATCGGACTGATCACCCGGGTCGTTCCGGTGGGGCGAGCTCGCTCGGAGGCGGAGGCATTGGCTGCCGAACTCGCCCTGCTACCCCAGACCTGCATGCGTGAGGATCGCCTGTCCGTCCTCGAACAGGACGGCCTCGACGAGGAGGCAGCGCTCAAGAACGAGTTTCGGCACGGAGCCATCTCGATCACCGCCGACGCACTCACCGGCGCGAGCAAGTTCGTCTCGGGCGCGGGACGTCACGGCACCCCGAGTCCGTGAAGTCCACGCGCCTGTCGGTGATCGACGAGATATTTCTCCGAACCCACCGCGGCTACGGAATTCCCATTGCACTGCAAGGTATCTGGCGCACGACCGAGACGGTGAGCAGGGAAGAACTCGACAGGATCCACGACGAACTGGCCGTCGGGCAGCTCGGTCGTCGAGTCGGCAAGCCCCGCATCCCCGGGGCACGACTTCGATGGGACATCTCGTCCGAGTCGCTTCCCCTCGAGTACGGCACCGACGCGGTCGACGACATCATCGGCTGGGCCGACGCGCAGGCAGACGTTCGACTCGATCCGCAGTACGGGCCCGGCTGGCGGTTGACGGCCGCACCCGTTGCACACGGGGGAACCGTGCTGTCCCTGGTGTGTTCGCACGCGCTGGCCGATGCTCGTGAGCTCATCGACGCTGCGGCACAAGCATTCTCAGGATCGGTACCGGTGCATGTGCTGCACCCGGGCTCGGATGTGAAGGATGCGCTCGCGATGATCGTCACCGTCCTCCTACGCTCCATCGCGGCGACGGCAAGATTGTGGGTCAGCAAGAAAGCCAGAGCCGAATTGCGAGCGTTCACCACCGCCGACAGCGGCGGTATCGCACCGCACCACGCGAACAGAATGACGTCGGTGATCGTGGATGTCGATGCTGCGGAGTGGGATTCGGCTGCCCGACGCGTCGGCGGATCGGCCAATTCGCTGTTCGTCTCCGTCGTCGCCGCCACGATGAACGAACTCGGTTCTCCCGCAGTGACCGTCGACATTCCTTTCCGCACCGGGTCCGGTGATGCCAATGCGATCGGCATGGCCACCGTCGCCGTCCGCGGAGACGACTCGCCCGCGGCCATCCGAGCAGCCTGCAAGGCAGCGTTCGGCAAGCCCGTCGGAGCTCCGGCAGGCTATCCACCCGAGATCGTCCAGTTGCTCCCCCACCGCGTCGCCGCGAAGCTGACGTCGACCCCGGGGCGCGGAGAAGTGTTGTGCTCCAACATCGGCGACATTCCCGACGGCATCACTGCGCTCGGCTCGCACCGATCGTGCGGACTCGCGACCCGGGCGATCCATCCGAACCCGTCGGACGCACTGTCGACGATCCGAATGTCCACCTATCTGTCCCGACTGGACGGCAACTACACGCTGTCGTTGGTGTGCACCGACGACGCACTCGCCGGATCGCCGGCCGAGCTCACCGCGGCCGTGCAACGAGCCCTGGCGACGCGGAACCTGGCCGCCAAACCCTGGTAGGTCTAGCGTTGTCGCCATGAACGAGCACGATATCCACACCAAGATCCAGCAGCTCATCGCCACCGAGCACAAGCTCCGCACCGAAGCCCAATCCGGGGACGTCGACCCGGACACCGAGAAGGCCCAACTGGCCTCCCTCGAGCACGCCCTGGACCAGTGCTGGGACCTGCTCCGCCAGCGTAGGGCGCGTATCGATGCAGGCAAGAACCCCGACGCGGCAACCGTCAACAGCGTCGACCGGGTCGAGGGGTACCTGCAGTGAACCCCGGAACCTAGACCATTCGATCCGTCAGCACGTTCGGTAGGAACCGCAGCGCCGCGTCGATGCCCCGCCACTTGAGTCCCGGTAGCGCGGCGCGGCGGGTTTCGCTCTCGATCGCGTCGACCATTGCCGACACTCCCTCGTCCAGAGTGGCTGTGAGAGCGGCACTGTCGCCCGCATTGGCCGACATGTCGGTGGCGATGAAGCCTGGCAGCAGGGTGGTGACGGCGATGTCGGTTCGCGACAGTTCCGTGGCCAACGATTCACCCAGCGAGGCCACTGCGGCTTTGCTCGCCGAGTAGGTCGCCTTGGCCCCCGGCAGTCCCCGGTCGGCGCTGACGGACGAGACGAACACCAGGTGCCCGTGTTTCTGTGCTCGGAAGATCGACAGTGCCGCCTCGGCCTGCGACAGCGCCCCGATGAAGTTCGTGTGGGCGGTCTGCAGGTTGGCCTCGGCTCGCCCGGTACCGATCTTCGCACCCTTGCCGAGCCCGGCATTGACGATCACTCGATCGAGTCCGCCCAGTTCGTCTCGCAGTTTTCCGAACACCTCACCGACCGCGTCGTGATCGGTGACGTCGAGAGCTCGGACCACCACGGTGATGTTCGGGTTGTGGTGCATCAACTCGGCGCGAAGGTCGTCCAACCGCTCGACCCGACGCGCACAGAGCCCCAGATCCCGGCCCATGCCTGCGAACCGTCGCGCCATTTCCTCACCGAGTCCCGAGCTCGCTCCGGTGATCAGAATCTTGTTCCGAGTGGTCGCCATAAGCGGCGAGCCTATGTCACTGTGGAGCAATGGCCTCAGAAAGCTCGGAATTCGATGTCATCGTCATCGGCGGTGGACCGGTCGGCGAGAATGCCGCCCAGTACGCCATCGCAGGCAGCGACCGCACCGCCGTGATCATCGAGCACGAACTTCTCGGTGGTGAATGCTCCTATTGGGCATGCATGCCGAGCAAGGCATTGCTGCGCCCCAGCGAGGTTCTCGACACCGCACGAAACATGCCGGGCGTCAGGGAACTGGTGGGCGATCAACCCCTCGACGCCGACGCCGTCCTGGCCCGACGCGAATCCTTCACCCACGGTCTCGACGACTCCTCGCAGGTGGCGTGGGCCGAGTCGGCGGGCATCTCGGTGATCCGTGGCCACGGTCGCCTCACCGGGGTCAAGACCGTCGAGGTCGACGGCCGCACGCTCACTGCCCGTCACGCAGTCGTCCTCGCCACCGGAACCACCGCATCCGTACCGAACACACCCGGCCTGCGCGATGCCCTGCCGTGGATCTCCCGTGATGCCACCAACATTCACGAAACCCCCGGTCACATCGCGGTCATCGGCGGTGGCGTCGTCGCGACGGAGGCGGCCACCTGGTTGCTCTCGCTCGGCGCGAAGGTCACGATGATCGTGCGCGGATCGTCGCTGCTGGCCGGTTCCGAGCCGTTCGCAGGCGAACTCGTCGCCGAGGCTCTGAAGGGGCGAGGCGCGAAGATCATGCTCGACGCCTCCCTCGAGTCGGTGTCACGAGAGAACCCGGCCGCCACCGGCATCGGCCGAATCCACGGGGGTACTGTCCGTCTCGTCGTCGACGGCAGCGAGATCGTCGCCGATGAAGTGCTCGTTGCTGCGGGACGTACTCCGGCGAGTTCCGACCTAGGACTGTCGAGCCTCGGGCTCGAGGACGGGCGCTACATCGACGTCGACGATCATCTGACCGTTCCCGGCCAAGACTGGCTCTACGCGGTGGGCGATGTCAACGGCCGAGCTCCGCTGACACACATGGGCAAGTATCAGGGCCGAGTGGCCGGTGACGTCATTGCCGCCAGGGCCGACGGCAAGCCGCTGGACAGCAAGCGATTCCGCGCATCAGCGGATCACGGCCAGATCCCCCAGGTGGTGTTCACGCCGGTCGAGGTGGCATCCGTCGGACTGACCGAGGCCAAGGCCCGAGAAGAAGGCATCGACGTCGAGATTGTGGCCCATGACATCGCCGTAGCGGGTTCGTCTCTGCTGCAAGACGATTACTCGGGGCGGGCGCAACTGGTGATCGACCGCACCACCGACACGATCGTGGGCGCGACCTTCGTCGGACCGGGTGTGGCGGAGCTGGTACATGCAGCCACGGTGGCTGTGGTCGGCAAGGTTTCGCTCGACGACCTGTGGCATGCGGTGCCGTCGTACCCGACGGTCAGCGAGATCTGGCTGCGGCTGCTCGAATCTCGACGCTGAGTACGCGCTCGGGCACAATCGCCTCGCGGATCGCGTGGCCGAGTAGATTGGACGGGTGAACACCGAGAGTGCGTCGAAGCAGCAACCGCTTCTGGTGCTGGGCAAGATCACCGAGATTCTCGACGCCTTCTCGTTCGACCGTCCGTCCATGACCCTCGGTGAGATCCAACAGACCACCGGCCTGCCGACCTCGACGGTGCAGCGTCTCGTGACCAACCTTGTGCAGCAGGGATTTCTGGATCGGAGCGGCGACCGCATTCGCATCGGGGTCCGCATGGCCTATTGGGCCGCAACGGCCACCAAGGACCTCGACGTGCTGTCGGTCGTCAACCCCGTGCTCAAGGACATGCGAGACCTGACGACCGAGACCGCATGCTTCTTTCGGCCCGAACAGAACTACCGCGTGTGCGTCGCCATCGCCGAGACGCGGCATGCCCTGCGCCGAGACATGTACGTCGGCAAGGTCATCCCGCTCAGCGCAGGATCGGCCAGCCGCGTCCTGCTGGCCTGGGACGACGAGCTCGCCGAGCGCGTCCTGTCTCGCGAACTCGAATCGTTGACCGAGCAGACGGTGACCGAGGCAGAGACGATGCGAACGCTGTTGGCGCAGACCAGAGCCGACGGGTACGCGATCACCACCGGCGAGCGCGAAACCGGTGCCTCGGGACTGTCTGCGCCGGTGTTCGATTCGGCCGCGGACATCGTCGGTGCCGTCACCATCAGCGGTCCGACGCTGCGGATGCCGCAGTCGCAGTGCGAGGACTGGGTGGATCTGCTGATCTCCCATGCCGAACAGATCACGAGAACCCTGGGCGGCCGCTACCCCGCGTGAGACCAGGCGTCGGGATTCACCGGATGCGGCGGCATCGAACCACCGAACATCGCCGCTGCATTGGTTGCGCACAGCCGCGCCATTTCCGAACGCACCGACACCGTGGCGCTCCCCACATGCGGAAGCAACACCGTGTTGGGCAGCTCCGCGAGGCCCGGCTCGAGGGCCGGCTCACGCTCGTAGACGTCCAATCCCGCTGCGGCAACGGTGCCCTCGCGAAGTGCGGTCACCAGAGCTGCCTCGTCGACCACCGGTCCGCGCGCGGTGTTGATCACGATCGCCGACGGCTTCATCGCCCCGAGTACGGCGGTGTCCACCAGATGGTGCGTGGAATCCGACAGCGGAACATGGAGGGACAGAAAGTCGCTGGTCGTGACGATCTCGTCCCACGACGCATGCTCGACGCGACCGGCGAACTCGCCGAGCTCGTTCTCGGAGACCTCGCGATCGCCGGGCGGGCGGGGGCAGAACTTGACCGTCATCCCGAAACCCAATGCCCGACGCGCAGTGGCGCGGGCGATCCGACCGAAGCCGGCCAGTCCCAGCACACGGCGCGAGACATCGCTGCCGAGAAGCAGTTCGGGCTCCCAGCCGGTGAACGCGCCGGAACGGACGAACGCATCGGCCTCGACGGCGCGGCGGGCCGTCGAGAGGATCAGCAACATCGCGATGTCCGCGGTCGAATCGGTCAACACCCCGGGGGTGTTGGCGACAGTGATGCCCCGCTGGGTTGCCGCCGCGATATCGATGTTGTCGAATCCGACTGCATAGTTGGATATTCCGACGAGAGACGCCGACTCCAGCAACTCCGCGTCGAACCGATCACGCAATTGAGAGACGACCACGGAGTACTCACCCGATGCGCAGGCCTCGACCAACTGCTGGTGATCGACTTCCCGCAGGTCCACTTCTCCCGCGGCGCGCAGGATGTCCATGCCCGGCGCGGGGATCTCGGTGGTGACGAGGATTCGACTCATGCGACCCACTCGAAAGCACGGGCCTCGGAACGTGCACCTTGAACGGTTTTCGAGCGCATGGGCTCGTTCAATTCGGTGAGCAGCTCCTCCGACAGAGTTGCCATGGCCGCCAGGATTTTCGGCTCGAACCAGTCCGGTCGCGTCGCGAACAGGATGTCCTCCGACGAGGTGTTGCCGCTGGCCCCCGGCGCGAAGGGACAACCGCCGAGCCCGCCGAGCGAACCGTCGACCATCGTGGCTCCGGCGGAGATCGCGGCGAGTGTGTTCGCGACGCCCAGGCCCCAGGTGTCGTGACCGTGGAACACCACTCTGCGATCGGGAGTTTCGGTTCGCACCCGAGAGATCAGCGACGACACCTGAACCGGGACGGCCTGTCCGAGGGTGTCGCAGATGACGATGTCCGTTGCACCGCTGGCACGTTCGTCGTTGGCTATCTCGATGACGCGGTCCGGCGACACCTGTCCCTCGAACGGGCAGGTGAAGGAGGTCGCGATACACAGTTCGATCTCACCGTCCACCGATCGAGTGATGTCCACGGCGTCGGGCATCGCGGCCAGGGACACCTCGGTGGTCCGACCGATGTTGGCCTGATTGTGCGAGTCCGACGCGGAGAAGCAGTACTGAAAGTTGCGAGCCCCAGCGGCAGCGGCCTTCTCGACATGCCGTGGAGTGGCAACCCACACCCAGCATCGGGCGAGTTCGGCGGCGGTGAGCTCACCGATCACCTCGAGGGTGTTGGCCATCGGGGGCACCTTGTCGCCCCGCGCCATCGACCCGATCTCGAGCGACGGTACGCCGAGTTCGATGAGGGCCCTGATGATCTCGAGCTTGCGATCGGTGGGGAGCATCTTGCCGGTGAGCTGCAGACCGTCGCGCATCGTGACGTCGCGCAACTCTGCGGCGGGAGCGAAGCGATACATTTACACGCCCATCTCTTCGTCGGTGCGGCCGAGCAGAGTCGAGAGTACTTCCCTGGTGTGTTCGCCCAGATCCGGTCCGACGGAACGAATCGGCAGGGACGCGTCGCCGATCACCGGGACGACGCCGACGAATCCGACGTCGGTCGGCTTGTCGCCTCCGGTGTCGACCGAGAAGTGCTGAATCATGTTGCGGGCGGCGTACTGCTCGTCGGCGACGATGTCCGCAGCGGTGTAGATCGGGCCCGACGGCACTCCGGCGTCGTCGAGAATCTTCAAAGCCTGCTCGCGCGAATGCAATCCGGTCCAGGCCGAGATGGCTGCGTCCAGCTCGTCGCGTCGACGCCATCGGCCGGCGTTGGAAGCCAGGTCCGGATCGGCTCCGAGGTCGGGGCGATCGATGGTCTCCATGTAGCGCTGGAAGATCGCGTCACCGTTGCCGGCGATGATGATCGAGTGACCGTCGTTGCACGGGTACGCGTTCGACGGGGCGATGCCCTCCATGCGGCCGCCCGTGCGCTCACGTTCGACTCCGTAGGCGAGGTAATCCGGAATCAGCGATTCCATCATCGACAGGATCGATTCGTTCAGCGCCACATCGATGGAACGCTGCGCCAACGTCAGCGGCGACTGCTCGTCGGGTGCCTGCGCCGCACGCTGTGTCTGCCGCTGGAACAGTGCCATGACGCAACCGAACGCGGCGTACAGTCCGGCGATCGAGTCGCCGATCGAGACTCCCACTCGGACCGGTGGCCGGTCCGGATCACCCACGAGATTGCGAAAGCCGCCGTATGCCTCTGCGACAGCGGCGAATCCGGGTCGCTGCGACATGGGGCCGGTCTGCCCGAAGGCCGAGATGCGCGTGATGATCAATTCGGGATTGGCTGCGCTGAGCACTTCCGGCGAGATACCCCATTTCTCCAGCGTGCCGGGACGGAAATTCTCCAACACGATGTCGCACTTGGCAGCGAGGTCGACGACGTCCTTGCGTCCTTGTTCGGTACGCAGGTCCAGCACGATCGACTTCTTGTTTCGATTGATCGTGCGATACAGCATCGATGTGGTGCCGGAGTAGAGCCGCCAGTTACGCAGTTCGTCTCCGGTTCCCGGCCGTTCGACCTTGATCACCTCGGCACCGAAATCGGCGAGCATGCGCGCCGCGGTAGGGGCGGCGATGTAGTTGCCGAGCTCGAGAACTCGAACTCCGCTGAGCGGCAATGCCATCGTGTTCCTTTCGATACTCACAAAATCAGGGCTCACAGGATCCAGCTCATCGGCACGATCAACGCGATGGCGATGACCGATGCCACCGAGACGCCCACCGAGCACGTCTTGAGTGTGCCCCTGGTCGACTGTCCCATCAAGGACTGCAGCAGCCAGAAGGTGTTGCTGGTGACGTGCACGGCGAACAGCGATCCGGCACCGGCGGCGAGCGCGATGAACACCGGATCGAGCCCGATCAACGGAGCGACCGGGGCGAGGATGCCCGCGGACGTGATGGCCGAGATCGTCACCGAGCCCACGGCGATGTGCAACGCGGCAGCGATGACCCACACCATCAACAACGGAGCCGCGGTGCTGGCGGTGAAGTACTGGCCGAGGATGTCGCCGAGACCCGCCTCGTTGATGACGGCCGCGAGCGAACCACCGACACCGGTGAGGATGAGAATCTGACCGCTCTCGGCGAAACCACGGGCGAGAGCCTTCTCCACCCGGGCCTGACCGACGTGATAGCGGCCGATGAGGCAGGTCCCCACCAAGCCGATGAGCAGCGCGATGACCGGGCTGGCGATGAATTCGACCACCGGAACCGATATTTCGGCGACTTCGAGAACCGCTCCGACTGCGATGAGAACGAGCGCGAGCAGCAACGGCGAGAGCAACACCAGCAGCGACGTCTGCTTCTCGGTGCGCACCTTCTGCGCCACGCCACCTCCGGTTTCGAGGGGCTCGTCGTCGGAATCGGCAGGCTCGGGAACCACAGGCTGCTCGACTACGGTGATCTGTTGCTCGTCCTTCTCCTCGTTCCACCAGCCGTGTCGGAAGACGAACGACATGATGGCCACCGACAGCACGACGACGGGAACGATCAGGATCAATCCGTAGATCATCATCTTGCCCAGGGGCACTCCGAGCAGTCCGGCCAGCGCGAGCGTCGCGACACCGGGGACCATGAACACGATGCCGCATTCGAGCGAGATGGCCAGTGCTGTAGCCATTCTCGCCGTACCGTACTTGCCGATCTTGGGGGCGAGGTTGCGGGCGAGCGGAGCGGAGATCACCAGCAAGACGTCGAGGAAGATGGACTGCAGCACGGTCGCGATGGTCAGCGACAACGCGTACGGGAGTCGTTTGGGCCCGAACGTTTTCAGCAACGTGCCGACGAGTCGTTGGATGGCGCTCATCTCCTGCAGCACCGAGCCCATCAGGACTCCGAAGGCGATGAGCAGCCCCACCTCGGCCATGATCTCGCCGAATCCGCCCGTGATGGTGTCGACGGTGGTCGACACTCCGAGCTTTGTCGCCAGACCCAGATACGCGGCCCCGAGAACCAGCGAGATCACCGGATTGAAGTGAAAACGAACGATGAAGACCACCACCGCCAGCACAGCGACGACGGTGTTGATCACGATCCACATGTCGGACATCGGCAGTTCTTCCCACCAGAGAGAGTGACCGTCGCCATCGAAGACGGACCGGTGTGATGCGTCGCACCATTGCTCACATTATGGGCACAGATTTACTTCGTGAGCAAGAGTGACCCCGACTTGGCGTCAGATGGGCTGTGCGCGCCGAACCGACAGCGCAGCTCGCGAGGCGTCGAGTTCGACCGGCGAGCGCACCGCCACCTCGCCGACCCGCAAGATCCCGTCGGACAACGGTTCCACGCGAAGCCCGCCGCGACCGATCAACGCTTTGCGGGCACCGTCGACGACCATCCGGTCCATCCACGCGCAGGGGTGGGCCGGTCGCCCACCGCGAAAGCGGATCCAGCCGTCACCGGAGTCGAGCTCGAATTCCAGACCTCGCAACGGGTCGAGCTCGAGCCCACGCACTACGACGTTTCTCCTGGCCACGGCCGGGTCGGGGACCTCGACGCCGAGCACATCCCCCACTGCCTCCCAGGCCTCGACGGCCAGAAAGCTCACCGCCGCCTCGGTATGCGCCCGCACGCCGAAGAACCGATCGCCCCGGATGCCCTTGTGGGCCACGATCTGGACACTCTCCGGCAGGTCCGTCGGTACGTCGGCCGGGCCGTCCTTGGATCTGCCGAAATAGGCGTGTGTGGGCGCTCGCAGCAGCTGCACGATCTCGGCGCGGTACTCGAAGGACATGCCTTCGAGTCTGCCGTGTGCCCGTCCCCCGCTGTTCTTACCCGCGGGTAAGGAGAGATCAGTACACTCGCGACATGGCTGTGACGACCCGCGTGACCACATCGGACGGCATCATCGAGGGAAAGCCGGTGGGTGATCTGACCACCTGGCGAGGCATTCCCTACGCCGCCCCGCCCGTCGGACCGCTTCGTTTCAGAGCGCCCCAACCCACCGAGCCCTGGTCGGGTGTGCGCGACGCCACCGAGTGGGGCAATGCCTCCGTTCAGCACAAGCGCGGCACGATGCTCGCAGTGGGCAAGTACCAACCGTCGAGCGAGGACTGCCTGACGCTCAACGTGTTGGCCCCGAGCACACCGAGCGCGAGCCCGCGGCCGGTCATGGTGTTCATCCACGGTGGTGCCTACACGCTCGGCACATCGGCGACCCCGCTGTACGGCGGCGGCTCTCTGGTACGCCGCTCGCTGAAGGACGGCGACGGCATCATCTACGTGTCGGTCAACTACCGACTCGGCGCACTGGGGTACCTCGACATGTCCCAGTTCTCCACTCCCGAGCGGCCGTTCGACTCCAACCTGGGTTTGCGGGATCAGGTTGCGGCGCTGGAATGGGTGCAGCGCAACATCGCGAACTTCGGCGGCGATCCGAACAACGTCACCATCTTCGGCGAGTCCGCAGGCGGCAATGCCGTCACCACTCTCATGACCGTTCCCGCCGCGAAAGGCCTGTTCGCGCAAGCCATTTCCGAAAGCTCCGCCCCGGGAATGACGGCCACCAAGGAGCGCGCCGACCAGTGGGCGCGCGAGTACGTCGGCTACCTCGGCGGCACGGTCGAGACCGCCACCGAGACCCTCGACAACGCCGAGGTGCTCCGGCTCGGCCGGGCGGGCACCAAACTCGGCCTCACCACCCTGCACCGCACCCCGGGTCTGCTCCCGTTCGGCCCGGTGATCGACGGCGACTTCCTCCCGGTCAGCCCGGTCGAGGCATACGCGAACGGAACGGCGCACCGCGTCCCGCTGATCATCGGCACCAATGCCCGTGAGGGAACACTGTTTCCGAAGTTCCTCGACGCTTTGCCCACCAACCCCGAGCGCATCACCAAGCTGTTCTCGCTCACCGATCCCGACGCCGAGGCCGTGGTCACTTCAGGCTACCGGGGCTACCCCAACGAGAGGGCAGCCATCGACTTCGGCGGAGACTTCACGTTCTGGAAGCCCTCTCTCGAAGTGGCCGAAGGACATTCGCGTCATGCACCCACGTACTTCTACCGGTTCGACTTCGCCCCGCGGTCGATGAAGCTGCTCGGATTCGACGCCACCCACGGCTTCGAGTTGTTCGCCGTGTTCGGCATCAGCGAAACACTGTTCGGCAAGGCGCTGACGCTCGCAGGCGGACGGAAGGCCTTCGCCGAAGTCACCGAGCAGGTCCAGTCGAACTGGATTGCGTTCGCCACCAACGGAAAACCCCTCGAATCGTGGCCGGAGTACAACGAGACCGACCGCAAGACGTTGATCTTCGACACCCGCACGCGGGTACAGAAGGACCCACGGAGCGACCGTCGCAAGGCGTGGGAAGGCTACCGGGGCTACGACAGCCAGAAGCTAGAGCCCGTCACTTGAGCAATCGCGACATACGACGGTCGGCGAGAATCTTGCCGGCCGTCTGACACGTCGCGCAGTACTGAAAAGAGCGATCGACGTAGGCGACTTCGCGTACCGGGTCGCCGCACACCGGGCACGGAAGTCCGGTTCTGGCGTGCACGCGCATCCCCGATCTCTTCTCCCCCTTCAGACGCGCCGCATCCTGCCCGTCCGAGCGGGCCACCGCGTCGGACAGCACCGAGCGCATTGCCGCGTACAGCGCCCCGACGGCCTCGGAATCGAGCTTGCTCGACGATGCGAACGGCGAGAGCTTCGCCACGTGCAGTATCTCGTCCGAGTAGGCATTGCCGATGCCGGCCAACAGCGACTGATCCACCAACGAAGTCTTCAGTCGCGCGGTGGTGCTGCTGAGGATCTCGGCGAATTCGAGCTCGGTGACCGTCAGCGCGTCGGGTCCGAGCCGGGCGATACTCGCCACCTGTTGCGGATCGCGTACCACCCACACCGCCAGCCGTTTCTTGGTCCCCGCTTCGGTGAGATCGATCGCGGGCGTCGCTCCCTCGGGGGTGAAGAAGTGGATCCGCAGCGCGAGGGGCCCTTTGCCCGGCTTCGGCGGCGCGGCGCTGGGGTTGTCCACCCACCGCAGCCATCCTCCACGCGAGAGATGGGTGATCAGCCAGAGGTCACCGGCTCGGAGCGCCAGGTGCTTTCCGAAGCGGGCGGCATCGGTGACGTCCTTGCCCTGCAGCTCGGTGATCGGCGGATCGAATGTCTTGAGAACGCTGAGCGCAGCGATGTCGATTCGGCCGATCACGGCTCCGACGGCATGCTCGCGCAGAAAGCCGGCAAGGGCTTCCACCTCGGGTAATTCCGGCATGCGTCCAGTATGCAGCTACGATGACCGTCGTGATGGTTCCGACTCCGTACGAAGATCTGCTGCGCCGCATCCTCGATACCGGGACGGCGAAATCCGACCGCACGGGAACCGGCACCACCAGCGTGTTCGGGCATCAGATGCGCTTCGATCTGGCAGCGGGCTTCCCGTTGATCACCACCAAGAAGGTCCACCTGAAGTCGATCGTCTACGAGCTGTTGTGGTTCCTGCGCGGAGACTCGAACGCCACGTGGCTCCAGGAGCGCGGCGTCAGCATCTGGGACGAGTGGGCAGCTCCGGACGGCGAGCTCGGCCCCGTCTACGGAGTGCAGTGGCGGTCGTGGCCCACCCCGTCGGGCGAGCACATCGACCAGATCAGCCAGGTCATCGAGACCCTGAAGACCGATCCGGATTCGCGGCGAATGATCGTCTCGGCGTGGAACGTCGGCGAGATCCCGCGGATGGCGCTCCCGCCGTGCCACGCGTTCTTCCAGTTCTACGTGGCCGACGGAAAACTCTCCTGCCAGCTCTACCAGCGCAGCGCAGACATGTTTCTCGGCGTGCCGTTCAACATCGCCAGCTACGCACTGCTCACGCACATGGTGGCGGCGCAGACCGGCCTCGAGGTCGGCGAGTTCGTCTGGACCGGCGGCGACTGCCACATCTACGACAACCACCGCGAGCAGGTCACCGAGCAGCTCTCACGCGAGGCGTATCCATACCCCACTCTGAAACTGGCGCAACGGGATTCGATCTTCGATTACACCTACGAGGACATCGAGATAGTGGACTACCAGCATCACCCGGCGATCAAGGCCCCGGTAGCGGTGTGAGTGCACCGCACTTCGTCGGCCTGATCTGGGCTCAGACCACCGCGGGCGTCATCGGAGACGCGGGATCGATCCCCTGGCACGTCCCCGAGGACATGGCGCACTTCAAATCGAAGACGGCCGAGCATCCGGTGATCATGGGCCGTAAGACCTGGGACTCACTTCCTGCGAAGTTCCGTCCGCTGCCGGGCCGTCGCAACATCGTGGTCACTCGCAACTCCTCGTGGACCGCCGACGGTGCCGAGAATGCACCGAGTGTCGCCGACGCCGTGGCCCTGGTGGGCGAGAGCCCGGTCTGGATCATGGGGGGCGGCGAAATCTATCGCAGTGCAATGGATATCGCGACCCACCTGGAAGTGACCGAGGTCGATCTCGACGTGGAGGGCGATACGAAGGCCCCCGAGATTCCCGACGGCTGGGTCGCGACGGCAGGTGAGTGGCAGAGCAGCCGGGTCGACGGAACCCGATTCCGCTGGGTCGAGTACGGAAAGCCTACCCAACCTTCTTGAGCGCGTTCAGGATTCCCCCGTCGCGACTGCGAGCGGTGCGTCATACTGACGATCATGGACAAGAAGTCACTCACCGCCCTTGCCCGCCAACAGCTCAAACTTGCAGTCGGCGCGTCGAGTGGCCGCAGTTCACAGACGGTGTACGGCGGCCACCGACGCCACCTGCGGCAGACCGTGGTGGCACTGGCCGCCGGCAACAAGCTGGCCGAGCACGACCTCTCGGGCGAGTCCACCGTCCTGGTGCTCAGCGGCAAGCTCGAACTGATCTCCGGTGAGCGCTCCTGGAAGGGCTCGACCGGCGACCTTCTCGTCATCCCCGACGCCCGCCACAGCGTCGAGGCCCTCGAAGACGTGAGCTTTTTGCTGACCGTCGCTATGTGAGTGCTTTCCGCACGACCAGTACCGGACAGTCCGCGGTGTTGACGAGCGCGAAACTGGTGGAGCCCAACAGCATTCCACCGAATCCGCCGCGCCCCCGGTTGCCCACCACGATCAACGCCGCGGTTTCGGACAGTCCGCTCAGAACCCGCACCGGACGGTCCTGAGCGACGACGCGCTGCACCTCGACGTCGGGGAACCTCTCCTGCCAGCCGGCGAGGCTCTCTGCCAGCAGAACCTCCTCGCCGTCGGCGATGGCCTGCCAGTCCTTGGGCGCACGGCCGAACGACTGGGTGAGATCGACGTCGGACCACACGTGAACCGCGATCAGCACGGCGTCGCGAGCGGATGCTTCGACGAAAGCCCACTCGACCGCAGCCTGGTTGACGTCCGAGCCGTCGATACCGACGATCACCGGCCCCTCGGCAACCGGGCGGCCATCGATGTCGCGGCCTCGCACCACCGCGACCGGGGACACGCTGTGCGCGGCCAACGAGAGTGTGACAGCGCCGGTTTCGCTGGCCCCGATCACCAGCATCTCGGCCTGCGCCGAGACGCCGATGAGAACATCCATCACGCCGCCCTCGACGGCACTGGAGGTCACCTCGAAGGCAGGATCGTCGACGACCAGTGCGGCCAGCGTTTCTGCCGCCACCAACCTCGACTTGGCCGTGGCAACGAATTCGGTTGCTTCTCCTGCGAATTCGCTCAGGTCGACCACCCCCGGCATGTCGACGGCAGTGACGATGTGCAATCGCCGATCGCGTCGGTGAGCGCAGAGAGCCGCCCAGATCACGGCCTTGTCCGCTGCGGCGGATCCGTCGATACCGACGATGATCGGTCGAGAGCCTGTCACGTTTCGGGCCTCCGGTCTTGCGCGAGAACCAATCCTCGCGCGTATGACGAATAGGCGTTCAGGCTAGTCGATGGGGTCCGCCCGAGCGCCTCTTCGATTCGAATCGAATCGAAGAGGCACCGGTCCCACGGACCCCCCCGGGGTATGTGGTGTCAGCTGGCGCGCAATGCGTTCGAGTATTCCCGGACTCGTGTGCGGCCGAGCTGGGTTGCGGCGTCCTGGGCGTCGAGATGATCGAGATAGTCGGCCAGTTGGTCGCGACTGCGGGCTCCGGCACCGAGATCGGTGCGCTCGAAGATGCGCCACTGCGCCAACAGGGGTCGTAGGACATCGTCGAGATGGCGGCGCAGATCGTAGATTCCGTCCCGCGAGATGAGCATCGCGCTGCGCGCGAACCCCGGCAGGTTGGTGCCCGGCAGCTGAAAGTTCATGACGACCTCGGTGATCGCCGTGACGGTGAGCGACGGTGCCACCTCGAGCGCCGCAGAAACAAGGTCCGAAAAGAAGCGGACATGCAGGTCCTGATCGGCGACGATGCGTCCGAGCAGGCGATCGGCCACCGGATCGTGGCACTGAACGGCAGTGTTGCGATGGCAGACGCTCGACACCGACTCGTCGAGGGTGACCTGGGCGAGCGACCGGAGCAGATGCGCTCCGTTCATCGGGGCGTCGAAACCCACCGTCATGCACTGCGCTCGGGCTCGACCGAGGGCGACCGGGTCGACGCTGCGGGTGACGACCAGGTAATCGGTGACGGCCACTGCATGCCGGGTTCGTTCGTCGCTCCACTCGGTCAGCCACGACGGCCAGACCCCGTTCTCGGAGGCTGCAGTATCCCGCCGATACAGCGGAATGTTCTGTTCGACGAGCAGGGTGGTCACCAGTGCCGCTTTGGCAGCTTCGGTCAGTGTCGAGGGACGCGAACCCCAGTACATCTCGGCTCGGACGTAGTCGGCCGGTTCCCACAGAACGGCCTCGGCGCGATGCCGAGCCAGGTTGGCCTCGATGGTCGGCAACAGTTCTCGCAGTACCGCGAACTGCCCGATATCTCTGCGCATACCCGCCCCTTCGTCGCCCGCCTACCCACTCCGACGGAGACAAAGGTAGATCCGCCGAACTCGCACCGTGGAGCGCTTGCAGATTGTTTAGGGCAAGTCGCAAGCGCCTGGGGCGCGCGCTCGAGACAGGTCACAACGAGTTTTGCCGAAATGGTGGATCACGCGTTGATAACAACCTATGATCGACCCTGTTAGAGGCCAGGAAACAAACTTGAAGTACGAAAACGCCGCGGTTTCGTCGGGAATTGCATACATTGAGCCGCGGAAGCGCATCGATACGCGCAAGTAAGTTTGCTCTCCGATGACCTGAAGATCCCAACACGAAGGGTTGATCTGTGACCGTTCACAACTCGACTAGCCTCGGAATCATGGTCGCGGGTCAGCCTGCGTCGGCTCCTCTTCGCGACTTCCGTGCGGTGGCGCGGCTCCTCGTGGGGCACTTCGCCGCCAACACCCCCTGCGGGTCGTTGCCGGGCGAACAGCTCCACGGCGACGTCACCGAATTCACCGTCAAGTGCATCAGCATCGCCGTGCAGATGCTCGACGAACGGCGCGCTCCGGCCGAGTCCGACCTGGCCGAACTTCGCGTCAAAGCCAGCCAGTGGGCACGCGAGGGCGTGCCCCTCGAATCCGTGCTCAGCGTCTACCACGAGGGCATCCAGATCGGCTGGAATCTGGTGTCCAAGAGGGCAGGTGAGGGCGACGCCGCTCAACTGATCGAGGCCGCGCGGATGTTCGTGCTGCTGTCGGAGAAGGTGTCCATCGCCGCCAGCAAGAGCTACGTCGAGGAGCTCCAAGCGGTGGCAAGTGAGCACCACACGGCAGCGCACACCCTGGTGACCTCGCTGCTCAGCGGCCACAACGCGGTCTCGATGGCCCGTCAGTCCGGCATCGAACTCGCCGACAGCTACCTCGTGCTCGCCATCTCTGTTCCGCCGCACCCCGACGAGAACGATCCCAACATTCAGAAGACCGTCGCCGCCCGTAGAAAGCTGCGCCGCGTCCAGGCCGAGCTGGCCACGATCTGCGGCCGCACTCCCCTGTCTCTGCTCAGTACCGAGGGTGGCACCGTGCTCATCCCCGGTACCCACGACGACGAGTGGGTCGAGGCCCTGGTACATCGCATCGGTACCGCCGCCGAGGTTCCCGTTACCGTCACCGCCGAACAAGCCGCAACCGCCGACATCCCCACCGCAGCCGATCAGGTACACGAACTGCTGTCGTTGGCGCACCAGTTGCACCGCCCGTCCGGCCTGTACCGCATGGACGACCTGGTGCTGGAGTACCAGCTCACGCGGCCCGGCCCCGGCCGTCGCCACCTGACCCAGATCCTCGAGCCCCTCGATTCGTCCCCCGAGCTGCTCGAGACCCTCGAGATCCACATCTCCCACGATCTGAACCGTCAGCGGTCCGCTCGCCAGCTCCATCTGCACACCAACACCGTCGATTACCGCCTCAAGCGGATCGCCCAACTCACCGGGTTCGATCCCACCCGCCCCTCGGGAATTCGGCACCTGCAGGCCGCACTGGTGGCTCGGCGGCTCGAATCCTCGCGCGGCGCAGCGTGATCTGAGAACTCCGACCGGTTTCTCGACCCGACGGCAGGTAGCGTCGGAAGTATTCGAGGAGCAGGGGATCGTTGCATGACCAATTTGAAGCTCGAGCTGTCCGGTGTGGTCAAGGAGTACCCCACCGGCGAGCAACCGGTACGCGCGTTGGACGGTATCGATCTCACGATCGAGGGTGGCCAGTTCGTCTCGCTCGTCGCGCCGTCCGGTGCCGGAAAGTCGACGCTGCTGCACATGCTCGGCGCTCTCGACACGCCGACGTCGGGTTCCATCCGGTTCGACGACGTCGAGGTCACCACCCTCGACGACAACGCCCAATCCGATTTCCGACGCCACCAGGTGGGGTTCGTCTTCCAGTTCTTCAACCTGCTGCCGACGATGTCCGCGTGGGAGAACGTCGCCGTGCCCAAGCTGCTCGACGGCACACCCATCAAGAAGGCCAAGACCGACGCGATGCGTCTGCTCGAGATGGTCGGACTCTCGAACCGATCCGAGCACCGACCGGCACAGTTGTCCGGTGGTCAGATCCAGCGCATTGCGATCGCCCGGGCGTTGATGATGGATCCGGCGCTGCTCATCGCCGACGAACCGACCGGCAATCTCGATTCGAAGACCTCCCACAACGTCCTCGAGATTCTCGCCGACGTGGCGCACGCCAGCAACGGTCGTCGAGCAGTGGTGATGGCTACCCATGACCTCGAGGCAGCACGGTCCACCGATCGCATCGTCAGCATGATCGACGGTCGCGTCGAGACCGATACCCTGACGGCCGGCCTCGATCGGTGATAGGTACCGCGCTCAGCAGATTTCGAGTCATCAGCCTTCGTGATCTCCGCATGCACTGGGTGCGTTCGCTGGTCTCGGCCGGTGTCGTCGCCGTCGCGGCCGGGCTGCTCATCGCCGTCCTCGGCACGTACGGCTCCCTGACCGGATCCGTCGAGCGGCTCGCCGTGTCGATCGCCGGTAACGCGAACTACGAGATCGTCGGTGTCACCGACTCCGGTTTCGATCAGAGCGAACTCGACGCCGTACGTGCTGTTCCCGGCGTCGAGACAGCGGTTCCACTGTTGCGCAGCACCGTTCGGTCCGATGTCGGAGACCTGACGATTCTCGGTGTCGACGCATCCATCACGGCACTGCAATCCGATCTGGAAGGTGCCGTCGGAAACGCGTCAGGATTGCTCACCGATCCGGACGGGGTATTGGTCGGGGCCGCAACGGGTCTGACGCAGGGCGACACCGTCACCATCGACGATGTTCCGACCGCGGTGGTCGGCGTGGTCGACGGCCCCGGGACGCAGCGCATCGGCGGGGGCATGTTCGCCGTCGCGCTCGTCCCGACGGCTCAGGCGCTCACCGACCGCCCCGATCAGCTCGATTCGATCTTCGTCCTCGGCAGCGGCGACTCTCTGCGCACCGACCTCGATACCGCGTTGGCAGGCCGGGTGTCGGTGATGAATCCGGACTTCCGGGCCGACCGCGCGAACCAGGCCATGAGCCTGACACGCAATGCGACACTGATGGTCTCGCTCATCGCGTTCGTCGTCGCGGCGTTCCTCGTCTTCAACGTCATGAACATGGCCATCGCGAAGCGTCGACCCACCATCTCTCTGCTCCGGGCAGTCGGTGGCCGCCGCGGCGACATCGTCCGCGACCTGCTGTTCGAGTCCGTTCTGGTCGGTCTCGTGGGCGGTGCCGTCGGAGTTCCGCTGGGAATCGTGATGGGCCGCATCGCGATCGAGAGTCTGCCACCGTTCCTCTCGCAAGCCTTCGATGCGCGAATCGAATACGTGCTGCCCGGCTTCGCGATTCCGGTGGCGATCGTCGCGTGCGTGCTGGCCTGCGTCGGGGCCTCGGCCGTCGCCGCCGTGCAGGTGTACCGCATCTCGCCGATCGAAGCGCTCGCAGTCGGCGGCGGAGAGACCTCCGGTGGCCCCGGTCTGCGATTCACCCTGGCCGCGACCGTGTTCGGCGTGTTCGCCGTCGCCGGATCCTTCCTGTTCGCCGTCAACGTCGACGGGCAGTTGACCCTCGGAGCCGGTGCGTTGTTCATGTTCGGCGTCGTCGCTCTGTGTGTCGGTGCGACCGGGCCGATCGTGTCCGTCACCGCAGCGGTCCCCCGCCGCTGGGGTGGTGCCGGACGCCTCGCGACCGCCACCATCGAACGCGCCCCACGGCGAATCTGGGCAACCGTGATGACGATCGTGATCGCCGTGGGAGTCAGTGTGGGAGTGTCGGGTTCGCTGACCAACATGACCGACTCGGCAGCCGAATCGTTGTCGTCCTTGGCGAACACCGACCTGTACGTGTCGATGACCTCACCCGACGCCATACCGTCGGGCCCGATCGTTCCCGCCTCTGTCGACGACGCTGTCCGGGCGACGCCGGGGGTCTCTCGCATCGTCGAGGGACAGTGGGCATACGCCACGATCGACGGCGAGACGGTATCCATCCAGGGCGTCGCCGACGGTAGCAACGCGGTAACGCTCGCATCGCTCTCCGACGACGTGCGCGCGGCAGTGCTCGCCGGCGACGGTGTGGTGCTCTCTCAGGGGTTCGGCAGAACACTCGGTGTCTCGGTGGGTGACTCCATCGATCTGCCGACGCCGACCGGGGTGCAGACCGTGCGAGTGCTGGACCTGGTCGAATACATCAACGCCGCCGGCGGGACGATGGCGATCTCGCTGGATTCGATGCAGCGTTGGTACGACCGGCCCGGGGCTACCTACCTCGAGATCAGTGTCGACGGAGACGTTGCGGCAGTCCAGGATTCGCTGCGCGCGGCGCTGCCACCCGAGGCTTTCGTCTACACCGGCGACGCCGCACTTGAGGGAACGAGCGCCGCTATCCGACAGTCCGGGGCACTGGCCATCGCGTTGCAGTGGATCGTCGCGCTCGTCGCTGCGGTCGCGTTGCTCAACACGTTGACACTGTCGGTACTCGAGCGTCGACGTGAACTCGGCGTACTGCGCGCCATGGGCGGTGGCCGCGGAACCCTGGCGCGAATGGTGCTCGCCGAGGCGCTCTCGGTCGGCGTCGTCGGTGGTGTGCTCGGCCTGATCATCGGTGCGGGTCTGCAATACCTGAGCACCCTGATCCTCGGAGCCAGCATCGGAATTCCGGTCGCCTACACCGCGAGCTGGTCGGTGCTGCTGTACGGACTCGTTGCCCTCGGCCTGTCGCTGCTGGGTTCGGCTCCGCCTGCCGTGCATGCCTCTCGACTGAGCATCGTGGACGCTATCGCGGCGGATTAAATGGTGGGCGGGGCCGCTGGCCTCGGGATCCGTCGGGCCCTCAGATCCGCAAACGCGCGCGCATTCGTCAGGTGCGAGCGGAATAGACAGTGGCTGGATA
Source organism: Rhodococcus sp. IEGM 1370 (assembly GCF_033142325.1). NCBI lineage: Bacteria > Bacillati > Actinomycetota > Actinomycetes > Mycobacteriales > Nocardiaceae > Rhodococcus > Rhodococcus sp. IEGM 1370. The sequence continues at coordinate 164,177 of NZ_JAWLRY010000001.1, read as the reverse complement.
GCAAGACTGCGCGCGCCTAGCGAATGCGCGCGCGTTTGTACGAGGATGACCGATGTGGCCACATTCAGCGTCGAAGTCGAGGAGTACGACGTCGAAAGTCTGCGCGACTGCGTGGGTGGTCCCGGCTGGGAGGTGCAGCCCGAGCGCGCCGCCGTACTGGTCCACGACATGCAGCCGTATTACCTGAACGTGCTGCACAACTCGGTGCGTTCGCGGGTTGCTGCAGAGGTGTCGACGGTGGTCTCGAGCGCCCGGGCCGTGGGGATACCGATCTTGGCGAGTGGCCCGCGGGCAGCGAGTGCCATCGAGCAGCGTGGACTGCTGGGACCGATGTGGGGCTTGGGTCCGTCCGCCGAGGAGGTTGCGATTTCCGAGCCGGACTTCGTTCCGATCGCGAAGCGCAGCTACAGCGCCTTCTACGCCACCGATCTGGAGGTCGAACTGCGCCGACGCGGCCGTGACCAGCTCATCATCGTGGGAGTGTTCGCCTCGGCGGGAATTCTCGCGACGACATTCGACGCTTTCGCCCGCGACATTCAGTGCTTCGTCGGCATCGAGTCGACTGCCGATCACACCGCTCACCAGCACCGCACTGCCCTGAACCTGATCACGTCATTGACCGGCGCGGTGATGAGCAGCGGCAACCTGCTTCACGATCGACACGGTGGGCCGCTAGACTAGCGAGCGCGATGTGGGCCAGCTGTGCACCGTGGCAGCGAACCCATCCGCAACCGATTGTTCGATGAATCGAAAGCCGCTGCTGGACAATGGCTTCGGTTCAGCAGAACGATCACCAGCCTTCGTAGCTCAGGGGATAGAGCAACCCTCTCCTAAAGGGTAGGTCGCAGGTTCGAATCCTGCCGAGGGCACCGTCTAAAGGCGCTGCTCAGAGGATTTTCATCCCTCTCTCAGTGCAGGACCAGCACGTCGGAAAGCCCGAAACGCGCGTGAGATACGCGTGAGGCGCGGGGCCGATCCGACCTCCACACGTCTTTTGCGCGGGGAAAGTGCCGGACCGCTTGCTCACGTCGACCTGCGCGGCAAGCCCGGGAAGTCAGACCACTCTGGGATGATGCTTGAGTGACTGAGGCTACGGATACCGCGCTGCCAGCAGGGGACCTATTCGATCTCGCGATTGCAGTGCGCGACGCGTTAGAGAATCGGCTGGAGGGTTCAGACCGCATCAGCCTGCTGTCTGTATACGGCATCCGAGACGATCCGGACTTGCCCTGGACCGACGTCTTGATTAAGGCTGGCGCCGAGAGATTGATTGCCTTGGCCGGCTACCTAGACGTCAAGGTTCCTGGGCCAGCCCCGCGCAGGCCGCAGGAGACCGGCTCGGTAGACGCGTACTCAGAGCTCGTGGCGGCAGAAACGGCACTCAGGGATGTGATCCGCCTTGTGGTCCCCGGTTGGGCCAGCGGTCTTACCGAGGAGGAACTACAAAAACTTCGCGACAAACAGAGTGAAGAAGACAAGAAGCGTGACGGCGTGGCGGTCAGCCCGGACCTGCTCGATTACACCGAGATTTACTTGCTTCGCAGAATAATCGAAAAGAACTGGGGTGAAGTCAAGCCAGTTTTGGACGACAGAAAAAGAACGGAGGTTTACCTCGATATCATTTTCGATGTGCGCAATACGATCGGCCATTCGCGTCCCGTCGTACCTGCTGAGCGCTTGCTTCTCGCAGGTGCTTCCGGACAGATTCGAAATCAACTTGCACGTTTCCGGAGCAGCGTAGATGGAGCGGCAAATCATTACTCGTCTATCGACTCGGCTCGCGACAGCTTTGGTATTGACGCTCAGTCCGGTGCGAGCAGCTCCGATTCGCCAGGAAATAATTTACCGCGACTCGAAGTGGGCGAGACAGTTCGATTCGAACTAGCCGGAACGGACCCGAGGGGGCGTGAACTATCGTGGATCATGTACGTCTCTACGATGGGTTTTGTCGGTGGGTTCGACCGTTCCGTCTCGCGTGTAAAAGCGTCCGGCGACCGTGTCGAAATTGCGTGGGAGGTGTCAACTACCGACGTTGGGGAGGGTACAACGGTTGCGTTTGCCCTCCGAAACTCAAGCAAATATCAGCGATCTTGGGGATACGACGGAATTTGCTCGTTCAAATACCGCGTTAACCCGCCCATCGAGTGAGGTCTGCCGCGTGTTGAGACTCGCCGATGCTCGCAAGCAGGCATAATCCAATCATGTACCTCTCGAATACTGAGACGAATCCCTCGCTGCTAGAACAGATTCCAGGATGGGCGGCTAGTTCTGGTATCGAGTTTTTAGTCAGTCTACTCTTCGCGGCTGCAATAGCGCTTCTATGGAAGCCCCTCATCCGCGCCGTTAAAAGTCGCGCGCCCGTTCATGTACACATTGAAACCGATATCAGAAAGATAGCCCTGACCACCCACTTGACACCATCTCTTACGCGCAATTTGTCCCGTTAAGGCCCCCCGATCTACCACCACCGCCGAACGGTTTCGCCACAGACATGGCAGAATGGGCCGGCAACTTGAAAGGCATCGCGGCAATACACTGCAATTATGAGCTGATATTTACCGCTAAAGAGGAAATGCATGTCTATGTCCGAAGTTTTAGTGTTGAAGCTAAAGGTCTCCCACTCCCAGACGGCTGCATTGTCATGAAGGGTGTAGGCGGAGCGTCAGCAGAGTTTCGACGCGCTCAAGTTGAATTGAACGCCAACAGATGCACCATAGTTTGGACCGAAAGGGGCGGCAACCCGACAGAGCCTTTTGATTTCCAGCTCGCCCCAAGCGAGTCGGCGAAGTTCAGCCTGTATATCGACGCGACCAGCGACGAAGACATCGATATGTACGAGTGGTGGGGCAATCTTGATCTTCTAGTAGCCGGTAAACCAAAGACAATCAGAATTGGCCGGAGCTGGTTTCAGCGAAGAACCGGGCGTGGAAGTCAGGAATTCAGGCTTGTGAACAGAGGGCGTCGCCCGTTCTATATGAACATCCCGGGCTCGGAGGAAGACTGGACCTTTAGTCCCACGTGAGCCCGTTCAACGACGCTAGGCTGTCGAGCGCGGGCGAAACTGAACCACGTTCGATTCTCGAACCTCCTTCTGAGGCTGAACCGCCTGTGCAGTCGGGCGAGCGAGCGGGGCCTGCTTCCCGCCCTCGTTCTCGGCGATGTAGTCGGCGTAGACGTTGAGCGTTGTCACGAACGACGCGTGCCCAAGCCACTTCGAGACGGCCATGTAGTGCTCACCGTTAGACAAGCTCAGAACCGCGAACGTGTGGCGGAGGTCGTGCCAGCGGGAGTGCGGCAGGCGGACCGCGCGTAGGGCGGGCTCGAAGTAGTGGTCAGCGACGTTGCCGGGGTTGATCGGAACGCTCCACTTGTACCCCTCGGACGGGGCGGGCCGAATGCAGGTCACCGTCGGGTCGAAGGTCGCGTTGCGGCGGTCGGCGGCTCCGTTCTTCCGACGTACCTCAGGGTCAACGACCGTCGCGCGCTCTGGTCGGGTCGCGTCTTGAGTCAGGCCGTCCGGCAACGTCTCCCCCGTCGCATACCGACCAGGGAACAACGGTGCGTCCGGGTCGTAATCCGCGCAGTCGGGGTTGCCGAACGGGTGAACCTCACGGAGGTACCGGCGCAAGTCGTCAGCCAGCCATCCGTCAATCGGTACCGTCCTACGGCTTCGCTTGCTCTTCGGGGTGCCGGTCTCGAAGCCACCGCGCACCGCTCGCCTTGTCCGCGTCACGCGCAGAGACCCGTTGCGGCCCTCAACTTCAGGTAGACCCACGTCTCCGAGGTTGAGGCCTGCGAGCTCTCCCGCGCGGAGTCCGCTGTAGGCGCTCGTCGTCACAGCCAGGGCATAAATCGGGTAGCCCTGGACGCGGGAGATATGGTCGGCGACAGCGCCGACCTGGTCGGCGGTCAGTGGTCGCGCCTCGAACTCGGGGGTGTCCGCGTCGACGGTGGCCGTGGTCCGACCGAGCGGCACCGAGTGGACTGGGTTCGCCGGGATCGCCCCGTCCACAACCGCAACGTCCAAGATCCTCCGCAATACGTCGTAAGCGGGTTTGATCGTGGTCCTCGCCAACGTAACCAACTCCACCGGCTCGTCGGGTCGGTAGCTACGCTTCGGTCGCGGGCTCAGCAGGTCAGCCCGGAACCGGCGAATGTCGGCGGCAGTGATCGAGGCGACTGCCCGTGTGGCGAACGTGTCGGCGATGTAGCGCTTGTAGACGGCTTCGGTCTCCCTCGCATACCGCGGCTTCACCGCCCCGGCCAAGCCCTCGAAGTACTGGTGGGCGAAGTATCCAAGTGCCTGGTCTCCGAGTTTGCGCAGTTCCGACGGCGACGCGGCAACTACTTTGTGCCGCTGAGCGTTTAGCTCGTCGCAGTACTCCTGCGCTGCTTCCTTCGAGCGGAACGTGCGCTGCCGGTTGACCTCTTTGGCTCGACCATCGGGACGGTTTGGATCGAAGGGGATCGGTCGCCCGTGCTCGTCGCGTGCCTTCTCGGTCCACCGCACCCGATACGACGGCACTGGCTTGCCGTCCTTGGTGCGCTTGGTCTCTGCCTTCTCGATGTGGGGCATTGCTACTTCTTTCCGGTTCCGAAAATTGCGCCGATCACGATGAACGCGATGGGCAGAACGACGACGAGGATCAGAGCGAAGGTGTCCATGTCAGGCCACGCCCTCTCGCTGGAGCAGTCGACGGATCGTGCTGTGGTGCCACTGGAGGCCGTCGCCTCGGGTGGGCACGCCGTACTCGTCCAGCTTGCGTGGGATGACTTTGGCGCTGAGGCCGTCCTCTTGGCGCATGGCGATGATCTCCGCGACGATGGACGGGTCGATCTTCGACGGCCTGCCGAGCTGCTGGCCCTGAGCCTTGGCCCGACGCAAGCCCTCCTTGGTCCGCTCGCTGATCTTCCGCTTCTCCTCGGCAGCGATCGCTACTCGAATGTCGAAGAGCAATCGCTGGCTCGCATCGATGGAGTTCGCCCCGTTGCAGTCAAACAGGGTCCAACCATTCGTGTTGGCGCGCTTGGCGATTGATGCCGCATCGAGCTGGTCCCGCGTGGCGCGATCCACGGCCCGAACCAGCAGTCCGTCCGCCAGACCTGACTCGATCGCTGCAATCGCTGTCTGGCGACCGAAGAGCTTCGGCACGCTCCCACTGCTCATCACATCGTATGTGACAGTATGTAACTGGAGCTCGTTGGCTTGGCGGTAGCGGCGCATCTCGTCGGACTGTGCTCCAGGGCCGTGCCCCTTCTTCTGGGCGCTGGTCAAGACCCGCGCATAGCCGATAACTCTAAGGCCCTTGAGTTTTGGTCCCGCGTGTTCGCGCTGGTCGAACGCCTGCATCGTCGTCATTTCGTTCTCCTGTTCGCCTTGCTGAATGGGGCCGGAAACGTCGCCGTCGGTCGTCGAAAGCGTTTAGGACTCCTTTAGCCGCCAATCGCCCGATCACTTCAGAGCATCTTCACCAGCACTTGCCAGACTCCGAAAACGCCCGTAGCATCGAACATGCATTCGAGTACTGGGGAGGAACTCGTGGTCACAGCTGTACAAGATTCACCGTTGACGTCCGCGGAAGTGCTGCGCTTCGTTGCGCGTCTTCAGGCGTCCGATCTCCAAGTCGACGCAGCAGCCGGCATCGATTTGATCTCCGCTCTCGAGACCGTCAAGTGCGCCAGCGTGGCAACCCAAGCCGTGGTGACCGACGCCGTTGCGACAGCCATCAGCAACGAACGCAGAGAGCACGGAAAGCCGAAAGCCCAGTGGCGCAATGGTATTGCGTCACAGATCGGACTGGCTCGGCGCGAATCACCGAACCGTGGGGGCACTCACCTGGGACTCGCTCGCGCGCTGGTGCACGAAATGCCGCACACCCTCGCGCGGCTGAAAGCTGGGGAACTCAACGAGTGGCGCGCCATGATCCTCGCTCGCGAAACCGCATGCCTCACCGTCGACGATCGCCGCACCATCGACGCACGACTGTGCGCAGACCCCGCCACCCTGGCCGGTGCCGGCGACCGCACCATCGAAGGCCGCGCCCGCGCACTCGCCAACGAGCTCGACGCCGCCTCCCAGGTGAAACGACGCGCCAAGGCCTACGCCGCCCGCCGCACCAGCACCCGTCCAGCACCCGAATCGATGGGCTTCTTCACGGTCCTCACGTCGATGGAAAAGATGGTCTGCATGTGGGCGACGCTGAGACGAGACGCCGACACAATCATCAACTCCGGCGGTGACACACGCACCCGCGATCAGATCATGGCCGACCTCGTGTTCGAGCGCATCACCGGCGCATCTGCAGCTCAGGGCCCGCCGGTGACCGTCGACATCGTGATCTCGGATTCCACCCTCCTCGCCGGCGGTGACACGTCCGCATACATGCAAGGCTACGGCGACATTCCGTCCGATGTCGCACGGCAACTGATCCGAGACACACTCGACAGTGAGACGCACGTCGCATTGCGCCGCCTCTACGCGCACCCGAAGTCCGGTGCGCTGACGGCAGTGGAGTCCACTTCGCGCGCATTTCCCACCGCGCTGGGACGCCTGATCGATCTCCGCGATCGCACCTGCCGAACCCCGTGGTGCGACGCACCGATCCGTCACCACGATCACATCAGACCGCACTCCGCGGGTGGCAGAACGAGTGCCGAGAACGGCGCAGGCCTTTGTGCCGCATGCAATTACGCGAAAGAAGGTGAGGGCTGGACAGCCGAAGCATGGCGAGACAAACGCAACGCGCGACACCGCTACCGGCTCATCTCACCCACCGGGCACAGCTATGACTCGAGTGCGCCGCCGATGCCGGTGGTCGAGCTGTACAGCTCGACGATCGAGAACGTGATGATCACCGGCCTCTTCGACGACGACGCCGCATGACGGGTTGCGGCGGGAAGATACCGAGCACCGACTCGGTTACACTCGTCAACGGCGCGCGTAGCTGCACGCCAGACGTCGTGGAATGCTCCCGAACCTCCATGTGCACCCTGCACAGGCTTCTCTTACGGCGATCGAAACTGCCCACCGGCAGTCTCGCCACCTTGCATCTCGGCCCGAAGGCCCGCAGGTGCAACACCCTGCCCGAAAGGCACTTTTCATCACTATGACGACCCCACAGACTTTTTCTGCACTCGGCGTACCCCAGGCCATCGCGGATGTACTCGCGAGCCAGGGCAAGACCGAGGCATTCCCCATCCAGGCCGACACACTCCCCGACACACTGCAGGGACGCGACGTGCTCGGACGCGGAAAGACCGGCAGCGGTAAGACACTCGCATTCGCCATCCCGATGGTCGCTCGCCTCGCCGGCCAGCTTCCCGGCAACCGCAAGCCCGGCCGCCCCCGTGGCCTGATCCTTGCGCCGACGCGTGAGCTCGCCACCCAGATCGCCGTCGCGATCGAACCCCTCGCGTCCGCGTACTCGCTGAAGGTCACCACGATCTTCGGTGGTGTCTCGCAGGTCCGCCAGGTCTCCGCACTCAAGGGTGGAGTAGACATCGTCGTCGCGTGCCCCGGTCGCCTCGAAGACCTGATGAAGCAGCGCCACCTCACCCTCGACGGCGTTCAGATCACCGTCCTGGACGAGGCGGACCACATGGCCGATCTCGGGTTCCTGCCCGTCGTCACCCGCATCCTCGCCGCCACCCCGGACAAGGGCCAGCGCATGCTGTTCTCCGCGACCCTGGACAACGGCGTCGACAAGCTGGTCAAGCGATTCCTGCACAACCAGATCACGCACTCCGTCGACGAGGCCACCTCACACGTCGAGGCCATGACGCACAGCGTGTTCGAGGTCGACGGCGTCGAAGCCAAGAAGAAGCTGGTCCACCAGCTCGCCTCCGGAACCGGACGCCGCATCCTGTTCATGCGCACCAAGCACCAGGCCCGCAAGCTCGCCAAGCAGCTCACCGACGCCGGAATCCCGTCCGTCGACCTGCACGGCAACCTCTCGCAGGCCGCCCGTGACCGCAACCTTGCCGCGTTCTCCTCCGGCCAGGCCCGTGTTCTAGTCGCCACCGACGTCGCAGCCCGCGGCGTTCACGTCGACGACGTCCAGCTGGTCGTCCACGTCGATCCCCCGGCCGAGCACAAGGCGTACCTGCACCGTTCCGGCCGCACCGCTCGCGCGGGAAGCGCCGGAGACGTCGTGACCGTCGTCCTGCCCGAGCAGCGCAAGGACACCGCCGTTCTGCTGCGCAAGGCCGACATCAAGGTCACGCCCGTCCGCGTCACCGCCGACTCGCCCGCAGTGGCGAACCTCGTCGGTGAGCAGGCCCGCTACGTCCAGCCGATGCCGAAGGCCGAGCCGGAAGTTCGCGCCGCGAACCCTCGCAACAGCAACAACGCCCGACGCGGCGGCCCGGCCCGATCCGGTGGGCAGCCGCGCAGCGGTGGTCAGCCGCGTAGCGGTGGCGGCGGACACAGCCGTCGTGCAGCAGGCCCCGCCACGAGCCAGCGCAGCCGCTGATCTCAGGCTGGCACACTGGAGCGGTGACCGTCAGCTCTTCCCACACGCCGAAGTCAGGGCCCCTCGGTCCGCAGGAAATGGCGACCGCTGCCGTCATGAGCAGCTTCACCGTCGCGTTGACGGTGATCGGTGTGCTGGTTCCGATGGCGGCGATCCTTCAGGTCGTCGCGGCGATTCCCATGTCGGTGGTCGCACTCCGGTACCGGACTCGCGCACTGGTCACCTCGGCGGTGGCCGGCACCCTCGTCGGTTTCGTCGCGGCCGGAACCCAGACGGCAATCACCGTCGCCAGCGCCGCCCTACTGGGCGGCCTGGTCGGGCGGGCGAAGCGCAGGAAGCAAGGACTGTTCGGCGTTCTCGTCACCTCGATGGTCGTCGGGCCGGTGCTCGGGGCGTTGACCGTGCTGATGCTGCTCATCCTCGTTCCGTTGCGCGAGCTGTTCCTCGAAACGCTTCGCAACACGATGGAGGGCATTTCTCGGTTGCTCGAGCGCACGTCGGCGCTGCAGGGTGCCGCGGACGTGCTCCGCAGCAGCAGCACGGCCGTGCTCGACAACTGGTGGTGGTGGGTCGGCGGATCGATCGCCTTCGGCATCGTCACCGGAACGTTGTTCGCGTGGCTCATCCTCACCGCGATTCTGGACCGTCTCTCCACCATCCCCACCCCCGAGCCTCTGGCCTCGAGCACCGACGACGAGATCGGGCCGCTGCCGGTCACGCTCACCGCGGTCGGGTTCCGGTACCCGGGAAGCACGACGTCCGCGTTGACCGGCGTCGACCTCCGCATCGACACCGGCGAATTCGTGGCGATCGTCGGCCACAACGGTTCCGGCAAATCGACGCTGACGCGGATCCTCGCCGGCCTCGAACCGTCGGAGGGCACCGTGGACAGGCCCGGCTCGACCGGACTCGGACGTTACGGCGGCACCGCGGTGGTGCTGCAGCGCCCCGAAAGCCAGATCCTCGGCACCCGCGTCGCCGACGACGTGGTGTGGGGACTGCCGCCCGGCGATTCACGCCCCGACGTGGAGGCCTTGCTCGACGAGGTCGGGCTCGGCGGTATGGGAGCGCGCGACACGGCCTCCCTCTCCGGCGGCGAAATGCAGCGACTCGCTGTCGCCGCAGCACTTGCTCGCCGTCCCGCACTGCTCATCGCCGACGAGGCAACCGCCATGATCGACGCCTCCGGGCGCGAACATCTGGTCTCGCTCCTCGCCGAATTGCCCCGCAGGCACGCGATGTCGGTCGTGCTCGTCACCCACCATGTCTCGGAGACCGTCGCCGCGGATCGCGTCGTACATCTGCACGAGGGTTATCAGGTGCAGCACGACTCGACGTGGATGCACGCTCGGACGGAGAACCCCGCTGCGCTGCACGACAATTCGAGCGAACGTCTTCTGGAACTGAGCAGCGTGGCGCACACGTACAACCGGCGCACACCGTGGGCGCAGGTAGCACTGAACGGCATCGACATCACTGTCAAACGCGGTGAGGGTGTGCTCGTTCTCGGTGGGAACGGTTCGGGCAAGTCCACTCTCGCTTGGATCATGGCCGGCCTCACCGGCCCGACCAGAGGCACCGCCCAGCTCGGCGGCAAGGCGATGACCGCACGTGTTGGCGACGTCGGACTCGCATTTCAGCACTCTCGCCTGCAGCTGCAGCGGCGCACCGTCTCCGAGGACATCGCTGCCGCTGCCGGTCCCGAAACAGGTTCTGCCACAGTGTCGGCCGCGATGGATGCCGTCGGCCTGGACAGGTCGTTGGCCGCTCGCGACATCGATTCGCTCAGTGGTGGTCAGATGCGACGCGTGGTGCTGGCCGGGCTGATCGCGCGTCGGCCTCGACTGCTGGTTCTCGACGAACCGCTGGCCGGGCTCGACCCTCCCGGCCGCGACGACATCATCGGCGTTCTCGCCGGACTGCGCGATCGCGGCGTCGCCATCGTCGTCATCTCGCACGACGTGGACGGTATGGACACCGTCTGCAGCCGCACCATCACGATGGCCGACGGCCACATCGTCTCCGATTCGATCCTGGGGAGCGTGCACTCGTGACCACCGTCGTACTGCGTCAGGTCCCGCGATTCTCACCGATCCACCGCCTGTGGGCCGGCACCAAACTCGTCGCCGTGCTGCTGCTGAGCATCACTCTCGTGGTGGCACCGACGTGGCCTGCCCTCGGAATCGTGTTCGCGCTGTTGGTCATCGCCGCGATCATCGCTCATGTCCCGATCACCGCAATTCCGCGTCCACCGTGGTGGATCTGGGCACTGTTCGGCGTCGGAGCTCTCATCAATCTGCCGATCGGCGGCGCGGCAGTGCTGGTGTATCTGCGCGCGACGCTGTTCATCTTCGTCCTGCTCGGCGCATCGATGATGATCGGCTGGACCACCTCGATGAGCGACATCGCGCCTGCGGTCTCCAAACTGGGCGCACCGCTGAAGAAGCTGAAGTTGCCGGTCGACGAGTGGGCCATCGCCGTGGCCCTGAGCCTGCGGTCGCTTCCGCTGCTGATCGAAGAGATGCGCACCCTCAATGCTGCCCGACGCCTGCGCCCCAAGCCGGTCGTCAACAGCGCGTCGGACAATTCCCTGGTCGACATCGTCACGACGGTGATGTCGGTGGCGATCAGGCGGGCCGACGAAATGGGTGGGGCCATCACCGCTCGCGGAGGTACCGGAATGATCACCGCCACCGACGCGCGGTTCAAGGCCTCGGACGCGGTGACACTGATCGTGGTGACTCTGGCGTGCGCCGCGGCGATCGCGATCAGCTTCCTGTTGGGCTGACCTACTCCCCCGCGAGACGTTCGGTGCGCGAGTTCAAGGCCTTGACGAACACCTCCGGGATGTCGCGTGGATCCTCGGCGACATAGCTCGTTCCGCCGGTCGCAGCCGAGATCTGCTGCAGCGCAACCGGATCTGCGTCACTGGTGACGCCGACGGTGATGATCACGATGGGGCGCACCGGATCCTGTTCCTTCTGCAGCGACGCCAGCAGCTCGTCGAGGGAGATACTGCCCTCGTCTTCGTTGGCACCGTCGGTCAGAATGATGACACTGTTGACGTAGTCGGGGTCGTACCCCTCCTTGACTCGCCGGAATGCAGCCAACGTGGTGTCGTAGAGCCCCGTTCCGCCGCCGACGAGAGCCGGGAGCCCCCGGATCGAATCGAGAATGGCGTCGCGCTGCGATTTTCCGTTGAACGTACCGTCGGCCTTACCCATCGGCACCAGTTCACGGTGGTCCTGCTTGCCACCACCGAGACCGATCGAGAACGCCCACAACCCCATCTGCGTCTGATCGCTGAAGAGCGAGTTGGCACCTACCGACGCGTCCACGGTCAGCGCGATGCGGGTGGAGTCGCCCGATTTCGCGGCCATCGAACCCGACACGTCCTCGACGACGAGGGTGCGCAACGGCAGTGCGAGCACGGCCCAGTCCCGCAGCGTCGTCTCGATGGACAGCGGGCTCTTGATCTCGAGCGACGCGACGGACCCGACGCCTCGGCCGTCGGGAAGCGGTGTGCCACTCGATGTTCGGAAGCCGGCTGCAACCAGGGTCTCGGCGGCCGACGCGGTGGCGAGAACCGAGCCCAGAGCGGCTCCGGCCTGCTTGACGCGGTCGTATTCGGGGCCGGCAGGCGCGGTCACGGCCAGCGGGTAGTTGAGGAAATAGCTGCCGGTCGGCGGAACCGACTCGCTCAGTCCCGATCCCGGATTGTCGGCCTCGTACGCAAGCAGTGCCTGCTCGGTCGCCACGCTGGTGCCACCCTCGGCGGCCACCTGGGCCACCAGATCCGGGGTGTCGTGTGGAGTGTCCGCGATTCGTCCGAAGTCCTGAGCCATCGGGACCAGGGCCGCCGACACGGCCTTGGCGTCGGAGATCGCCACCTCGGATTCGGCCAGCGCACCGAGGATCGCGGCATTCGAGGCGCTGCTGGTCAGGGGATCACCGATGCGTTGCCCGGGAAGCTGGAGCACGCTGAGCCAGGTATCGGTCACCGGCGCGGCATCGGACTTCGAGACCAGGACCGGCAGCGTGTTCGCGACGGAGGCCTTGGCCAGCTCGGGAAGCGCACCGGTCGAGCGGAGAGTCTTGAGCAGCCACAGTGTCGAATCCGGTATCCACAGGTCCGGGCGATTTTCGGTTCCGGCGATCTCGGTGGCGGTGTCGGCGGGTCGTTCGGGGCGAACCTCGAAGTTCACGCAACCACGATCGAACTCGGTGGCCTGCGCGAGAATCTGCTCGACGGGTTCGGCGATGGAGGTGTCCACGGCGAGCGAGACGGTATCGACGGAATCGCAGGAATCGGCACCGGACGCGCGGACGGCCTGAACGCCGAACCAGCCACCGACCACGACGACGACTGCCACCAGCGCAAGCACCGACCAGATCGCGGCCGAACCGAACCGCCGAGCACTACCGCTGTGACGTCCCGACATCGATGCAACCCCCTGCTCGGCCCCCCGCTGCACTCACAGGACGAGTGCAAGCGCACGCGCCCTCAGAAGTGACGCGACGCACAGCATAGTAGCCTTCTCAGCGACCGGAGCGACTTCTCAGCGCATTGACGAAAACGTTCGGGATCTCCGCGGGATTTCGTGCAACGAAGCTCGTACCGCCCGTTGCCGCCGAAATCTGTTGCAGCACACCGGCATCGGCGTCATCGGTGATTCCGATCGTGACGATGACGACCGGCCTGGACGGGTCCTGCTCAGCACGCAGAGTGGACAGCAGCTCGTCGAGCGCGATGCTGTCGGGGTCCTCGTTGGTGCCGTCGGTGAGGATGATGACGCTGTTGACCGCGTCGGGATCGTAGCCCTGCTGCACCGTGCGGAACGCTGCCAACGTGGTGTCGTATAGACCGGTACCACCTCCGACCAGGGCCGGAAGCGTTCGAGTCTGCTGCAGCAGCACCTCACGCTGCGTGGTGTTGCCGACTTTTTCGTCCATTCGCCGGATCGGTGCGAGCTCACGGTAGTCCTGCGATTCGCCGCCGAGTCCGATCGAGAATGCCCACAACCCCATCGACGCGTTGTCGGGGAACAGTCGATTTCCGGTTTCGCTGGCCTGCACCGTCAATGCGATACGTGAATCGGCCCCCGCGCTGTAGTTCATCGATCCGGAGACGTCCTCCATCACCAGAGTCCGCGACGGCAGCGCCAACACCTGGTACTGGCGCAGCGTCGACTCGGCGGCCTGCTGGTCGGCGATCGTCAGAGGCGTCACGTCACCGATCCCGCGATCGGAATCGAGGGGTGCGTTGTCCGCGGAGCGGAACCCCGCATCGGACAGAGCCCGCTGCCCCTGTTCGGATTCGATGGCCGTGGCCAGTGCCGTCCCGACGGATTTCGCGGTCTCGTGTCGATCCCCTGCGGGCTCGGTCACGGCCAGCGGAAAGTTGAGGAAGATGCTGCCCGTCGGCGGCACCGTCGCGCCCAGTTCGACGCTGTTGTCCTGCTGGTAGGCCAGGAAGGCCTGCTCGGAGACCACTGCGACACCGCCGGCGGCAACCAGATCGTCCAGCCGTACCGTCGGATCGGCCTCACCGCGAGTGGCGGCCTGGGCCTGAGCGATGGGGACGAGCGCCGCACCGACCGAGTCCAGGGCGGTCTCGTCCGATCCGGCCTCGGCCACCGCCCCCAGGATGGCCGCATCGGACGTGGTGTTGGTCAGCGGGTTGCCGATGCGCAGACCTTCGAGCTTCAATGCGGTGAGCCAGGTGTCGAAGAACGGCACCTCGTCCTTGCGGGCCGCGAGCACAGCCGGGGTGCCGGCCACCGACTGACTCGCCAGGTCGATCAGCGACGCGGTGGACCGCACGGTCTTGCCGATCCACAGCGAGGAATCCGGAATCCAGAGAGAGGGAACATCGTCGCCCTTGGCGACCGCAGCCGAGACCTGACCGGATTCGGCTGCGGTGACCTCGATCCGAGCGCAACCGAGGCTTTCCGCGGACGTCTCGTCGACGATCTTCTGCAGCACCGGCGCGATCGCAGGGTCCGCGGCCAGAGAGTAGGACGCGGGATCGCCGCACTCGGAACCGAATGCCTTCTGCGCGACGACCACTCCGCCGCCCACCACGAGAAACAGGGCCACGGCCACGACGCCGTACTTGGCGAATCCTCTGCTGCTCGTCGCGGACGACGGGGCACTGTGTCTACCGGGCATGGCGGGCTCCTACTTCACTGGTCGTTCCACAGGCTCCACCCCTGCCGCGTCAGGCGTAGATCTTGACGAACGTCTTCAGCGAGTTCTCGATGTCGCCCTTGAGAGCGCGTGCAACGCCGGAGCCGATCGGACCGAACAGCGGTGCGCCGCCGAGGTTGACGTCGATGGTGATCTCGGAACCGTCACCCTTGGATTTCACGGACAGGTTCAGGCCGATCTTGACGCCGCCCTTACCGTTGCCCTTGAGCTCGAGCTTCTCGGGCGGATCGTAGGACTCGATCTTCCAGGACACCCGGTTGCGCATGCCCTTCACGCTGGCGACGGAGTCCAAGGTGGTGCCCACGGCCAGCTGCTCGGGCAGCTCACCGCGCCACGCTTCGTGGATGGAGAGCCACTGCTCGTATCCGGACAGATCGGACGCGTGCGCCCACGTCTGCTCGGGGGTGAGTGGGACGTCGAGGGAAACCTTCAGCTTGGCCACAGCAGGGATGGTAACCGCTGCACGAAAAATGTCCGTGTGAGGCCTTGCTCACACGGACATTTTCGGTGGAACCTGCTATCGACTAGTGAGCGCTGGCCTTCTCCGCACCGATACCGGTGAGGGAGCGAACCTCCATCTCGGCCTGCTTGTCGGTGTTCTCGGTGTCCTTCGAGATCAGAGTTCCGACGATGCCGAGGATGAATGCCAACGGGATCGAGACGATGCCGGGGTTGGAGAGCGGGAACCAGGCGAAGTCAGAGCCGGGGACCATCGACGTCGGCGATCCGGAGACGGCCGGGGAGAAGATGATCAGCACGATCGTCGAGATCAGGCCGCCGTACATGCTGAACAGTGCGCCGGTAGTGGTGAAGCGACGCCAGAACAGCGAGTACAGGATGGTCGGCAGGTTCGCGGCCGCAGCAACGGCGAACGCGAGTGCCACCAGGAAGGCGATGTTCTGCCCGTTGGCGAGGATGCCGAGGCCGATGGCCAGGACGCCGATGACGACGGCGGTGATCCGCGAGACCTTGACCTGCTTCTTGTCGTCGACCTTGCCCTTCTTGATGACGCTCGCATAGATGTCGTGAGCGAACGACGCCGAGGCGGTGATCGTCAAGCCGGCGACCACGGCGAGGATGGTCGCGAAGGCAACCGCCGAGATGACGCCGAGCAGGATCACGCCGCCGAGCTCGAAGGCCAACAGCGGAGCCGCGGAGTTCTGACCGCCGGCCGAGGCCAGGATGCGGTCGGGTCCGACGATCGCTGCCGCACCGTAGCCGAGGACGAGGGTGAACAGGTAGAACGCACCGATGAGCGCGATGGCCCACACGACGCTGCGACGAGCTTCCTTGGCGGTGGGCACCGTGTAGAAGCGCATCAGCACGTGCGGCAGACCCGCGGTGCCGAGCACGAGTGCGATACCGAGCGAGAGGAAGTTGATCTTCGAGGTGGCACTGCCGCCGTACTGGGCACCTGGCTCGATGACGTCACGGGCTGCGACGGCCTCGTTGGCCGATCCGGCCACCATGGTCTGGGCGCTGCCGAGCAGCTCGGAGAAGTTCAGGCCGAACTTGGCGAGAACGAGCACCGTCATGAACGCCGCACCTGCGATGAGCAGAACGGCCTTGATGATCTGGACCCAGGTGGTGCCCTTCATGCCGCCGATGAGCACGTAGGCGATCATCAGCACACCGACGATCGCGATGACGATGGACTGTCCGGTGCGGTCGGAGATATCGAGCAGCAGTGCGACGAGTCCGCCGGCACCGGCCATCTGAGCGAGCAGGTAGAACAGCGAGACGGTCAGGGTCGACAGCGCGGCCGCGGTGCGAACCGGGCCCTGCTTGAGCCGGAAGCTCAGTACGTCCGCCATCGTGAATTTGCCGGTGTTCCTGAGCAATTCGGCGACGAGGAGCAGCGCGACGAGCCAGGCGACGAGGAAGCCGATGGAGTACAGGAAGCCGTCGTAGCCGTAGACGGCGATGGCACCGGCGATACCGAGAAAGCTTGCTGCAGAAAGGTAGTCACCGGCGATCGCGACGCCGTTCTGCGGTCCGGAGAATCCGCCGCCTGCGGTGAAGAACTCCGCGGAGGTGGCGTTCTTCTTCGATGCTCGAATGACGACGGCCATCGTGATGATGACGAACGCACCGAAGATCGCGATGTTGACGAGCGGTTCACCGACTGTTGTATCGGCGGCCTGGGCGAGTAGATGAGTGGAGCCTGCGGAATGAATCAGCGATGTGGTCACGACTTGGCTCCCTGGGAGGCTTCCATCTCGGCGCGCAGGGCTGCGGCGCGAGGATCGAGTTCACGGTTGGCGAACTTCACGTAGATGCCCGTGATGGCGAACGTCGTGACGAACTGGCCGAGGCCGAGCAGCAGCCCGACGTTGATGTTGCCCCACACCTTGGTCGACATGAAGTCGACCGCGTAGGTGCTCAGCAGCACGTAGATGACGTACCAGACCAGGAAGAACCCGGCCATCGGGAACACGAAGCTACGCAGACGACGCCGAAGTTCCTGGAACTCTGGACTGGCCTGCATGTCGACGAACGCTTGCGCGTCCGGTGGCGAATTGGTTTCCGGTGCGGTCACCTTGGACTCCTGAAGTAGATGTGAGCTGTAGCTGACTCGGAACAGTAATGAGAGTCAGGTCACAAAATCAGGAGGTGGTGTCGATCACACGATGGGAAGCGGGAGTGTGCGACGAGCGGTCGAGAATGGCAGTTGAGCGGCGGCGGCGGGAGTGGAGCCTGCGGAATGACCCACTGAGGGAGTGGAGCCTGCGGAATGACCCAGTGGTCTCAGAGTTCGCGCTCGCGATCTTTGCCCATGTCGAGGCCTTCGGGCAGGTGCAGTCGCGCGAAGATGCGGGAGATGTCCGACGGGACGGTTTTTCGGGTGGCGAGGCTGACGGCGATCATCGCGGCGAAGGCGACGGGCACGCTGACGGCGGCGGGGTAGCCGAGAATCGCTGCCGCCCAGCCGCCGAGGACGCCGTCGGAGATGGGGGTGACGACGGAGATCGACGCGGCGACGAGGGAGATGCCGCCGCCGAGGAACAGTCCGGCTGCCGCTCCCGCCGCGGTGAGTCCGCGCCACCAGATGCCCAGTACCAGCAGGGGGCACAGGGTGGACGCGGCGACGGCGAAGACGAGCCCGACGGTGCGCGAGAGGTCCAGGGAGACAACGCCGATCGACAGCGCCAACGGCACGGCACCGGCGAGAATCGCGGCGACGCGGAAGTCTCGGACCTTGCCCGAGAGAACGTCGGTACTGAGCACCCCGGCGATGCTGACCAACAGACCGGATGAGGTCGACAGGAATGCCGCGATGGCACCGGCGGCCACGAGCGCGGCCAGCAATTGGCCCGGTATTCCGGACAGCACCGAGCCGGGCAGCAGCAGCACTGCGGCGTCGGATGCTCCGGTGATCAGCAATTGCGGCACGTACAGCCGGGCGAACACGCCGAGCACCGTCGGGAACAGGTAGAACATGCCGAGCAACGCAAGGACGGTGAGCGAGGTCAACCGCGCCGCTCGGCCGTCCGGGTTGGTGTAGAACCGCACCAGCACGTGCGGCAGGCCGAGAGTTCCGAGGAACGTGGCCAGAATCAGCGAGTAGACCTGATAGAGCGGATGCGCTCCGCCCAGTCCCCCGCCGGGCATCGCCCACGCTCGGTCGGTGGTCGGCGCGCCTGCGACGACAGGAACGGGCGATCCGGCGTCGAGCGTCAGCAACGTGCCCGAGCCCAACCGGTGTTCGCCTGCGTCCAGTAGGACTCGCCCGTCGACGCTCTCGTCGTCGAGGGTTCCCGCCACCGACACGACGATCGGCGAATCGACCTGCACGAGAACGTCGGTGGTGATGTCGACGACGGTCTGCTCGGACACGGTCGGTGGGGCGGGGCTGCCGACGCTACGGTCGTCGGCGAAGAAGTGCACGGCCAGCACCAGTGCCGGGATGGCGATCGCGGTCAGTTTGAGCCAGTACTGGAAGGCCTGGACGAAGGTGATCGAGCGCATGCCACCGCCGACGACGTTCGCGATGACGATGAGCCCCACCGCCAGGGCCCCGACCCACCCCGGCACCCCCAACAGAATGTTCAGCGTCAGGCCTGCGCCTTGGAACTGCGGCACCAGGTACAGCGCGCAGATGACCACGACCACCAGCATCGCCACGGTGCGCAACCATGGTGCGCCGAGCCGGAATTCGACGAAATCGGGCACCGTGTACGCGCCGCTTCGACGCAGCGGAGCCGCAACGAACAGCAGCAGACCCAGGTAGCCGGCGGTGAACCCTACCGGGTACCACAGCGCATCGGCTCCGTATTTCGCGATGAGCCCGGCAACCCCGAGGAACGATGCAGCGGAAAGGTATTCACCACTGATGGCGGCGGCGTTCCAGCGTGGACCGACGCTTCGCGAGGCCACCAGGAAGTCGGAGGTGGTGCGTGCCAACCGAACTCCGTAGATACCGATGCCCACGGTGGCCAGCGCGGCCGCGAGCAATGCGATCACCGTCGCGATCGGAATGGACCCGTTCACCGAATCCGCCCCTGCTCGCCATGCCCTGCACGGGAACGGCGCACTTCGCGGACGGTAGCGAAATCGACGACATCTCGGGTGGTGCAGTGGGACGATCTACCGATGCAGTGGACGAGCGCCACCTGATGTCCGTGACGGCAGCCGTCTCTGCGTGTCTTCCGTTGGCGGCCGGGGCGCTGATCGCACACCTGCCCACCACAGCGATGGCCGCTGCCCTGGCCACACTCAACACCGGTTCCGTACTCGCTCGGTTCACCGCCGGATGGCTGGTCGGCGTCACGGTCGTCGCGACGGCGGGCTTGGTGGTCGTGGACACCGCGGTGGTGGCCTCGGACTCGTCCGCCTGGGTGCGGTGGTTGAGAATCGCGCTCGGCGTCGCTCTGCTGATCCTGGGTGCCCGCAAGCTGATCGAGCGCGTACGACACGGCCCGGCCCGCGAGGAACCGGGATGGGTGGACAGAGCACGTCGCCTCGACGGTGGCAGGGCATTCGCGACCGCGTTCCTCCTCGGATCGGTCAATCCGAAGAGTGTGGTCATCGCACTGTCGGCCGTGGCGGTGATCGTGGACGCGTCGTCGGCCGTGGCCGTCCAGGCTGCGGCTCTCGTGGTGTTCGTGGTGGTGTCCAGCCTCGGTGTCGCGGCACCCGCACTCGCGTTGCTCGTCTTCCGCGACCGTGCCCGCCGGCCACTGAACGCGGTCGTCGACGGATTCATCGCGCACAGTGGCCTCGTTCTGGCCGTGATCCTGTTGGGCCTCGGCACGTACATGACACTGAACGCCCTCTGATCCCTCGTCGACGTCAATCATCGGTCAAGGCGGTGAAGTCCTGCTCGTTGCGTTCGGCTCGACGCGTGTACACCCAGCCGACACCGAACAGCAATGGATAGATCGCCACCCCCAGCACCAACCACGGCAGACCGATGCCGAACGGCGCGACGTCGGTGAAGCGGGCGAGGAGCATGCCCAGCAACGGAATTGCGAACAGAATCGACAGCGTCATGACCGCCAGGCGCACCGACAGCAACAGCTGGGCGCGAACGAGGCTACGAACCAGGGCGTCGCCGACCTCGGTCTGCTCCTGCACTTCGACGCGGGTGCGCACCATCCGTGCGCCGCGACGTTGCGAGAGCACCACCCGTTGTCGGTGCGGCTGGCTCACTGCCGATCCCTCGTCACCGAGACGACCACGATTGCAACGGACCGCGGACCAGTCTGTCCTTGAGTTCTCTGGCGTGCCGTCGGCTCACCGGCAGTTCGCAGGCAGCAAGGTTCCCGCTGGCCCGCAGGCACACCACCAGACCAGAACCGACGCTGCGGATCCCCGTGACCAACCGCAGCGAGACCAGGTAGGAGCGATGCACGCGCAGGAATCCGGCATCGGCCCAACGACTTTCGAGGGCCGAGATGGGTATGCGCACCAGGTGTGAGCCGTTGGAGGTGTGCAGTCTCGCGTAGTCGCCGTCGGCTTCGACCCACGCCACCGACGACCGGTGCACCAGGGTGGTGGTTCCGCCGAGTTCGACGGGAATGACCTCGTCGGCCGAGGTGTCCGCGGACTCGGCAGGGCGACGCCGCGCGAGCAGCACCCGGCGCAGCGCCTCGGTGAGCCGATCCTCCCGCAACGGCTTGAGCAGATAGTCGACGGCACCGAGATCGAAGGCAGCCAGAGCTCGGTCGTCGTGGGCGGTGACGAACACGACCGACGGTGGCCGCGCGAATGCCGACAGGATGCCGGCCAGTTCGAGGCCGTCGAGCCCGGGCATGTTGATGTCGAGGAACACCGCGTCGACCACGTGCTGCGCGGAGGTCTGTTGAAGCTGTCGTAGTGCAGTGGTGGCGTCCTGCGCTGTGAACACCTCGGCGACGGTCTCCTGCTGGCGCAGCAGGAAGGCGAGTTCGTCCAGCGCCGGGCGCTCGTCGTCGACGGCGAGGACGACCAATCCGCGGCCGGAGTTGTCTTTGGCAGCCTGCGTCATGCCCGCACTCCCGGCCTGAATTTGGGCACCCGCATGCTCACTTTGGTGCCTGCGCCCGGTGCGGTGTCCACTACGAGACCGTAGTCGTTTCCGAAGGCTGCCCGCAGCCGATCGTCCACGTTGGCCAATCCGACATGGGCCGCGTCCTCGGTGTGCAGGCTTCCCGAGCGCAACACCTCGGGGTCCATCCCCACACCGTCGTCCTCGATACTGATCACCGCGTCGGTGCCCTCGTCGGCGGCGATGATCGTCACGCGGCCGCCGTCGGCCTTACCGGACAGGCCGTGCCGGACGGCGTTCTCGACGAGCGGCTGCAGCGCGAGAAACGGCAGGGCGACGCCCAACACCTCGGGCGCGACCTGCAACGTGACCTGCAGGGAGTCGCCGAAGCGGGCACGTTCGAGCGTCAGGTACCGATCGATGTTGCGCAGCTCGTCCGCGAGCACTGTGAACTCTCCTGCGTTGCGGAACGAGTATCGGGTGAAGTCGGCGAACTCGAGCACCAGCTCCCGCGCCCGATCCGGGTCGGTCCGCACGAACGACGCGATCGTGCCCAATGCGTTGTAGATGAAGTGCGGACTGATCTGTGCGCGCAGGGCCCGCACCTCGGCTCGGTCCAACCGCGCCCTCGACGCATCGAGTTCGGCGAGCTCGATCTGCCCGCACGCATAGCGCGCGACCTCGGCGATGGCACCGAGCATGCCGGGCCCGGGCTCGGCCACGACAGCGGCCCCCAACACCCCGACCACGGGAGACTCGTCGACGACCAACGGCTGCACCACCAGCGCTCTGACCTCGTGGATCGACCCCAGCGGCAGACGCACCAGGACGCGCCGCTGCCCGTCCACCGCCCGTTTCGCCGCCTCGACGAATGCCGGTGTCAGCTCGTCCCAGGGCCCGTCCCAGGCCAAAAGCGAACCGTCGGGATCGCAGATGCCCAGTGCGTCCGCACCCGTCAGCACCCGCAGATGCGGCGCGGCGGCGGCGGCCGAACGAGCGTCGAGACCGTCGCGCAACGGCTTGGCCGCCAGCGAGGCGGTGTGCAGGGTGGCGTGGACGGCCCGCTCGGCAGGTGTGGTGAGGTCACGTCGACCGCGCAGGCTGATCACGGCGATCACCGAGACGATCACGGCCACGATCACCGCCAGTGCCGCCAGTGCCGCGGTCATCGCGCGCACGTGGTCGAGGTGGGCACGTTCAGGAAGCGTTCGACGAGCCAGTCGACTCCGATGCCGTTGGCGGCCAGTTCGGCATGGCCCTGCTCCGGTTCGGAGCGAAGCTCGACATCGTCGCCGAGTGCGCAGGCCCGCGCTACCGCGTCGCGGGTCCACCGGGGATCGATGAGGTCGTCGCGTTCGCCGACCAGGACCATCAGCGGTACCCCGGTGCGAGTGGTCGGTAGCGCCTCCGATTCGAGCCACCGCGTCATCCGATCCGATGCCTCCCCGGAGTCCGGGAGGGCATCGGCCGGATCGAGGACGGCTCCGGCGTCGGCCTTGGAGAAGCCGAGCAGGTCACTGCAGGCGGTCAGTGCGGTCACGTTGTCGGCGAACGTGCCGCGGATGTAGTCGGAGCGTTCGGCACTCGGATCCGCGGTGCGCAGACCCTCGTAGAGATACGGCACCAGCAGCTGACGCGGCACGCTCTGCTCGGTCTCGGGCGCGAAGAATCGCGTCAGATCGGCCGTGGGCGAGAGCGCCGCGGCTCCGACCAGTTGCAGACCGTCGCCGTAGTCGTCGTTGCGCTCGGCTGCCGCCCAGACTGCTTGTCCGCCTTGGGAGGTGCCCACTGCACCCCACCTGGCGCCGACGTCGGGGACCACGTTGCGGGCCGCGCGTACCGCGTCGATGACGTCGTACGCTGCGGCGTCCCGGTCGAGGTAGGCGGGGTCACCCGCCGTTCCGAGGCCCTGGTAGTCCGTCACCACCACCACTGTTCCGCGTTCGAGGAACGGCGTCACCAAGCCGATGGTGCCCAACAGGTTCGGGTACAGCGAGGGCGCACACTCGTCGGTGACACCGGTGGTTCCGTGCCCGACCGAGACGATCGGCCAGCCTCCCGGCGGCGCAGACCCGTTGGGCACGAACACCGTTCCCGAGGTCTCCGTGCCGCCTCCGGTGACCCCGTCGGTGGTGCGGTAGACGATTTTCGTGGCGGTCGCGCCGAGGTAGGCGACCCCGATGTCGACCTGACCGAGCAGCATCGAGGACACGATCTCACCGCGTTCCGAACCCTCGGGTGCCGGAGCGGAGCCTGCGGCCTGCACGGTGGCCGGGTCGACCGATTCGGCGACGGGAGTGCTGCATGCGGCAAGGGCGAACACCAGTGCCGCGGCGACCACCGATCCGGTCGACCTCACTGTCTCTGCGCTCCTACATTGCGTTCGTCTACGTCGTGCGTCGTGCGATGCGGGCTTCCGCCGCAATTTCTTCCACGTCCAAGCCATTCAACACTGCCCGCAGAGCTTCGTCCTCCAACTCCCCCGAGTCGCGGGCCGCGATGAGTGCCGCCCGCTGCGCGACCAGGACGTTGTGCCGCAGCGAATCGAACAACGCCCCTGCCGCCGCGATTCGCTTCTCGCGATCCTCGGTCTCGTCGGCATCCAATCGAGCGCGCACCGAACGGCGAACACGCTCGATCACCTCCGCGACACGTTCGCTGTCCACTCCTGGAATTCCGTCCTTCGCCGCGCGCTGGAGATAGTCCTCCGCCGCGGTACGGGCGATGGCCTGCGAAAGCAACCGCTGATTGTCGTTGCGCTGTTGCTCGAGTGGATCTGCGACGTCGAGTCGACGGATCAGCAACGGAAGCGTCAGCCCCTGCAGCAGCAACGTCCCGACCGCGACGACGAAGGCCACGGCCTGAATCACTGCGCGGCCGGGGAATTCGTCACCGAGCACGGTGGTCAGCGGCACACCGGCCGCCGCAGCGAGCGTGACCACCCCACGCATGCCCGCCCACGAGAGCACGAGGTTCTGCTGCCACGTCAATCCCGCTTCACCGGTTGCAGATCGTCGAAACAGCTTACGAAGCAGTATGTCTCGACCGGAATTTGCGAAGATCCACGCTGGACGCACCGCTATGACCGCGACGAGCACCAGCACCGCATAGGCGAACACGTGGTGGACCGGCAACCCCTCACGCTGAACCTCTTCGATGACGAACTTCAGCTGTAAACCCATGTAGGCGAACACGAATGCTTCGAGCAGAAGATCCAGCGTTGGCCACACCTGCCGTTCCTGGACCCTCGTGGAGACCGAGACGTCGGCGGTGACGCGGCCCAGAACGAAGCCTGCCGTGACGACGGCGAGCACACCGGAGGCATGAATTTCCTCGGCCGCCAGGTAGGCCGCGAACGGTAGGACGAGTCCGAGCACAGTCTCGAGCGCCGAGTCGGCGATCCGGTTTCGCACGAAACGAACGAGGCGCGAGAGGACGAATCCGACCAGCACACCGCCGACGATCTCGTACAGGAAGAACAGCACCGGTGAGCCCAGTTCGATTCGACTGCCCGTCACCGACGCGACGGCCAGGGTGAACAGAGTCAACGCGGCCGCGTCGTTCACCAGGGACTCGCCGGTGAGGATCGCCATCATCCGCGCGGGCAGACCGAGCTTGCGGCCGACGGCGACGGCGGACACCGCGTCGGGCGGGGCGACGACGGCACCGAGGACCAGAGCCGCACCCAAGGTCAGCTCCGGGATCAGCAGATTGGCGAACCATCCGACGGCGACCGTCGTCACGATCACCATGACCAGTCCGAGCCGAAGGATCTGACCGAGGTTTCGCCTGAACGTGACGAACGAGAAATCCAGCGCGGCGGAGTACAGCAGCGGCGGAAGCACCACGCCGAGGATCAGCTGAGGCGACAGGCTGACGTGCGGCAACCCCGGGAACGAACGAGGCGATGGAGCCGACGGTGACCAGGACGAGCGGGACCTGCAGATCGATGCGCCTGGCGAAACCGGCGACTGCGATCGCGAAGATGACTACGAGAAGAAGAATCGGTCCGTCCACCCCGACGATTGTGCCGTCAGCCGCACCCCGGGGTACGACCGACGGCCACGATCACCGATGCAGAAGACCGAAAGGTCCTACTTGTCCGGAATCGCCTTCTTGACTGCGTCCTGAACCTTGTCGACCTTGTCGGAGTACTTGCCGCCGGTCTTGTTGTCGATGAAGTCCCCGGCCTTCTCCACGACGTCGTCGATCTTGTCCGAGTTCTCGGCCGCAAGGTCCTTGCCCTTGTCGACCATGCCCTTCAAATTGTCTGCGAAGCCCATGAAACTCTCCTGCCGGTCGGGTGCAACGGAACACCCGGAAGCCTACGTTTCGTTCTGCCGATTGCGTAGTACCGATCCGAATCGATGAGCCACCTCGACGAGCGCGATACCGATGCCGCCGATGATCAAGGCACTGGTGGTGGCTCCGACGTTCGACGGATCGAGCTTGAAGAAGGTGCGGCAGAACGGGATTGCGAACAGCAGCAGATAGCCACCGACCGACCCACCGAGCAGCAGGATCTTCCACCAGTTGTAGGGCCGCGCGACGACGGCCAGCACCCACAGCGCGATCATGATCAACGTGATCAGCGCGGTGGTACTGGCCTGCGTCACCTGGGTCTCGCTGGCGTTGGGGCCTGCGTAGACCAGCAGGTAGGAGACGAACGTGCACGAGCCGACGATCAGACCGGACGGGACGGCCAGCCGCATCACCCGCGAGACGAATCCGCTGCGCGCCCGCTCGTTGTTGGGCGCGAGCGAGAGAACGAACGCCGGTATTCCGATGGTGAACCATGCGGCGATCGTCACGTGCCGGGGCAGGAACGGATACGGAATCGGCTCGAAGTGGAAGATCTGGGAGAGCACCCCCGAGAGCCCGATCAGAAACGCCAGCAACACCGAGTACACGGTCTTGGTGAGGAACAGATTGGAGACACGCTCGATGTTGCCGATGACGCGTCGCCCCTCCCCTACGACGTAGGGCAACGTGGCGAACTTGTTGTCCAACAACACGATCTGCGCGACGGCTCGGGTGGCCGCACTCCCCGAACCCATCGAGACGCCGATATCGGCATCCTTGAGTGCGAGCACGTCGTTGACGCCGTCGCCGGTCATCGCGACCGTGTGGCCGCGAGATTGCAACGCGCCCACCATCGCCCGCTTCTGATCGGGACGGACCCGACCGAACGTGGTGGAGGACGCCACGGCGTCGGCCAGCTTCTCGGAGTCCTCGGGCAGATCACGCGCGTCGATCGGAGCGTCGCCGCCGGGCAGCCCGAGCGAACCCGCGACCGCACCGACCGAGACGGCATTGTCGCCGGAGATGACCTTGACCTCGACGTGCTGGCTTGCGAAGTACTCCAACGTGTCTCGGGCATCCTCGCGCACCTTCTGCTCGAGAATCACCAGTGCTCGCGGTGTCACCACGCCGGGTGCCTCGTCGTCGTCGACCGAGCGGTCCGAGCTGGCGAGCAACAACACCCGTAGGCCACGCGAGCCTGTTTCCTCGGCGCGACGAGCGATGTCGGAGGAGGCGTCGAGCAACACGTCCGGTGCACCGAGCAGCCAGTTCCCGTGGTCGCCGTAGGACAGTCCGCTCCACTTCTTGGCCGAGGAGAACGGGGCCACGGCACTCTGCGTCCATCCGGGCGCGTCCGGATACGCTTCGCCGACGGCCTGCACGCTCGCATTCGGCCGCGGATCGTCGTGCGCCAGAGATGCGAGAGCCGCTGTGACGGAGTCGGAATCGTGCTCGTCCATCAGCATCAACTCGGACAGCCGCATACCGTTCTCGGTGAGGGTTCCGGTCTTGTCCGCACACACCACGTCGACGCGGGCGAGGCCTTCGATCGCAGGCAGCTCCTGGACCAGGCACTGCCGCTGACCGAGTCGGATCACGCCCACCGCGAACGCGATGGACGTCATCAACACCAGGCCCTCGGGCACCATCGGAACGAGCGCGGCGACCATACCGTTGAGGGCCGGCTTCAAAGCCTGACCGCTGGAGAACAATTGGTTGTAGATGATCAGCGCGCCGGCCGGAATCATCAGGTACGTGATGAATTTCAGAATCTTGTCGATGCCACTGCGCAGTTCGGACTTGACCAGTGTGAACTTGCTGGCCTCCTCGGCGAGCTTGGCCGCGTAGGCATCGCGGCCCACCTTCGTCGCGCGGTACGCCCCACTGCCCGCCACCACGAAGCTTCCCGAAAGTACCTGTGCTGCCTCGAGTTTGTGCACCGTGTCGGCCTCGCCGGTGAGCAGCGACTCGTCGATCTCGAGGCTCGCGGTCTCGATCACCTCACCGTCGACGACGATCTGATCGCCGGGGCCGAGCTCGACGATGTCGCCGAGCACGACCTCGTCGGGGGGAATCTGCTTCGAGACGCCCTCGCGTCGAACCTGAGGCTTGTTCTGTCCGACGATGGCCAGCCGATCCAGCGTGCGCTTCGCGCGAATCTCCTGCACGATGCCGATGCCGCTGTTCGCGACGATCAACAGCCCGAACATGCCGTCGATCACCGAGCCCGTCGAGAGCACGATGATCAACAGCACACCGAGGATCGCGTTGATTCGGGTGAACACGTTGCCGCGGACGATGTCGCGAACCGACCGAGAAGCACGGGCCGGAACGTCGTTGGATTTTCCCTCGGCCCTGAGCCTGGCGACCTCCGCCTCGGTCAGCCCGGTGTCCCGCTGAGCATCGGCCTCGATAGACATGCGTGCAGCTTAAACCCGCTCAGCCGAGCCGAGACCACCAGCGATCGTCGTGCAGGGTTCGGGTGCCGTCGATGCGCTGGCCCGGCATCGGCACTGCCACCTGCACACCGACGTCCTGCGCAGCGGCGTGCAGCCGCACGATCGGCTCGGACCACGGATGGAAGGCGAGGTTGAACGTGGCCCAGTGAATCGGAACGAAGATGCTCGACGCCGTCAGGTCGATGTGCGCCGTCACCGCTTCCTCGGGATTCATGTGGATGTCCGGCCAGCGGGCGTCGTAGGCCCCGACGGGCAGCAGCGTCAGGTCGAAGGGGCCGTAGTTGCTGCCGATCTCGGCGAACTTCGGTGTGTAGCCGGTGTCGCCGCCGAAGAAGACGCGTCGAATCGGACCGGCGAAGGCCCAGGACGCCCACTGCGTCGAGTCCCGGGTCAGACCGCGGCCGGAGAAATGCCGAGCCTCGGTGCACGTGACGGTGAGGCCGCCGATGTTGGTCTGCTCGTCCCAGTCCAGCTCGATGATGCGCTCGTCGGGCACCCGCCACTTACGCAGGTGAGCGCCGATGCCGAGCGGCACGACGAACGGAGCCGACTGTGTACTCGCCAGCTTCTGCACCGTCGCCTTGTCGAGGTGGTCGTAATGATCGTGGGAGATCACGATGGCGTCGACCGTCGGTAGGTCGACCAACTCGACCGGCGTCGGATGCAGCCGTGCCGGGCCCACCACCGAGGACGGGGACACCCGGTTGCTCCACACCGGATCGGCGAGGACGCGATAGCCGTCGACCTCGACGAGCACACTCGAGTGGCCGTACCAGGTGACGGCCAGCTCGCCCGCGTCCACCGGCGCGATGGGCGGCGCCAACGGAATCGGGCGTTGCGGCCTGCCCTTGCCGCGTTCGGTGATCAGCGAGACGAACATGTTCTGCTGTCCCTTCTCGCCGCGCCCCGGTACGTAGCTCGAGCTCGGGTCGGAGTTGTGGAACCGGCGATCGCGGTATCGCGGAGACCCGGCGGCATACGGAGTGATGTGCACGCGTCGGGCACCGATGGCCGACGGCAGACCCCACAGCGCACGCGCCAACCAGGCCCCGCTCAGTGCTGCCGTTGCTCCCAGAACGAACTTCGTCTTCGTCACGGCCACCACAGTAGGCGGCGCCGACGTCTTCGCAGCTCACCCGTAGTCTTGCCGTAGAATATTCGCGTCGGTTTTGCTGCTAGAAGGGGAGACATTGAGTACCGAACAGCTCGAATTCCAGGCGGAGACGCGTCAGCTCCTGGATCTGATGGTGCACTCCATCTACTCCAACAAGGACAGCTTTCTCCGTGAACTGATCTCGAACTCCTCGGACGCGCTGGACAAGCTGCGCCTGGAGTCGTACCGCAACAAGGACCTGGACGTCGACGTCTCGGATCTGCACATCGAGATCGACATCGACGCTGCGGCCCGCACGCTGACCATCCGCGACAACGGCATCGGCATGTCGCGCGCCGAGGTCATCGACCTCATCGGCACGCTGGCCAAGTCCGGCACCGCCGAGGTTCGCAAGAAGCTCAAGGAAGCCAAGGACGCGGCCGCCTCCGAGGAACTGATCGGCCAGTTCGGCATCGGCTTCTACTCCACGTTCATGGTGGCCGAGAAGGTCACGCTGCTCACCCGCAAGGCGGGCGAGAGCACGGCCACCCAGTGGGAGTCCACCGGCGAGGGCACCTACGAGATCACCGACGTCGACGACGCCCCGCAGGGTTCGTCGGTGACGCTGGCCCTCAAGCCCGCCGACGAGGAGGACCACCTCCACGATTACGCGTCCGAGCGCAAGATCAAGGAACTGGTCAAGAAGTACTCCGACTTCATCGCCTGGCCCATTCGCATCGACGTCGAGAAGCGCGTCAAGAGTGAAGAAGAGGGCGGCGAGGACACCGTCACGATCGAGACGGAGACGATCAACTCTCAGAAGGCTCTGTGGACCCGCTCCAAGGACGAGGTGTCCGAGGAGGAGTACAAGGAGTTCTACAAGCACGTCAGCCACGCCTGGGACGAGCCGCTCGAGGTCATCCCGTTCAAGGCCGAGGGCACGTTCGAATACCAAGCGCTGCTGTTCATTCCGTCGCAGGCACCGTTCGACCTGTTCATGCGCGAGAGCCAGGCCGGCGTGCACCTGTACGTCAAGCGCGTGTTCATCATGGACGACTCGCAGGAACTGCTGCCCGAGTACCTGCGCTTCGTCAAGGGCGTAGTCGACGCAGCGGACCTCTCGCTCAACGTCTCTCGCGAGATCCTGCAGCAGGACCGGCAGATCCGTGCGATCCGTCGACGCCTGACCAAGAAGGTGCTCTCCACGGTCAAGGAACTGCAGAGCGAGCAGCCCGACAAGTACAAGACGCTGTGGTCGCAGTTCGGCACGGTCCTCAAGGAGGGCCTGATCTCCGACGCCGACAACCGCGAAACCCTCTTGGGCATCTCCTCGTTCGCGTCCACCAACTCCGAGGAGGGTGTGACCACCCTCGCCGAGTACGTGGACCGGATGAAGGACGGCCAACAGCAGATCTACTACATGACGGGTGAATCCCGTCAGCAGATCGAGAGCTCGCCGCACATGGAGGCCTTCAAGGCTCGCGGGCTCGAGGTGCTGCTGCTCACCGATTCCGTCGACGAGGTGTGGGTCGGCAACGTCACCGACTTCGACGGAAAGTCGTTCCAGTCCATCGCCAAGGGCGAGGTGGACCTCGACACCGAAGAGGAGAAGAAGGAATCCGAGGCCAAGCGCGAGGAGCAGGACAAGGAATTCGCGGACCTGCTCACCTGGCTGACCGAGACCCTCGGCGAGGACGTCAAGGAGGTGCGCCTGTCCACCAGACTCACCACGTCCCCGGCCTGCGTCGTCGGCGACGAGTTCAGCTTCTCCCCGCAACTCGAGAAGATGTACAAGGCGTCGGGACAGTTCGTGCCGACCTCCAAGCGGATCCTCGAACTCAACCCGACCCACGATCTGGTGACGGGACTGAAGAAGGCCCGCGAGGATCGCAGTGACGATCCGCACCTCGCCGAGACCGCCGAATTGCTCTATGCGACGGCACTTCTCGCCGAGGGTACCGAGCTCAAGGATCCGGCGAAGTTCTCCAAGTTGCTCGCCGATCGTTTGACGCGGACCATCTGAGTGCCTGCGGCAGTGGTGTGGTTATGTGCCCCAGGCGGCACTTAACCGCGCCACTGCGGCCAAGCAACGAAAGGCCCGACCGTGAGAGAACCTGTTCTTACCGAACGACAAGGCGACGTGGTCGTCTGGACGTTGAACAACCCCCAGGCCCGTAATCCCATCTCCGAGGTGGAGACCATCGACGCCCTCGAGGCCGCGATCGCCGACGCGAACGGGGATCAATCGATCAGGGTTGCCGTCCTGACCGGTGCCGGTTCGGCATTCTCGTCGGGCGGGAACGTCAAGCACATGCGGGACAAGAAGGGAATGTTCGGTGGTAGCCCGGCCGAGCTGCGGCAGGGCTACCGCCACGGCATCCAACGAATCCCGAAGGCGTTGTATCACTGCGAGATTCCCACGATCGCCGCGGTCAACGGCCCTGCCATCGGAGCAGGCTGCGATCTGGCCTTGATGTGCGATCTCCGAATCGCCTCGACCACTGCGACATTCGCCGAGAGTTTCGCCAAGGTGGGCATCATTCCCGGAGACGGTGGGGCGTGGCTGCTCCCCCGGGCCATCGGCATGGCACGGGCGAGCGAAATGGCGTTCACCGGCGAGGCCATCGACGCCGCCACGGCATTGGAATGGGGCCTGGTCTCTCGGGTCGTCGAGCCCGAGGATCTGCTCGACGCTGCCCACACACTGGCTCGGCGCGTGGCGGCCAACCCACCGCAGGTACTGCGTATGACGAAGAAGTTGTTGCGCGAGGGCCAGCAGCAGAGTCTGGAATCCTTGCTCGAACTGTCCGCTGCCTATCAGGCCATCGCACACCACACCGAGGATCATTCCGAGGCTGTCGACGCGATGCTCGAGCGTCGCGATCCCGAGTTCCGAGGACGCTGACTCGCCAGGTGAGTGGAAACTCGGGCCCCACTACGAGTTTCCGCTCACCTGCGACGAAGTCGCTACTGCGGGGGCAGGATGTGCTCCCCCGTCTTGTCGGTGCTCAGCGACAGTGAACTGATGTACTGCTTCTCCCCGTTGGGCCCGGGCACGTTGGACGCGATCATGTCGGGTCGCTCGAATTCCATTCCGCTGACGTGGCACATCACGAGTGCGTCGGACGGGTTGCCGTGCTCGTCGAACATCGGCAGATCGATGCCGTCATCGGTACGCCGCAGGTAGTACTTGCCCTTGGTCGTAACGGCCAGGATGGGCGGAAGTATCAGTGCGAGAACGAGAGCCACGATCGGCGAGTACGGTTTGATCGCCGGTCCGAATGCCCCGAAGAACACCAGAATCGACAGGATGGCCGACGCCGCCATCGATCCGAAGCCGACCGGATTGATGTTGTAGAGCATGCCGCGTCGAAACTCGGGGACCTTGGGCGAGAGCTTCAGGATGTACTTGTTGAAGACGATGTCCGACGCCACCACGGCGATCCACGCGATACCGCAGTTGGCGTAGAAGCCGAGAATGTCGTTGAGGAAGCTGAACATGTTGGCTTCCATCAGGATCAGCGCGATCGCGAGATTGAAGAGCACGAAGACCATGCGCCCCGGGTAGGTCTTGGTGATGCGGGTGTAGGAGTTGGTCCACGCCAGCGACCCGGAATACGCGTTGGTGACGTTGATCTTGATCTGACTGATGACGACCAGGATCACCGCGAGGGTCATGGCGAGCCAGCCCGGCATGAAGTTCTCGTAGATCTCCAGGAACTGGTGCACCGGCTCGTTGGCGATGGTGGATCCGTCGACCACGTTGGCGATCAGGTACACGGCGAGGAACAGTCCGACGACCTGCTTGAGCGCACCGAAGATGACCCAGCCCGGACCGGCGAGAAGCACTGCGGTCCACCAGCGTCGGGAATTCTCGGGAGTCTTGGGCGGCATGAAACGCAGGTAGTCGATCTGCTCGGCGATCTGCGCGATGAGCGACAGACACACGCCGGCCGCGAGCATCACCGATCCGATGTTGACCCCCTTGCCGTCGGCACCGTCCTGACCGCCGTAGGCGAAGAACTCGCCGACCGAATCGGGATTGCTGAACACGAGGTAGACGAACGGCAGCACCATCAGCACCAGCCACAGTGGGGTGGTCCAGACCTGAAGCTTGGCAAGGGCTTTCATGCCGTAGATGACCAGCGGGATGACCATGATCGTGGACACCGCGTAGCCGATGGGCAGCGGAATGCCCAGGCCGAGTTCGAGTCCCTGCGCCATGATCGAGCCTTCGAGCGCGAAGAAGATGAACGTGAACGTCGCGAAGATGACGTTGGTGACCACCGATCCGTAGTACCCGAATCCACTCCCGCGCGTGATCAGGTCGAGGTCGATGTTGTAGCGGGCAGCGTAGTAGGCGAGCGGAAGTCCCGTCAGGAAGATGACAACGGCGAACACCAGGATGCCCCAGAGTGCGTTGCCGGTTCCGTACGAGATTCCGATGTTGGCACCGATGGCGAAGTCCGCGAGATACGCGATGCCGCCGAGCGCAGACGTCGCGACGACACCGGTTCCCCATTTTCGGTAGCTACGCGGCGCGAAGCGCAGCGTGTAGTCCTCGAGCGTCTCTTTCAGCGCGGTGTCTGTCGGCGCAGGCTGTACGGCGGTCATGGATCAACAACGTAGAACCGCCACGTTGCCGACGTGTCTTGGAAAGATGTAGCTACGGTTACTCACTCCGGCGATTCGGACATTCGGCCCCGGAGTCCCGCTTTGGCGAGGTTTGTCAGGCGACTGCGCGCGCCGCCAGCAGCGAGAAGTTCGACAGCTCGGCGCGCAGCATGTTCATCGCGCGATGCTGGGCCACTCGCACGGCTCCGGCCGTCATTCCGAGTGCTTCGCCGGTCTGCGGTGCCGTCATTCCCCACACGACTCGCATCAGGATGATCTTGCGGTACTTCGTCGGCAGGGTGTCCATCAATGCCTGGGTGTGGCTACGCAGTTCGTCGCCGAGCGCCAGCTGCTCCGGCCCGGCATCGGTGGACTGCTCCTCCGGCATCTCGTCGATCGAGAACGACTGTCGCAGAACCGATTTACGACCTGCGTCGGCCAGCTTGTGCGCGGCGATCCCGTACACGAACGCCATGAAGGGCTTCCCCATGTCGCGGTACTTGGGAATGGCGGTGACCAGTGCGAGGCAGACCTCCTGCACCACATCGTCCGCGGCGACGTCGAGATTCCCGATGCGAGCTGCGCAGTATCGACGAACCGGTGGCTGGATCAACACCAGCACCTGTTCGAGAGCGAGTCGATCTCCCGCAACGGCGCGGGGCACAACGTCCTCGAGCCTGTCCATGCCGAAACTCATGGCCGATCTCCTCACTGGCAACGCGCGTCCTCTCCTGAACGCTCACCAGTACTTCGGTGCCGATTCCCACCCGGCTTGGTCCGAGTGGGTACCACACCGAACAAAAATTGTGATTCAGGTAACACGGCGTGTCGACGAAGCGAAGTACCGGACAACACCGTCGTCGCAGCACGTGACACTCACACCCGCGGAGCGCCCATGATCACCAGCGAGCAGAGCCATCAGGTCGGTCGCCGCAGCACCGTCGCTGCCGGCGACGGCACCGCTCTGGCGGTTCGCGAGTTCGGGCATCCGAATGCGCCACTGACCGCGGTGTTCGTGCACGGACACTGCCTGCGGATGCAGTCGTGGACCGACCTGCGTGCACAGGTGGAACACGCCTGGGGAGACGACGTGCGGATCGTGATGTACGACCACCGCGGGCACGGGGAGTCGAGTGCGGCCGCGCCGGAGAGCTGCACCATCGATCAGCTCGGTGAGGACCTGGCCGACGTCATCCGTGCGATGGTCCCGTCGGGACCGTTCGTCGTCGTCGGCCATTCGATGGGGGGAATGACGGCGCTCTCCTACGCCCGTCAGAACCCGGAGGCCATCGGCACGCGCCTGGTCGGAGTCGGTTTGATCGCGACGTCGGCGGGTGGAATCACCGACGACGGACTCGGCAGTGCCCTCGCGCATCCCGCGGTGTCGGTGTTCCAGGCCGCTGTTCGACGCGCCCCTCGACTGATGTCGGGTGCCAAGCGACTCAGTCGCGGCGTGTGGGCCCCGATCGTCAGGACCGCGGGATGCGGATCCCGAAGAGTCGGTCCGAGGGTGGTGACGCTCGCGACGGCAATGCTGGGCGAGACGTCCATCGTGACGTTGGCCGGCTTCCTCGGGGCATTCCGAGGTCTCGACGAGGTGGCCGGCCTGGCTGCTCTCGCCTCGATCCCCACCCTGGTGTTGTGCGGCTCGGACGACCTGATGACACCGATGCGTCACTCGGAAACCATTGCCGAACATCTGCCCGACGCTCGCCTGGTGTGCGTCGCAGAGGCCGGGCACATGGTGATCCTGGAACGGGCCCGCGAAGTGGCCGATGCCGTCGTCGAACTCGTGACGGCGGCTCGCCGTGCACACGTGCGAGATCTCGCGCTGGCTCGCTAGCGACAAGAACCTGCCGACGACTGTGGCCCGCAACGGAGGATCCGATGCGGGCCACAGCACTGCTGTACGAGAGTTACTTCTTGACGGCGGGAGGAGCGTTGAGGAGCTGGATGAACTGCCCTGCGTTGCCTGCGATGGCACCGAGACCACCGATGGCGGTTCCGGCGAGCGAAGCACCCGAGCCGAGAAGCAGTGCGCCGCCGACGCATCCGGCTACCGGTGCTGCACCGAAGAGCAGCAGGGCAGGCGCGGAGACGGTGCCGGCGGCGATGGCTCCGAGGAAGCAACCGGTGACCAGACCGGTTGCGGCTCCGAGGAATCCACCGACCGAAGCGGACAGGCTGATGTTGTCCTTGACGCCGGAGACCGCGGCGGGCAGGTCGACCTGCTGCAGACCCGGGAGAGAGGCGGAGACCGGGGTTGCCGCGGCAGGTGAGGCGTCGGCGGTCAGGGTGGCGTGGTTTCCGTCGATGACGGCTGCGACGGGGTGCGAGAAGCCGTCTGCGGCAATGGCCAACGGCACCGAGTCGACCAGCACACCGTTGGCGTCGCGGACGACGAGGTGGTTGTCCTCGTTGCTTAGGGTGCCGGCCGTCGTGTCGACGAGGACCTGGTTGCCGGCCTGGGTGACGTTCCACCCGACGGCAGCGGCGGGAGCCGGTGCCGGATCCGCGTAGGCGGTGCCCATGGCGGTCGTCATCGCTGCAATGACCAATGCGGACGTTGCCGCGAATCGAGTCAGCTTCATGTTCCTCAGTCTTTCGTCGTGTCCATCACTCGATGCGAGCAGCGAAAAACTATGGGTGGAACACGCGGGTCAGGAGAACCGAAGATGAACGATCGGGGTCGAACCGAACAACGATTGCGCGCATCGACTCATAAGGGACAGAAAGGCTTTCGAAGTCCAAACCGTTCGTAAACGACACGCGCGGGTTGTCTCTACTTACCGAAAAGACCCGGCTTGTTGCTGCCTCCGTGGCTCACCCCGAAGTCGTAGGCGGACTCGGCGTGCTCGTGCTCGTCGAGACCGTCGGCTTCGTGTTGCGCGTCGGCGCGCACTCCCATGACAGCCTTGATCGCGAACGCGATGCCGGTGGTGACGACGGCGCAGTAGGCGAACACCGCAGCCACCGCGACCGCCTGTACCCACAGCTGATGCAGCCCGCCGCCGTACAACAGACCGTCCACCCCTGCCGGCATCTGCGCACTGGCCACGAGTCCGATCATCAGCGTGCCGACGATGCCACCGACGAGATGCACACCGACGACATCGAGCGAATCGTCGTAGCCGAAGCGGTATTTGAGGCCGATGGCCAGGGCACACAGCGCACCCGACGCGATGCCGATCGCCGCGGCGCCGATGGGGGTGACCGCCGTGCACGAGGGTGTGATGGCCACCAACCCGGCCACGACGCCGGAGGCCGCACCGAACGACGTCGCATGGCCGTCCCGCAGCTTCTCGACGACGAGCCACGCCGCCATGGACATCGCTCCGGCACCCATCGTGTTCACCAGAGCCACCGCGGCGACGCCGTCCGCGGCCAACGACGATCCCGCGTTGAACCCGAACCAACCGAACCACAGCAACCCGGCTCCGAGCATGACGGCCGGAAGATTGTGCGGGCGCATGGGATCTCGCGGCCAACCACGCCGCTTGCCGACCACGAGCGCGAGAACGAGGCCGGCGACGCCTGCGTTGATCTCCACCGCAGTTCCGCCGGCGAAGTCGATGGCACCGAGCTTGTTGGTGATCCAGCCGCCGAATTCACTGGTGAGCCCGTCGAGCGAGAACACCCAGTGCGCCACCGGAAAGTAGACGAGTGTGGACCACAGCGCCGCGAACAGTACCCAGGGTACGAATCGCATTCGGTCTGCGACGGCACCGGAGATCAGCGCCACCGTCACCATCGCGAATCCCGCCTGGAACGCCGCGAACACCAGTGCTGGAACGGTTCCCACCAACGGAATCGACACCGTCCCTGCGGCCGAGGTGTACACCCCACCCAGCAGACCCTCGAAACCGGCGTACTGCAACGGGTTTCCGATCCACCCGCCGATCACGTTGTCGCCGAACACCATCGAGAATCCGAACGCCAACCACAGCAGCCACACCACTGCGATCGCCGACAAACTCATCATCATCATGTTCAGCACACTCTTCGAGCGCACCATGCCGCCGTAGAAGAAGGCCAGGCCGGGAGTCATCAGCAGCACCAGCGCGGTACTGGTCAGCAGCCACGCCGTATCGCCCGCATCGGGCGCGCCGGCGATCACCGTCCCACGAACTTCGGCTTGCGCTTCTCGGATCGTGCGCGGCGCGCTTCTTTCATGTCCTCGCTGCTCCACGCGGCCTCGAACGCAGCGACCTGCTCCGGCGTCGGAACATCCTGTGCTCCATCGTCGTTGAAGACGAGCTTGAGGTGACGCAACGCCAAGGGAGCGAGTTCGGTGATCGACTGCGCCCACTGTGTTGCGACGTCCAGGTCGCCGAGCTTGTTCGCCAGCCCGCAGGTGAACGCCTGCTCGGTGTACACCCGCTCACCGCCGAGCAGGATGGTGCGCGCAACACCGCCGCCCGCGAGCGAGGCCAACCGCCGGATGGTCCAGTTGCTCACCGCGATGCCGAGCCGGGTCGACGGTATTTCGAAGAAGCTGCCCGGCGCAACGACTCGCAGATCGCACGCGACAGCCAACTGCGTGCCGGCACCGACGGCCGGTCCGTTCACCGCGGCCACGACCGGAATCGAGGTCCGCTGGATTGCCGTCAGCATCTCTTCGAGGATCCGCCCGAAATGCTCGGGAAACGCGTCCCCCGTCAGGTCGGCACCCGCACAGAAGCTGGTGCCCTGGCCGGTGACGACCACGACCCGCGCGCCGTCACGCTCGGCTTGTTCGACTCCGCGATGCACCGCCAGGCACAACTCGGAGTTCAACGCGTTCCGTCGATCCGGCCGCTGCAGTTCGAGGGTGACGACGTCGCCGTCACGAGAGAGTCCGATCACGAGAGCAGAGGTTACCCACCAGTACAGAAAATGACAGTGCGGGGCCTGATCTACTGGTCTCCATGATCGACACTCGGGTCGCCGTCATCGGTGCCGGCCAAGCCGGACTCTCTGCCGGTTATCACCTGCACCGCACCGGACTCACCGCAGGCGAGGGCTTCGTGATGTTGGATCGCTCCCCCGGGCCGGGCGGCGCATGGCAGTTCCGCTGGCCCTCGCTGACGCTGAGCACCGTCAACGGCGTCCACGACCTGCCCGGTATGGCCTTCGCGGACACGCTCGGAGACCAGCCGGCCGAGACCATCGCCGCCGCCGACGCCGTCCCCCGGTACTACCGCGAGTACGAGGAACGCTTCGAACTGCATGTTCGACGCCCCGTCACGGTGACCGTCGTGTGCGATCGGGAACCCCGATTCCGGGTCGAAGCCGGCGAGACCGTCGTCATGGCCGAGGGGCTGATCAATGCGACCGGCACGTGGGAGAAGCCGTTCGTTCCGCACTACGACGGAGCCGAGACCTTTGCAGGCAGGCAACTGCACACCAAGGACTATCGGACGGCCGACGAGTTCGCAGGCAAGCACGTCGTCGTGGTGGGCGGCGGCATCTCGGCCGTCCAACTGCTCGACGAGATCTCACAGGTCACGTCCACGACATGGGTGACGCGTCGACCACCGGTGTTCCGGGACAGCGAATTCGATCACGATGCCGGCCGCAAGGCCGTCGCCATGGTCGAGGAACGTGTGCGGGCGGGCCTGCCACCCGGCTCGGTCGTCTCGGTGACCGGACTGCTGCTGACGCCGTCGTTGGCTGCCGCCCAGAAACGCGGGGCTCTGGAACGCAAGCCGATGTTCTCGTCCATCAAAGAAGATTCGGTGGTGTGGGAGGACGGGTCGACTCAGCACGCCGATGTGATTCTGTGGGCCACCGGATTTCGGAGCGCCCTCGACCACCTCGCGCCGCTGCGCCTGCGCGGGCACGGCGGCGGAATCGTCATGGACGGCAGGCTCACCACCCGCGTGGCCGCGAACCATCGCGTACACCTGCTCGGCTACGGGCCGTCCGCCAGCACGATCGGGGCGAACCGAGCCGGGCGAGCCGCAGTGACCGAACTGCTCGATACCCTGGATTAACCGAGCCGCTCGGTCACGAATTTCGCCAGCGCACCCAATCGCGCCCGGCTCGGCATGGAGGTCGGAACGCCCAACGCGTCCAACGGTGCCGACGTCACCGGCCCCACGCAGATCGCGGCGACAGGTCCTCGAAGCGCGTCGAGGAAGGCGTCGAGCATGCCGTTGTCCTTGGCGGTCGAGAGCAGGGACGCCACCGCGGGGGCGCTGGTGAACGTCACCGCATCCACCCGATTCTCGATGATCTGTTCCAACAGGTCGACCAGTGGAGCCTGATCCGCGGGGCGAATCCAGCGGTACACCGGGATCGGTCGGACATGCGCGCCGAGTTCGGTCAGCGCATCACTGAGGTGAATGGTCGGCTCCCACTCGGTGATCACCCCGTGCAGCTGAACTGCGATGTCCACCCCGGCAACACCCTCGGCCTCGAGATGATCGGAGACTTCCTGCGAGGCCTCGGTGGCCGGCGACCACTCCTCGCGGAGCCCCGTGCCACGAATTGCCCCGCGCGCCTTGGGACCTCGGGCAAGGATTCGCGTGTGCCCCAGCGCTGTCACGAGTTCTTCGCGCATACCCCAGTCGGCGGCCGCGTCGAGCCAGCCCCGAAAACCGATGCCGGTACTGATCACGACGATCTGCGGTGGGCGTTCGACGATGCCCTCGGTGGCGGACCTCAGATCGGAGTCGTCGATCAGGGGCAGAACGTGAATCGCCGCGGCGTGAACGATGTTCGCGCCGCGGCGTTCGAGCATGGTGGCCAGTTCGTCTG
This sequence comes from Rhodococcus sp. IEGM 1370, assembly GCF_033142325.1. Lineage (NCBI taxonomy): Bacteria > Bacillati > Actinomycetota > Actinomycetes > Mycobacteriales > Nocardiaceae > Rhodococcus > Rhodococcus sp. IEGM 1370. The sequence goes on along the minus strand of NZ_JAWLRY010000001.1, from coordinate 123,818 downwards.
CACGTCGCTCGGCAGTGAGGGCAACGGTCTTGCCTGCGAGCGAATCGGACATGGGTACAGACTAGGCCCCCGACGTGCCCGGAATGTGACAGGTCAGCTGCTGAACTTGTCCGGGTCCGGGCCGGTGCGGCCGTCTGCGGAGTCCAGCGCGTTGATCTGCTGAATCTCGTCGTTGCTGAGCTCGAAGCCGAACACGTCGAAGTTGCTGGCGATGCGTTTCGGGGTCACCGACTTGGGGATCACCACGTTGCCGAGCTGAATGTGCCAGCGCAGGATGACCTGGGCCGGAGTGACGCCGTGCGCGTCACCGATCTTCGCGAACACCGGCTCGTCGAGAATGGTGCCCGAGCCGAGCGGGCTCCAGGCCTCGGTGGCGATGCCCTTCGAGGTGTGGAACGCGCGCAACTCCTCCTGGACGAACCGCGGGTGCAGCTCGACCTGGTTGATCGACGGCACCTCGTGGACGGCATCCATCAGCTTCTCCAGGGTGGGGATGGTGAAGTTGGAGACGCCGATCGAACCGATGCGGCCGTCGGCCTTGAGCTTCTGGAACGCCTTGAACGTGTCGATGTACTTGTCGCGGTCGAGCTGCTGCCAGTGAATGAGGTACAGGTCGAGGTACTCGAGTCCGAGGCGATCCATGCTCGCGTCGAATGCCTTCAGAGTGGAGTCGTAGCCCTGATCGTCGTTCCACAGCTTGGTGGTGATGAACAGCTCGTCACGGGCGATGCCGGACTCTGCGATTGCGCGGCCGGTGCCGGTCTCGTTCTCGTACACCTTGGCGGTGTCGATGCTGCGGTAGCCGACCTTCAGCGCCTCGGTCACTGCGGCCTGCGCACCGTCGTCGGGCACCTGCCACACACCGAACCCCAGCTGGGGAATGGACGTGCCGTCGTTGAGCACGATGGTCGGGACAGTACTGGTCTCGGCTGAATACGTCATACGAATGGCAACGGTGGGTGGGGTGGTGTTGTTCCCGCCCCTTAGTGTTTCGGTGTGACCGCAACGCTTCGTATCGATGATCTCGCCGCTTTTCACGGCGATCGAACCCTGTTCTCCGGACTCGATCTGACGGTTGCCGAGGGTGATGTGATCGGGCTCGTCGGAGCGAACGGTGCAGGCAAGTCGACGTTGTTGACCCTGCTCGCGGGGGTGGGGACGGCCGATCACGAGGGCGAGATCTACACCAGCCCGCCCGACGCGACCGTCGGATATCTGGCGCAGGAGCCCGAGCGGATCGCCGGGGAGACGGTGCTGGACTTCCTCGGTCGACGTACCGGGGTCACGGCGGCCGAAGCCTCCATGAACGCAGCCGCCGAGGCGTTGGGCTCGAGTGACGAGGACCTCTACACCCCCGCGTTGGAGAAGTGGCTGGCACTCGGCGGCGCGGATCTGGCGGAGCGCACGGCGAAGGTTCTCGCGGATCTCGGTCTGGATGTCGACGGGTCTGCGCTGATGACGGCGCTGTCGGGTGGGCAGGCTGCCCGCGCGGGGCTCGCCGCGATTCTGCTCGCTCGCTACGACATCCTGCTGCTCGACGAGCCCACCAACGACCTCGATCTGGCGGGACTCGAGCAACTGGAGCAGTTCGTCGTCGCGACGCGGGCGGCGATCGTCGTCGTCAGTCACGATCGTGAATTCCTGGCGCGGACGGTGACGAGAATAGTGGAACTCGATCGGGCGCAGCGGCGCATCGATGTGTACGACGGCAGCTATCAGTCCTATCTGGCGGAACGGGAGATTGCGCGCCAGCACGCCAGGGAAAAGTACGACGAGTTCGCAGACACCAAGTCCGCGTTGGAGTCTCGGGCACAGATGCAGCGGAACTGGATGGAGTCGGGGGTACGCAACGCACGCCGGAAGGCCACCGACAACGACAAGATCGCCCGCAAGACCCGCGCCGAATCCACCGAGAAGCAAGCCGCGAAAGCCCGTCAGACCCAGCGGCGCATCGAGCGACTCGAGGTGGTCGAGGAGCCTCGCAAGGAGTGGGAGCTGCGGATGGAGATTGCGGCGGCTCCACGCAGTGGCACTGTCGTCGCAGTTCTGGGCGGTGCCATTGTCCGGCGATCCGGGTTCACTTTCGGCCCGGTGACGACGCAGATCGAGTGGGGCGATCGGATTCTGATCACGGGGCCCAACGGCTCCGGCAAGACGACGTTGTTGTCGGTGCTGTTGGGCCGGTTGGACCCGGACGAGGGCTCGGCATCGTTGGGTTCGGGTGTGGCGATCGGTGAAATCGATCAGGCACGAGCATATTTCGTCGGCGAGGGAACAGTGTCCGACGCCTTGAGCGCAGCGGTTCCCGAGTGGCCCGACGCCGAGGTGCGCACACTGCTGGCCAAGTTCGGCCTCCGCGGCGACGATGCACTGCGGCCGGCGTCGTCTCTCTCGCCCGGTGAGCGAACCCGCGCTGCACTCGCGCTGCTGCAGGCCCGCGGCGTCAACCTGCTGGTACTCGACGAGCCGACCAACCACCTCGATCTACCTGCCATCGAACAACTCGAACGTGCGATGGAGAACTTCGAGGGAACACTGCTGCTGGTCACCCACGACCGCAGAATGCTCGATACGGTCCGCAGCACAAGACACTGGACGATGAACGACGGGCAGCTGTCGGAACTGTAGACGCGGGGAGTCGAAATCGGGTGCAGCTGACCGCGGTGAGCGCGGTCAGCTGCACCCGATTTTCATCAACTGAGCAGAATTTCGTTGACCTCGGCGGCAGGATGCATCGGCAGCCCGTGGTGGGTGGCGTTCTCGAGCACCACCGTCCTCGCCGTCGGCACGACAGCATGCACAGCCGATTCGACACGAGCCGCGTTGTGCACCCTCCCCTTCCCCGCCAGGACCACAGTGGTGCGCACATCGAAGCCCTCGAACGCAGCGGGCTTCGGCCGCTTCGGAACAATGGTCTTTGCCGTCGGGAAATGTGCGGCTCCGAGCGCGAGGACGTCGAGCCAGTCGGGATCCAAAGCCAGGCCATCGGTCTCCCACGCTACGAAGCGGCGCTGCCGATTTTCGTTGGGCCGCAGCAGTATCGGTAGCGCATGGAGCAGGTACCGCGGACTCATGGAGCCGAAGCAGGCATTGGGATCGAGCAGAGTGAGCGCGTCGACGCGGCTTTCGTTGCGCAGAGAGAACGCCAGGGCGATCATCGCGCCGTATGAATGTCCGCAGAGTGCCGCAGTTCGAAGGTCCAGTGCATCGAGAACCGCCGTCACCCAGTTCAGCAGCTCGTCCACGGAGTCGATGGGATGGTCACCTGGAACACTGCGCCCGACGTCGCCCATGATGTCGACCCCGTACACCCGATAGTGCTGCGAGAGTGCCTCGACGTTGGCGAACCACACGGTGGACGTCGCTCCCGCCCCCGGTAGCAGCACCAGCGCCGGGCCGTCGGCGGGTCCGCAGGCGTTGATTCGCGTGGTGCCGTGCACCGTCTTCACGTCGATGGCGTGGGTATCTGCCGGCCACTTCAGCAGCACCCGGTCGTAGGCGGAGAAGAATTCGTCCAGCGACATTACAACCCTCTACTCTCTCGATGATCGAGATAGTAGACAATAGAGAGACCGCTCGTCCAGCATCTCCCGAGGGATCAGCACATGACCGAACCTGTCGCCGCCGTGCATCAGCTGCGAGCACTCACCGTCGAGCTCGATCTCCTCGGCGCAGGCTTCGCCCAGAAGCACTCACTTCACCCGACCGACATCCGCGCGCTGATCTGCCTGCTGGATGCAGACCGAGCCGGAACGCGTGCCACACCCGGCTGGCTCGGCGCGCAACTGGGTTTGGAATCCGCGTCCGTTACCGCCCTGATCGATCGAATGGCCAAGCGCGAGTTGGTATCGCGTGAACCCGACCCAGCTGATCGGCGGCGCGTACTCCTGCACGTCACCGCACACGCAGCCGAACTCGGCACGACGTTCTTCGGCCCCGTCATCGGTCGGGCGGTCGACGAGCTCGCACGCTTCACTCCCGATCAGCGGGCAACGATCGACGAGTTTTTGACGACGATGCGCGCCATCGTCGCCGACGCCCGGGACCAACAGGCAACGTAGTCAACGGAAGCAATCTGTTATTAACCGTTGACAGATCGTTGGGTTTATACAACACTTCATTGTCATGAGCCCCGTCAAGCGCGGTACCGCGCTCCCGATCTTCAACAGGGTGGGTGTTCTGCGGGCAGAACGGAAGATGAGCCGCGCGCAACTGGCCGAACTCGTCGAAGTCAACCCCCAGACAGTGGGTGCCCTCGAACGAGGCGACCACTACCCGAGCCTCGACCTTGCGATGCGCATCTGCGACGTCTTCGATCTGCCGATCGAAGCAGTGTTCTCACGCACCGAACTCGGACCACTCTCCGCCGAACTCTTCCGAAGGGAGAAGGATCGATGAACACGCACAGTCCCAGCATCTTCAGTAGATATCAGGAAGCCCGGACGAAAGTGTTTCTGGAGAACGAAAAGACCTATGCGAACTGGCTGCCGGGATTGCGAGTCCAGAAACGCCGCCGAGCCTTCGTCACCATCCTCCTGGTGCTGCTCGCAGCTTCCGCGGGCTTCGCACTGTCGGACCCGCTGTTCGAGTGGGCGATCGGATTCTGGGGAATCTGCTACATCGTGTTCGCGTTCGCGACCATCGTCCTCGGCATCGTGTCCAATCGGCGCGCCGAAGCACCGGTGGAAGCGCTCGACGAGCTCGAAGTCCAGCTCCGCAACCAGGCCCGATCCATCGGCCTGACGGTTACTCAGGTGTTGGGCACCGCTGCCGCGGCGTACCTGTTCCTCGGATCGATTTTCGGGGCAACGAATCTCGGGATCTCCGGCGGCGCACTGATGCTGACCGCTTTGAGCACTGGAGGTGCTACTCCCGCAATGCTTCTCGCATGGACCACTCCCGACCCCGACCCCGAGGACGGCTGACAATGAGCGAACGCACCGACATTCTCACCCGCTACCAGGCGTATCGCACGCGGCGATTCCTCGAGAACGACGCCAACACGAGACACTGGTTGCCGAAGTGGCGCACGCAGCGTCGACGCCGCATTCTCGCCATCGCAGTCATTGCTGCCGACCTGACGTTCCTCGTCATCAGCATCTCGACGCTGTTCTTCTCGTGGGCCGCCATCGCGTGGATTCCGGCCGCAATCATCTTCCTTCCGATCTGGACGGCACTGCAGACGGTGTCCGGCCGCCACAGTGATGCGCCCACCGGCGCACTCGACGAGTGGGAAATACAGCAGCGCAACGAAGCTCGCTCCATCGGCCTCACTGTGACGCAGGGGTTGGTCTTGGTCGCAGTCTTCGCGCTGATCATCCTGGCCAGCACTCTTCCCGACCTCCCCCGTCTCGCGTACGCCGGCGGCGGTTGGACGCTCGCAGCATTGATGATCGGAATCTCCACCCCCGCACTCATTCTCGCGTGGATCACCCCCGACCCCGAAGACCCCGAAGATTTCGACCCGAAGTAACGACCGAAAGGGCACCATGAGCACCCTCACGATCGACTCCGTTTCCAAGAAGTACGGCGACAAGATCGCCCTGGACAACCTCAGCTTCGACGTCCGGCCCGGCGAGCTGTTCGGCTTCGTCGGCAGCAACGGTGCTGGCAAGACCACCACGATGCGCATCGCGCTCGGAGTCTTGTCGGCGGATTCCGGCCAGGTTCTGTTGGCCGGCAAGCCCGTCGACCTCGATGTTCGTCGCACCATCGGCTACATGCCCGAGGAGCGCGGCCTGTATCCCAAGATGAAGGTCGGCCCGCAGTTGGCGTACATGGCCGAACTGCACGGCCTGTCGTCCAAGGACGCGAAGGCTGCGGTGATCCGCTGGACCGAACGCCTCGGCATCGATCAGCGCGTCAACGACACAGTCGACGCGCTGAGCCTGGGCAACCAGCAGCGGGTGCAGTTGGCGGCCGCGCTGGTGCACGACCCCGCGGTTCTCGTGTTGGACGAGCCATTCTCCGGTCTCGACCCCATCGCCGTCGACGTGATGAGCGAGGTGCTGCGCGAAAAGGCCGCTGCCGGAGTACCGGTGGTGTTCTCGAGTCACCAGCTCGACCTGGTGCAACGTCTGTGCGATCGCGTCGGCATCATCGCCGCCGGCTCGATGAAGGCCGTCGGTACCGTCGACGAGCTACGCGGATCGGGAGATGCGCAACTGCGCGTCCATGCACCGCACGCGGCACCCGGATGGGCGTCGGGCATCGCCGGGGTGAGCACCCTCGGCCACAGTGACGGCGTCACCGTCCTGGGCCTGGCACCCGGGGCCGACGATCAGGAGATCCTGCGGGCTGCACTGGCAACCGGTCCGGTACACGAATTCTCCATCCAGAAACCTTCCCTGAGCGACCTGTTCCGAGAGGCGGTAGTGGCATGAGCTCCCAACTGAACTCCTTCAGCGCAGTGTCCTTGATAGCCAAGCGCGAGTTCACCGTTCAGGTGATGAAGAAGAGCTTCGTCATCAGCAACGTGATCATCCTGGCCGTCATCGTCGGCGGCATCATCGCGTTCTCGATCTTCTCCGGTGGCGGTGACGAAGAGCGTGACGTCGTCGGCATCGCCGGAGACCAGTCCATCGCGGCCGTGGTGGAAGCAACCGGCGACGCCGTCGGATCTCCGGTCGAGGTGCGCGAGATCGCCGACGCGGCGGCCGCTCGCAGCGGCGTCGAATCCGGGGATCTCGACGTGGCATTGATTCCGGACGGAACCGCGGGTGCGTACACGGCCGTCACCGAGTCCGATCTGACCGGTACGTTGCGCGCCGTCGTCGAAGGCAGTGTCGCAACGCAGGCCACCAATACTGCACTGGCGCAACAGGGTGTCGATCAGAACGAACTCGGGGCAGCGACAAGTGCCGCGACGGTCACCGTCGACGCGATCGATCCGCCGGATCCCGAGGCCGGTCAGCGGACTGCTCTTGCCCTGTCCGCAGTGTTCCTGCTGTATGCGCAGATCATCGGTTTCGGCATGTACGTCGCGATGGGCGTCGTCGAGGAAAAGTCCTCACGCGTGGTCGAACTGTTGCTCTCCACCGTCCGCCCCCTGCAGTTGCTGTGGGGAAAGATTCTCGGTATCGGTGCGGTCGGCATTCTGCAGCTCGCCCTGTACGGAACAGCCGGTGTAGGAGCAGGATTGGGCACAGGCGTCCTGACGGTCACCGGTGCCGCGGTGAGCGTCTTCGCGGCAACGCTGGCGTGGTTCATCTTGGGATTCGCCTTCTTCGCGGTGCTCTACGCCGCCGGCGGGTCGATGGTCTCGCGGCAGGAGGACGTCAATTCGACGACCATGCCGCTACTCATCCTGATCATGGCGATGTTCTTCGCGGCCTTCTATTCCGTCAGCGATCCGGAGAGCACCCTGGCCAACACATTGAGCTGGATTCCCCCGTTCTCCGCGATCATGATGCCACTGCGTATCGCAGCCGGGGTGACCTCGCCGGTTCAGATCGTCGGATCGGCAGTCCTGATGATCGTCACCACCGCGATCCTGGCGATGGGTGCAGCGAAGATCTACCAGCGATCCATTCTCCGGATCGGCAAGACCGTCTCGTGGAAGGAAGCGTTTGCTCGCTAGGGTTCGCTGCGTAGGCTCCCCGACATGAGCCCACGGACATCCGCCGCCGAGATTCTCGATTCCGTTCTCGACGGCGGATCGTTCGTGTCCTGGGACTCCGAGCCGGTCGATGTGCACCCCAACGACTCCTATCAGCGCGACCTGGCGAAGGCGCGGGAGAAGAGCGGGGTCGACGAGTCGGTGCTGACGGGCGAGGGCACCATCGACGGCCGGCGAGTGGTGATGATCGCGTGCGAGTTCGCGTTTCTCGCCGGTTCGATCGGCGTTGCTGCGGCCGAGCGCATCACCTCGGCCATCGAGCGCGCCACCGCGGAGGGCCTGCCGCTCATCGCCTCCCCCACCTCCGGCGGCACGCGCATGCAGGAGGGAACGTTGGCTTTTGTGCAGATGGTCAAGATCGCCTCCGCCGTCACCGCACACAAGGCGGCGCACCTGCCGTACCTGGTGTATCTGCGCAACCCCACGACCGGCGGGGTGTTCGCGTCCTGGGGATCGTTGGCGCACGTCACCGTCGCCGAACCCGGTGCGCTCATCGGATTTCTCGGTCCGCGGGTCTATCAGGCGTTGTACGACAAGCCCTTTCCGGACGGGGTGCAGACTGCCGAGAATCTCTACCAGCACGGCGTCATCGATGGCGTAGTGCCGTTGGATCACCTGCGTCACCTACTGATTCGCACACTTCGAGTGATCCTCGACGCCACCGTGTGGCCCGATCTCACCGGCGATGAGCCGGCCGAGATACCGGAGCAGTCTGCCTGGCATTCGGTGCAGTCGTCGCGTCGCGCGGATCGCCCCGGCATTCGGCAGCTCATCGAACACGCTGCCAGCGAACATGTTCCGCTCAGCGGCACCGGTCAGGGCGAGGCCGACACGTCGATTCTGTTGTCGCTGTGCCGAATCCAAGGGATCTCCTGCGTCCTGTTCGGCAACGACCGAAGCAGCAGCACCGCCACCGCCACCATGGGCCCGGCGGCACTGCGAGAAGCGCGACGCGGCATGCGCCTGGCCGAGGAACTGCGCCTACCGCTGGTCCTGGTGATCGACACCTTCGGGGCGGCACTGTCCAAGGAGGCCGAGGAGGGAGGCCTGGCGCCCGAGATCGCGCGCTCGATCTCCGATCTCGTCACCGTCGATACCCCGACCGTCTCGATTCTGCTGGGCCAAGGGACCGGCGGTGGAGCGCTCGCGCTTCTCCCCGCCGACCGGGTGCTGTGCGCCCAGAACGCCTGGCTCGCACCGCTTCCGCCCGAGGGTGCCAGTGCCATCGTGCACCGCGACACCGCTCACGCCCCCGACATGGCCGAGGCCCAAGGCATCAGATCGGTCGACCTGCTGCGCGACGGCATCGTCGACGCCATCGTTCCCGAACTCCCCGATGCGGCCGACGAGCCCGCCGCGTTCTCCGGCCGCATCGCCGACGCCATCGTCCGGGAACTCCGCCAATTGTCGACCCTCGATCCCGCCTTCCGGACTCGAAACAGACTCGGCCGCTACCGCAATCTCGGATAGAGCGGCTCTGCCGCATGTGCGCGAGGTGCCTTCGGGTCGTTCCGCAGGCTCCACTCCCGCCTCGACCCCTGCTACGAGACCGGAGTGGAGCCTGCGGAACGACCGCAGGCTCCGCCGTGCACCTGCGAGGTCACGAGCGCCAGTACGTCGCCGGCACGCAGGTCGGCGGGCAACTCCACCGGACTGACGCAGCGTCGACCCGGGCCGTGCACGTCGACCTTGACCACCGCGCCCACCGAATGCCGATTGACCACCACGGCCTGGCGCAGATCCCCGAACTCGGCGTCGACGCCCACCTCCCCGGCGATCACCGAACGCACCCGAGTCACCAGAATCGAGCCCCACTGCACCGGAGTGCCCTGCGCATCGGCCAGGTCCTCCAACGCAACGCCGTCGACGGTGATGCGGCCGCACACACAGTGCGTGTCGGCAGGCCAGAGCGCTGGATCGCACCGCGCAACGTAGGCGGCACCGAGGGACGGAAGCATGTCGAGAAGTGTCATGAGAAGCAGTCTTGCTCCGCGCGGTGACGTCGAACAGAGGTGTTGACGCAATCTTGACGGCACCGGCAGGAAATTTGACGACTTCGGCTCGCGATGCCCTCTACTGTACCCACTGGTACATTCAGTCGGGTGATTGCAGACGACGTCTACCGCCGCGGCCGAGCCGGCCTGCCCTCGTGGATCACCGATCACGACGGCCGCCGCACCGAACTTCCGATCGCGCGCTGGATGGGCGGAACCCATTCGACGATCGAAGACATCAGGGCGGACGAAGCCTCGATCGCTTTCTGCACCGGCCCCACCCTCGATCTGGGCTGTGGACCAGGGCGTTTGACCGAAGCTCTCACCCGAGCCGGCGTTCCCGCTCTGGGAGTCGATACGTCCTCGGTCGCTGTGGAGATGACGAACCATCGCGGCGGTCTCGCGTTGCAGCAGGACATCTTCTGCGCGATACCGGGGGCGGGCCAGTGGTCACACGTGCTGCTCGCGGACGGCAACATCGGCATCGGCGGTGACCCGGCTGCACTTCTGCGGACGGTTCGCTCGCTGCTGCACGAGACCGGCACGGCCGTCGTCGAAGTGGATTCCGCTTCGGGTGTCGACGATCGCAATCGAACGGTCCGATGGGAAACCGACGACTGCGTGGGCGAATGGTTCACTTGGGCCAGCGTGGGCGCGAGCGCGCTGTACGCGCTGGCGGTCACGGCGGGCCTGCAGGTCCGCCGGACTGTCGAATCGAACGGACGAGTGTTCACCGAACTCGCCGTTCACAGCATCGACCGAGGAGTCGGAGACCCGTGAGCAAGGAACTGCCGAGAACAGCCAAGGGCAGACGAACCAGAGCGGCGATCGTCGATGCGGCCGCGTCGATGATGTACACCCACGGCGTCGCCGGAACGACTCTCGACGACGTACTCGCCGCGTCCGAAACCGGAAAATCGCAGCTCTACCACTATTTTTCCGACAAGTCGGACCTGGTCGAAGCCGTCATTGCACGTCAGCTCGAACGCGTCCTCGCCGCCCAGCCGCGCCTGGCCCACATCGACAGCCTCGAGGACATCGACGCATGGGCCGCGGAGATCGTCCGCAATCACGAACAACCAGGGGGCCCGTTCTCGTGCCCCCTCGGTTCGCTCGCTGCAGAACTCAAGAACGACGCGGCATTCGTCCCCAGCCTTCATGCCGCGTTCCGACGCTGGGAACGGCCGCTCGAACAAGGGCTTCGCCGCATGATCGACCGCGGGGAACTCGATGTGTCGACCGATCCGGCCGCAACTGCCGCCACGCTGATCGCGTCGCTTCAAGGCGGAATGTTGATCGCCCGCATCGCGGGCGATGTCCACCCACTGCGCGACACTCTGGACGCGGCCGTAGCCGCGGTCCGTCGCCGTCGGACTCGACACTGACACCGACCCTGGCGAACGGGCTCGAAGTGCGCTAACCTCGACCTCACAGTTTGTACTAATGGGTACAAAATTGGAGACGGGAACCAGAATGCAGCGACTTCTCACGTTCCGTAGCCCGATCCGCGGCGTCTGGTTCACGTCGGTCCTGGCGTCCGTCCTGCTCGTCGCCCTGCCGATCGTGACGATCACCGGCTTCATCTCCTGGGCCGCATACGGCCCGCAGTTCGGCCAGGCCATGCCGGGCGACGTCGGGTGGCTACGAATTCCGTCGTTCGACTGGCCGACCGAGCCCGCCTGGCTCTATCGGATGACCCAGGGCCTGCATGTGGGACTGGGACTGGTCATGGTGCCGATCGTGCTGGCCAAGCTGTGGTCGGTGATCCCGAAACTGATCGAGATGCCCCCGGTTCGCAGTGTCGCGCACCTTCTCGAGCGAATCTCGTTGTTGGCGTTGGTCGGTGGCATTCTCTTCGAGATCATCACCGGTGTGCTGAACATTCAGTACGACTACATCTTCGGCTTCAGCTTCTACACCGCGCACTACTGGGGCGCCTGGGTGTTCGTCGCCGGCTTCGTCGCCCACGTGGCGCTCAAGCTGCCGACCATGGTGACCGCGTTGAGAACGCGGCCGTTCCTGGAATTGATGCGCATTCGAGTCGCTGACACGGTGCCCGATGCCGACGACGAATCAGGGCTTGCTGCAACCGATCCCGCTCCGGCGACGATCAGCAGACGCGGAGCTCTCACACTCGTGGGCGGTAGCGCACTGTTCGTCGCGGTCCTCAGCGTTGGGCAGACGACGGGCGGACCACTGCGCTCGGCGGCGATCCTGCTGCCTCGCGGACGCTCGTACGGTGACGGCCCCAACGACTTCCAGATCAACCGCACCGCGCAGTCCGCAGGCGTCACCGATGCGCAGACAGGCGATGCGTGGCGGCTGACCGTACTGGCCGGCGGTACCGAGGTAGTACTCACCCGAGCTCAACTCGAGCAGATGGATCTGCACACCGTCGAACTCCCGATTTCCTGCGTCGAGGGCTGGTCGACGGTGCAGACGTGGACCGGAGTTCCGCTGCGAGATCTGGCGGCACTCGTGGGTGTCGATGCCGTCGATACCGGTGAGGTGCGGTCGCTCGAACCCGTCGGGTCGTTCAACCGCGTCACCTTCGGAGGACACCAGATGATGCATCCGGATTCACTTCTCGCACTGAAAGTGAACGGGGCCGACCTGTCCCTCGATCACGGCTATCCCGCTCGCATCATGATGCCGGCGATACCCGGAGTGCACGCCACCAAGTGGATCGAGTCCGTCGAATTCTTCGAGGAGCGAGCATGACGACGTTTCGAGCCAGGTACGGCGCAGGACCGATGCATCTCGCGGTCACGGCCGGCTGCCTCGCCCTGGCCGGCGCGGTCGTCCTGACGATCGGCTTCCCTGCACTGTGGAACACCGATACGTGGTGGCAGTCCATCGGACTCTGGTTCGTCGGGGCAGCGGTGGTGCACGATGCGATCCTGTTTCCGCTGTACGCCGTGCTGGACCGGACGCTGGTCGCTCGTCTGGGCAGGTTCGTCAACGCGGTCCGCATCCCCGCGCTCGGGGCGGGTTTGAGCCTGCTGCTGTTCGCACCGGGGATCTTCGCCCACGGGAGCGAAACGTACGAGGCCGCCACGGGTCAGACACAGGAGCCCTACGCAATGCGATGGCTGCTGTTGGTAGCGGGGATGTTCGCGGCCAGCGCCGCGTTCTACGGCGGCCGCGAAATCCTCAGGCAGAGGCGTCGACGCAATCTTGACGTGCACCGGGCACGGTTGCACGCAACGACCGCCGGTCGACGGGATTCCGCCGGTCGTCGCCGGTAGTGCGCAACCCGGCCCGCACCACGCAGCCCCGAACTACGCTCCACAACATGAGTGGCGAGTATCGGCAGGCCTTCGACGACAGTATCGACAACCGCGAGCAATTCTGGCTCGACGCCGCAGCGGGAGTCGACTGGGACACCCCTCCCACCAGCGCGTTCGACGGCACTCACTGGTTTCCCGGGGCCCGCCTGAACACGTGCTACAACGCGCTCGATCGGCACGTCGACGCCGGACACGGCGACCGGACCGCGTTGATCTACGACTCGGCGATGCTCGGACTCACCCGCAGCTACACCTACGCCGAACTTCTCGACCACGTCGCTCGATTCGCCGGTGTGCTGCGTGAGCAGGGCGTCGGACCGGGCGACCGCGTGGTGATCTACCTCCCGATGATCCCCGAGGCCGTCGTCGCGATGCTCGCGTGCGCTCGACTCGGCGCGGTGCATTCGGTGGTGTTCGGCGGCTTCGCAGCCAAGGAGCTGGCAGCGCGAATCGACGACGCCGAGCCGGTCCTGCTGATCACCGCCAGCGGTGGGTTCGAGCCGGGTCGCGTCATCGAATATCTGCCGCTGGTGCAACGCGCCCTGACGCTGACGACCGCGAAAGTCCCCGCGGTGATCGTCAAGACCCGCGAGGGAATCCCCGGCAGTCACGACTGGCTGGACTGGGACTCCCTCATCGCCGACGCCACCGCCGCACAACCGGTTTCGGTGTTGGCAACCGATCCGCTCTACATCCTCTACACCTCGGGCACGACCGGTAAGCCCAAGGGTGTGGTGCGCGACAACGGCGGTCATGCCGTCGCGCTGACGTGGTCGATGCGCAACATCTACGACGTGGGAGCCGGTCAGGTGATGTGGACCGCGTCCGACGTCGGCTGGGTGGTCGGGCACTCGTACATCGTCTATGCGCCGCTGTTCGCCGGTGCCACAACGGTTCTGTACGAGGGCAAACCCGTCGGGACTCCCGATGCCGGCGCGTTCTGGCGGGTGATCCAGGATCACGGTGTCCGTGCCCTGTTCACTGCGCCGACTGCACTGCGCGCCATCCGCAAGGTCGATCCCCATGCGGCCGAGCTCGAGAAGTACGACGTCTCGTCGCTCGAGACCCTGTTCGTCGCAGGTGAGCGTCTCGATCCCGATACGTACGAATGGATTTCGCGAACCCTGGACCGGCCCGTGGTCGACCACTGGTGGCAGACCGAAACCGGGTGGGCCATCTGCGCCAATCTTCGCGGTCTGGAACCACTTCCGATCAAATCGGGCTCGCCGACGGTGCCGGTGCCGGGGTTCCAGGTCGGTATCCTCGACGCCTCGGGCAATCCGGTGGACGCAGGCACCGAGGGCAACATCGTCGTGAAGCTGCCGCTGCCACCGGGCGCGTTGGTGGGGCTGTGGAACGACGAATCACGTTTCCAGCGTTCGTATCTGGATACGTTCCCCGGGTACTACCTCACCGGCGATTCGGGCTACATCGACGCCGACGGTTACGTCTACGTCCTCGGCCGTAGCGACGACGTCATCAACGTCGCCGGCCACCGTCTGTCGACCGGGTCGATGGAAGCCGTGCTCGCCGGTCACCCCGCCGTGGCCGAATGCGCGGTGATCGGCATCCACGACGACCTCAAAGGCCAACGCCCCAGCGGGTACGTGGTACTCAAGGCCGGCGAGCAGATCACCGAGGAACAACTGCGCACCGAACTGGTGGCCATGGTCCGCGATCAGATCGGTGCCCTCGCCACGTTCCGCGACGTGACGATCGTCGGAGCCCTGCCCAAGACCCGCTCGGGCAAGATCCTGCGGAAAACGATGCGGCAGATCGTCGCCGGTGAGGAATACGGCGTGCCGTCGACCATCGAGGATCCGGCAGTCCTCGACGCACTGGAGAAGCTGCTCGGCAGATAGGCGGCGGTAATACGAGCAACCATGGCCGAAACCCGCGCGCCACAGAAGGCTCCCGCGCGATAGCGTCGTCGACATGACAGATCTCGACACCCGTCCCGCGGTGGATTGGCTTGCTCTCGGAGCCGTCACCGTCACGGTGATCTCGTGGGCCTCGGCCTTCGTGGCGATTCGCGGCGTCGGCGAATCCTTCGGAGCCGGTCCGCTCGCATTGGGCCGGTTGCTCATCGGATCCGTCGCGCTCGGTGCGATCGTTATGGTCAGAAGGCAGTGGGTCAAGCCGAACCGCACACAGTGGCTGCAGATCATCAGCATCGGCGTCTTCTGGTTCGGTATCTACAACGTCGCCCTCAATGCCGCCGAGCAACGCGTCGACGCCGGCACGACGTCGATGATCATTCAGATCGGGCCGATTCTGGTCGCCCTGTTCGCGGGTCTGCTTCTGGGCGAGGGCTTTCCGAAGTGGTTGGTGATCGGAGCGGGCATCGCGTTCGCCGGAGCAGTGATGGTCGGTGTCGTCACAGCCGTCACCACCACGTCCACGACCAAGACAGACGCTGACTTCCTGGGCATCGCACTGTGTCTGGTGTCCGCGGTGACCTACGCCGTCGGAGTGCTCAGCCAGAAGCCGGTGCTGCGCACCATCCCCGGACTTCAGGTGACGTGGATGGCCTGCACCATCGGCGCAGTGTGCACACTGCCCTTTGCGCCTGCTCTGCTCGGCGACTTGTCCACTGCATCGGCGGGAGCCACCAGCGGATTGATCTACCTCGGCCTGGTACCGACGGCCCTGGCGTTCAGCACCTGGGCCTACGCGTTGACGCGAATGAACGCGGGGAAGCTCGGCATCACCACATATGCCGTTCCGCCGATCACCATCACACTGGCCTGGCTGCTACTGGGCGAGGTTCCACATTACCTCGCCGTGGTCGGCGGCATGATCTGTCTCGTGGGAGTCGGGTTGTCCCGCAGAAGATAGGGGTCACTCCGCAGGCTCCGCTAGAGCGCTGAACTCTTACAGCGCCTTGAAGCGCGCGATCGCCACTTCCCGTTCGTGTTTGTGGTCGACGATCGGCTCTGGATATTCCTTGGGCCGGCCGAACTTCAACGTGTGCACGGCTTTTCCTTCTTCGCCGCGCAGCTCCGGCACCCAGCGCCGCACGTAATCGCCGGTGGGGTCGAATTTCTCGCCCTGGGTGATGGGGTTGAACACGCGGAAGTACGGCGAGGCGTCGGTGCCCGTTCCGGCGGTCCACTGCCAGCCGTGCTGGTTGTTGGCCAGATCGCCGTCCACGAGATGCTGCATGAAGTAGCGCGCACCTCGCCACCACGGCAGGTGCAGATCCTTGACGAGGAACGATGCGACGATCATGCGGACCCGGTTGTGCATCCACTTCTCCGAGTTCAACTGCCGCATACCGGCATCGACGATCGGGAAGCCGGTCTCGCCTTTGCACCAGGCCTCGAACAACTCGTCGGCGTGCTTGCCCGAGTCGATCTCGATCTTGTCGAACTTCTTGACGTAGTTCTCTCGGGCGCTGTCGGGGCGCTGGAACAGGATGTCGGCGTAGAAGTCTCGCCAACAAATCTGCCTGCGATACGACGCTGCCCCTTCGCTGCGCAGCTTGCCGAGGTCGGCCAACATCGTTCGAGGATGAATGGTTCCGTACTTCAGATGCACCGACATCCGGCTCGTCGAATCGAGGTCGGGACGATTGCGCTCGTCGTCGTACGCCGAGACCTCCTCGAGGAATTCCTTCCACTGCTTCGACGCAGCCTTCTCACCCGCTGCCGCGTCGGACGCCTCTTTCTCGGTGGGAATCTTCGCCCGCCGAACGCCTTTCACCTTGTCCGGGTCGATCCATTCCACGGTCTTCGCGGACGTGTCGGCCGGTCCGCGCCACCCGTGCTCCAGCCATTGCCGGGAGTACGGCGTGAACACCTTGTACGGTTCGCCGTCACTCTTGGCGATCCGCCCGGGTGCGATCGCGTACGGGGATCCGGTCTCGACCAGAGTCACCTTCTCGCCGACGCGCTTGTCTCGGTCGCGTCCGTACGGGCCGTAATCGGCGCTGATGTGTACGTCCTCGGTGCCGATCGCCTGCGCGACCTTGGGGACCACGGTCTCGGGGTCGCCGTGCACCACCATCAACCGGCCGTCGAGCTGCTCGTTCAATGCTTCGAGCGAACGGAACAGGAAATCCTTGCGCGGCCCGCCCGAGGGCTTCAGTAGACGGTCGTCCAGTACGAACAGCCCGAGCACCGGATCTCCGGACTCGGCAGCGGCGGTGAGTGTGGGCAGATCCCCCAGACGGAGATCACGGCGAAACCATACGAGCGACATGGTTCCAGTCTTACCCACCGACGCGGTCGGCAATCACAGCCCGCTCTCGGCCGAACTCTCAGAGAACCGCCAACGATGGCTCACCATGGCCGCAACATGGGGCTCTACCTTGGGAAACACAGAAGAGAAAAGGAGAACACCATGACGAACACACGCCCCTTCCCCGGCGCTCTTTCCCTGGTGGACAGCACCTGCACCTTCGAGAAGTACTACGAGCAGCTCTACGCCAAGGCACCTGCACTCGCCTGGTCACTCGATGCCGACACCGGCCGCCGCAGTGCGCTCGAGGAGTTCTTCGCCAAGACGCCGGCCGAACGCCGAAGCACCGTCGACAGCTGGGTTGCATAGCATTGGAACGGTGACCGAATCGTCGAGTGCCCCCGCCACCGTCCTCGTCGTCGACGACGATGTCGACGTGCTGTCGTCGCTGCAACGCGGACTGCGCCTGTCCGGGTTCACCGTCATCACCGCATCCGACGGCGCGGAGGCGCTCGGCGTGGTGTCGCGATCGATGCCCGACGCCATCGTGCTCGACATCAACATGCCGGTACTCGACGGCGCGAGCGTGGTGACCGCGTTGCGCGCCATGGGAAACGACATCCCGATCTGCGTGCTCAGTGCCCGCAGCTCGGTGGACGATCGCATCGCCGGGCTCGAATCCGGTGCCGACGACTACCTCACCAAACCGTTCGTGCTGGCCGAGCTGGTCGCACGGATTCGCGCCATGCTGCGTCGTCGCGGCACCGGTCCGGTTGTGCCGGTTGCAGATTCGGGCGCGCCGAACTCGGCCGTCGCCATCGGAACCCTGGTGGTGGACATCCCGGGCTATCGCGTCCACCGCGGCGGAGCCGACATCGATCTGACCAAGCGCGAGTTCGAGTTGCTCGCGATTCTGGCGCGCAACAAGGGCGTCGTCCTCACGCGTGAACGACTGCTCGAGCTGGTGTGGGGCTACGACTTCGTCGCCGACACCAACGTCGTGGACGTGTTCGTCGGATATCTGCGACGCAAACTCGAGGCCGACGGGTCGCCGCGCATCCTCCACACGGTTCGCGGAGTCGGCTTCGTCGTCCGGGAGTCCGCATGAGCTTCTCTCTGCGCGCCCGCGTGGCCGCCGCCACGACCCTCGGTGCCACCCTCGTTGTCGCCGCACTCTCGGTGGTCACCTCGGTCGCTATTTCGCGCAACAACGTCAACCAGCTCGACGAGCGGCTGACGACGGCGTCTCAGGTGCTGATCCCGACCTCGACGACGCTGGAGGCGTTCCTCGATCAGCTCTCCGGCGCGTTCGCCGTCACCATTCGCAGTGGCGACATCGTCGTCGCGTCCACTCCGACACGGCTGCCCGCGCTCGAGACCGGGTCGCAGACCGTCGACGTCGACGGGCAACGCTTCCGGGTCTACACCGCTGTTTCGACCGCAGTGTCGTCCATCTCGATTTCCATCGGCGTGCCTGCCATCGAAGCGCAACAGGTCACCGACGAACAGCAGCGGCAGGTGATTCTGCTGGGACTCGCCGCGATCGCAGTGTCCACCGGCCTGGGCTGGCTCTTCGGTGGCAGAGCCGTCAAACCGTTGGTGACGTTGACCCGGCAGGTCAGCGCGCAACCACCGACCGCGCCCGAAACCCGCACCGGTGTCACCGAAGCCGATGCGCTCGCGGTCGCGATCGGCGGCATGCTGACCAGACTGAACGAAGCACAGGACCGCACCAATGCCGCGCTCGACACCGCACGCGACTTCGCGGCCGTCTCCGCTCACGAGCTGCGGACCCCACTGACTGCGATGCGCACCGACATCGAGGTGCTCAGAACTCTCGACCTCGAGCCGTCGCAGCAGCAGGAGATTCTGGGAGATCTCGAGCGGACTCAGGGTCGAGTGGAGACGACCCTGACCGCCCTGGAACGACTCGCGTCGGGCGAATTGTCCAGTGAGGGCGACAGAGTCGAGACCGACATCATCGACGTCTGCGACGTCGCAGCGCAGGATGCGCAACGACTGCATCCGGGACTCGACATACGCGTGGAGTACGCCGCCGACTCCGAGATCACGATGCGCGCACTGCCGACCGGTCTTCGGCTGGCCGTCGACAACGTGATCGGCAACGCCGTTCGACACGGCAACGCGACGTCGATCGTCATCACCGCCGAGCGCGAGGGCAAGACGGTACGTGTCCTGCTCGACGACAACGGATCCGGCGTTCCCGTCGAGGAACGCGAGACGGTGTTCGGCCGGTTCGAGCGCGGCACCCGTGCCGCCAAGGGTGGCTCCGGGCTCGGCCTGGCACTGGTGGCGCAGCAAGCCCAATTGCACGGTGGGCGGGCCTGGTTCACCGACAGCCCGCTCGGCGGTGCCCGATTGGTGCTGGAGCTGCAGGACAGCTGACGTTCGGCAGTCTTTACGCGGGAGAAACCTGCGGGCCCATCCGAGCCGTGGATCATGTACCCATGCACACGTTGTCGGATTTCTTCGTCCCCACCATCGACATCTCGCCGTACGTTCTGGGTGATGCCACCGCGGCAGGCGACGGGACTGCCCGACGCAGCGTCGCGGCGGACGTCGACTATGCCTGCAGCACAGTCGGTTTCATGCAGATTCTCGGGCACGGCATTCCCGAGGACACCGTGGCCGGACTCGCGTCGGCGATGGATTCGTTCTTCGGACTCGACCTGGCGAAGAAGCGAACCTACATCTGCCCACCCGAAGTGAATCGGGGATACACCGCTCCGAAGAGCGAATCGCTGAGCCTGAGCCTGGGAGTCGAATCGGCGTCGGGCATGAACGATTATTTCGAGGCCTTCAACGTCGGCACCGGAGAACCGAACACCTGGCCCGACTCCACGGAATTCCAGCGCGCCGTCGACGAGTATTTCGCCGAGGCAGCACGCGTGGCCCGGACGCTGACCACAGTGTTCGTCGATGCACTCGGTGTGTCACCGAATACGTTCTCCAACATCACCGGTCGATCGCTCGATACCCTGCGGATGAACAACTACGCGCTCGAACCCGGCATGCATGTGCCGGACGCCGAGCTCACCGGGATGAGCGAACACACCGACTACGGATTGGTGACGGTGCTGTGGGCCGATCGAGTGCCCGGCCTGCAGGTTCTCGGAACCGACCGACGGTGGCACGACGTGCAACCCGCCGACGGAGCCATGTTGGTGAACCTGGGAGATCTGACGGCCCGACTGACCAACGATCGCTGGATGTCGACGCTGCACCGGGTCCGTCCGCCGATCACCGACGGGACGATCCAGCGCAGGCGATCTGCCGCGTTCTTCCACGACGGCAACCTCGACGCGGTGATCGCGCCACTGCCGTCGTGCATCGAGCCCGGTGACGTGGCCCGGTACGAGCCGGTGACGGTAGCCGGGCACATTCACGCCAAGCTCGCGGGTTCCCGAGAGGGAAC
Source organism: Rhodococcus sp. IEGM 1370 (assembly GCF_033142325.1). Classification (NCBI taxonomy): domain Bacteria; kingdom Bacillati; phylum Actinomycetota; class Actinomycetes; order Mycobacteriales; family Nocardiaceae; genus Rhodococcus; species Rhodococcus sp. IEGM 1370. The sequence goes on along the minus strand of NZ_JAWLRY010000001.1, from coordinate 103,298 downwards.
TGCCAATCTCGCGGCAACCCGCGAAGCCGAGCGGGTACGCAATGCCGTTGGCGGCCCTGCAGTTATTTGACGTCGAGCAGATCGATGACGAACACGAGGGTCTTGCCGGAAAGACGGTGTCCTGCACCGGCGGGACCGTAGGCGAGCTCCGGCGGAATGGTGAGCTGACGACGTCCGCCGACCTTCATTCCGGGAATGCCGTCCTGCCAGCCCTGGATCAGTCCGCGCAGCGGGAACTGGATGGACTCGCCGCGGTTCCAGGACGAGTCGAACTCTTCTCCCGAATCGAACTCGACACCGACGTAGTGCACCTCGACGGTGCCACCGGCCACTGCCTCTGCGCCGTCACCCTCGACGAGGTCGACCGTCACCAGGTCCAAGGGCGCCGGTCCGGCCTGAAATTCGATCACTGGCTTCGTCACTGAAGTCTCCTGCGGTTGATGCCGGCCCGCCGACGCCGGCTGTCTATCTCTGGGCATATACCGCTTCGACCATACGTCGTGACGCTCAGCCGATCGGAGCTGGCATCAATATCGTCTTGTATTCGCAGGTCAGAGTATTGCCGGTGGCGGGGTCGGTCATCTCGACCTTCCAGGCGTCGGAGAACTGATTCACCCCGTGGTGCATCGAGATGGTGCCCGAGATCAAAACCGTTCCACGCGAGAACAAGCCACGTTCGGTGAGCACATCGAGCCAGTACTGCGGCGCGAGAAGATCACCGAGCGTTCCGGTCTGGATGAGCGTGCCGTCGGCCCAGGCGGTCAACGTGATCTCGTCGAGTCGATCGGCTACCTCGGACAACCGCCACGCACCGGTGCCCAGCACGTCGGGAGCGGCGTTCTTGCTCCATGCGACGCTGTGAACTTCCAGGTCACGGTCGGTGTGATCGCACGCCACCGTGAGCAGCACGTCGTCGATCGAGTCGCCGAGGATCACCAGAGCCCACTCCGCCTCGCCCGAGGTGCGACCGTGTTGAACGGCGACGGAATCGGTCTGCTGCGCCAGATAAGGCGAGATGGGGTACAGCGCCGGGGTCACCGTCGGAGCCGGGACACCCAGTTCGGCCAGCTCCGCGATGTGCGACGCCACCTCGTCCTGGTTGCGTCCGGCATATCCCGCATTGAGCAGGGCGGTCACCTCGAGCGATTCGGTCGAGCCGTCGGGCAGCGTGAACGTGAGCATCAGTAAGGACCCTCTCCTCGTAAATTTTCTGTTTCCGATACGCCGAAAGCCTTGCGCATACGTCTTGTATACAGCAAGTATGGAGCACGTACAACGGATAGAGTGATCTCAGGCACACGAAGGAGTCGTCATGACCGAACCTGTTTCGGTGGATAGAAAAGGCCTGGCCAAGGCCTTCGCGGCCAGCCTGACCGGAACGGCATTGGAGTGGTACGACTTCGCCGTCTACTCGGCCGCCGCAGCGCTGGTGTTCCCCCTGGTCTTCTTCCCGGACAGCGATCCGCTGACCGGGACACTGCTGGCGTTCTCCACCTACGCCGTCGGGTACGTCGCCCGGCCGGTCGGTGGATTCGTCTTCGGGCGCCTCGGCGATGTCATCGGCCGCAAGCAACTACTCGTCATCACGCTGATGCTGATCGGCGTCACCACGTTCGCCATCGGCCTGATCCCCGGATACGACACGATCGGCATCGCAGCCCCGATCATCCTCGTCACCATGAGGTTCTGCCAGGGTGTTGCCGTCGGCGGAGAGTGGGGCGGCGCGGTTCTGCTCTCCAGCGAATACGGCGATCCACGCAAGCGCGGCTTCTGGTCGTCCGCCGCGCAGATCGGACCACCGGCAGGCAACCTGCTCGCCAACGGCGCACTCGCGATACTGACTCTGTCACTGACCGACCAGCAGTTCGAGTCCTGGGGATGGCGAGTGGCGTTCCTCTTCTCGGCCGTACTCGTCGGATTCGGTCTGTGGATCCGCTTGAAGCTCGAGGACACCCCGGTGTTCAAGGCACTTCAGGAAAGCGGCGATCGATCGGAAGCCCCGATCAGCGAAGTGTTCAAGACCGAACTGCGACCACTGGTGGCAGGCATCATGTCCCGCGTCGCACCCGACGTCATCTACGCACTGTTCACGGTCTTCTCGATCACCTACGGCACGCAGAAACTGGGCTTCGAGCGCAGCGAGGTACTCACCGCCATTCTGGTCGGCTCCGCCTGCCAGCTCGGCCTGATTCCGCTCGCCGGAGCCGTGTCCGATCGCATCAACCGACGCCTCGTCTACGGCGTCGCCGCTGTGGGCGGTGTGGCCTGGAGCGCCATCTTCTTCCTCGTCATCGGCGGCGGATCTCTGCCGCTGCTGATCCTGGGTGTCGTTGTGGGACTGGCGTTCCACTCGTTCATGTACGGACCGCAGGCTGCGTTCGTCACCGAACAGTTCAGCGTGCGACTGCGGTCCACCGGCAGCTCGTTGGCGTACACGATCGCCGGTGTGTTCGGTGGCGCAATGGCACCGCTGATCTTCGTCTACCTGCTGGACAGAACGGACAGCTGGGTGCCGATCGCGGGATACATCGTGATCGTCGGTGCCGTGACACTCGTCGGTCTCGCACTCGGTCGCAACCCCGACCCCACCGAGGACGAGCACTACGTGCTGCTGGGCCAGGAGCGCGAAAAGGCTACGCGCGCAGCAGAGTCTGAAGTGTGACCTCGAGGTGAGCGTCGATCTTCGCGTGCACCAGGTCCTCGTCGCCCGCACCGAGTGCGTCGATGATGGCCTGGTGCTCGGCGCACACCCGGTGCTGACGGTTCGCCGCGGTGAACAACGCGCTCAACCCGACCCGAAGCTGGCGAGCCCGCAGTCCGGCGTACGTGCGCGAGAGCAGATCGCTTCCCGCCGAATCGATCAAACTCTGATGGAACGTGCCGTCCCAGTCGATGAACTGCTTGGGTGCATCTGCGTCGTCGGAGTTCATCAGCAGTTCCTGCTGCGTCAACGCGTGCCGCATCTGCGTGATCGGCGCGTCACCGGCTCGCAGCGCACGGGTGGCCGCGTGCCGCTCGAGAACTCCGCGCAGATCCATCAGTTCGGCGATCTGGCGTCCGGACATCGCCGGCACGTGCGCGCCCCGCTTGGGCACCATCTCGACCAGACCCTCGGACTGCAACATCAGCAACGCTTCACGAACCGGGGTACGGGATACTCCGATCTGCGTCGCAAGTTCCTGCTCGTTCAGAAAAGTGCCGGTGGCGGCCGGTGAGGACAACACCTGATCGCGCACGTACTGGTACGCCTTCTCCCTCCCCGACAGCGGCTGCATACGATATGTATACCTGTCTTCCTCCGACGAAACCAGGAGTCACACCGTGAGCTCGTCCATCCGCATCAGCCTCGCCCAGATCACCAGCGGCCAACAGCCCGCCGAGAACCTCGAACTCATCGCCACCCACACCCGTGCCGCAGCGCATGCGGGATCGGATCTCGTCGTGTTTCCGGAGGCGACGATGCGATGCTTCGGCGGACCCATCCGAAAGTTCGCGCAGCCCCTGGACGGTGAATGGGCGAACGCGGTGCGCACCATAGCGTCCGACGTGGGCATCACCGTCGTCGCCGGAATGTTCACCCCCGCCGCCGACGAAAGGGTCACGAACACATTGCTCGTCACCGGGCCCGGTATCGACGCGAGCTACGACAAGATCCACCTGTTCGATGCGTTCGGATTCGCCGAATCCGACACAGTTGCACCGGGTTCGGACCCTCTCGTGGTGGACATCGCCGGCGTTCGGGTCGGCTTCGCCACCTGTTACGACATTCGATTCCCGGCACTGTTCCAGAAACTCGGTGATCTCGGCGCGGAAGTCGTCGTCGTCCCGGCGTCGTGGGGATCGGGCGACGGCAAAGTGGAGCAGTGGACCCTGCTCGCGCGGGCACGTGCCCTGGACTCGACGACGTTCGTCGCGGCCTGCGACCAAGCCGAACCCGCTGCCGCCGAGGGCAATGCACCGTTGGGCGTGGGACACAGCATCGTCTGCTCCCCCACCGGCGAGATCCTCGGGCAACTCGACGCGACGCCCGGCATGCTGACGATCGACATCCACACTGAACTCGTCGACGCCGTACGCAAAACTCTGCCGGTGTTGAAGAACCGCAAGTATTTCGACGCCTGACGGTTGCGCGAACTCGAAGTTATGGATGCCTTTCGGCCGAAATTCGTCCACAACTTCGAGTTCGCAGTTGTGCAGCCGAAAACGGCCATTTGACCTACGTAACTGCGAACTCGGCGCAGCCGGACACAACAACGCCGCCGGCTCCCCAAGGGAGTCGGCGGCGTTGTCGTGCAGCGAGATCTAGCGGGAACTGACGTCCTGGTAGGCGCGCTCGGTGTAGCCGGTGTAGATCTGGCGCGGACGGCCGATCTTGCCGGTCGTGTCCTCGTTCTGCTCGCGCCAGTGCGCGATCCAGCCCGGGAGACGGCCCATCGCGAACAGCACCGTGAACATGCGCGGCGGGAAGCCCATCGCGCGGTAGATCAAGCCGGTGTAGAAGTCCACGTTGGGGTACAGCTTGCGCTCGACGAAGTAATCGTCGGTCAGCGCGGTCTCCTCGAGCTTGAGGGCAATTTCGAGCAGTTCGTCGCCGTTGCCGAGCTTGCCGAGGATCGTGTGCGCGGTCTCCTTGACCAGCGTCGCGCGCGGGTCGAAGTTCTTGTACACACGGTGTCCGAAGCCCATGAGCTTGACGCCGTCTTCCTTGTTCTTGACGCGACGCAGGAAGTCCGTTGCGTCGCCGCCCTCGGCCTTGATCTTGTCCAGCATCTCGAGCACGGCTTGGTTGGCTCCGCCGTGCAGCGGGCCCCACAGCGCGTTGATGCCGCCGGAGATCGAGGTGAACAGGTTTGCCTGCGAGGATCCGACGAGACGCACCGTCGACGTCGAGCAGTTCTGCTCGTGATCGGCATGCAGGATGAGCAGCATGTCGAGAGCCTTGACGATCTCGGGATCGACCTCGTACGGCTCGGCCGGGAAGCCGAACGTCAGGCGCAGGAAGTTCTCGACCAGGCTCTTGGAGTTGTCCGGGTACAGGAACGGCTGACCGACGGACTTCTTGTAGGCGTACGCCGCGATGGTCGGCAGCTTGGCCAGCAAGCGGATGGTCGAGAGCTCGACCTGCTCCGGGTCGTTGGGGTCGAGCGAATCCTGGTAGTACGCCGACAGCGCGTTGACGGCACTCGACAGCACCGGCATCGGGTGCGCGTTACGCGGGAAGCCGTCGAAGAACCGCTTGAGGTCCTCGTGCAGCAGAGTGTGCCGACGGATCTTGTCGGTGAACTTCTCGAGCTGATCCTCGGACGGCAGCTCACCGTAGATCAGCAGGTAGCTGACCTCGATGAACGAAGACTTGCCCGCGAGCTGTTCGATCGGGTAACCGCGGTAGCGCAGGATGCCTGCGTCACCGTCGATGTAGGTGATGGCCGACTTGGTCGACGCGGTGTTGACGAACCCGCCGTCCAACGTCGTGTAGCCGGTGGTGGCCAGCAACTTCCCCAGCTCGATGCCGTTGTTGCCCTCGGAGGCCTCGGCAATCGACATGGAGTATTCGCCACCGGGATAGGTGAGGGTGGCTTTGGCATCATTCTCAGCGGGCACGAATGGTCCCTCTCGAACTCGTGTAACGGACACGTACTTGAAGCGGACAGTTCTAACGTCGATAGTGAAACTAGTCTCTCGACGCCTCGGACGCCCAGGGAGGGTCGGCACCGGGTCGAGAAACCGTGATCGCCGCTGCTTTCGCGGCGAACTCGAGCGCTTCTCGCCAATCTTCCTTGCTCATCTCTTTCACCGCGTTCGATGTGATAATGGTCTCCTTCTGCAGAAAGCTGAGCAGAGCTCCGTGCACGGTGTCACCAGCGCCGATCGTGTCCACGACGTCGACCGCGACACCGGGGACCGTGATTTCCTCGGATGCGGTGAAGACCGAGATGCCGTCGCCGCCGCGGGTCATGACCACCGCGGTGACCCCTGCCGCGAGCCAGTCGTCGACGGTGGTCCCCTGCGTTCCGAGGCCCAACCAGAACGAGTCGTCCTCGGACACCTTGAGAATGTCGATGCTGGGCAGCCACGAACGGAATCGGTCGCGAAACCCGTCGGCCGTGATGTCTCCGCTGGTGCTGTCGATCGCAGCGGGCCGAATGTTCGGGTCGAGCATCGTGAGCTTGCCCGCCGCCCGGGCCCGGTGCAGCAGGCCCGCGTACATCGACGCGCCGGGCTCGTACAGCAGCGACAGTGTGCCGAACGAGAGCACGCTGATCTCGTCGGGCAGATCGCCGGGATCGGCGACGAGGCGGTCGGCTGTGCCGTCGGCGTAGAACGAGTACTCGGCGCTGCCGTCCTCGGCGAGCGTGGTCATCGCCAACGTCGTCGGCTCGTCGCCGCGCTGCACCCACGTGGTGTCCACTCCCGCATCGCGCAGGCTCGCCAGGATCTGCTCACCGAACGGGTCGCGGGAGATCCGCGAGAGATACGCGACGGGCGAACCAAGTCGACCGATCGCGACGGCGACATTGAACGGTCCGCCGCCGAGTTTGGGCGAGAGCAGCGGGCCCTCGTGCACCGGAACCAGGTCGACCAACGCCTCGCCGCACACCAGAATGGTCACTTCTCGTACCTCATTCCCCAGGTGCCCGACCAGGATTGCCCCGGATCCAGCACGATCAGATCGATCTCGGAATTCAACGCATCGGGTGGGCAGGTCATCGGCTCGATCGCCAGCGCCCGCCCTCGATCGGGATAGGCCTGATCGTTGGCGGGATCGGCGGTGAACACCTGCACCCAACCGAAGCTGCTGTCGGTCCACAGCACCGTCGCGGTGCCGTCGGGACCGCGAAGAACATGGCTCGCTCGGCCGTCGGCCTCGGGTAGCGACGCGCTGAACGGGGTGTCGAGCTGCACGCCCTGCAGCGTCCGCGGCTGCCGGAAGTCGTACTCGGTATCGGCAGTCGGCACCGAATTGCCCACGGGCAGATTGCGCACCGAGTCGAGCGGCAGCCGCGTACCGGCCGAGAGCTCGAGCGTGCACTCGTCGAGCGGCACGTCTCCCACCCTGACGAACGTGTGAAAACCCATCCCGTACGGCGCGGGTGAATCACCGGTGTTCTTCGCCGACGCGGTGACGGTGAGACCGTCCGCCGACAGCTCGTGCGCCACGGTCACCGTCACCGAGAACGGCCAGCCCTGATGCGTCCCGACGTCCACGCTCTGTTCGACGCGAGAGTCGGTGTGCTCGTTCAGGGTCCACTCCACCCGCCGGACGAAACCGTGACTGGCGTTGTTGCGCGAAGGCTCGCTGATCTCCATCCGATGCTCGACGCCTTCGAACGTGAACGTTCCGTCGGCCGTCCGATTGGGCCACGGGGCCAACACCAGCCCCGCCGACAGCGGCGGCTTGGAGCCTGCCTCCCAGGTCTCGGTGAGCGGTGCGCCGTCGTACTCGAGAACCCGTAGGCCCGCCCCGTGGGCAGCGATGTCTGCCCGATACTTACCGCTCGTCAACGAGTAGGTCTGTGCGTCAGCCATGAGTGCCATTCTTTACCACCGCACCCACTCGGTATCGGATGAATGCCGGAAGAGCCAACGCGGCGATCGAGACACCGATGACGACCAGCACGCCGCCGCCCGCCGCGGCGGCCGCCGTCCCCACCGACGCCGCTGCGGCGCCGTGCAGGACGTCGCCGACGCGCGGGCCTCCGGCAACCACGACGATGAAGACACCCTGTAGCCGGCCACGCATCTCGTCGGTGGCGACCTGCTGCAGCATCGTGCTGCGGAAGGCCGCCGAGATCATGTCGGCTCCGCCGCCGAGGGCCAGGAACGCCAACGCGAACCACAGGGCGACGGTGGTGGCCCCGTCGGTGGCCGCGCCGACGGCGAGACCGAAGCCGATCATCGCCACGCCCCACACGACGATGCAGATCAGCACCGCCAGGCCTTGCCTGCGCACTCGAGGAAGCCAACCGGAGAACACTCCGCCGAGTACCGCGCCCGCGGACATCGCCGCGAACAGCATGCCCAGCACCGGCCCGCCCGACGCCGGATCGCCGAAGCTCTCGTGTGCGATCTGTGGGAACAGCGCGCGGGGCATGCCGAACACCATGGCAATGATGTCGACGACGAACGATGCCAGCAGCACCTTCTGCGTGGCGAGGTACGCGAAACCTTCGAATACCGAACGCAATCCGGCGCGCTGACCTGACGTGGCCGGCGGAATTCCCGGTAGCCGGATCACCGCCCACAGTGTCGCGAACAACGCGGTGGTGTCGATCAGATAGAGCGTCTCGAGCCCGATGTAATAGATCAGGATGCCGGCACTGAGCGGACCCGCGATGGCACCGAAGTTCATCACCGTCATGTTCAGCGAGTTCGCCGCGGGCAGCTGATCGCCGGGCAGAATTCTGGGCAGGATCGCGCTGCGCGTCGGTTGATTCACCGCGAAGAAGGCTTGCTGAACGGCCAACAGCACCAGGATGATCCACACGTTGTTCAGGTCGAGGAACGCCTGCAACCAGAACAGCGCGGAGGTACCGATCAGACCGCAGGTGGTGATCATCAACAGCGTGCGGCGGTCCATCACATCGGCCAGCGCTCCGCCCCACAGACCGAACACGATCAGCGGCACCAACGCGAAGACACCGGTCAGACCCACATAGGCCGAACTCAGCGTGATCTGGAAAACCTGTTGCGGCACAGCGACGATGGACAGCTGCGCCCCGATGACGGTGACGATGTTCGCCACCCACAGCCGCTTGTAAGCGGGGGTCCTCAGCGGAGTCGTATCGGCAAGAATGCCGCGCAATCCGCTCACGGCTGCAGACGCTCGATCACACCGCTTGCCACCGTCAGGCGAATTCGGTTGTGCATGCGGCTCGTTCGGCCCTGCCAGAATTCGACCGTCTCCGGTTCGACGCGAAAACCGCCCCAGTTCGGCGGAACCGGCACCTCGATGCCGTCGAACGTCGCGGTGACCTCGGCCAGTCGCGCAGCCAGATCCTCCCGCGAGCCGATGGGCCGCGACTGCTCGGACGCCCATGCCCCCAGCTGGGAGCCGCGGGGCCGAGTGCGCCAATAGGTTTCGGTCGTCTCGGCGTCGACCCTGACCACCGGGCCGCGAACGGTGAGCTGACGGGCAATTCCGATCCACGGGAACGTGATCGACGCATACGGCGTCGCGGTGAGCGCACGGCCCTTGTCGGAGTCGTAGTTGGTGTAGAACACCATTCCGTCCGCGTCGAAGTCCTTGCACAACACGGTGCGGGTGGCGGGTCTACCCGCACCGTCGACCGTCCCCAACACGATGGCGTTGGGCTCGGGCAGATTCGCGGCTATCGCGTCGGACAACCACTGCTGCGCCAGCGAACACCACCCGTCCGCCAGAGCATCGACGTCGAGGTCCTCGGGCTCTCCATAGTCCACCCGCATGTTCGCCAGGCGCTGTTCATCTGCAGACACAAGCCCAGACGCTACTCCCGCGTAGATCCCGGCTATGGTTCTGACGAAGTACGCCCGGATGCGGCGCAGAGCCGGGTGCAGTTGCGACGAGGGAGTCCACAGGCCATGGCTGTTCAACGAGTTCCCGAGGATTTCGTCTCCGGCCTCGAAGGTGTCGTCGCGTTCACCTCCGACATCGCCGAGCCCGACAAGGACGGTGGCGCACTGCGGTATCGCGGCGTCGACATCGAAGAACTCGTCGCTCAGAACGTCACCTTCGGTGATGCCTGGGCACTGCTCGTCGACGGCGAGTTCGGTCGAGGACTTCCACCGGCCGAACCGTTCCCTCTGCCGATCCACACCGGCGACGTGCGCGTCGACGTCCAAGCCGGACTGGCGATGCTGGCGCCCATCTGGGGCTATCAGCCGCTGCTCGACATCGACGACTCCACCGCCCGCGACAATCTCGCTCGCGCCTCGGTGATGGCTCTGTCCTACGTCGCTCAGTCCGCTCGCGGCATCTACCAGCCCGCTGTACCGCAGAGCCGCATCGATCAGGCCGCCACCGTGACCGAACGCTTCATGGTCCGCTGGAAGGGCGAACCGGATCCCGCCCACGTCGCCGCCATCGACGCATACTGGGTCTCGGCCGCCGAACACGGCATGAACGCCTCGACGTTCACTGCCCGCGTCATCGCCTCCACCGGAGCCGACGTCGCCGCCTGCCTCTCGGGTGCCATCGGTGCGATGTCCGGGCCCCTGCACGGCGGCGCGCCCGCTCGCGTCCTGCCGATGATCGAGGAGGTCGAGAGAACCGGTGACGCACGCGCTCTCATCACCGGCATCCTGGACCGCAAAGAGAAGCTCATGGGCTTCGGACACCGCGTCTACCGCGCCGAGGACCCCCGAGCCCGTGTTCTGCGCGCCACCGCCAAGAGGCTGAACGCACCGCGCTACGAGGTTGCCGCCGCGCTCGAGCAGGCAGCGTTGACCGAACTGCGCGAGCGCCGCCCCGACCGCGCCATCGAGACCAACGTCGAGTTCTGGGCCGCGGTGATCCTCGACTTCGCCGAGGTACCCGCGCACATGATGCCCGCCATGTTCACCTGTGGACGTACCGCGGGCTGGTGCGCGCACATCCTGGAGCAGAAGCGCCTGGGCAAGCTCGTCCGGCCGGCTGCCCTCTACACCGGCCCCGAACCCCGCAGCCCCGAGTCCGTCGACGGCTGGGACCTGATCCGGTAGTCGACGGTGTCATGGCACCCGACTAGCCTGTGAGTGCCATATTCCATCGACGCTAGGACGCGCTACTCCATGGCCGATTTGCCGATCATTCCCGCCGATCTCCTGCCCGCCGACGGACGCTTCGGGTGTGGCCCGTCCAAGGTTCGCCCCGAGCAGCTGCAGTCCCTGGTCGACGTCGGCGCTTCCGTGTTCGGCACCAGCCACCGTCAGAAGCCCGTCAAGGACGTCGTCGGACGCGTGCGCAGTGGCCTGAAGGATCTGTTCTCACTGCCCGAGGGCTACGAGGTCGTCCTCGGCAACGGTGGCACCACCGCGTTCTGGGACGCTGCTGCCTTCGGCCTCATTCGCGAGAAGTCGCTGCACCTGACCAACGGCGAGTTCAGCTCGAAGTTCGCGTCGGTGGCCAAGAACAATCCGTTCATCGGTGATCCCATCGTCGTCAAGGCCGAGCCGGGCAGCGCGCCCGAGCCCACCTCCGACCCGTCCGTCGACCTCATCGGTTGGGCGCACAACGAGACCTCGACGGGCGTGGCCATCCCGGTCAGCCGTCCGGCCGGCTCCGAGAACGCCCTCATCGCGATCGACGCCACCTCCGGTGCCGGCGGTCTGCCGGTGAACGTCGCCGACTCGGACGTCTACTACTTCGCGCCGCAGAAGTGCTTCGCCGCCGACGGTGGCCTGTGGGTGGCGCTGATGAGCCCGGCCGCACTCGAGCGCGTCAGCGAGATCGCTGCCACGGATCGATGGGTCCCGGACTTCCTGTCGCTGCCGATCGCCGTCGACAACAGCAGCAAGAACCAGACGTACAACACCCCGGCCGTGGCGACCCTGCTGATGTTCGCGGACCAGATCGAGTGGCTCAACGCGCAGGGCGGCCTCGATTGGGCCACCAAGCGCACCGCCGATTCGTCCTCACGTCTGTACGACTGGGCCGAGAAGAGCGAATTCGCAACGCCGTTCGTGACGAACCCGGATCACCGCAGCCAGGTCGTCGGCACCATCGACTTCGACGAGAAGGTCGACGCAGCCCAGGTTGCGAAGATCCTGCGCGCCAACGGCGTCGTCGACACCGAGCCGTACCGCAAGCTCGGCCGCAACCAGCTGCGCGTCGGCATGTTCCCGGCCATCGAGCCGGACGACATCATCGCACTGACCAAGAGCATCGACTGGGTCGTGTCGACTCTGAGCTGATCAGCAGGGCAGGAGTGGAGCCTGCGGAACGACCATTCCCAGCAAGCTCACAACTACGGCGCTCCCTTCGCGGCCTACACTTGCTATCAAGTAAGCAAGCGTAACGACCTCGGAGGGAGCGCTCGTGTGTACAGGCTCCTGACATTCGCGCTGCGCATTCGCGTGACCCTGCTGTACATCGCTCTTGCGGTGGCGGGCACCGTCGCACTGGGTCGGATCGGACCGCACGATCGCTGGCACGTGCTGCACGCGGCGAGCACCAATCTGCACAATCTGGGCGACGGCCACCTCGCAACCCTCGTCACGAGCGTCTTTCTCACCGAAGGACGGGTGAACTGGTTGTGGTTGGCCGCGGTTGCACTGCTGTTCGCCGTCGCCGAATGGATCTCCGGTTGGCGACGCTTTCTCGTCACCTTCAGCGCGGGACACATCGGTGCGACGGCACTGGTGGCCGTCGGCCTGCTCATCGGCATTCACAACGACTGGCTCGCGGACTCACTGGCGATGGCCGTCGACGTCGGTGTCAGCTACGCAGCAGCAGCGGTGGCCGGATCGTGGATCAGGTACCTGCCGATGCCGTGGTGTGCGGGCTGGGCCGCACTGTGGATCGGCGTCGTCACGATCAGTGGGGTATCGGACCCGACCTTCACTGCCGTCGGGCACGCGATTGCCCTGAGCATCGGCTTCGGCCTGGGCGCACTGTACCGTCGCGTCGATGCATCGACGTTGTCCCACAGGACAATTGACGGAACATCGACCGAATGGGTGCAGCCGAGCCCGCAGCTGTCTACCCTCTGATAGGGAAACGATCGTCGGCAGAAGCGATGCGTGTCGGACACCCGCCGAATACGGCAGGTGAACTAGGCTCGAATTCGACGGTATCGCGAGCCGGCGCGATGAGGAGGTCAAGGTGCGGGACTTACGTGTGGTGGGTCTCGAGGCCGACGGAAAGTTCGTCGTGTGCGCAGATCCCAAGACCGGCGACAGATTCCGGCTTCCAGCCGACGACAAGCTCCGCGCGGCCTCACGCGGCGACATCGCTCGACTAGGACAGATTGAGATCGAAATGGACAGCTTGCTTCGGCCCAAGGAAATTCAGGCCCGTATCCGCAGCGGAGCGACCATCGAACAGGTTGCCGCCGACTCCGGAATGGCCATCAGTCGCGTCGAGGTGTTCGCTCACCCGGTGTTGCTCGAACGCTCGCAGGCCGCGTCGATGGCTCAGGCCGGTCATCCGCTGCGCCACGACGGCCCGGCCGTGCAGACCCTGCTCGAGATCGTCACCCTCGCTTTCCGCGCTCGCGGCCACAATCTCGACGACGCGGCGTGGGACGCCTGGCGCGACGAGGACAACAAGTGGGTCGCGCAGCTGAAGTGGCAGGCGGGCCGCACCACCAACAAGGCGCACTGGCAGTTCCTGCCCGACGGCCACGGCGGCACCATCAGCCCGCTCGACGACACTGCTCACGAGCTGATCGATCCGGACTTCGGACGCCAACTGCGCGGTCTGGCACCGGTGCGCGCACTGACGTCCGCCGAGGACTCCGACGACGAGACCTCGCAGCAGAGCTTCGACGAGTACTACGGCACCACCGCCGACAGCGAGATCGACGCCGAGACCATCGAGGTCGAGGTGGACGATGCGCCCACTCCCGAGCCCGAACAGCCACGCGAGACGGTGACCAGGGAGCCCAGGCCCGCACCCAAGCCTGCAGCCGGTCACACCAGCGGCAAGGACAAGCGCGGCAAGCCGGCCATGCCGTCGTGGGAGGACGTCCTGCTCGGCGTTCGCAGCAGCGGTCACAACTGAGTTCTGCTGTGACCGATGTGCCGCGCGGTGACGAACCGCCGACGCTCACACCGTAGGCTTCCCAGGAAGTAACGGAGAGAGAGGTGCCGGCAGTGGGGGCCAAAGCATCAACCATCTGGTACGTGGACGCACCGGATCCCATTTCTGTACTCCGAGAGGCCACCACCTCGGACTGGAACGCTGCGACCGCACTCGTCGGACGTCTGTACCCCCACCTGACGGCAGTGCCCCTCGGACAGGGCCCGATATCGACCTCGGCAGGCGTGGACGACGATCACGTCTTCATCGGTTGCTACCCCGGCGTCACCGTGGTCTGCGGATCCAATCTCGCGGTGCCCACACCGTCGACGCTTCCCGAATCCTTCACTCGCCCGCTGGCGTCCGAGCACACCTACCTCGTCGCCTCGGATCCCCAACACGCCTGGGGTGCGTTCGCGTACTGGGAACGCGGTGAATTCCGCCGATCCTTCAGTGCCACTCCGGTGTACATCTACGAGGACGCAGGCCTGCCACTGGTGTGGGAGCGATCGTTCTGGGCCGGTGAACATCCGCTGATCTATCCGCCCGGAGTGATGCCGGATCCGCAGTCGCTGCCGTTCCACCCTCAGGAATTCGCCGAGGCAGCCAACGCCGAGTGGCTCGGATTCCGCTACACCGGCGCACCACACGCGGACGAGTTCGATCCGAACACGCTGCCGGTCTGCGGCTTCACGATGTACGTCCCGGGTCAAGAACCACCGCCACCGAACCAGCAGAACCGAAGCTTCAACGGCCGTGGCGCACAGGAACCGATGCCCGACGCCCCCGACGAGCAGGCACCGCGACCGAAGAAGCGTTGGTTCTCGCGCAAATAGTGGCTCGGGTGGGCACCGTTGCACGCAACCACCGCTGATCGACGGGATTCCGCCGAATGTCGCCGGTAGTGCGCAACTGTGCCCGCTGTCGGAGACCGACTGTGAAGACCGACGGTCAGAACGCCAGCGCCGCCAGTGCCACGAAACTCAACATGGAACCGATACCGGCTCCGTACACGGCCCAGCGCCACACCGGTATCGCGAGCCATCGCATGACCGTCGGTGCTGCACCCGCGACGACGATGATGTTCAGACCGATCGCGAGGAGCGGGTGAATTCTGGCGAGCTCCAGACCGAAGGTCGTCAGTGCCACCCCGACGAGCGCCGCCGAGATCACGGCGATCGGGATTCCGGTCCATCGGACGTCCGGGTCGTGGTCGGTCACGTCAGGCGCACACGTTCGTAGAACCCCATCGCAGCGGCCGTCGCAACATTGAGTGAGTCGGTGCCGGGAGCCATCGGAATGCGCGCGCGAATGTCCGTGGCGCGCATGGCATGTTCGGTCAGACCCGGGCCCTCGGCACCGAGCAGCAACGCGACCTTCTCCCCCGTCATCGCCGTGCCCAGCGACACCGCCGTGGGATTGGGCGTGAGCGAGATCAGCTGAAAGCCATGCGCGCGAACGCGATCGAGGCCGCGCGGCCACTCGGGCACCTTGGCGAACGGCACCCGCAGCACATGCCCCATCGATACCCGCACCGACCGTCGATAGAGCGGATCCGCGCACGCGGCCCCGAACAGCACGGCATCCACGCCGAGGCCGGCCGCGTTACGGAACATCGACCCGAGATTCTCGTGATCGTTGACGCCCTCGAGAATCGCCACCGTCTTCGCGTCGGCCAACACCTCGTCGAGATCGAGGGCAGGCGGCCTGTTCGCCGCCGCCAGCACACCACGATTGAGATGGAACCCGACGACCTCGGCCATCACCTCCGCGGACGTCCGATAGAACGGGACGTCCGAATCCGCCAGATCGTCGCGCAACGCGTCGAGCCGTCGATCCACGCCCAGCAGGCTGATCATCGGGAAGCGCGAGGTCAGCAGTCGCTGCGCAACCAACACACCCTCGGCGATCACCAATCCCTTGCCCTC
Source organism: Rhodococcus sp. IEGM 1370 (assembly GCF_033142325.1). Classification (NCBI taxonomy): domain Bacteria; kingdom Bacillati; phylum Actinomycetota; class Actinomycetes; order Mycobacteriales; family Nocardiaceae; genus Rhodococcus; species Rhodococcus sp. IEGM 1370. Next base: position 87,671 of record NZ_JAWLRY010000001.1, on the reverse strand, counting down.
GGGCAGGTCGGGCCGCCGATCCGACGAGTTGAGATCGCGAAAATCGTCCAGCCGGGGGTCGGAGGGGTCGTCGACATCGATTACATGAACCACCCGCTCATCTTGTCACCCGGCATTTCTCGCAGTCCGTCGGCGAAGGCTTCCCTCTGTATGGCAGTTTTTTCGGGTCGTTCCGCGGGCTCCACTCCTGTATGGAAAAGTAAAGAGCGATGACTACCGACGAATCGATCACCATCCGCACCGCCACCGACGACGACTGGGATGCCGTCGCGCTGCTCGACGCCCACGCATTCGGCGAGCACCAGAACGCCGAGGACCTGGCCGAGACGCAGATCCTGACCCAGTCCGAGCACGTGTACCTGGCGTGGGACGGCGAGACCCCGGTGGGTGTGGCCATGCATTTCCCGATGTCGGTCACCGTTCCCGGTGGTGCGCAGGTCGAGGCGTCCGGAGTCTCCTGGGTGTCGGTTGCGCCGACGCATCGTCGACGCGGCATCCTGCGATCGATGTTCACCCAGCAGCACCGCGCTCTGAACGACGCAGGCGCACCGCTGTCCCTGCTCACGGCCAGCGAGGCGACGATCTACGGACGCTTCGGCTACGGGCCGATAACCGAGGAGATCAGCGTCTCGATCGACCGTCGATTCGCGCAGTTCCGCAAGGATGCTCCCCTGGCGACCGGTGTGCGGCTGATCGAATCGGCCGAGGCCGCCGAACTGCTCCCCGACATCTACCACCGCTGGCAGCAGCAGACCGCAGGCGCGCAGCCCAAGCCGCCGATCCGCTGGGAGCGGTTCTTCGCCGACCGAGAGAACCGACGCGGCGGACTGACGGCCCTGTTCTTCATCGTCCATCCCGACGGTTACGTCGCCTACCGACGCGGACGCAACCCGAGCCGGGTGGTGGTACAGGAATTCATCGCGGTGACCGATGCCGCCTACGCCGCGCTGTGGCAGATCCTCGTCGGTGTCGACCTGGTCGACACCATCGAGGTGCAACAGTCACGAGACGAAGCCCTGCCGTTTCTGCTGACCAACAACCGACTGCCGAAGGTCACCGGACACCACGACGCACTGTGGGGCCGCATCATGCACGTCGAGGCAGCGCTCGAGGCACGCACCTACGCTCTCGACACCTCGTTGATCATCGCTGTGCGAGATCCCTTCCTCGATGCGGGCGGTACCTATTCGCTCACCGTGACCGACGGCCGGGCCACCTGCACCCGGGTGGAATCCGAACCGGACATCGAACTCGACATCGACGTGCTCGCGAGCATCTACTTCGGCACCCATCGAGCCCGCTTGTTCGCCGCGGCCAACCGCCTCACCGCACGCAACGACGCGTCACTGCACGCATTGGACCTGACGTTCGGAACCGCGCGCCCGGCCGTCATGGGTTGGGGTTTCTAGACCTACCTGTTCGGCGCATCGAGTGCGGTGGCCGAGCCGCCGCGCATCCAGAGCGCCGCGCCCAGGGTCACCGAAAGCAGCACCGTCACGTAGGCGATGAACTCGACACTGCCGCCACCGCTGGTGGCGTGATAGATCAGCGGTGCCGTACCTCCGAAGAGGGAGTTCGCCACGGCGTAACCGAAGCCGACGCCCAGCGCACGAATGTGCGCGGGGAACACTTCGGCCTTGGCGATGCCGTTCACCGACAGGTAGCACGTGAGGACGAAAAACGCGCACACCAGGATGACGAAGATCGCCGGCGGTGATGTCACTTTCGTGGTGGCCAGCACCAGCACTCCGGTCGCCGGTATCCCCAGTGCCCCGAATACGACGAGGAGCGGCTTTCTTCCGATGCGGTCGCTCAGTGCGCCGCCGACCGGCTGCAGCACCATCAACACCACGAAAGCGGCGAACACGAGACCGGTCGCAACGAGCTCTCCTCTGGCACCGTCCGCAGCGAAGAACGTCTCGCGAACGACAGAGGGCACTGTGACGGTGTAGGTGTAGAACGCGGCACTCCCGCCTGCGGTCAACAAGAGCACCCAGACGAGCGGACGCCAGCGATCGCGGAACAGCGCCCTCATCGTGGCGTCTCGGTCCGCGCGCGGTGCTCCCGGTTCACGAGGCGCACGATCGAGTCCACGAGCCCACCACAACGAGGCGAGGCCCGCCGCGCCTCCCGCGGCGAAGGCGAGGCGAAAGCCCCATTCGGAGATCGCCGCGCGGTCCGTGCTCGCGAGGAGTACGAGCAGACATGCCTGCGCGAGCACGAGGCCGCCGACGATCGTCGCGGCCTGGAAGGAGGCGAAGAACCCGCGATGCCCTCGTGTGCCCGATTCGGAGAGCAGCACCGTCGCCGCCGCGTACTCGCCGCCGGTTGCGATGCCCTGCACGATGCTCACGACCGCGAGGATCACCGCAGCCCAGGCCCCGATCACGTGGACGGTGGGAGTCAGTGCCAGAGCGACCGATCCGGCCGACATCAGCGTGACCGCAGCGACGAGCGCGAACTGTCGGCCTCGCACGTCCGCGAGCCTGCCGAACAGCCACGAACCGAGCGGGCGCACGACGAAGGTCAATGCGAAGAGTCCGTAGACGTACACGAGTGAATTGGTCGAAGCCGGATCGAAGAACTCGGTCCGAAAGTACGGCGCGAACGTCGCGTAGAGATACAGGTTGAACCACTGCACCAGGTTCGGTACCGAACCCGCCAGAATGACGCGTACCTGCGTACGACGGTCGGGGCTCACCGGCTCGGTGCGATTCACGTGCTGAAAATACCCGAACTCCCGGCATACCGGGCGCTGTCGAGAAGCACATGACTTTTGTCATGGCCGGACCGTGACGGTGTCACTGCAGATGATGATGCGCTGCACTGTTTTCGGTGATCCCGGCCCAGCAGACTCGTAGTCATGAAGCAACCAGACGAAGGAAACCTGTTCACCGATCTGATGGAGCTCGGGCCGGCTCCGACGATGGCACGTGAGATCGTCGTCATCGTCATCAGCATCGCGATCGTCGCGGTGCTGTTCGCAATCGTCGGTACGTCGCTTCCGGCGTTCGTCGCACTCGGCGTCATCGTCGCCTTCATGGGCGTGCGGTTCGTCATCGGACTCCGCCACTGGGAGAAGCAATCATGACCATCATCGAAGTCAATGGCATGACTCGCCGCTACGGTTCGGGCAAGAACGCTTTCGAGGCCGTGAAGGCGCTCGATCTGAAGGTCGCAGAGGGCGAACTGTTCGGCCTACTGGGTACCAACGGTGCCGGCAAGACGTCCACTCTCGAAGTGATTCAGGGACTTTCACGACCGAGCGAGGGCACGGTGCGGATTCTGGGAATGGATCCGGTGTCCGACCGCCGCAAGGTCCGACCGTCGCTGGGCATCATGCTGCAGAAGGGCGGACTGCCCCAGGATCTGACCACCGCGGAGAGCCTGCGCATGTGGGCGGGCACCTGCAGCAATCCGCTGCCGACGGACGAGGTGCTGGGGCGCGTCGACCTGGCCGACCGCGCCGATACCCGGGTCAAGTTTCTCTCCGGCGGAGAGCAGCGCAGGCTGGATCTGGCGTGCGCCATCATCAGCCGCCCACGAGTGCTGTTCCTGGACGAACCGACCACCGGACTCGATCCCGAAAGTCGCCGCAACACATGGCATCTGATCCAGGAGCTGAAGAACTCCGGCGTGACGATCATGCTGACGACGCACTACCTGGACGAGGCCGAGTCGCTGTGTGACCGGCTGGCGATCATGCACCGCGGCGCAGTCGTTCGCAGCGGAACGGTCGACGAGGTGGTCGCCGACCATCCGGCGAGGATCGAACTGAAGGCCCCGGGCACGGCGTTGCCGTCACTGCCGGGTACCGACATGGACGTCTCGGGAGACACCGTCTCGATCCGGACGTCCTCGGTACAGGACACGCTCACCGACTTGCTGGTGTGGGCCCGCACCAACGGGGTGACCCTGCACGGACTCGACGCCCGAGCGGCATCACTCGAGACCGTATTCCTCTCCATCGCAGACGAATTCGACAATCCAGACTTCACAGACCAGAAGGTGATGAGCGCATGAGCACGATGACCGCACTGTCACGAGCAGAGTTCACCCTGCTCGGACGCAACCGAGTACTGCTGTTCAACGCGATCGTCATGCCGTTGATCTTCCCCATCGCCCTGCTGATCGTGGGAAGCCGCAGCGACGACGGATTGACCGACGCAGGCGTCGGAGCCGCACTGGAGATCTTCGCGCTGTTCCTGCTGGTGTTCATGGTCTACTACAACATGCTCTCGGTCTACGCCACGCGCCGAGACGAGTTGGTACTCAAACGACTTCGCACCGGAGAGAGTTCGGATGTGCAGATCCTGCTCGGACCGGCCATCCCCTCGCTGATACTGACCGTCGTCCTCGGACTGATCGTCGGAGCAGTGGTGCTGGCCTTCGGCGGACCCGTTCCCACCAACGCGCTACTGGTCGTGGTCGCTCTGTTCGGCGGTGCTGCGCTGTTCGCCGCCCTGGCCCTGATCACCTCGGCGTTCACCCGCAATGCGGAGGCGGCTCAGATCACCAGCTTGCCGGTGATCCTGGTCGCCATGGCCGGCTCCTCACTGCTTCGTGACGCCCTCCCGGACTCGTTCGGCAGGGTGATAGAGCTGACCCCGATGGCCGCGGTCTCGGACCTGTTGAACCTGGGCTGGTTCGGTACCACCACGCCCGGCGACGAGTCCATCGGCTTCGCTGCCACCTTCACCGAAGCCGGAATGCCGCTGCTGGTGATGCTCGCCTGGATCGTCGGCAGCCTCCTGATCGCCCGCACTCACTTCCGTTGGGAACCGCGGTCCTAGATCGCATCATTCGTCGACCGTCTGCAAGGCTGGAGATCATGAAGTTGCACCAGTACCTCAATCCACTGCACGGCTGGAACGACAGCAGTGCAGTGGACAAGGTGCGCGTCTACACCCGCCAGTCGTTCCTGCTCATCTCCATCGGTGTCGCCGTCGGTGCGATGCTGACATCTCTGCAGTACGACGACTATCGGTCGATGGCGGCAGCAGCAGTGTGTGCCGCCGCCACTTTCGTGGTTGTGCAGCGCACCCCCGCACTCGGCGGCGAGTCGACGGCCGACCCACGAATCCCGTTGGCAATCGTGGCGGTCGCCGCCGTGGTGCTGGTAGCGGGAGGGACCACGAGCAACGCGATCTGGGCCGCCGTACTCGTCACCACAGCGGTCGCGACCCTGATTCCGTTGCGTTGGTCCCTGGCGGCGGCTGTGGCCGCTGCTCTGCTCGCGGCGGCTCTGGGAACCCCGGCGGTGGACACCGTGATCCTCGGCATCTTCATCGCCTTCATGGCCTTCACGGTGCAACTGTCGGCATGGCTGCTGCGCATCGTCACCGAACTCGACGCCACCCGCGCCGCCGCTGCCGCACTCTCGGTTGCCGAGGAGCGTCTGCGATTCTCGCGAGATCTGCACGACGTCGTCGGACGCGCACTCTCCGCAATAGCGGTCAAGAGCGAACTCGCCGCAACGCTGGCTCGCCGGGGTGACGATCGAGCGGCGGGCCAGATGGACGAGGTTCGCATCCTGGCCCAGGAATCCATGGCCGACGCGCGAAAGCTGGTTCGCGGCTACCGATCGGTCGATGTGGCGTCGGAACTCGACGGGGCTCGGTCCCTGCTGTCGGCCGCGGGTATTTCCACCGAACTGGTCGGTGAGACCTCGGTTCTGTCCGAGCGCGCGGCCGAGGCGGCCGCCTGGGTGGTCCGTGAGGGAGTGACGAACATCCTGCGCCACTCCACCGCCACTTATTGCCGAATCGAGCTGATCGACAACAGCATTCGGCTGACCAATGACCACCCCAGTCCATCATCCGGCCGCGACGACGGCACCGGCCTGAGCGGGTTGCGCGAACGATTGGTCGCAGTCGGAGGAGCGCTGAACACGGAGAAGACCTCCGAGGGATTCACCCTCACCGCGGCGCTACCGATCGAGAACCCAAGGACGACATCATGATTCGAGTTCTGCTGGCCGACGACGAGAATCTCATTCGTTCGGCGCTTGCGACCATGCTCGATCTGGAGGACGACATCGAGATCGTCGGGCAGGCCGACTCCGGCGAGAAGGCGTTGACCGTCGCGGCCTCTCTCGCCCCCGATGTGGCCGTGCTGGACCTGCAGATGGGCGGAATCGACGGCATCGAGACAGCCCAGAAGATCGCCGAGACGCTGCCCGCGTGCGCGTCGATCATCGTCACCAGCCACGGTCGGCCGGGCTACCTCAAGAAGGCGCTCGAAGCGGGCGTGCGCGGGTTCCTCCCAAAGACCACCTCGGCTGCCACCCTGGCCGAGGTGGTGCGCACCGTGCACGGCGGCGGTCGCTACGTCGACCCCACGCTGGCCGCGGAAGCCATCGGAGCCGGAGACTCGCCACTCACACCGCGCGAGGCCGATGTGCTCGAGTTCGCCGCGGACGGCGCGTCGATCGCGGAGATCGCACGGCGGGCCCATCTTTCGCCCGGCACCACCCGCAACTACCTGTCAGCTGCCGCGGCGAAACTGGGGGCAGCGAACCGGCACGAGGCCTGCGCTCTCGCTCGACGCCACGGCTGGATCTGACTCACCCTCATACCTTCGTGCTCACGGCGACAGTATCGAGGGTGGGGAGCCGATGACCGTCTGCGGGTGGCACCACGGTGATCCGCAAATTGTTGTGCCGCAGTAGATACACGGCCGCGAAGAGGCCGGTCGCCAGAGAGATGGCCCCGCCGAACAGCAACGGTGCCCGCGGATCCAAGGCGTCGGCGAGCCAACCGAGAACCGGACTGCCCAGCGGAGTGCCGCCGAGGAAGCACAGCATGTAGATGCCCATCACGCGTCCGCGCATGTCGGATGGCACCGACATCTGCAGAATGTTCATCGCCGACGTCGTGAACGTCAAGGTCAGGGCACCGGTGGGTATCAGCAGAAGCGCGACGAGCAGGTAGTTGGGCATCAACCCGACGATCAACTCGAAGGCACCGAATGCGATGACGGCACCGATGAAGAGCCGCAGTCGCGGCGCGCTCGCCCGCCGGGCAGCCAGAGTCGCTCCGGCCAAGGTACCGACCGCCAGCGTTGTCGAGAGCAGTCCGTAGGCGTCCGCTCCGCTACCGAACGTGTTGCGCGCCAACACCGACAGGCTCAGCGGAAAGTTGAGGCCGAACGTCGAGACCATGAAGACCGTGGCCAGCAGTACTCGTAGATCACCGCGCCCCCAGACGTACCGAAACCCCTCGCGCACCTGCCCTTTGGCGCGTGGGGTCGGTTCGACGCGGAAGAGCTGACCGACGTTCATCGCCACGAGGGCACCGAACACCGCCGCGAACGACACGGCATTGATGAGGAACACCCAGCCGGTGCCGACGAGGGTGATGAGCACTCCGGACACGGCAGGCCCGACGATGCGCGCCATGTTGAAGGTCATCGAGTTCAACGCGATCGCATTGGCGAGGGTCTCTTTGCCGACCATCTCGATGGTGAACGACTGCCGCACCGGAGCGTCGATCGCGGACGAGCAGCCGAGGATGAACGCGATGACGTACACGTGCCACAGCTCGACCATCCCTCCGACGTCGAGCACACCGAGCACCAGACCACAGACCGCAGCGAAGACCTGGGTGATCATGAGCAGCTTGCGCTTGTCGTATCGGTCTGCCAGAACCCCACCCCAGACCGAGAGGAACAGTGTCGGCCCGAACTGCAGGGCCATGACGATACCGACGGCGAAGCCGTTGCCGCCGGACAGCGTCAGAACGAGCCAGTCCTGGGCAACCCGCTGCATCCACGTGCCGACCAGCGAGACGATCTGCCCCGACGCCCACAATCGGTAGTTGTGAGTCTTCAGGGCGGCGAACATCGTCGAGCCGGAGGTACGGGAAACAGGGGCCACCGTTCAGATAATAAACCTAGGTAACTACTCGGAGTCGCTCACGAGGGCCCCGATGATCGTCACCGCGTCACGGAGCGTGTCGAGCTGCTCGGGTCCGAGGCCTGCCAACTGCGCGGTCATCCACGCTTCGCGGGCGCTGGCCTCGTCGGCGATCAGCTCTCGACCGGCCGGTGACAGCGAGACGATCACCTGCCGCCCGTCGGTGGGATGCGGGGTGCGCGCCACCAGGCCGAGTTCGGCCAACGATGCGATCACCCGCGTCATCGACGGCGGCTGTACCTTCTCTCGCGCGGCCAATGCACCCGGCGTCATGTCGCCCTCCCGACTCAGCGTGGCCAGAGCCGACAGCTGAGTGAGCGAGACTTGCGAGTCCACTCGCCTACCCCGAAGGTGGCGAGTCAGCCTCACCACCGCAAGCGACAGGTCGCTTGCCAATTCCCGATTGTCCTTCACTACATTTCCCGACGTCACAGCGCAGAGAATACGCCCTGGAACCGACCCCGCATCATGTAACCGCCTCGGTGATGGGTCCGACGGCAAAATATGCGACGAACAGCAACGCCACGATCCACAACAGGGGATGGACCGACTTCGCCCGACCGGAGCCGACCGCGAGTATCACCCAGGTGATGAAACCGACGCCGATCCCGTTGGCGATGGAGTAGGTGAAGGGCATCACCACGATGGTCAGGAAGGCAGGCAACGCGTAATCGAAGCGCCGGAAGTCGATGTCGAGAACCTGCCCGATCATCAGCGCACCCACCACGACCAGCGCCGGAGCGGCCGCTTCGATCGGAACGACGGCCGTGAGAGGGGTGAAGAACATGGCCAACAGAAAGAGCAATCCGGTGACGACGTTGGCCAGTCCGGTACGCGCACCCTCGGCGATTCCGGAAGCCGATTCGACGAACACGGTGTTCGACGACGCCGACGCACCACCACCCACGATGGCTCCGGCCCCTTCGACGACCAGGGCCTTGCCGATGTTCGGCAGTTTCCCGTCCTTGTCCAGTTTCGCTTCCTTGCCCAGACCGGTCATCGTGCCCATCGCGTCGAAGAAGTTCGCGAGCACGAGCGTGAACACCAGCAGGCTGGCGGCGAGCACGCCGATGCGCGTGAACGCTCCGAACAGATCGACGTTGCCCACCAACGACAGATCGGGAGACTGAATCAACTCGGTGGGCAGCTGCGGAACCGACAGGTTCCAGCCCTTGGGGTCGACGCCGTTCGACGGACCCACGTCGGTGACGGCCTCGACGATCGCCGCCAGCACCGTCGTCACCACGATGCCGATCAGCAGACCGCCGCGCACCTTGCGCACCACCAGCACACCCATCAGCAACAACCCGAACACGAAGATCACCGTCGGCCACGACGCGATGGACCCGTCGATGCCGAGCCCGACGGGAACCGTCGTGCCCGCGGCGTCGGGGATGCGGCGAACGAACCCGGAGTCGACCAGTCCGATGAAGGCGATGAACGCGCCGATGCCGGCGGCGATCGCAGCCTTGAGCTCGGCCGGGATCGCGTTGAACACCGCGGTGCGGAATCCGGTCACCGCCAGCAGCACGATGATGATGCCGTCGATCACGACGAGCCCCATCGCCTCGGGCCACGTCACCTGGGGTGCGATCGTCACGGCGAGCAGGGTGTTGATGCCCAGTCCCGCCGCGATGCCGAACGGATAGTTGGCGACGATGCCGAAGGCGATACTCATGAATCCGGCCACCAGCGCTGTCACGGCGGCGACCTGGGCGACCGGCAGGATGTTGCCGAGTACGTCGGTCTTGGCGGCCGCGTCGTCGGCGGAGAAGCTGCCCAGAATCAGCGGATTGAGGACGACGATGTAGGCCATGGCCACGAAGGTGACCACGCCTCCTCGGACCTCGGATCCAACCGTCGAGCCTCGTTCGGTGATCTTGAAGTAGTTGTCGAGTAGCCGCGACGACAATTGCATGAGCGAACGATAAAGCACACCGAAGCACTTGGGTAACCGCAACGGCGCAGCCGAGACACGCAGCAGTGGCGTAACTTGAGTTTCGTGGCCGACCTCCCCCAGATTCCGCGCAGCCTCACCGATCCGGTGCCTGTGTTGGCGATCGGCATCCTCGGCTGGATCCTCGCGCTGGTGGTGTTCACCGCCACCGGAGGTGGGGGCGGCGACGCACTTGCCACGTGTTGGTCCGGCATCGCTGTCGGTGCCGTAGGGTTCGGAATCTTCCTGATGCAGAGAGCGGCGTCACGTCGCGGGAGCAAAACCGCCCAACGCGGCCTCGATTGAGATCAGAATCACGTTAGCCCGGTCACCACAGGCCTCTGACGTGGGCAAACTAACCCCTGAACCGGTTGAGTAACACAAAGTTAACGTGGACCATGGGTTATGTCAGATAAAACAACCTCTTGATCCACGAAAGCCAGGCCATGAAGCTCGTCTCTCAGTACCGCACTCGCCGCAACCACGTCCGCTCGCTCCGCGCCCTCTACGCACGCGCCAACGCTGTCTCCAGCCCGGCCATGCGCGACGAGCTGCTCGTCATCGCACAGCGCTCGGATTTCTCGCGCTGATCAGCCTGACGGCATAGATCCAACCCAGCCCCCACAGGGCACCGAACACCCAGCCGGCCAGCACGTCCGTGGTCCAGTGCGCACCCAGGTAGATCCGAGAGAATCCGATCAGCAGGGACGCGACCACGGGTAACACGAGCAGTACCGGCCGATGCAGCCACGGCGTGGACGATCGCAGCATCAGCGCGATCGCCACCGTGGCAAGCACCATCGACATCATCGCGTGGCCCGACGGAAACGAATGGCTCGCAATGTCCACCAGCCGCTCCGGAAGCGGTGGACGCTCCCGCGCGAACGCGAACTTCAGCGCATTCATCAGACCCCATCCGGTCAGCATCGCGCCTGCGATCACGACGGCATCCGATCTGCGTCCGACGCGAAGCAACGCAACGACGCCCACCGCGGACAGCAGAAACATCGACACCGTGTTGCCGAGCGTGGTGATGATCCAGAACATCGTCGTGACCCACCCGACCCGATGCTCGACCATCCAGTCCAGGATCACACCGTCAAACCCCACGAGGTCGCTCCCAACTCTCCGTGCAGTGCACCGTTCCGTCGGCGGTCACCCACCACGGGAGTGTCCGCTCGCCGCTCACGTCACCGGACAGCCGCACCACGAGTTCGCGATGCACCACCACCCCGCCGGACGGCAGCGGCAATCCCATGACCGCACAGGCCAACACGGCTCCGGGTTCACGATCCCAAGAGCTGACCCGTCCCACTCCCAGCACTTCTCCGCTGATCGCCTCCGACGCCGACCTGATGTCGAGAACGTCGGCCAGTGCCGCAGCGGTAGCCATGTCCGAGAGCACGGCGACCTCCGGTGGTACCACGCTCACCAGCCACGGGGCGTCGATCACCAGCGCATCCGACGCGTCCACGACTGCGCCGCCGAGCGTGCGCACACGATCCGGGGGATCGATGTCCGAGACCTCGAAGCGCCGCTCCACCACAGCGGTGGCGATGAGCGTGTGGGTTCGCGCGATCACCGCAGGGGTCGGACTCCGCTGTGGATCCGACAGCGCTGCCAGCAGCACGCGAGCAGTATCGGCGCTCTCGCAGATCGACGCACTGAGCACCGCCTGCAGTTCGTCGGCACGCGGATGATTCAGCGGATCGAGCAACCCGGCGAACGTCTCGTCCGACGGTGCCCGAAAGTTGACCGGACGCGAACCATGCACTCGCGCATGGCGTCCGATCCACCACGCGGTGTAACCGTCCCGATCGGCCAGTGCCGCACGGGTGCTCGGGTCGTCCAACAGTACGGTCAGCGCCTCGGACCAGCCGTCCGATCGAACGAGGTCGAGATCGCGAACCGCGAGGAGTGATTCCGGCTCCTCGGACAGCCCCGACCACCATGCGGACTCGTCGTCGAGATCGTGATCCGGCCCGGTCGGTAGCTCGTCACGCACCACCGAGAACCCCCACCCGACGCCCACTGCTCGCAGCGCCCGCTCACCGAACCTGGCCACCACCGCAGGCGCGAGCACACCGAACGGCGAATCCTGTATCAGCAGATCCGCCAACGGCGCTCCGGGAAGCAACAATTCGTCGGCGCTGCGCAATTCACCCTCGTCGTCTTCGAGGGGCAGACCGCCGAGCCAACCGGGTAGTTCGCCCGCCTCTCCCGCCAGCGCGAGCACAGCGGAGACCAGACCGTCGACCTCCTCGCTCTCGTCCCAGTCGAGATCGTCCAGCGCAGCCTCGAGCGCCGGGTCGGTGAGCAGCTCGGTCGCAGTCGCCTCGCGGGCACCCAGACGCGACAGCAGCGGACTCACCGCTTCCGGATGCACCAACCTGACCCAGGTGACCGCAGCCGAGGCGTCGGAGCCGATCACCGTCGTCCGCGGGCCGGTCACCGTGCGACCGTCCGCGAGCGGAACAGGCAGCGCCGCAAGCTCTTCCGCAGCCACACCGTCGACCACGAGTGGGGTCAACGCGTCGAACAGTCGCCGCCACCAACTCGGCTCGCGATCGAGCCCACCGACCATCTCCGCCAGCCTCGCCAACCCGATCCGGTGCACACCCACTGCCGCGAGCGCCGACGCATGTCGTGCACCCGACAGTGATGCGTCGACCAGATCGGGTACGACACCTGTCAGCACCTCGGTGAGTTCCTCGGTGGCGTCCGCGACGACGTTCGCCCGCTCGGGCACCAGATCGCGTCCGTCCACACCGGGAAGCCATGGTGCGCAGGACAATCGACGGAAGACGAGTTCACGTAGTGCGCCGTCGACCTCACTGCGGGCGAATCCGACCTCGGGCACGAACGACACCCTGGATGCGGCAGGCAGCGAGGCCACGAAGTCCACGTACCCGTGCGCTACCGCGTCGAACGAGACACCCGGCAGCACGCGTCGCCGATCGGGTTGCATCGGTACATCGGCAATGACCAACGCGGGCAACGACAGTAGCTCGTCCGAACGAGTCGGAGCGCGCAACACATCGGGCGGAGCGGGAACGGGCAGACCGTCGACAACCGGAGCGAGCCAGCGGGCGGCCGGGGTGGCGAACTGCCGCCAGGTTCGCGGACCGATCGTGATCTCGGACGAATGGTCGTCCAATTCGATTCTGCTGCAGTCGATCACGACGCCGTCGATCTCGATGGAGTCCAACGCCTCCAGTTCGAGCAGCAGGTCGACGGCCTCGTCTGCTAATCCTGACGCGAACGAATCCGCCGCCACATCGGCTCGCAACGTCAACACGATCTCGGTGTCGAAGCCGTCGGCCGGCGAATCTGCGACAGGCCATGCGAGCCGCAGCACCGGCACGCCGGTGTCGGGTGTGAGCATGCCTCGCTCGCGCAGCGCCTCGAATGTGCGCCGCGCGCTGAACGCCACGCCGCCGCCACGGGAGCGCAGCTCGATCTCGTCGGACACCGAACGCACTGCGGTGAACCCGACCCCGAACTGTCCGACGCCCGGGTCCGTCGAGCCCTTGGCCGAGGCCCGCAGCGCCGTGAGGGCATGGACACCCGAGACATCGAGCGCTGCACCGGTATTGGCGACATGCAGAGCACCGAACTCATCGGTCCATACGGCCAGCCGACCCGGGACGCCGGCGCGCTGCGCGGCGTCCGCCGCGTTCTGCGCGAGCTCGGTCAACAGACGATCGCGATAACCCCCGCGCACCAGATCGGACTCGGACGCCGAATCCTCCCGAAGCCGAGTGGGAGAAGAGCCCCACGCCGCGAGAATCGACTCCCGCAGCGACTCGGTGTCGAACGGATCGATCAGCTCGGAGATGCCGAAGCTTCTTCCTGCGCAGCCAGATCGGTGGTACTCGACGCATCGTCGGCGACGGGTTCGGCCTCATCGACCGCAACGACCTCGTCAGCCGACTCTTCGGATGCAGCCTCCTGTGGAGTCAACGACACTTCCGGGGCAGCCTTGTCCGTGTCGGCCTTCTCGACGCCGTCGGTCGTCTCGGCAACAGCAGCAGGCTCGACCGGGGCGACCGGCGAGGCGATGACGTCGAGTGCCGCGTCGTCGTACGGCTCGAATTGCGGCGATCCGGCTCCGGTGGGAAGTTCGGTGTCCGAATGCGCTCCGCAGCCGTACTCGGCGTGCACCACGTGTCCGTCGGCCGCGAATTCGTTGCCGCACACCCCGAATGCGGCGGACATGGACCCGGCGATGGGGAGGTAGAAGCCACACAGCCCGCAGGTCGACGGCGCAGCCTTGGCCATCTCGGTATCGGGGCCGAAGTCGCCGTCGTGCCAACGCTGGGCGGCGTCGAGGCGTCCTTCGAGGCTGATGACCTTGCTTCGGCCGAGGCCGATCTCGCCCGCCACCTCGTCGATGGCGGGGTCACCGGATTCGACGTACCCGGGAACCAGCCGGGGATCGTCCTGGCGCGGAGACAGCAGATCGCCGGGTCCCAGGTCGCCGGGACGGATGCGCTCGTCCCAGGGCACCCAGGTCGGTGCCACGAGAGCGTCGGGGCCCGGGAGCAGAACCAGCTCACTGACCGTGGCGTGATCCGCGTCCGCCGGGGCGGCGACCACCACGGCCCACTGCCATCCGCGGTACCCCTCGAGATCGCTGGCGAACCGGTGCGTGGCCGCACTGGCGTCTTCGGCGGTGACCCCGAGGTACTCGCCGATACCGCCCTCTCCCAGGTCGAGCAGAGCCTGCCGCGCGAGGTCCACGGCATCGGCCAAGACGGGGCGGATGGAATCGAGCTCTGGAGAAGATACGAAACTCACACATTCAGTTTGCCGCATCGACTCGGTGACGCCCAGTTCGGGCTGCCATCATGGGTGCAATGACCGTCCGTGCTCGCACCTACGCTGCCCTCGTGGCCTCGCTGCTGGCCGTGTCCGCCTGTTCGTCGACGACGCAGCCGACCCCGGTGACGTCCGACTCGGTTCCGACACTGACCACCGAGATCCTGCGCGAATACGACCGTGGCAACGACGCCTTCACTCAGGGCTTCGAGATCGACGGCGACGTGCTCTACGAGGGCACCGGATTGGAAGGTTCCTCGTTCGTCAGGCGGACGTCGCTCGAGACCATGACCGAACTCGATCGCGTGGATCTGCCGTCCGACCTGTTCGGCGAAGGCATCACCGTCGACGGCGACACGCTGTGGCAGATCACCTGGCAGGACGGTGTCGCGATCGCCCGAGACCGGGACACTCTGACAGAACGACGCCGAGTGAACTACGAGGGCGAAGGCTGGGGGCTGTGTACGCAGACGCCGGACAACCGCCTCGTCATGAGCGACGGCTCGTCGACCCTCACCTTCCGCGACCCCACGTCGTTCGAGGCCGAGGGCACCGTGAACGTCACACTCGACGGCAATCCGGTGGAGCGCCTCAACGAACTCGAATGCGCCGACGACGGATCGGTGTACGCCAACGTGTGGCAGACGTTCGACATCATGCGCATCGACCCCGAGACCGGCGCGGTGACGGCCGTCATCGACGGCACCCCACTGTGGGATTCGATGTCGGCCTCCCAACGAGGGGGTGCCGACGTGTTCAACGGCATCGCACAGATCCCCGGCACCGACCGGTTTCTCGTGACCGGCAAATACTGGCCCACGATCTTCGAGGTGCAATTCACCGATACCGCGCCGGTAGGACAGAATTGACACCGTGACCGATCCACGTCTCCCCCACACCCCACCGGGTGCGGACGACCCACACCAGGATCACTCCGCGGGCTCCGCTCACGACCCCGAGCAGAACGATGCTCCTGACCGACCCGGTCACTCCGCAGGCCCCACTCCTGAGCCGAACGGTCACTCCGCAGGCTCCGCTCCTGACCCTCTCGAGCACCCCGGTCTGGCCAACTACCCGGCCGCAACTCCTGTGACCGCCCATGTTCCGAGCCGCCGCGAGCCGTTGCCCCCGTTGCACCCGCCGCGTACCGAGCAGATCACCGCGGCACGCGGCAAGGCAGGCGCACGCAAGCCGCCGCCGATGCCCAAGAAGCTGACCGTCACCCGCGTCGCCGCCATGCGTGGACGCGAGCTGACCGGCAAGGGAATAGCATCGTTTCAGCGAGCCGCGAAGGCCGACGGTGCCGACAAGTCCGGCCTGACAGCACTCACGTACGCGACCATGGCGAACTTCGCATCGGATGCCGCGCTGGCGATCGCGTTGGCCAACACGCTCTTCTTCTCCGCCGCCACCGGTGAGGACAAGACCAAGGTCGCGCTGTATCTCGTCATCACCATCGCGCCGTTCGCGTTGATCGCGCCGCTCATCGGTCCGCTGCTGGACCGATTGCAGCAGGGCCGACGCATCGCGCTCGCCACGTCCTTCGGGTTGCGCACCGTGTTGGCGGTGGTGCTGGTGTTCAACTTCGACAGCTGGGTGTTGTATCCGGCCGCGCTCGGCATGCTCGTTCTGAGCAAGTCTTTTGCGGTGCTCAAGAGCGCGGTGACGCCGCGGGTACTGCCGCCGGAGATCGACCTGGTCCGCGTCAACTCACGTCTGACGGTGTTCGGTCTGCTCGGCGGCACCATCGCGGCCGGGGCCATCGCAGGCGGTATCGCGTTCGTCGCCGACTCCCCCGGCGCTCTGTGGTTCGTTGCCGCGATCACCGTGCTCGGCGCATATCTCAGCATGAGGATTCCGTCCTGGGTGGAGATCACCGAGGGTGAAGTGCCCGCAACCTTGAGTTACCACGCCGATCAGCACGGTGATCGCGATTACGCCGGAAGCGGGGCTCCCACAGAGAACCTCCGCCGCACGCCCCCGTCGCCCCCGGCGTCGAGCACCACCAAGAACCGCAGACAGCCCTTGGGCCGGGCGGTCATCGTCGGGCTCTGGGGCAACGGCACCATCCGAATTCTCACCGGCTTCCTGACGCTCTACATCGCGTTCGTCGCCAAATCCCGTACCGAACACGAGCCGCTTCAGCAGGCCGCGATGCTCGGACTCGTCGGAGCCGCCGCCGGTCTCGGCAACTTCTCCGGCAACGCGCTCGGAGCCAGGATCAAGCTCGGCCGGCCGTCCCTTGTGGTTCTTCGCTGCACCCTCGCAGTCACGGTCGTGGCCGTCGTCGCCGCGGTCACCGACAGCCTGCTCACCGCAGCGGTGGCAGCGCTCGTCGCGTCGAGCGCCAGTGCACTCGCCAAGGTCTCCCTCGACGCGTCCCTGCAGGCCGATCTGCCGCCGGAATCGATCGCGTCGGGATTCGGCCGATCGGAAACCGTCATGCAACTGTGCTGGGTCCTCGGCGGCACGCTCGGCGTGCTGCTCCCCACCGAGTACTGGCTCGGTTTCACCGTGGTCTCGGTGTTGCTTACGATCGGGCTCGTGCAGACATTCCTCACCTACCGCGGCAGATCACTTCTGCCCGGCTTCGGCGGCAACCGCCCCGACCACGTCGAACAAGAAGTGTCCGACGGTTCCTTCGGCGAAAACGTGACCAAGTGAATCTCGCTCCCCGCACCAAGAAGATCGCGGCCCTGATCGCCGCAGGTCTGCTCGTCGTCGCCGTTGCGTTCGTCGCGGTACTCGCGCTGCTGATCGGGAACGCGCCGGACAAGGAACCGACCGTCTCCGCCTACGCCAACGGCCGAGCCGTCGACGTGGAGCCGTACCTGTACTGCGCCGTCAGCGACCCGCTGTGCACCAACGTCGGAGAAACCACCGAGATCCAGGTCGGCATGGCCCCGACGGTGCAGCTCTCGCTTCCCGAGGCCGTCTACTCGGCACCGTGGGTGCTCGCCCTGGTCTACGGCGACGACAGCGGAAACGTCGTGGAGGACAGCGCGTTCAACGAACCGGGAACCAGGCTCAGCGTCACGGTGCCCACCACGGACGACAGCGGCCGAACCCTGCTCGGGATCGAAGTGCGTCTGCCCACCGGCATCATCGACACCGACACCAATCAGGAGGGCTTCGTCAGCCACGCCATCTGGTCGATCGGCACGCTGCCGTAGGTCGTTCCCGAGATCAGCTGTCGAGCTCGCGGGCGACGGCCCGGACCACCTCGGAGATGCGCTGCGCGATCTTGCGGTCCGGGTACTTGCCCTTGCGGAGCTCGGGCTGCACCGTCGCTTCGAGCAGCGTGATCATGTCCTCGACCATGCCGTGCAGCTCGTCGGGAGTGTGCTTGCGCTCGACGGGTTCGCGGCGGGTGCTGCCGGAGTTCTGACGCACCGACGGCGCCGGCTCGAGCACCTTCAGGCTCAGGGCCTGCGGTCCGCGACGGCCTGCAGCCATCCCGAACTCGACTCGCTGACCGGCTTTGAGGCCCTCGACGCCCTCGGGCAGCGCCGAGGAACGCACGTAAACGTCCTCGCCTTCCTCCTGCGAGAGGAATCCGAATCCCTTGTCGACGTCGTACCACTTCACCTTGCCGGTCGGCACTGAGCTCACCCGTTCATCTGTTGCTGTGACAGTTGCGTTGTCCGTGGGACCGATGTTCGGCCCGCACAAGTTTCGCGCCCCACGAGGACGTAGGACGCGAATACACCAGTCTAGCGCGGTGAGCCCGGATAGAGCATTCGAGTTGTTCACCGCACTGCGCTCTTCACAGCGTCGCGATTCGCACTACCGTGGTCGATGTGGACACAACGACCCGTAAGAGCAGCACCGCTCTGCTGCGCATCGCGCTGGCTTTGTTCGCGATCGGCCTCGTCGCCATCGTCGCGATCCTGATGTTTCCGATCTTCTCCGACGCGAAGCCCCCACTCGGGCTCTACCTGACGGCCATGTTCTCCGCGCCGACCGGCTTCGTGCTGGCGCTGGGGTACGCGCTGGCATCCGGACGACGGGCGCGTTGACCATGCGGTTGATACTGAACGTCATCTGGCTGGTCTTCGGCGGCCTGTGGTTGGCACTGGGCTACTTCCTCGCCGGGCTGCTGCTGTGCATCCTGATCGTGACCATTCCGTTCGGCATCGCGTCGTTCCGCATCGGCGTCTACGCGCTGTGGCCGTTCGGATCGACGATCGTCGACAAGCCGGGGTCCGGATCCGGTGCGCTCGTCGGAAACGTGCTGTGGCTGATTCTGGCCGGTTGGTGGCTGGCCCTGACCCACGTGGTCACCGCCGTCGCGATGGCGATCACCATCATCGGCATCCCGTTGGCGATCGCGAACCTGAAGATGATCCCCGTATCCCTGATGCCCCTCGGCAAGGACATCGTTGCCGTTCGGTGACCTCCGGAACCGGTTCCCGTCGATGTGACTTCCATCACATCACGCTCCGGTAACGGACAGGCAACGGACAGGGGTTCAATGCCCGGCACGTCCACTAGCTGGGCCGACTCGAGCGACCCGAAAGAGGTACAAAATGTGCTCTCGGCGACGCCCCGAAATCGACAGTTACCAAATAGTGACGTAAGGCGGGAATTTCAGTACGGTCAGCAGCGGCCGGAAAGTTCGGCCGAATTCCGGCCCGCAGCGCCAAACCTCGTCCCGCGGGAACCGGAACACCCTTGACGATCACCCAGGGGACGAGGACGGGGGACCCACGTCCTCCACGGACAACCGGGAAGTTGTAGCGACTCACGAAGCCGCACCGACTTCCCTTGGGGTGAAGCCCAATTGCCCACTCGCAGGAGTGTGTGAGACGGCCGGGCTACCTCTCAGCCCGAACCCGACAGCTGACCTCGCAGGCGCGTGTGGAGAGGATTTCAACTCGTATGAGCGGACGTCATCGCAAGCCGAGCACCACTGGCAAGACCGTCGCAAAGGTCGCAGTCACCGGAGCCATCATGGGCACCGCGAGCATCGCCTTCACCGGCACCGCGAACGCGGCACCGGATTCCGACTGGGACCGCCTGGCACAGTGTGAAGCCGGCGGCAACTGGGGCATCAACACCGGCAACGGCTACCAGGGTGGGTTGCAGTTCTCCCCCAGCACCTGGAACGCGCACGGCGGCCAGCAGTACGCGGCCACGGCCAACCAGGCCAGCCGTGAAGAGCAGATCGCAGTCGCAGAGAAGGTCCTCGACTCGCAGGGCTGGGGCGCATGGCCGTCCTGCTCCTCGAGCCTCGGCCTGAACAGCGCGCCCACCGAGCGCAGTGTTCCGGTCACCCCCAAGGCACCGGAAGTTCCCGCGTTGCCCGACCTGACGTCCATCCCGGCAGTCGACAACTCGGCCGAGGTCGTCGAGGGCATCGTCACCGCCGTCCAGAACCTCACCAACGATCCGCAGATCGCCTCGTTCGTGCAGAACGCGGCTCAGGGCATCCAGCTCGATCCTCAGATCGTGAACTTCTACCAGGCCAACAAGGCATTCCTGCCCCAGTAAGCGCCCGGAGACGGTTCAGCTCGTACGAAAGAAGCCCCCGACGGATTGTCGGGGGCTTCTTCGTGCTCGAGGGCCGCGGCTAGCGATTGACCACGGTCACCGGATGGGCGTAGGGAAGGTCTTCGACGGGCAGCGGGAACTCGGTGTCCTCGCCGAAGGGCGACAAGCCACCCGAGCGAGCGGACGAGAGTTCGGTCACCGCGTGGTCACCGCGAGCGGTTTCCGGCCAGCCTGGATCGACATAGGGCTTCTTCGACTTGTTCACCATGCGCCTATTTTGACACCTGCCCTGCGGCAAGCACCAGCCCAGGTCTCTAATCTGATAGACGATGACCGACACGACTGCGCACCGACACACCGATACGCCCCCGGATCTGCCTCGATGGATCGCAGCTCGCAGCGACGCCGAGCTGATCAGGGCCATGTCGCTGCGTCCGGATCTGACCGCGCCGCCGCCCGCATCCCTTGCCGTACTGGCCGGACGG
The DNA here is from genome assembly GCF_033142325.1 of Rhodococcus sp. IEGM 1370. Taxonomy (NCBI): domain Bacteria; kingdom Bacillati; phylum Actinomycetota; class Actinomycetes; order Mycobacteriales; family Nocardiaceae; genus Rhodococcus; species Rhodococcus sp. IEGM 1370. The sequence goes on along the minus strand of NZ_JAWLRY010000001.1, from coordinate 67,021 downwards.
GCCGAGCAGCGCCGATCGATCCTGCACACCGCGGACACCCTCGACACCCTCGCTCTGACGGTCCTCGAGATCCTCGCCATCGAAGAGGCATACGAGCGACCCGTCACCCGCGCCGCGCTGCTGGCCGTGGTCGCCAAACGCGCACCGGCCAAGAGCGTGGACAAGGCACTGTCCCAGCTGCGCGAACGCCTGCTGGTGTGGGGCGACGCAGCAGGCTTCCGCATCAGCGCCGCAGCGGCGGACGCGGTGCCGTGGCGCATCGGTCGCGCACTCGACCCGGTGGACAACCTCACCGAGGCCCACATCACCGCGGCGCTGGCAGAACTCGGCGACGGCGAACGCGGCCTTCTCGACACCCTCGCCAGATCGTCCCCCACCGGCCGCACCCGCGACGCCGCACCGGGCACGCCGCCGGACCGACCCGTCCAGAAGCTGCTCGCCGCCGGTCTGCTGATCTGGTTGGACGAACAAACCGTCGAGCTGCCCGTCCAAGTGGGCCAGATCCTGCGCGGCGAACCGATGTCGGACCCGCGCTCGCTCGCCGAACCCAAACTCGATACCAACACGTATTCGCTCGCCGACGTCGACGCCGCTGCCGCAGGAGAGGCGCTGGAGCTGGGTCGGCACTGCGTCGCGGTGATCGAGGCACTGTCCGCTTCGCCTGCACCCGCTCTGAAGGCCGGCGGACTGGGAGTACGCGAGCTCCGCAAGATCACCAAGGCCACCGGCCTCGACGACGATCGAGTGAGCGTTCTCGTCGAGTTGCTGGCCGCCGCTCACCTCATCTCGAGCGGAACACCGGACCCGGTTCCTGCGTCCGACAACGGCGACGACTACTGGGCCCCGACACCGGCGGTCGAGGCCTGGCTCACCGCCGCCCCGGCAGCGCGCTGGCACACCCTGGCCTCGGCCTGGCTCGAAGTGCCGCGGGCACCCTGGGTCATCGGAATGCGTGACCCCAACGACAAACCCATCGCCGCCCTGTCCGAGGAAGTCCGCTCTCCGGCCGCACCGCGGGATCGACGCATGATCCTGGAGTTGCTCGCAGAACTCGGCAGCGGACACGCAGCGCAGCCCGCCGACCTCGCCCGCACCCTGGCCTGGCGTCGACCCCGGTGGTCCGGACGCTTCGGCGTCACACCCGTCGGACATGTTCTCGCCGAAGCCACCGCTCTCGGCATCGTCGCCCGCGGGGCGATCTCGACCCCGGGCCGCTCCCTGCTGCACGACGGCAATGCCGAGGCAGACATGCGCGCTGCCCTGCCCGAGCCCATCGACTACGTCCTGGTGCAAGCCGACCTCACGTTGGTGGCACCCGGCCCGCTCGAGCCGGAACTGCAGGATCGAATCGAACTGGTCGCCGACGTGGAATCCGCGGGCGCGGCCACGATGTACCGGATCAGCGACACCAGCCTGCGCCGCGCTCTCGATGTGGGACTGACCGCCTCCGAGCTGCACACGTTGTTCGCCACCCACTCGAGAACGCCGGTTCCGCAGGCCCTGACCTACCTGATCGACGACGTGGCTCGACGGCACGGCCGCCTACGCGCAGGCGTCGCGGCGTCGTTCGTCAGGTGCGAGGACCCGGCACTGCTGGCCGAGGTGATGGCGTCCCCGGCAGCCGAATCGCTGGCCCTGCGAGCGCTGGCTCCGACCGTCGCGATCTCACAGGCCCCGCTCGCCGAAGTACTGACGGTGCTGAGCGGAGCAGGATTCGCGCCTGCGGGCGAGGACTCGTCCGGCACCATCGTCGATCTGCGTGCCCGCGGGTCGAGGGTGTCGGCGCGGCGGCCACGCCAGGCGTTCCGCACTCCGGCCGTCCCCACCGAGGAACAGCTGGGTTCGTTGGTACGCGGGATGCGCGCTGCCGACAGAGCGGCAGGCAACGGCGGCGCCGTGGTGCGCGCCGACGGGTCTCGGGCCAGCAGCACCGCGACGATGACGCTGCTGCAGACCGCGGCGAAGGTCAAACGGAGCGTGAGCATCGGCTACGTCGACGCCCAGGGCGTGGCAACCCATCGCATCGTCGATCCGATCAGCATCGGCGGTGGCCAACTCGACGCGTTCGACCCCGCCACCGGTGGGGTTCGGCGCTTCACCCTGCATCGGATCACCTCGGTCGCATTGGTCGAGTAGACCGGGCTCACGTGCACGCACGCCCCTACCTGTGGACAATGGAGAAGTTGCGCTCTTTCGGGCGCAGCAGATGTCTCTAGGAGGAACCGTGACCGACGGCCCGCTGATCGTCCAGTCCGACAAAACGCTGTTGCTCGAGGTCGATCACGAACTCGCGGGTGCAGCGCGGGCGGCCATCGCACCGTTCGCGGAGCTCGAACGTGCCCCCGAGCACGTGCACACCTATCGCATCACCCCGCTGGCACTGTGGAACGCCCGTGCCGCGGGCCACGACGCCGAACAGGTGGTCGACGCGCTGGTGAATTTCTCGCGTTACGCGGTGCCGCAGCCGTTGCTGGTCGACATCGTCGACACGATGGCGCGCTACGGCCGGTTGCAGTTGGTCAAGAGCCCGGTGCACGGCCTGGTGCTGATCAGCCTGGACCGCGCGGTGCTCACAGAGGTGATGCGCCACAAGAAGATTGCGCCCATGCTGGGCGCGATGGTCGACGAGGACACGGTGATCGTGCATCCGAGCGAGCGCGGCCACGTGAAGCAGATGTTGCTCAAGATCGGCTGGCCTGCCGAGGACCTCGCCGGCTACGTCGACGGCGAAGCTCACCCCATCGAGCTCGACACCGAGGGCGGCAACTGGACACTGCGCGACTACCAGGAGATGGCGGCCGATTCGTTCTGGGCCGGCGGCTCGGGAGTCGTCGTACTGCCCTGTGGCGCAGGCAAGACGATGGTAGGCGCGGCCGCTATGGCCAGAGCCAAGGCCACCACGCTGATTCTGGTCACCAACACCGTCGCCGGTCGCCAGTGGAAGCGCGAACTCATTGCACGCACCTCGCTCACCGAGGAGGAGATCGGCGAGTATTCGGGCGAGCGCAAAGAGATTCGCCCTGTGACAATCGCCACGTACCAGGTGATCACGCGTCGTACCAAGGGTGAGTACAAGCACCTCGAGCTCTTCGATTCCCGCGACTGGGGATTGGTGATCTACGACGAGGTGCATCTGCTCCCCGCGCCGGTGTTCCGCATGACAGCCGATCTGCAGTCGCGTCGACGCCTCGGCCTCACCGCGACGCTCGTCCGCGAGGACGGCCGCGAGGGCGACGTCTTCTCGCTGATCGGGCCCAAGCGCTACGACGCACCGTGGAAGGACATCGAGGCACAGGGCTGGATCGCGCCGGCCGAGTGCATCGAGGTTCGCGTCACCCTCACCGATGCCGAGCGCATGTCGTACGCCGTGGCCGAGCCCGAGGAGCGCTACAAGCTGTGCTCGACGGCGCACACGAAGATCGCCGTCGTGAAATCGATCCTCGCCAAACACCAGGATGCTCCGACGCTGGTCATCGGTGCCTACCTCGACCAGTTGAACGAGCTCGGTGAAGCGCTGAACGCGCCGGTCATTCAGGGCTCGACCAAGAACAAGGAACGTGAAGTGCTGTTCGACGCGTTCCGCAAGGGCGAGATCCAGACGCTCGTGGTGAGCAAGGTGGCGAACTTCTCGATCGACCTTCCGGAAGCCTCTGTGGCAGTCCAGGTTTCGGGAACGTTCGGCTCCAGGCAGGAAGAGGCTCAGCGCCTGGGCCGACTGCTCCGGCCGAAGCACGACGGTGGTCAGGCCCACTTCTACTCGGTGGTCTCCCGCGACACCCTCGACGCCGAGTACGCAGCCCACCGTCAGCGCTTCCTCGCCGAACAGGGCTACGCGTACCGCATCACCGACGCGGACGATCTGCTCGGTCCGGCGATCTGAGACTTCGGGTCGGCTCGGTGCCGTGCTAGGAATACCTGTGTGCGCAAGTTCGAGTTCCCTGTAGACGTAGCCCACGCGAAGTCGGTCAACGAGACGTTCACCGAGCTTCGCCGGTTGCGGGCCTCCGCAGCGCTCACCGCCGTGTTCCTCATCGCACTGGGAGCGTGGTTCATCTGGATCGCCGCCCCGTGGTCGTACATCCTCGGCGCGGTGTTCCTGATCGGCGCGGCCACCTCGGTCTGGGTGATGCTGTGGGCACCCCGAAAGATGGGTTCCATCGAATCGCAATATGCAGCAGGCGATCTGGTGCCGGCGGTGGTGGCCGAGAAGTTACCGGGTGGAGCGATACTGCTGGCCCTGGTCGACATCGCGAAACCGGAGGTGGACGAGCCGCACTACGTGCTGATCACCCGCGTCGTCCGGGCCCTGCCCGGACACGCCGTCGAGCGGGGCGCACAAGTTCCTGCCGTGTCGGTTCTCGCGGACCGTGGCCGAAACACCGGAGGTCGAGCGTGGCAGTTGGCCTCGGTGATGCCCATCGCCTGGGGAACCACCGATCCGGCGGTCATCGCACGCGCCGCCCGGGAGATCACCGAGGGCGAGTGGGCGTTGCTGCACGCCAACATCGGCCTGTCGGAGAAGGTCCGCACGGCCAAGAACCAGCAGTTGCTCATCGACCCGACGGATCTTCCCGACGACCTGCGCTAGAGCCTGCAGCGACCCACTAGGCCAGTGCAGCGATCACTTCCCGCTCGAAGAGTTCGATACCGGAGCGTTCGTAGGCCGCTTCGGGGAAGTAGAAGATGCCGTACGTCATCCCTTGTTCCTGCAGCGCCGTCAGGTTCTCCACGATCTGCTCAGGGGTTCCCACTGCGGGCATGCCGCGGTACGCGTCGAGTGCGCTGTGGGCCTTGTCCGCACCCACGTACTCGGTCAGACGAGCCTCGAGGGCGCGCAGCTTGTCTTCCACCTCGGCCTCGGTCTCCGCGACGACGACGTTGTAGTTCGCCGAGCGGACGATGGCATCGAAGTCGGTACCCACCGCTGCGCAATGCTCGCGCAGCAGAGCGGATTTGGCGGCGAAACCAGTGGGGGTTCCGTCGAAGTTGGTGTAGTTCGCGTACTTCGCGGCGATCTTCAGAGTCACCTTCTCCCCGCCGCCCGCGATCCACAGCGGGATGCCTCCCTCCTGCAACGGCAGGGGCCGCACCACGGCACCGTCGATCTCGTAGTACTTACCGTCCAGGAATACTTCTCCGGCCGTCCATGCTTGTCTGAAGATCTGCACACCCTCGTCGAGCCTGCCCAATCGCTCTCCGGCAGAGGGGAACCCATAGCCGTAGGCGCGGAACTCGTGCTCGTGCCAGCCGCCTCCGATGCCCATCTCGACGCGACCTCCGGAGATGATGTCGACTGTGGCAGCAACTTTGGCGAGGTATGCCGGGTTGCGGTACGACATCGCGGTGCACATCTGGCCGAGCCGGATTCGAGAGGTGGTCGCGGCCAGAGCGGACATCAGCGACCAGGCCTCGTGCGTCGCCTCGTCGGTCGCGGTGGGAACGGTGTGGAAGTGGTCGTAGACCCACAGGGATTCCCACGGACCGGCCTCGGCAGCGAGCGCGTGATCGCGCATCGCACTCCAGTGCTGGGCAGGGTCGATGCCGACGAGATCGAGACGCCACCCCTGTGGCACGAACAATCCGAATCGCATGACAGGCACAGTACAGACGCAGGGCGAAAGACCGGTTCCCGTCTGTGAACTACGCTGCAGGAATGTCCGAGTTGTTCCCCTCGCGCACAGTGGCACGGTTGCGCCCGTTCGCGTCGACGATCTTCGCCGAGATGACCGCACTCGCCGTCGAGAAGAAGGCCGTCAACCTCGGGCAGGGCTTCCCCGACACCGACGGCCCACCAGCCATGCTCGAGACCGCGCGTGAGGCCATCGCGAGCGGCCTCAACCAGTACTCCCCCGGCCCTGGCATGCCGGTGCTGCGGGCGGCCATCGCCGACGACAGGGCGGCCCGATTCGGTCTGCGCTACGACCCCGATTCGCAGATACTCGTCACCGTCGGTGCCACCGAGGCGATCTCGGCGACACTTCTCGGCCTGATCGAGTCAGGTGACGACGTCCTGCTGATCGAACCGTTCTACGACTCCTACGCGGCCGCCATCGCACTCGCCGGTGCTACTCGAACCGCCGTGCCACTGGTGTCCGACGGCAACGGATGGACCGTCGACACCGACGCCCTCGAACGCGCCATCGGGCCCCGCACGCGCATGCTGATCGTCAATTCCCCGCACAACCCCACCGGCACGGTCTTCGACCGGGACACCATGATCCGCATCGCCGACATCGCGGTCACCCACGATCTGCTGGTCCTCACCGACGAGGTCTACGAGCACCTCACCTTCGACGGCACGGTGCACACACCGATCGCGACACTGCCCGGGATGTTCGAGCGCACCGTCACGGTGTCGAGTGCCGCCAAAACCTTCAACGCCACCGGATGGAAGACCGGCTGGGCGCTGGGGCCTGCCGAATTGATCGACGCCGTCCGCGCGGCCAAACAGTTCATGACCTTCGTCGGCGGCACTCCCTTCCAACCGGCCGTCGCCTACGCGCTCGAGCACGAACAGGCGTGGATAGCGCAGATGCGCGACGGCCTGCAACGCAAACGAGACACGCTCTCGGCCGCTCTCGCAGCGACAGGTGCCGATGTGAAGTACAGCGCGGGAACGTATTTCGTCTGTGCCGACATCGCACCGATCGGACGCGGTGACGCCTACGAGTTCTGCCGTTCCCTGCCGGATCTGGTGGGCGTCGCGGCGGTTCCGGTCACGGCGTTCGTCGACGAGCCGGCTCCATGGAAGTCGTTGGTGCGCTTCGCTTTCTGCAAGCAGGACGAGGTTCTCGCCGACGCGGCCGAAAGGCTACGGAAGTTGTGACTGCGCAACCGACGATCCCGGCCTACTTCGTCAGGCAGGCCGTCGACCTCGCGACGAGGAGCGGGGTCGACCTGACCTACCCGCTGTCGATGGCCGGTATCGGATCCACCATCCTCGACAATCCTGCCGAGCGTCTGACCACCCGGCAGGTCACCGCATTCACCCAGGCGGTCTGGACGATGACCGGCGACGAACTGTTCGGTCTCGCTGCAGTACCGGTGCGGCGCGGGAGCTTTCGCGTGGTGTGCCAGACCCTCATACACACCGAGAACCTGCAGGCTGCACTGATTCGGATGTCCGAGACCATGCGGGTACTGATACCGGTACGCCCCATGACGATCGATCGAACCGAAGAATCCACGGTCCTGACGGTGCACGTCACTCCCACCACCCACCTGAGCCCGGAAGGCAACGAACTCGCCGAGCGACTGCTGACCGACTTCCTGCTGATTCTGCTGCACCGATTCGCGGCGTGGCTCATCGGCAACCGGGTCAAGCTTCTGTCGGTGCAACTGCCCTACGCGCTACCGGGCCCCGAGGCGGGAAAGATGTACGACGCCATCTTCGGAACCCACGTGGAGTTCGGAACCGAGCTCGCCACACTGGAATTCGACAGCGCGGTGATGCGGGCACCGATCGTGCAGACCGAGGCGACTTTGGCGGAGTACCTCGCGGAGTCGCCCAATCTGCTGTTCTCGTCCCGAGATTACGACAGCACTGCGTCGAGCCAGGTTCGCCGCGCCCTGGAAACCGGATTCAAAGGTGGCGCACCGGGAACCGACGAAATCGCGGCGATGTTGAACATCAGCCCGCCACACCTGCGACGAATCCTTCGGCAGGAGGGCACCTCCATCAACCAACTGCGAGAAGAAGTGCTGCGCGATGCAGCGATTTCCGGTTTGAGCCGCGGAGACAGCGTCGACGACATCTCGACCAGGTTGGGGTTCTCCGAGCCCAGCGCCTTCCGCCGAGCCTTCAAGCGATGGACCGGCCAGACCCCCGGCTCGTACCGTCTCAGCTGACGCAGAACTCGTTGCCCTCGGGATCGATCATGGTGATCCAGACACTGGGTCCCTGATGCCCTCGATGCAGTACCGACGCGCACTGGAAATGGGAACACACGTTCGATACAGTGACGGTCATGTCGCTCGCCATGCAGGGCTCGTTGTTCGGTGACGCCGACGGTGGCGTCGGGTCGCTCGAGTCCGTCACCCGTCGCGAACTCACACGCGGGGCGTGGGTGGACGTTCGGCCGGGTTGGTTGTCCGATACACACCTGTTCGATTCACTGGTGGACTCCGTCGATTGGCGGGCCGAGCGCAGGCAGATGTACGACCGCGTGGTCGATGTCCCGCGCCTGGTTCAGTTCTACGCCGAGCGCGAGCGGTGGCCCGACGCCGCACTCTACGACGCACGCGATGCCCTCGACGAGCACTACCGCGCCGAACTCGGAGAATCGTTCGCCACCGCCGGACTGTGCTATTACCGCGACGGATCCGACAGCGTCGCCTGGCACGGTGACAACATCGGCCGCAGCGCCACCGAGGACACCATGGTTGCGATCGTATCCCTCGGTGCCTCACGGCAACTCATGCTCCGACCGCGCGGCGGTGGAACGTCGTTGAAGTTCACGCTCGGTCACGGCGACCTGGTGGTGATGGGTGGCTCGTGTCAACGAACCTGGGAACATGCCGTACCCAAGTCCACCCGCGCGACCGGCCCACGCATCAGCGTGCAGTTCCGACCGCGCGGGGTCCGCTAGCGCGAGGCCCGGCGCTTCTCCACCGCGGCCGCAAGTGTGTCCAGTTGCGTTGCCGTGGTGGCCCAGTCGAGGCAGGCGTCGGTGATCGACTGCCCGTACACCAGATCGTCACGGTGGCCCAGCTCGAGATCCTGACGCCCCGCGACCAGGAAGCTCTCGAGCATCAGACCTACGATGCCGTGTTCGCCTGCCGCGACCCGCGCTGCCACGTCGGTGACCACGTCGACCTGCTTGTTGTGGTCCTTGCGGCTGTTGCCGTGGCTGGCGTCGATGACGACTCGCTCCGGTAGACCCGACTTGCGCAGGCGTGCAACGGTATCGGCGACCGATTCGGCATCGTAGTTCGGCCCGTCGTCGCCGCCGCGGAGAATGACGTGACAGTCCGGGTTTCCGACGGTGCGGATCAGAGCCGCCTGGCCGTCGAGGTCGGTGCCGGGGAAGACGTGGCTCGCGGCGGCAGCACGGGTGCCGTCGACCGCGACCTGGATGTCGCCCTCGGTGGAGTTCTTGATCCCCACCGGCATCGACAACGCACTGCACAGCTGGCGATGCACCTGACTGGCCGCAGTCCGCGCACCGATTGCGCCGTAGCTGACCAGGTCTGCGATGTACTGAGGGGTGATCGGGTCGAGGAACTCGCACCCGACCGGCAGACCGAGCGCGGAAATGTCGAGCAGCAGTTGACGTCCCACGCGCAGGCCGGCATTGATGTCGAAGCTGCCGTCGAGGTGCGGATCGTTGATCAATCCCTTCCACCCGAGCGTCGTCCTCGGCTTCTCGAAGTAGACCCGCATGACGATGTGCAGGCGATCGCCCAGTTCGGCCGCCTTGGCCGCGAGGCGTCGTGCGTAGTCGAGGGCAGCATCGGTGTCGTGCACCGAGCACGGGCCGACGACGACGATCAGTCGATCGTCACGGCCGTCCAGCACGTCGACCACGCCGGCGCGGCCGCTTCTGACGGTGGCAGAGATGGCGTCGTCCACTGCATGGTCGCGGCGCAGCACCGACGGAGCAACCAGCGGACTGATGCTGATGGTCCGCTGATCATCGAGAGGTGGGGTGTCGAGAGAGAGAGTCATGACGGGTCGTTCCTGTTCCCAGGCCGGCTCCTCATGCTCCACACGCACTTCGAGCCGGTCTGTATCCGGCTCGTGGGGTGGAGGGTCAGCGCATGGCGTCGCTGGCTGACCCACCCGGGGCCGGCCTGCTAAACCAGAAATACGTGCGCTGCATGAAAAGCACCGTAGCAGATTCGCCGTCGATGCATCTATGCTCGTCCCTGCAGTCGGTTCGCCAGGTGTCCATGAGGAGCCCCGAAGTTCACCACGGCGTCGAAGCGATGCGCGGCAGTTCCCGCGCATCGTGAGAGGGAACCCGGTGAGAATCCGGGACTGTCCCGCAGCGGTATGCAGGAACGACCGCCGTCACCACAAGCACTGAAGAAGCCTCTTCGGGAAGCGACGGCCAGTAGGAGTGGGCTTCTCGTCCACGCGCCCGCGAGTCCGAATACCTGCCGTCTGTGCTGCGCACGCCGTGCGCAGCGGTTCACCGCCTCGTGGAATGGGCGCGTAACCCTGGTTCGGCTGCTCGTGGGGCTCTCCGGGATGTGCGCGTCCGAGAAGGCGGTGCACCGTCGATGCAGCAGTCACCTGGAGACCAACCGTGAGTATCGAATTCACTGCCACCGTGCTCGGCTCGGCCCGTATCGGACCGAACCGAGAACTGAAGAAAGCCGTCGAAAACTACTGGGCCGGAGGGCTCGACGCCGTCGGACTCGAAGCCGTCGCGCGGACATTGCGCGAGAACACCTGGCGAGAACTCGCTGCCGCCGGGGTCGATTCCGTTCCGGTGAACACCTTTTCGTACTACGACCACATGCTCGACACAGCCGTGCTTCTCGGAGCGCTGCCACCGCGAGTGATGGGACTGGGCACCGACCTGGACCGGTACTTCGCGGCAGCCCGCGGCACCGACACCGTCGCACCGCTCGAGATGACCAAGTGGTTCGACACCAACTACCACTATCTCGTCCCGGAGATCTCCCCCGACACCACCTTCTCCCTGCACTCGGAGAAGGTGGTGGACGATCTGAAGGGGGCTGTGGCACTCGGCATTTCGGCCCGACCGGTGATCATCGGACCGATCACGTTCCTGCTCCTGTCCAAGGCAGTCGGCGGCAGCGCCCCTCTGCTGGACCGCCTCGACGAGATCCTGCCGCTGTATGCGGAGCTGCTGACGACACTCGCCGATGCCGGAGCGGAGTGGGTCCAGATCGACGAACCTGCGCTCGTGGCCGATCGCACCCAGAGCGAGATCGAATCCGCGAAGAAGGCCTACGACTTTCTGAGCGCAGTATCGACCAGGCCGGCCATAGTGCTGGCGTCGTACTTCGGCGACCTCGGCGCTGCGCTGCCCGTGCTCGCATCGACCGGAGTCGAGGGATTCTCGATCGATCTGACGGTGCCGGGCACCGTCGAGCAGATTGCCGTGGTACCTGCGCTGGCGGGCAAGCACATAGTCGCGGGCATCGTCGACGGTCGCAACATCTGGCGGACGGATCTCGACAAGGCACTGGCAACGTTGGCGAGCCTGTTGGGCAGTGCCGGCACGCTTGCGGTGTCGAGTTCGTGCTCGCTGCTGCATGTTCCGTACACCCTCGACGCAGAGACCGACATCGTCGATCCGCTCCGATCCTGGTTGGCGTTCGGTGCCGAGAAAGTCGCCGAGGTGACACTCCTCGCCCGAGCGCTGCGAGACGGGACCGAATCGGTGTCGTCCGAGCTCGAGCAGGCCCGCAATGCGCTCCAGACCCGTCGCACCGACCCGCGCCTGCACGACTCGGCAATCCGAGCACGCATGGAGGCGGGTGTCTCCGTCGACCGCACTCCGGCCGAGGAACGTCGTCGAGCACAGGCCGAGCGGCTGGACCTGCCGTCGTTGCCGACGACCACCATCGGCTCGTATCCGCAGACGACGCAGATACGACGTGCTCGGGCAGAGCTGCGAACGGGCGCGATCGACGATGCCGAATACGCATCCCGGATGCGGTCCGAGATCGCCGATGTCGTTGCACTGCAGGAGAAGATCGGACTCGACGTGCTGGTGCACGGCGAGCCCGAGCGAAACGACATGGTGCAGTATTTCGCCGAACGACTCAGCGGCTTCGCAGCGACGTCGAACGGCTGGGTCCAGTCGTACGGAACTCGATGCGTTCGGCCGCCGATTCTGTACGGCGACGTCTCGCGTCCCGAGCCCATGACCGTGCAGTGGTCGGAGTATGCCCAGTCCCTCACCGACAAGCCGGTCAAAGGCATGCTGACCGGCCCGGTGACGATTCTGGCGTGGTCGTTCGTCCGAGACGACCGACCGTTGGAAGAGTCCGCAGCCCAGATCGCACTGGCGATTCGGGACGAGACGATCGATCTGGAGGCAGCGGGCATACGCATCGTCCAGGTGGACGAACCTGCCCTTCGCGAACTGCTACCGCTGCGTGCGAAAGATACAGCGGCGTACCTGGAATGGACAGTGCGGTCGTTCAAGATCTCGACCTCCGATGTCGCCGACGACACACAGATTCACACACATCTGTGCTACTCGGAGTTCGGTGAGATCATCGACGCGATCGTCGCCCTGGACGCGGACGTGACGTCGATCGAGGCGGCCCGCTCACACATGGAGGTACTCGACGATCTGAACTCCGTCGGCTTCGACCTCGGCGTCGGCCCCGGCGTGTACGACATCCACTCACCGCGGGTGCCGAGTGTCGACGAGATCACCGAGTCACTGCAGGCGGCACTGAAAGCGGTTCCAGCCGAACGACTCTGGGTCAATCCCGACTGCGGGCTCAAGACCCGCGGGCCGGCCGAGGTGGAACGGTCACTGACGAACATGGTGCAGGCGGCGGTGGCGCTGCGCTGACACCGGGTGAGCGGAACCTCGACCCCTGCTACGAAGTTCCGCTCACCTGCGTCGCCGGATACAGGCTAGGCTTACCTGCCTACGTCCGACTGTGAAAGAGAACGAAGTGAAACGTCTACTCCTGGCCACCACGATCGTCGCGGTCACCGCACTGACCACCGTTGCCTGCGGCGGCACCGCCGAGCAGACGGCCACTCCCTCCACCAGCGCTGCGTCCGGAACCGACAACGCCACCTCGGACGCTCCCGGCCCCACCGGCATCCCCGACGGCATGGGTTCGGGTGCCGCGGACGGAGTGTTCCCCCGCACGGTCGGCCACTTCGGCGGCTCCACCGAGATCCCCGCCGAACCGAAGAAGATCGTCGTCATCGCCACCGGTCAGCTCGACGCGGCCCTCACTCTGGGCGTCGTACCCACCGGAGTCGCCTACGGAGACGGTGCCGCTCTGGTCCCGGACTACATCAGCTTCTCGTTCCCGCAGTACGCGGACCGGATGGACCGGTTCGTCGACGTCGGCAACCGGCAGGAGGTCGACATCGAGGCCATCGCCGCCATCGAACCGGATCTCATCCTGGCGAACGAGGCCGGCTCCGAGGACATCTACTCGACGCTGTCGACCATCGCGCCGACCGTACTCACCGAGGGCACCGGAGTGAACTGGAAACAGGACTTCCTGCTTCTCGCCGACGCGTTGGGCCGTACCGAGCAGGCACAGAGCTTCGTCGACACCTTCACCTCCGATGCTGCGGCACTGGGAGATTCGTTCGCGAGCGGTGGCGCGCCCACGGTCTCGTTCGTCCGCTTCACCGCCGACCGGGCACGCGTGTTCGGCATCCCGTCGTTCGCGGGCTACATCGCCTGGGACGCCGGACTGGCCCGACCGGAAAGCCAGCAGTTCGACAAGACCTCGCAGGACTTCAGCGAGGAAGAAATCCAACTGGCGAACGCGGACTGGGTGTTCGTCTCCAGCCAGGACGCCGAAGCCGATTCGAGCGCCGCGTCGTACACCACCAACCCGCTGTGGACCGGAATGAGCGCGGCAACCGAGAACCACATCGTCCGAGTCGACGACGACCCGTGGTACCTCAACGCAGGTCCGACGGCGGCAACCATCGTGCTCGACGGTCTGAAGAACGCTCTGCAGAGCTGACCCCGACGTGCGCGGAACCTCGTAGCAGGCTACGAGGTTCCGATCACATCGGACAGGTAGGTTGCGCACAACTCAACCGTGCACTACTGTTCTTGGAGTGACCAACGAACTCGCACTCGACCGTCAGGTGTGCTTCGCGTTGTATTCCGCTTCGCGGGCTACCACCGCGGTGTACCGCCCGATGCTCGACGAACTCGGAGTCACGTACCCGCAGTACCTCGTACTGCTGGTGCTGTGGGAGAAGGACGGGCGCGGCGTCAAGGACATCTGCGCCGAACTCGATCTCGACACCGGCACTCTGTCGCCGATGCTCAAGCGGCTCGAAGGTCTCGGATTCATCGAGCGCCGACGCCTGAGCACCGACGAACGTCGCGTCGAGATCCACCTGACCGAGACCGGAAGTGCCATGCGCACGAAGGCACTCGACATTCCACGCAAGCTCGCCGAGAAGACCGGCATGAACGTCGACGATCTCGTCAAACTCAAGGAGTCGCTCGACGCATTGACGAGCGCTCTGCATCACACCGATTCCGGCAAGACAGAAGGAGCATCATGAAGACGATCTACACCGCCGAGGCACTGGCCACCGGTGAAGGCCGAAACGGCCACGCCCGCACGTCCGACGGACGGCTCGATCTCGATCTCGCCATCCCCGAGGCCATGGGCGGCAGCGGCAACGGCACCAACCCCGAGCAGCTCTTCGCCGCCGGCTACGCCGCATGCTTCCACTCCGCACTGCAGATGGTGGCACGTCAGGACAAGGCCGACGTCACCGATTCGGCCGTCGGCGCTCGTGTCGACATCGGCCCCAACGACGCAGGCGGCTTCCAGCTCGCCGTCACCCTCGAAGTGACGCTGCCGAACCTGAGCCGCGAGAACGCACAGGCATTGGCCGACAAGGCCCACCAGGTGTGCCCGTACTCCAACGCCACCCGCGGCAACATCGACGTCACCGTCACGGTCACCGAAGACGAGTAGGGAGACACCATGAAAGCACACGAAATTCACCTCGCGTCCCGCCCACAAGGCTGGCCGACGGAGGACAACTTTCGCGCGGAGGCCGTAGACCTTCCCGAACTCGCCGACGGGCAGATCCTCGTCCGCAACATCGTGATGTCGGTCGATCCGTACATGCGCGGCCGGATGAACGACGTCAAGTCCTACGTCCCGCCGTTCCAGCTCGACGCTCCGCTCGACGGCGGCGCTGTCGGCGAGGTCGTCGAGTCCAAGGCCGAGGGCTTCGCTGTCGGCGACGCCGTTCTGCACGGCAAGGGCTGGCGCGATCTCGCCGTCGTCCCGGCGAAGGGCGCAAGCAAGGTCGACCTCGGCGCCGCGAAGGCCTCGGCATACCTCAGCGCACTCGGAATGACCGGCACGACGGCGTACGCAGGCCTGACCGAGGTCGCGTCGTTCAAGGAAGGCGACGTCGTGTTCGTGTCCGGCGCAGCCGGTGCCGTCGGATCGCTCGTCGGCCAGATCGCCAAGGCGCTCGGCGCATCTCGGGTCATCGGCAGTGCGGGCTCCCCCGCCAAGGTGGCTCGCTTGCTCGAGCTCGGTTTCGACGCGGCATTCGACTACCACGACGGCCCGGTCGCCGAGCAGCTCCGCAAGGCGGCACCGGACGGCATCGATGTGTACTTCGACAACGTCGGCGGCGAGCATCTCGAAGCTGCCATCGGTTCGATGAACAAGTACGGCCGAATTGCCATGTGCGGAGCCATCGCTCAGTACAACTCCACCGAGCCGACGCCCGCGCCGCGCAATCTCGCGCTGGCCATCGGCAAGGAACTGACGCTCAAGGGTTTCATCGTCGGCTCCTACGCGCACCTCACGGAGGAATTCCGCACGAAGATGACCCAGTGGTTGGACAGTGGCGCAATCGAATTCGACGAGACAGTCGTCGACGGTCTGGAGAACGCTCCCTCTGCGTTCATCGGACTGATGAAGGGTGAGAACACCGGCAAGATGGTCGTCACCATCTGAGTCGGACCCGAAAGGTTCTACCGCAGTCCACACCCCGGTCGGAATTTCCGACCGGGGTGTTTCCATGCTCGAGCGGTTAGAGTCGATGCATGCCCGCCGCTCCCCTGCCGTTGCGCGACGGTCTCGACCCCACCCGGGTGCGAATGCCGGACAGTGCAACCGGGGTGACCGTGCTCGAGCATCTGCGCGCCCGGTTCCCCCAGGACGCAGCGAGGCTGACCGAGAAGGTCGCCGGCGGCGAGATCGTCGACGCGGCAGGCGTACCCATCGACTCGACGACGGTCGCGAGACCGCGATCGGACATCTATCTCTACCGCGATCCACCCGTGGAGCCGACGGTGCCGTTCTCCCTCGACGTTGTCCATCAGGACGAGAACCTGCTCGTCGTCGACAAGCCGCACTTCCTGGCCACCACCCCACGCGGCGCCTACGTCGCGCGATCTGCCCTCGTCCTGCTCCGACGCCGATTCGACCTGCCCGAACTGAGTCCGGCGCATCGCCTGGACCGACTCACCGCCGGTGTTCTGGTGTTCACCGTCAGGCAGCAGGCTCGGCGGCCGTACCAGGAGTTGTTCGCTCAACGCGCGATCACCAAGCAGTATGACGCCATCGCCCCACTCGCCCAGGACCTGGACTTTCCGCTGACCGTACGCAGCCGAATCATCAAGGAACGCGGCGTCCTTCAGGCTCGTGAGGTACCCGGCGAGCCCAACGCGGACACTTTCGTGGAACTCGTCGACACGCGCGGAACCCACGGCCTGTACCGATTGCATCCGCGAACCGGAAAGACCCACCAACTTCGAGTTCACATGTGCTCGTTGGGAATTCCGATCGTCGGCGACAATTTCTACCCGGCGTTCCGCGATGTCGCCGACGACGATTACTCCGACCCCCTCCGCCTGTTGGCCCGTTCGATCGAGTTCGTCGATCCGCTCAGCGGCCTGGTTCGACGATTCGAGAGCGATCGGAGTCTCGAACCACCTGCGATGCAGCAGATTCGGCCGTGACGTCGGCGATCTCGGCGGTACGGACCGTGATGCGATGCGAAATGACTGCAAGCGCGAACAATCCGATCGCAACGTTGAACAGCGCGGCAAATCCTTCCTGAGCGAAGTCCACGAGGGCGTTGAGAAGAGTGAATATCAACGCGGACACGCGGAGGATGCGCAGAGGCCAGAGCGGGCCTTCCGGGCGTAACCGCAGCATCGCCGGCAGCGCCGTGGCGAAGGTGAGACAGGCACTGACGAACAGGATCCCGCTGGCAATTCCCATGCCGTCGATGTCGATCGTCAGGTCGCGCCGATCGATGTCCAGGTCGCCGATCACGAGTTCGACGATTCCGAACACCACTCCGGCCCCGGAGAGCAGAACCAGTCCCCAGCCGACGACGGGAATCCACCGGGGGCTGGTGAAGAAGGCGGGGATCAGCCGAGGAACGAAGTTCCACAGCGAGTGGGTCCGCGACGTCGACGAACGACAGCGACCGAGCAACAGTCTGATCCCGGCCACGGTGTCCGCGTCGGCCCCCTCGGCCTCGGCGCGCGCGAGCATTCGTAGCGCCCAGTCGCGCCGATGCTTGGGCAGTCCGTGCGCGACGCCGTCGGCGGCGATCGCAGCCGCATTGGCCAGCGATTCGTCGACCGAGGGCCGGCGGAACTCCCGGACGATCCTGCTGAACACCAACAGCAGGACCACCAGGACGTACATGATCTCCGACGAGGGTCCGTAGAAATAGTCGTTGTCCTTGGTGACGAATTTGCCGACTTCGTCGAGGAACAACCCGAATCCGATCCCACCGAGCAGCACGGTGAACACCCGAACGCCGAACCCGATGAACATCCACCCGATCAGCAGCGCGAGCATCATCGCCGCTCCGCCGTACAGGGCATGAGCGATGTGCAGCGACTTTCCGCCTACCTGGGGATAGTGGGTCAACTCCAGGTATGCCCTGGTGATCAGAATGGTCGCGATGGCCACGACCATGAATGCCTCGGATGCGGGGCTGCCGTAAGCATCGCGAATCATGCCACTGCGGTATGTGGTCCCCGAACGACCCGTCATCGATCGATTATGTGCCGCCCGCCGCGCCCACGGGCGGTTTTCGGTCGCCTCTGTTTCCCGGGTTGACAAACTGGGTTGCCGAAACTGCAATGGAGTCATGGACGACACGAACAAGGGTCTGGACGAGGTCATCGCAGGCCTCGGCCCCCGCCTCAAGCGCATCAGGATGGAGAAGAACACCACCCTGGCGTCGCTGTCGGACACCACGGGAATTTCGATCAGCACACTGTCACGGCTCGAGTCCGGTGACCGCAAGCCCAGCCTCGAGTTGCTGTGGCCCATCGCTCGGGCCCATCAGATGAAACTCGACGATCTGGTGACTGCACCTCCCGTGGCGGACCCTCGGGTGCGCACCACGGCCACCGTTCGCGAACATGTGACGATCCTTCCTCTGACGCTGCGTCCCGGCGGCCTGCAGGCGTACAAGCTTCTGATCCGCCCGGAGAGCTCGGAGCCGCGTCCCCGAACCCACGAGGGGTACGAGTGGTTCTACGTCCTCGACGGCACCCTGCGTCTGATTCTCGGCGAGCACGATCTGACGATGAAGGCCGGTGAGGCAGCCGAATTCGACACTCGTGTGCCGCACTGGTTCGGTGCCGTCGGAGACCGGCCGGTCGAGCTTCTGAGCTTGTTCGGACCCCAGGGCGAGCGGATGCACGTGCGGGCGAAACCGACGGTATGAAATGTCATGTCCGTGTGAGACAGTGAAGCCCGTTCGACCCCAGGAACCGCTTCGGTCATCCGCACCGACCACACCATCTCGAGGAAAAAGATGACCGACAGACTGCCCGAATCGCCTGCATCTCGTACTCACGTGGACATCGCAACCGGCGTGCTCATCGGGATCCACGGCGGCTCCGTCGCCGACGCCATCGACGAGCTGTTCACGACCGCGAGAAATCACCGGGTCAGTCTGTTCGAGCTCTCTCGCACACTCATCACCGTCGCGGAGGGCCGCGACATCGAGCGATCCTCCGCAACCGATGCGGTGTACGAGGTGTGGGGCTCGGCACTCGGCCGTCGAGGCGCGGAGACGACCTTCGGTATGGTCACCGATTCCGCAGCTGTCTGATCGAACCCGGGAGTCAGCCGCGAACGGATGGATCGCTGCGCAGCTCGGGAAAGCGCGCCGTCATCGCATCGATGTGTCGGTACATTTCGTACAGCTCGGTCCTGAGCGCCGACGCCTCGGACTCGAATGCTCGGGCCTTGGATTCGGCGCGATCCGCGCGAGCTCGAAATGCCTTGGACTGCGCCAGTTCGATGGAGGCCGAACACGTCTCGATGTGTTCGGCCAGTCCTCTCGCGAACACCTTTGCCTGCTCGAGGTTGACGGCATAGTTGTCGTCTCGCGGAGCCGGTGACGCCGCGCCGTTCGCTGTGCCCATGGAACTCGTCACCCTCGATCGTCGGCCGGAAATTCTTTCGCGACTCTACGCTCGGCGTCGAACGCTTCGTTCGTGAACCGGTGTCAGCCGAAGACGAGTGCCAGGACCACGGACGCCGAGGTGGCGGCGATAGCGATCACGATGGTCGCCGCTATGGCTCGCTGTCGCACCGTGCGGTAGCTCGCCCCCGCACGAGCACCGGCGAAGTCGTCATCGTCGGCATCGAGATCGGAGTCGTAGAAGTCGTCCGAGTTCAGCCCGTCCTCGTCGAAATAGACGACGTCTCGCGGCGGCACCCACTGTTGTCCGTTGGCTTCGATCGCGGCCCCGAGCCGTTCGAGCCGAATCCGAGCACGGGTGGGGTACCAATCGGACGGCGCGTGGATGGGCAGGGCCCGCGCCATCATCAGAGGCGATCTGTACTGCTTCTCCAGTGCGGCGAACGCAGCGGACGCCGTCGGATCGTCGTCGGACTTGTCGGTGAGAAACCATGCCGCTCCGGCCGCCGCACGATCGCCGAGTACCAGATACGTGTACGCGAGCAATTCGAGAATGCCGGGCGATGTCGGGTTTCGGACCAATGCGCCGACCAGTCGATCCCTGGCAGCGATGCTGTCTCCGCGCGCCAGATCCTCCTGCGCTCGATCGATCACGTCCACGCGTCGACAATAACTCGTGGACGCGAAAAAGCCCCTGCCGGAGTACCGGAAGGGGCATTCATCGTGCTTGTCGATACATGTGCTCGTCGATCCACACCGTGGTGGCCAGGGCCGGGATCGAACCGGCGACCTTCCGCTTTTCAGGCGGACGCTCGTACCAACTGAGCTACCTGGCCGGGCGGCACCGGTACTAGAATGCCATCGCAATGCCGATACTCTCGTATCGATGTTGCGACCCTGACGGGACTCGAACCCGCGACCTCCGCCGTGACAGGGCGGCGCGCTAACCAACTGCGCCACAGGGCCTTGCTGTTGTTGCCGCGCTATTTCTAGCGTAGAAACTCTCCGAACTGCAAATCCGCACCTCGCGGAGAGCGAGACGAAGAATGCTGTACTGCCGACCGGGTTGTCAAACCGATCTCTTCCTACGTACCCCCTACGGGATTCGAACCCGCGCTACCGCCTTGAAAGGGCGGCGTCCTAGGCCGCTAGACGAAGGGGGCCCGCCGAACTGCTTCGACGTTACCCTCAACGGCGTTCCGTTGGGAGCTGGGATAGCTTAGGACACTTTCGCTGTAAATCTCAAACCGGCAGGTCAGAGGCGGTTTTTGCGCAGTTTTCACTGTAGTGATCCCACCCGTGCAGTTTGAACTCGGCGAGCCAACGCTCCGACGCCATCGCTAGCAGCACGACCTCGACGGATTCTTCGAACCGCTCGCGCAGATCTGCGTTGTCGGCCACCAGATCCGACATGTAGCGCTGACCCGCCATCGACGCTGCGAGCACTCGCACGAACTTGGTCGCGTCGAACTCCGGCTTCAGGTCACCCATCGCCAGAGCACGCTCGGCCTGCGCGAGCCCCTGAGCGCCCCAGACTCGACCGCCGCCCGAATGGACCTCCGCGTAGAACTCCGGCTCGACTATCAGCCGGAACTCCGCGCGCACGATCACGTCGTTCTGGAAGTTCTGTGCGATGTCGTCCACGATCCCGCGGATGACGTAGAACGGATGCGCAGTGGTGTCGGCCCACTTCTCCGTGATGGCGACGTACCGATCCAGTCCGGCAGCGAGCACAGCCCGGGCCAGATCTTCCTTGGACTGGAAATGGAAATACATCGCGCCCTTGGTGGCATTGGAGCCCTCCAAAATGGTGTTGACGGATGCAGCTGCGTATCCGCGTTTGGCGAATTCCGCCGCCGCCGCCTCCACGATGGCCGCCCGGGTCCGCCGTGCGCGCTCTTGTTGTGCCATGTATTCCGTGCCTCCGAGCCCCAAGCGCCCTGCGTATCCGCAGGTAGTACAGATAGAGAGTACTTCACCCGAACGACATGCGAGTCGACTCACCTACGGTTCGCTTCGACACATACACCCGACAGAAAAATCGGTTAGGCAACCGAAACAAGCCGAATGGAATGATCTGCGCGGCTCGAGTGCGCTGCAGGGGGTGCGCACTCGAGCCGCACTTCTGCGCCCCTCCCCGCGCCGAACCACACGCCGACCCAGTCGCTTTCGGCGGTGCCCGAGACACCGTCCGTTCCCCACGAACCGAACGGTCGACGCGTCGCCCACGCCGCTCCGGGAGCACGGACAACTTTCGGTTAAAAACCGAATTACATTTCACGGTAACGGATCTCGAGCGCCAACTGCTTCGCCTTGCTCGTTAGCATTTCAAATCTACTGCCCAACAAACGAATACGTCGTAGGTGCCGAGCACATTCGGTCAAATCGATTGCACGGTAATCGATATGAGAAAGACCGCTCGGTAACGTTTCCGACACGTTCACGGTCTTCGACCGAGCTGGCGCCTGCGCTGACTTACTGTGAAATACACCACAGGGGGAGATCGGCCGATTCGAGACGAGTGAATGCCATGAAGGTATCGATCTGCGCATTTCGTTCCATCACGACGGTGATCGCGGTGGCCGTGCTCACGCTCTCGACGACCGGAACGGCGACCGCCGACCCTCTGGGCAACTTCGTGGCACCCGTCGCCGATCCAGCTCTCTACCTACCCACACCACTCGGCGAGCCCTGGTTCGATCCGCCCGCAGGCTACGAACAACGACCTCCCGGGTCGGTGCTGGCAACCCGACAGGTGACCGTCGGGCCGCTGTTCACGCCGGTCACGTCGACTCAGATCCTGTTTCGTACCAACGACTCCAAGGACCGGCCCGTTGCTGCGGCCACCACCGTGATCGTGCCGACCGCACCGTGGACAGGGTCCGGAAGCCGGCCCGTCGTGGCGTACAACATGGCCATCAACTCACTCGGCAACACGTGCGCACCGTCCTGGCTGCTCCCGCGCGGGTTGGCCCGGGAGATCCCGGCAGTGCAGGCCTTCCTGGCCAAGAACTACGCCGTCGTCGTCACCGATCACGAGGGGCCACGGCAGGCGTACGCCGCCGGACGCATGGCCGCGCACGCGGTACTCGATGCCCTCCGAGCGATGGTCCGGCTACCCGAGCTCGGCTTGCCCGCGTCGTCTCCGATCGCTGTCACGGGGTATTCGGGTGGGGCGATCGCCACAGGTTGGGCGGCGCAAGTGGCCCCCTCGTACGCTCCCGACGTCAACCTGGTCGGCGCGGCGTTCGGTGGTCCGCCGACCGATTACCGGATTCTGCTGACGTCGATGAACGGAACTGCGGCATCGACGCTCTTCCTGTCCGCAGCGCTCGGAGTGGCCCGCGAGTACCCCGAACTGTTCTCGCTGATGAACGCCAACGGACTGCGACTGGCCACCGTCGCCAAGGACATGTGCGTCAGCCTGCTCGCCCCCGGTGGACTGGTGGCCCCGATCCCCGCGCAGGCGCTCTCGGACATCCCCGACGTCGACCGCACCGAGATCGCCGAAAGCGTCATCGCCGCGACCCGCCTCGGCGGCGACCTCGCCCCCACCATCCCCACGATGATCTACCAGGGACAACAGGAGTTCTGGATTCCACGACAGGGAGCCGAGACCCTCTACGACGAATGGTGCGCGCAGGGTGCGAACGTCAGACTCGAGGAGTATCTCGGCGAGCACCTGATCGTCGCGTTCAGCGGCATCCCGGGCGCGTACGCCTGGATCGACGACCGACTGGCCGGCATTCCGGTGCCGAGCGGATGCAGCAGCTTCGGACGCTGACCCCGGTCGACACCACTGCCGGGGGTACTGCCCGTCGGCACCGCGCGGCCCATTACACTTTCGAGCCGCGCCCCTATAGCTCAGTTGGTAGAGCTACGGACTTTTAATCCGCAGGTCGTAGGTTCGAGTCCTACTGGGGGCACCATCTTGACCAGGTAATTCCTGGTCAGACGCAGTATCGGGAGCCTCAGAATCACCCGAAGTGGTCACCGAATGGTCATGAAGACCCTGACGTAACCCCTGGTCACGGCCCGCGCGAGGCACCAACCCAGCGGCCGCTTCCGCGACGAATCCCCTACCGGGCACTCCTGCGGTAGGGATTCATCGTTTTCAGAGGCTGTCGAGGTAGGCGTCGACGTCGGTCCGTCGCCACTTCAGCGGCAAGTTTGCGGGGCCGAGCTTGATCGCCTTGGAATACAGCGGGTGCGTATGCCGGTTATTGTGAATAGTCCCCACCGCAACACCCAGCTCAGCGGCAAGTTCGTGAACGTTCATCAGACGCGGATTCGCGCTCATTTTGAGAGCAGATCAGCCCCGATGTTCGTGAGCAAGCTGTAACGCAACTCGGTACCCAGACCATATAAAAGTTTGTATAGTGACAGGGTGAGCAAGCGACGGGATACGTGAAAGAGGTCGACTTCATCGGCAAGGCCCTCGATGACCTGAGGGACTTCCCGGACGAAGCACGCCAGCAAGCGGGCTATCAAATCGATCTACTGCAACGAGGCGGTAGACCCGTCGGGGCCAAGCCCATGGGCACAGTAGGTCAAGGTTGCCAAGAGTTGGTCATCGACGCCAACGATGGTTGGTTCCGAGTGTTCTATGTCACCAAGGTTGGCGACACAATCGTTGTTCTTCATGCGTTTCAGAAGAAGACGAACCAGACATCCCAGAAGGACATCAAGATCGGTCAGGCGCGATACAAGATCGCGCTGGAGACCTTGGGTTCGGGACAGTGATGAGGAGAGTACAAACGATGTCGGAATCACAGAGGTTCGCAAGTGTGTGGGACGCGTTGTCCGATACGCCGGCCGAAGCCGAGAACCTCAAGGTGCGCTCCGCTCTGATGATCAAGATCAAAGAGCGCATCGACGAGTTCGGCTGGTCGCAGACGGTCGCAGCAAGAAACCTGGGAGTAACCCAGCCCCGGATATCAGATCTGAAGACAGGCAAAATCGATCGATTCTCGGTCGACAACCTGATCAACATGGCGGGAACGGTCGGCCTGACGGTCTCGGTGAATATCGACGCTGTACAGGCCTCGACAGACGCCACCTCGACAGAGGGTGTGTCGAAAACGGACTGCCAACTCGTCTGACGCACCCTTCAATTGCATGCCCCCCTCCCACCAGTGGAGGGGGGCATTTTCGTGCCATCGTTCGGTGGCTTCGAAGTGGTCACAGAGGAACCGTGTGACCACGCAACCAGCCGTCACCAACCGATGGCACGGAGGTCCGTCGAACAGGACTGACTGTCACTCACTGGGTTTCACCGTCATCAGGTGTCACGGACTCGTTCTGACTTTTAATCCGCAGGTCGTAGGTTCGAGTCCTACTGGGGACACCACACACCGTCCTGGTAACAGTGATCACACCTGTCCGGAACGTACACTCGGACGTAACGATCGGCCGAGGCCGAGCGACGTGCAGGGGGAACTGCAGCGGTCGTGAACTCGCGGAAGCCGGTCGGAGGATCGACGCTCCGGGGGCACATCGCGTCGATCGACACCGAACATCACGACCGCCGGAACAGCAAGTGAACAGGCTCGACACGGTTCACACCGAACCTACGGTGCCGTAAGCTGGACCGGTCGTACGCAATCTATGGAGGCGATCTAATGGCGAGGGATCTGACACAGCTCGAGCTTCTGCAAGAGCTGGTGCCCACTGCCGAGGACAATGTGAACCGTCACATCTCGATGGCGCGGGAGTGGCACCCTCACGACTACGTCCCGTGGGACGAAGGTCGCAACTTCGCCGCACTCGGCGGCCAGGACTACGACCCGGAGCAGTCCAAACTCTCCGACGTCGCACAGGCCGCGATGATCACCAACCTGCTCACCGAGGACAACCTGCCGTCCTACCACCGTGAGATCGCCGAGAACTTCTCCCAGGACGGTGCCTGGGGAACCTGGGTCGGCCGCTGGACCGCCGAGGAGAACCGCCACGGCATCGTCATGCGCGACTACCTCGTCGTCACCCGCGGCGTCGATCCCGTCGCCCTCGAAGAAGCCCGCATGATCCACATGACCAACGGGTTCGCCTCACCGGCAGGATCACAGACGGGTCTGCTGCACTCGGTCGCCTACGTGACCTTCCAGGAACTCGCCACCCGCGTCTCACACCGCAACACCGGCAAGGTCTGCGACGATCCGATCGCCGACCGGATGCTCCAGCGCATCGCCGCCGACGAGAACCTGCACATGATCTTCTACCGAAACATCACCGGCGCAGCGATGGACATCGCTCCCGACCAGACCCTCGACGCGATCTCCGACATCGTGACGAACTTCGTCATGCCCGGTGCCGGGATGCCGAACTTCCGCCGCAACGGTGTGCTGATGGCCAAGCACGGCATCTACGACCTGCGTCAGCACCTCGAGGACGTCGTCTGGCCGGTCCTGCGCAAGTGGAGCGTCTTCGAGCGCAACGACTTCACCGCACGCGGGGAGAACAAGCGCGAAGAACTCGCCGCGTTCCTCGAAGACCTCGAGCGGCAGGCCACCAAGTTCGAGGAAATGCGCGATCGCTCCCTCGCCCGCGAACGCGCGAAGGCCGAAGCACGCGCGTCGTAAGCTCAGATCGGCTGGTGTGCCCGGTACCGACTTCGGTGCCGGGCACCACTGTTTTCCGGCTTCTGTCTTCCGACCGCTGTCCCCGGCCCACCGATGTCACCATGATCACGTTCCCTCCGTTCCAAAGGCTTCCCTCATGACACTGCAGATCGGCTCGCTGGAGTTGCGCAGCCCCGTTGTCCTCGCACCGATGGCCGGCGTCACCAACGTGGCGTTCCGCACCCTGTGCCGGGAGCAGGAGTTGAAGCGGGCCGGTAGCACCTCGGGTCTGTACGTCTGCGAGATGGTCACAGCGCGAGCGCTCGTCGAACGGCAGCCGGCCACGATGCACATGACGACGTTCGGCCCCACCGAAACTCCACGGTCGCTGCAGCTCTACACCGTCGATCCGGACACCACGTACGCCGCCGCGAAGATGATCGTCGACGACGATCTGGCCGACCACATAGACATGAACTTCGGCTGCCCGGTTCCGAAGGTCACCCGAAAAGGCGGTGGTGCCGCACTGCCCTACAAGCGAAACCTGTTCGGCCGCATAGTCGCTGCTGCCGTCAAGGCAACCGAGGGCACCCACATTCCCGTCACCGTCAAGTTCCGCGTCGGCATCGACGAGAACCACCACACTCATCTCGATGCAGGACGGATCGCCGCAGGCGAGGGCGCAGCGGCGGTGGCTCTGCACGCCCGAACCGCCTCGCAGCGTTACTCCGGAACCGCCGACTGGAACGAGATCGCTCGACTCAAGGAACATGTCTCCGGCATCCCGGTCCTGGGCAACGGCGACATCTTCTCCGCGTCCGACGCGGTCCGCATGATGGCGGAGACCGGGTGCGACGGCGTCGTCGTCGGGCGGGGTTGCCTCGGTCGGCCCTGGCTGTTCGCCGAACTCAGCGCCCGCCTCAACGGTCGGCCCGAACCCACTCCACCCACCCTCGGCGAGGTGGCCACCATCATCGCTCGGCATGCCGAGTTGCTTGCCCAGCATCACGGCGAGAAGAAGGGCCTGCGAGAACTACGCAAGCACGTCTCCTGGTACCTGCGCGGATTCCCGGCCGGATCCGACCTCCGGGTCTCGATGGCATTGGTCTCGACCCTGACCGAGCTGGACGACCTTCTGGCGCAACTCGATCCGACCGTTCCGTTTCCCAAGGACGCCGAAGGCCCCCGTGGTCGACAGGGCTCACCGGGCGCGGTGTCGCTGCCCGACGGTTGGCTCGACGATCCCGAGGACGTCTGCGTCCCCGCCGGTGCCGACCTGATGCATTCCGGCGGCTGATTCGCACCTGACCAGCCGCCCACCTCGCTCGAGTGGACCCTGCCGCTCGAGTCAGTACTATGGCTGGGATTGCCGAGCAGGCGGCGCGTGCGTGTGATGGAAGGCCAGGTTCGAATTCGTGGGAGACGATCGAGAGTCGGGCCCGTCGGTGCCCGAGGGTCGCGCCCCATGGGAGCGCCCGCTGTCCTCAATCAGACAAACCGGCGCAATCGGACGGTCGGGGCAGCGCCCACCTCACTCCGAAGGCCCCGCAACACCGGACGAGGAGCAACCGCCTCAGCCCGAGGACAGCGGCAGACTCGGCAAACGATCGCCGCGTAACGCCGACACCGTCTCGGTCGCCGAGTTGGTGGACAAGATGTCGCGCTCGGGATTGACTCGGCGGGCGCCGGACG
This sequence comes from Rhodococcus sp. IEGM 1370, assembly GCF_033142325.1. Classification (NCBI taxonomy): domain Bacteria; kingdom Bacillati; phylum Actinomycetota; class Actinomycetes; order Mycobacteriales; family Nocardiaceae; genus Rhodococcus; species Rhodococcus sp. IEGM 1370. The sequence goes on along the minus strand of NZ_JAWLRY010000001.1, from coordinate 39,685 downwards.
ACCGTCCCGAGGTCGAAGAGCCGACCGAGGTCATCGCCCCCATCACCGATTCCACTCCCCCACCTGCCCGAGCAGTGCCGCCGACTCCGCCGCCGCACGCGGCACCGGAACCGGTGGGTGCGCCCGCAACGGATCGCCCGGCCCTGACACGGTTGGCCATGAGCCGGGTGCGCCGACGCCGTCGAGTCCGGATGATCGGCCGAAGCCTGGTCTCCCTCGTCGCGATTCTGGCGGTGGCCTTGACCGGAGTGGTGTGGGGATACCTCCGCAACACCGATCAGGGATTTCTCCAGGTCGCCGCCCTCGATCCCGATTCGACCGACGTCGTCGACGCCGAAGGCCAATACGGCGACGAGACGTATCTGATCGTGGGCACCGACACCCGCACCGGGGCCAGCGGCGAGGTGGGTGCCGGCACCGTCGCCGACGCCGAGGGAGCCCGTTCGGACACGGTCATGCTCGTCAACATCCCGGCCGACCGCAGCCGCGTCGTCGCCGTCTCGTTTCCCCGTGATCTCGATGTGACGCGGCCGGAATGCGAGGCGTTCGACAACGACACCAATACCTACACCGGAGAGATGTTCCCCGAGGCATACGGCGACAAGCTCAACGCCACGTATGCTCTCGGCGGCCCCAAATGTCTGGTCAAGACCATCCAGAAGATCTCGGGCCTGCGTATCGGACACTTCGTCGGGATGGACTTCGCCGGATTCGAGTCCATGGTCGACGAGGTCGGTGGTGTCGAGGTCTGCACCGCGCAGCCGCTGATCGATTACGAATTGGGTGACGTCCTCCCCAACGTCGGAACACAGCGCATCGACGGCCGCACCGCACTGAACTACGTTCGAGCGCGCAACGTCGAGTCCGAGGGCAACGGCGACTACGGCCGCATCAAGCGACAGCAGCGTTTCCTGTCGTCGCTTCTGAGGTCCGCGCTCTCGAACAACGTGCTGCTCGATCCCGGCAAGCTCAACGGATTCGTCAACGCGTTCACCTCGGACACCTTCGTGGAGAACGTCAAGACTCAGGACCTGGTGACGCTGGGGCGCTCGCTGCAGAACGTGGACGCCGGTGCGGTGACCTTCCTGACCATTCCCACCACCGGCACCAACGACTACGGCAACGAGATCCCCAACGACGACGCGATCGGTGCGATCTTCCAGGCCATCATCGACGACGCTCCGTTGCCCGGTGAGGAACGCGCGGAGCCGGTGACACCCGAAGAGCCCGCACCTGCCGCCGTACCCGACGCGCCGCTGTTGGCCGTCGATCCAGCAACTGTCTCCCTGCAGGTGTCCAACGCATCCGACATCGCCGGGATGGCTCAGACGGCATCCGACGAACTCGCGGTCTACGGCTTCCAGATCCTGACGGTCGGCAACTTCTCGGGCACCGCGGCCCAGACCGTGGTGCGCTACTCCCAGGATCAGGAGGCTGCTGCGGCGACCGTCGCGTCGGCGATACCCGGCGCGGCCATCGAGCTTGCACCGAGCCTGAACAACGTCGTCGAGGTGGTGCTCGGCTCGAACTATCCCGGATACACCCAGTTTCCGACGGCATTCGGCACCCAAATCGATCCCACTCAGGTCGAGGGCACCACCCAGAGTGCGCCCCTTCCGGAGGATCTCTCGTACACCAACGCCGCCGACGACACGTGCGCCTGAGTTCATTCATGCTCCGTTAACCCTCGGGACAGGGAACTGGTCGGTGTGACCCACTAAACTTCGCTCATGCGCGTCGCCTACAACGAACAGATGAACGAGCTTGCCGATCTCCTCGGAGAGATGGCGAGCCTGGCTGGTGCGGCCATGGAAAAAGCCACGCAGTCCCTCCTTCAAGCAGACCTGGTACTCGCCGAGCAGGTCATTTCCGAACACGACAGGATCACCGAGCTCAGTGCGGTGTGCGAGGAGAAGGCCTTCACCCTTCTCGCCCTGCAGGCTCCGGTCGCAGGCGACCTCCGCTCGGTGGTGGCCGGCATCCAGATCGTCGCCGACATCGATCGCATGGGCGCACTCGCACTGCACGTCGCCAAGATCACTCGTCGCAGGCACCCGAACCATGCTCTCCCCGAGGTCGTCAACGGGTACTTCGCCGAGATGGGTCGCCTCGCCGTTCAGATCGGGGCTTCGGCCCGTGAGGTCCTCGAGACCCGCGATCCCGAGCGCGCTGCGAAGCTGCAGGAGGAGGACGAGGCGATGGACGATCTGCACCGTCACCTCTTCACGGTGCTGATGGACCGCGAGTGGAGCCACGGCGTCGCTGCTGCGGTGGACGTGACTCTGCTCGGCCGCTTCTACGAGCGCTTCGCCGATCACGCTGTCGAGGTCGGCCGTCGAGTGATCTTCCTGGTGACCGGTGAGCTACCCGTCGACCTGAGCCACAACAACATCCCCACTTCGTAGTACCCACCCTCGCCGATACCGAGTGGCGCTGCGCTGCAGCGCTACTCGGCTTTCGTTGAGGAGTCACCAGCCGCATCGAATCACCGAGCGCAGACACGAACGAAAGAACCCCGCCGAGCTTTCGCTCGACGGGGGTTCTCGCGTTCGTGTGTGGTTATCCGAAGCGGCCGGAGATGTAGTCCTCGGTGGCCTTCTGCGTCGGATTGGAGAAGATCTTCTCGGTGTCGTCGATCTCGATGAGCTTGCCGGGCTTGCCGGTCGCCTCGAGGTTGAAGAAGCCGGTCTGATCGCTGACCCGTGCGGCCTGCTGCATGTTGTGCGTGACGATCACGATCGTGAAGTCCTGCTTGAGTTCCTGGATCAGGTCCTCGATGGCGAGAGTGGAGATGGGGTCGAGAGCCGAGCACGGCTCGTCCATCAGCAGAACGTCGGGCGAGACTGCGATAGCACGAGCGATGCACAGACGCTGCTGCTGTCCGCCGGAGAGGCCGCCACCGGGCTTGTCGAGGCGGTCCTTGACCTCGTTCCAGAGGTTGGCACCCTTGAGCGAGCGCTCGGCGATCTCGTCGAGTTCCTTCTTGCCGCGGCCGCCCTGCAACTTCAGGCCGGCGACGACGTTGTCGCGGATCGACATCGTCGGGAAGGGGTTGGGGCGCTGGAAGACCATGCCGATGGTGCGGCGCACACCCACCGGGTCGACGCCACTGCCGTAGATGTCCTCGCCGTCGAGCAGCACCGAGCCTTCGACGCGGGCGCCGGGGGTCACCTCGTGCATGCGGTTGAGCGAACGCAGGACGGTCGACTTACCGCAGCCGGACGGTCCGATGAACGCGGTGACGCTGCGCGGCGGTACGGCCAGAGTGACGTCGGAGACGGCATGGAACTTGCCGTAGTAGATGTTGACGTCCTTGAGATCGAGACGCTTTGCCATGTTCTTCGTTCCTTAGGATTCGCTGGAGTCGGGTGGGTCAGAAGTTCTTGGGCGAGAAGAACTTCGAGACCAACTTCGCGCCGATGTTGAGTATTGCGACGATCAGGATCAGCGTCAGGGCTGCTCCCCACATGCGCTCAGCGGTGAGCACGCCGGTTCCTGCTTTCTGCAGGTCGACCATCATGAGCGGCAGAGACGTCTGCGGCCCCTCGAAAATGTTGAAGTTGATGGCGGTGGCAGATCCCACCAGGATCAGCACGGGTGCCGTCTCACCCATCACGCGGGCCAGGGCGAGCATGATGCCGGTGACGATGCCGGACAGCGCCGTGGGGATGACGATCTTGGCGATGGTCTTCCACTTCGGCACGCCGAGCGCGTAGGACGCCTCGCGCAGATCCTGAGGGACGATGCGCAGCATTTCCTCGGCCGAGCGCACGATCACAGGGATCATCAGCAGCACGAGGGCGAAGGCCACGGCCAGGCCGGAGCGCTGGAACCCGAAGGTGGCGATCCACAGCGCGTAGATGAACAGGGCCGCGACGATGGACGGCACACCGGTGAGGATGTCGACCATGAAGGTGGTGACTCGGGCCAGTCGCGTGCCCACGCCGTATTCGACGAGGTAGATGGCGACGAAGATGCCGATCGGGATGGAGATGGCGGCGCAGAACAGTCCTTGCAGGAGCGTTCCGACGATGGCGTGGTACGCACCGCCACCTGCGATGAACTGGGTGACGCCGGCCTGCGAGTTCTGCCACCACGTGGGTGAGACCACCGCGGACAGTCCACGAGAGATCACCGTGTAGAGCACCCAGATCAGTGGGACGAGTGCCACCAGCACCGAGAGGCTGACGAGGATCGTCGCCGAGAGGTTGGACGCCTTCCGGCGAGCGCTGACGCCCTGGAACGTGGGTTCCTTGACGGGCTTGTCCATGGTTGCGGTCATGGGTCAGTCCTTCTTTCCGGCGATGGCGGCGCGAGCACCGGCGTTGACGACGAACGTCAGGATGAAGAGCACCAGACCTGCGGCGATGTAGGCACCGGCTTGGAGCGGGTTGTTGAACTCGCCCGCGGCCAGCGCGATCTTGGTCGCGAATGTGGAACCGCCGTCGAACAAGGTTCCGCCGAACGTCGACTGGGTGCTGCGAATGATGATGTAGAGCGCGATGGTCTCACCGAGTGCGCGACCGAGGCCGAGCATGGAGCCGCTGACGTAACCGGATTTTCCGAACGGAATGACCGTGGTTCGCACGACCTCCCAGCGGGTGGCCCCGAGTGCGAGAGCGGCTTCGATCTGACCCTTCGGCGTCTGCATGAACACCTCGCGGGTCACGGCAGCGATGATCGGCAGGATCATGACGGCGAGCACGATGCCGCCGGTGAAGATGGTGCCGCCGCCAGCAATGGAGACCGACCCGGTACCGAAGAGTGGGAACCAACCCAGGTTGGTGTTGAGCCACTCGGCGAACGGGCTGATCACCGGCGCGAGGACGTACAGGCCCCACAGTCCGAAGACGATCGACGGGACTGCGGCCAGCAGGTCGATGACGTAACCGAGCGGTCCCGCCACTCGCTTGGGCGCGTAGTTCGTCAGATAGATGGCGATGCCGAGGGCGACAGGCATCGCGAGGACCAGCGCGAACAGGGACACCGTGACGGTGACCAGGAACAGATCGAGAACACCGAACACCATGGCCGAGGTGTTCGACGTGTCCCAGGCACCGTTGTAGGTCAGAAAGTTGACCGTGTTGTTCGACAGTGAGGGGATCGCACGCCAGACCAGGAAGATACCCACGGCGGCGATCAGCGCGATGATGAAGATGCCCGAGCCCGTGGCGAGGCCGGAGAAGATCCTGTCACCGGGACGTGTGACGGTCCCCGATTTTTTCTTGTCTGACAATTGTGGTTCTTCCGGTTTGTGCGCGGCACCCGCGGAGGGCACAGAAGCCGCGGAGGGGACGCCGGTCATCGAGTGGGTGTCGCTCATACCGCTCACTGTCTCGTGTGGAGGTCGAGGACGGTCCTGCTTCGGCTCGCGATGCCGCGAGCCGAAGCAGGACTACGTCTCATTTAATCAGGCGATTGCTTCGATAGCGGTGATCAGACGCTCCTTGAAGCGGTCCGGCAGCGGCACGTAGCCGGCTTCCTCGAGGCCCTGCTGGCCCTCGTTCGCGGCGCTGAGCAGGAACGACTTGACTGCTGCCGAGGTGTCGGCGTCGTAGCCCGCCGAGCAGACGATCTCGTAGGTGGCGAGCACCAACGGGTAGGTGTCGGCCTCGTTGCTGGCGTACAGCGTGTCGAGGTCGAGCACCAGGTCGTTGCCCTCACCGGAGAAGGTCACGGCGTCGATGGCAGCGGCAGCACTCTCGGTGCTCAGCTCGACCGGGCCACTGCCGAAGTCGATGTTCGCGGCGCTGAGGCCTTCCTGCTCGACGAAGCCGAACTCGACGTACGTGATCGAGCCGGGAGTCCCGGACACGGCCTGGGCGACGCCCGAGGAGCCGTTGGCACCTTCGCCGACGCCGCCGGCCCAGTCGGAGCTGTGATCGAGGGTCCAGGCCTCCGGAGCAGCGTCGGACAGGAAGCGCTGGAAGTTGTCGCTGGTGCCCGAGGAATCGGAGCGGTAGACCGGGGTGACCGGGGTGGACGGCAGGTCGACGCCTTCGTTGAGGGCGGCGATCGCGGGATCGTTCCAGGTGGTGATCTGGCCGGTGAACATCCGTGCGGTGACATCGGGCGTGAGCACCAGGCTGTCGACGCCGTCGAGGTTGTAGGCCACTGCGACGGGCCCGAAGACCAGCGGCAGGTTCCATGCCGGGTTGCTGTCGCAGCGGGTGGCCGCCTCGGCTGCCTGCTCGTCCTTGATCGCGGAGTCGGAGCCGGCGAAGTCGACCAGACCGGCGACGAACTGCGTACGACCGTTGCCCGAGCCACTGGTGGTGTACTCGACGGACTTGCCGGAGCAGACGCTCGAGTAGACCGAGGTGAAGTTGGACATCGCGTTCTGCTGAGCAGACGATCCTTCGCCCGTGAGCGGAGACTTGCCCTCGCACGAGGCGGAAGAATCGCCCGCGCCGACGGTCTCGACGTTCGCGTCGCTACCGCATGCGGTCAGCAACATGGCACTGATGGCCACTGCGCTCATGAGAGCACCGTTGCGCTTGAGGTTCACCTGTTTCCTCCGAGGAATCTTGGGCCGTGTCCACCGCTCGGACCTGATCGGCCGCGCTGTGACTGTGTGGGTGCCGGCTCCAGAAGAGAACCTCGCACCAGGCGGCGTAGGTTGCCACCCATGGAGAAAGGTAAGGGCAGGTGGTAGACGTTTACCCCCGCGTGGGTGAACGGAAGATGAACACCGCAGCCTGAAATGTCCGTTCAGACGCTGCGAGCGTATGCGGCATCCACGTGGTAGTTCTCGAAGCCCAGCTTGCTGTAGGTGTGCACGGCAGCGGTGTTGTCGGCCTCGACGTACAGCATGATCTGGCCGAGTTCTCTGCTATGCAGATAGTGCAGGCCGGCCAGCGTGAGCACCCGGCCGAGGCCGCGCCCCTGCGACTGGGGGTCGATTCCGACGACGTACACCTCGCCGATGGCGGGTTCCGAGCCTTCGGCCGGATGAACCTTGGTCCAGTGGAAGCCGAGGAGGCGGTCGCTGCCCTCCTCGAAAGCCAGGAACAGTCCGGCCGGGTCGAACCACGATTCGTCTCGTCGTGCGGCGATGTCGCGATCGGTCCAGCCACCCTGTTCGGGGTGCCAGGAGAAGGCCGCATTGTTGACCCGCAGCAGCTCGGCATCGTCCTGATGCCCACGATACGTTCGAAGCGAAATACCTTCCGGCACAACCACATCTGGAAGATCAGGGTGTGCGGACGCGCGACGCATCTGCAGCAGCTCGCGAACCACCTGCAACCCGAGCCGCGCCGCGACCGACTGCGCCGCCGGCAGGTTGCCGTGCGCCCAGATACGGGTACCGGAGCCGAATTCGAGTGCGCGAGAAACCAATTCGCGTCCCACTCCGTGACCGCGGAACGGAGGATCGACGACGGCCTCGGCCATCCCGTCGGCGATTCCGACGTAGCCGACGACACGATCACCCTCGGTGGAGACCAGACGAACGACGTCGTCACCTCGGTCGACAGCCTTCACAGCCTGCTCCGACAAGGGCGCAGTGCCATCGACTTCCGTTGCACGGGAGAGGATCTGATGAATCTCGTAGGAAACGCGCGAAGACGGTGCGTCGCCGTCGATGGGGTGGACGTCGAACGCAGGATCCGAATTCATCTACGAGAGAGTACTCTCTTGCTCGAACTCGAAATCCGCATCGTCGGAATCTCCGCCGGCAGCGTCCGAGACCACCGGTCCGCCCTTGGCATTGCGTGCGGGTCGAACGGCCTTGTATCCCACGTTGCGTACCGTTCCGATGAGCGACTCGTACTCGGTGCCCAGCTTGGCGCGCAGGCGTCGAACATGGACGTCGACGGTGCGCGTGCCACCGAAGAAGTCGTAGCCCCACACCTCCTGCAGGAGCTGGGCGCGAGTGAAGACCCGCCCCGCGTGCTGAGCCAGGTACTTCAGCAGCTCGAATTCCTTGTACGTGAGGTCGAGCGGACGACCTCGCAGCCGAGCGGTGTAGGTACCTTCGTCGATGACCAGTTCGCCGAGCGTGATCTTGCCGGAGGTCTCCGGGCTGGCAACTCCTCCACTACGGCCGACCAGCAACCGCAGCCGGGCGTCGAGCTCTGCGGGGCCGGTACCGGGGAGCAGGATGTCGTCGAGACCCCAGTCGGAATTCACCGCGACGAGCCCACCCTCGGTGAGCACCGCGACGACGGGGATGGCCGATCCGGTACTTCCCAACAGGCGACACAGACCACGAGCGGCGGCCAGGTCCGTACGAGCGTCGACCAGCGCGATGTCCGCCGAGCCGGCTTCGAGAAGCGAGGACACCTCGGTGGGTACCGGGCGTACGTGATGCGCCAGGAGAGCGAGGGACGGCAGAACGCCCTCCGGATTGGGATCGGAGGTCAGTAGTAGGAGCTCCACTGCGTCTCCATTCTTACTGCTGGCCGGTCCAGTCCAGGCTGGACTTGAGTGATCGTCAAGGACACAGACTAGCTTGTCCGTACAACCGGCCGAAGAGGGCAGTGCGCGATTCGTCGGTCACAATGGACCCGTGCGCACACTTCTCATCGGACTCGCCAGCCTGCTGGCCCTCACCCTCGTGGTGGATTTCGGCGCTGCGGCCTACTCGGAGTATCGAGTCTCCCGCGCGATCCGCGCCGGCGGTGAGCTCACCTCGGACCCTCAGGTGATCGTGCACGGTTTCCCGTTCCTCACCCAGGCCGCGGACGGGCGCTACCAGAACATCGAGATCCGCGCGCAGGACGTGCCGACCGAGTACGTCGGCTCGACGACGATCGAGGCCAATCTCCGCGGCGTGCACATCGAGTTGTCCGACTTGATCGACAACAACGTGCGGGCGATTCCCGTGGACGAGCTCGACGGCCGCGTACGGATCGAGGCCACGGACCTCGGCCGGTTCCTCGGCATCGTCGACCTGCAGGTTTCCGCGCCGCCGGCCGACAAGTCGGACGGCACCGGCGGCTCCGGCGGGTCGGGCATGACCACTACCGGGGGCGTCGTGCTGACCGGAACGGTTCCGGTCGGCCCGCTCGAGACAACGGTGAGCGTGCAGGCCGACCTGTTGCTCGAAGGTGACGGCGTCGCCATCGTGGCGTCGGACTTCTATTTCGGCCCAGAGGGTCAGGCGGACTTCTCGATCCCCGATTTCGCCAAGCCCACGATTCTCGGACTGTTCACCAAGACCATCGAGCGTCAGAGCCTGCCCTTCGGGCTGGTCCCGACCGACGTCTATGCGGAGGGCTCGCAGATCGTCGTCGAAGGATCCGGCGAGAACGTGACCATCGACCTCAACGAAATCGAAAAGCCGTGACAGGGATCACAGTTCTCGTCGTCGTGGCGATCCTTGCCGTCGCTACCGGATTGTTCCTCCGGAGCCGATCGGGCACCGTCCGGGCGGTGCGTGAGCCAGACACCGAGACCGACGACCTGTACCCGCTCCTGCTCGACGCGGGTGCCACGACCGACTCTGCGACCGTCCTGCACTTCTCGGCCGACTGGTGCGGACCGTGCGCAGCCGTGCGACGTGTCGTCCAGCAGGTGCTGGACGGCCGGAGCGATGCCCGAGAACTCGAACTCGACATCGACGCCCATCCGATCCTCGCTCGCGAACTGGGCGTGCTGTCACTGCCCACCACTTTCGTACTCGACACCCGATTGCAACGGCGCTCCAGAATCGCGGGCGTGCCGTCCGCCGCGGCGCTGCGGTCGGCACTCGACGCTCTCTGACCTCGCTTCTTCGGACCAGCGGTAGGACGCGCCGCTGGTAGCGGGTACGATGCTCTTCGTGTTCTCCTGCCGCGAGCTGATGCTCACCAGTCGTCGCACAGTCGATCTGTGCCGACTGGGCGGTTGTTGCTGTCGCTGCTGCTGATTTCCTTCTGCCGCCACGCCCATGCGTGATGACGGCCCGATGATCGAAATCCATGTCCGAGCACTGCCGATGCGGCGTGCCCCGACCTCGCACAGGAGTACCTCTCGATGTCGACACCCGACACCCGGACCACCACCCCCACTGCCACGATCGACCAGGTGGACGTTCGTGGTCCACGCTTCGCGGCGTGGATCACCACCGCCGTTCTGGTCGTCGTTCTCCTCCTGACCACGTTCTCGGTCCCCGCGGCGGCAATCCTGCTCGGGCTACAGGCGATCGTGTTCGGAATCGGAGCCGTCCGCGGACCCAAGCGCAGTCCGTACGGCACGATCTACGCGACATTCGTCGCACCGCGGCTCTCCCCCACCAGCGAACGAGAGCCGGTGGCACCGTTGAAGTTCGCTCAACTGGTGGGCTTCGTGTTCGCCGCCGTCGGAGTCCTCGGCTTCGCGGTCGGCGCTCCCGTCGTCGGAACCGTGGCGGCAGGCTTCGCGTTGTTCGCGGCTTTCCTCAACGCCGCGTTCGCGGTCTGCCTCGGCTGCATGATCTACCCCCTCGCCTCGCGGCTGCGCAGCACCTCGCACACCGCATCCTGAACAGGGTCGCTTGAGCAGGCTGCAGTCCTGTCTCGACCTTCACCGATCCATAGAGAAAGACCGAAAGGAACACCATGGCTCGCTCCGACGTCCTGGTCTCTGCCGACTGGGCCGAGCAGAACCTGAACGCACCGAAGACCGTCTTCGTCGAGGTCGACGAAGACGCAAGCGCCTACGACGGCGGACACATCGAAGGTGCGGTCAAGCTCGACTGGCGCAAGGACCTGCAGGACCCGGTTCGCCGCGACTTCCTCAATCAGGAACAGTTCTCGGACCTGCTGTCGGCCAAGGGCATCAGCAACGACGACACCATCGTGCTGTACGGCGGAAACAACAACTGGTTCGCCGCCTACGCCTACTGGTACTTCAAGCTGTACGGGCACAAGGACGTCAAGCTCATCGACGGTGGACGCAAGAAGTGGGAACTCGACGGCCGCGCGCTGTCCAAGGACGTCGTCAGCCGTGAGACCACGCAGTACCGCGCCGAGGCACCCGACCTGTCGATCCGCGCGTTCCGCGACGAGGTCATCGACGCCATCGGCAACAAGAACCTGATCGACGTGCGTTCGCCCGACGAGTTCTCGGGAAAGATCCTCGCCCCGGCTCATCTTCCGCAGGAGCAGGCGCAGCAGCGTGGCCACGTCCCGTCCGCGATCAACATCCCGTGGAGCACCACCGCCAACGAGGACGGCACGTTCAAGTCCGACGAAGCGCTCGAAGAGCTGTACAAGACCAAGGGCTACGACGACAGCAAGGCCACCATCGCCTACTGCCGCATCGGTGAGCGTTCGAGCCACACCTGGTTCGTCCTCAAGGAGCTCCTCGGCAAGGAAGACGTCAAGAACTACGACGGCAGCTGGGTCGAGTACGGCTCTCTCGTCGGAGCACCCATCGAGCTGGAGGTTCACTGATATGTGTGGAGCACCCGTACAAGGCCAGACCATCCCCGCAGGTGTCGACGTCGAGAAGGAAACGGTCATCACCGGCCGCGTCCTCGCCGGCGACGGTGAGCCCGTCGCAGGCGCATTCGTGCGGCTGCTCGACGGCAGCGGCGAATTCACCGCAGAGGTCGTCGCGTCGGGCACCGGAGACTTCCGGTTCTTCGCCGCTCCCGGACAGTGGACGCTGCGCGCCCTGTCGGCATCGGGCAACGGCGACACCGTGATCGCTCCCGAAGGCGCAGGCGTGCACTCGGCGAACGTCACCGTCGGAGTCTGAACCGACCGGCTCGCCCAGAACGAAAAAGAACCCCGCACCTGCTCGCAGGTGCGGGGTTCTTTCGGCTCGGTGGAGGCTTCTAGTTCGGGACGGGCACCGAAGCGGCGGGATCGGGAACCGTCGAATACTGCGGCGGGAACATCCCTTCCGGTACCGGAATGCCCTGCGATTCGAGGAACGCTCCGAGATCGCTCACCTGCGTGACCGTTCCGGGCTCCGGCAGCAGGCGGGGTTCGGGTGCGATCTCCGGGGCGGGGGCTTCAGGTGCCGCCGACTGCGGTGCGTTCTTCTTCTCGCGTTCGGTGCGCGCAAGGTCGGTGATCCACGCGACCATCTTCTCGCTCTCCCACTCGTACCCGTCGTTGGGGTCGTTGTACCAGTACGACAGGTGCTGCAGGAAGCCGAGCGCCAGGTAGGGCCCGAGCACGACGTCGGCGATGCCCTTGTTGTTCTCCTCGAACCCGGTGGCCTCGGCGCGGAGCTTGGCTTCCACGGTCTCGGCACCGGGCCCCATCGCCCAGTTGAGATCGGCGAGGAGCTGCTCCGGTGTCAGTGCGTCCACCGCCTGCTGATCGGCGACGGTGTAATCCACATCCGCCACCCTCACCAAGACCTGCAGCAGAGTCTCGTCGGAGGTGAACCATGATTTGTCGGTGGCGATATCAACGATCGCGCGCGAAGCAATGGTCGTCACTGCGCGCGCGAAGTCGGACACGGTCTGTACCGGGTTGAGGACGGTCAGCCGCATCTGCGAGATGACCTCGAGGGCGAGCTGCAGAAGTTCGATGTCGTCCGGAGCGTCGCACGCCAGATCCCACGGTCGGCACGACCAGGTGACCTTGTCGGTCAGCGTTCCGTAATCCCGCGGCGACTGGTCCATGAAGCCACCGAGCGATTCACCCGGCTCGTCACCGAAATTCGGCACACCGGCCGGGCGGTAGGGCGAACCGACCATGATCACGCCTGCGATGTCGTCGCCGTTGACCAGGGCACTCGAGTCACGCGCGCCGATCTCGGTGGACAAACGATCGAGTACCTCGCCGCCGACGCTGTATCCGAGGAGTACGAACTTGGTTCGGTCTCCACACTTGACCTTGTACTCGTCCATCAGACGATTGGTCGTTGCGACACCTTCCACGATCGACTCGTGGTAGGTCGGCACGTCGTCCAGAACGTCGAAGCCGTACGTCGAGGCGTACGGCACGTAGAGCCAGCCGACGGTACCCGGGCTGTCGGCATTCGCCTCACCGACCGGGACCGTCACATTCCCGACCCAGTTCGACGCGACAGTGGACGCCTGCTCGGCCAGAGGATTGCGGTCCGACGCCGAGTCGGTGGCACCGGACACCGCCAGCACCAGCACATCGGGGCAGTCCTGCGCGTAGTTGTTGGGGTCGATGTTCGGCCCCTGCGACGATCCGAAGTCGGAGGAACCCGCGTCGGCGGAACCGGAGTCCGATGATCCCGACTCTGCCGATCCCGATTCTGCCGATCCCGAGTCCGGAGCGGCGAATGCGGCTGCGGGAGCGGCCAGCGCCAACGCCAGGGTCACCACCGCCGACCTCATCAACAACGGACCGAACGACGATGTCAGAGCCCGTTTACGACGCAGCATTGTTGCGGAGACCTCCCCAGCCTTCGTGACAGAACACAGTGAACAACATCGGAAACTCACCCACGAGCGCCCGACGCCCCCCGAAGAAGGTACCTGCTCGACAGGATTTCTCCACCGCTATGAGTGATCCAGCGCACTCGAGGCCCCGAATTCGGTTAGATGTCACCAAGGACACAGGCGGTATTCGGGCCGCTGTCCTCGACGACGATCGCTGCGGGTTAAACTCGCACTCGTGGTCATCTTCTTCGAGCTACTTCTCGTTCTTGCGGCAGTAGCCATCATCGCGTTCTCGCTCTACGTCGTCTACCGACTGGTCAACGACGAGTCGTGACAGAACCGGTTGCGGGGCAACCCGGCAGAGCAGACGGGGGGCTCGATACCCCCGTCACCAGTGGCGACGAAGCAATAGCGGCTGCCGAACAGAAGTTCGCCGACGCGTCGACGCGGAACGTTCCGGTCCTGCCGGACATCCCGCACCCCGACGACACGGCCAATCTACGCCTCGGCCCCGATCTGCACCCGTCGATGCTCGCTCTGCTGCCGCTCGTCGGCGTGTGGCGTGGCGAGGGCGAGGGCCACGACCCCGAGTCGGGTACCGACTATCCCTTCGGTCAGCAGATCGTCGTCACGCACGACGGGGGTAGCTACCTGAGCTGGGAATCACGTTCGTGGCGACTCGACTCCGACGGCAACTTCGCACATCCCGACCTCCGCGAAACCGGATTCTGGCGGATGAGCGGAGGCCACGGGCTCAAGGGTTCCGACGACGAAGAGCTCGTCGAACTGCTGCTGACCCACAGCACCGGAGTCGTCGAACTGTATTACGGCCACGCCCTGACCAAGTCGTCCTGGGAACTGGCCACCGATGTCGTCATCCGTAGCACCTCGGGTGCGTTGGTCGGCGGGGCCAAGCGGCTCTACGGCATCGTCGAAGGCGGGGACCTCGCATACGTCGAGGAACGCGTCGTCGCCGACGGCCCACTGGCACCGCGGTTGTCCGCGCGCCTGTCTCGCTACATCGGCTGAGACACAACCACTTCGGTATCCACAGCGAACGGCCCCCGAGCCATACCTGATTTCAGGTCCCGACCGGACAGGTCGGGGGCTCGGGGGCCGGGTAGCTGCCTGGGATTCGCTAGCCGCTCGCGCGGTCTTCGCAGTGAATCCGTCAGCGATTGCGGCTAGCTGACAGCCACCTCACGCGTCCTAGAGTTCATCAACTTCAGACCACCTCCTCTCTCGTGTACTTCACAACGTACGCCCGAGTTTCCGAGTCGGCAAAGAGTTTTTTCCCACGATTCGAGCCGAGGTCGATCACCTGGTCGGCGTCGGTGTTCTCCGGCAGTTGATGAGTGACGACCACCACGATTCGATCGGCTCCGAACAGACCGTCGTCGGTGGTGAGCAACTCTCGCAGTAGCTGTTCGCCGGAGATTCGGTCGAGATGCTCGGTCGGCTCGTCCAGCAGCACGATCGGGGCCGTACTGAGCACAGCGCGCGCCAACAGCAGTCTGCGCCGTTCTCCGCCCGACACGGCCTGCGCACCGCCGACCAGGGTGGTGTGAACCCCGAGGGGCTGCGCGTCGAGCCATGGGCCCAGGCCCACGCGTCGCAGCGCATCCGATGCCTGTGCTTCGTCGACATCGCCGCGCACCACACGCAGGTTCTCCAGAATCGAGGTGTCGAACAGATGCGCGTCCTCGGCGAACAGCGCTGCGTCCGAACCGCATTCCTCGGCGAACTCCCGCAGCATCGTGGTCTTGCCCGATCCGCTGGGCCCGATCAGTGCGCTCCGCGCAGTGGTGCGGTTGAGTACCCCAGAGGGCACATAACCACGCCACTGCGGCGGAGCCGCATCCAGCATCGCCATGACTCGAGTGGCCGCGATTCGTCCACGCATCAGGGCGATTGCCGCCCCGGGGAGTGCCGCGGTCGCCTCGAAGGCAGCGAGCGGAACCAGCACGATGATCGCCAGAGCCATCGGAGTCATGCCGCCTGCAGTGCCTCCGGTCGGTCCGTACAGCCCGATGCCGACGAGAAAGGACCCGATCACCGATGCACCGATCGACAACGGAACGGCGGCATCCGCCAGCGCCGACGGTCGCGCCGCCCGGTCGCGGGCAGTGACCGAATCCTGCGCTGCACCGCGGGCTTCGGCGAGGGTCGCGTCGAGGCGCCCGGCGACCCGCAGTTCCGCGGCGTGGTCGAGTGCTCGGACGGCGGTCTCGGCGAACCGCGCGTCGGCGTCGGCTCCGGCCTCCTCGGCGATCCGTGCCGACCGCGCCGCCAGAATCGGTGCACCCATCCCGGCGATCAGCAACGACACCGCCAGGATCGACGCGGCAGCAGGCGCGATACCGGCGAGCAGTCCGACGGCTGCGAGCATCATCACGACGCTCACGCAGATGGGGACGATCGCGCGTATGACAACGTCGCCGAGCACATCGACGTCCGCCCCGGTACGGGCCAGTACGTCACCGCGACGCAGAGCGAGCGCGCCGTGTCCGTTCGCCAGCTGCTCGTAGATCCTCGTGCGCGCTGCCGTCGTACCGCGTAGTGCCGCGTCGTGCGTGGTCAATCGTTCGAGATAGCGGAACACACCGCGCGAGATGCCCAGCGCCCGAACGGCTACCACTGCGACGGTCAGGTCCATCACCGGAGGCATCTGCCACGCTCGGGTGATCAACCATGCCGACAGTGCGGCGAGAGCCAGTGCGCTGCCGAGTGTTGCCACGCCGGCCGCCACCGCCAGTGCCACCCTGCGCGGGGAGAGCTCGAACAGGGCCAGTGCGCGTCGTAGGTCAGACATGATCGAACTCCCGTGCCACCGTCGAGCTGCTTCGCACCTCGACGACGCGATCTGCGGCGTGCAGCACCGCGCGTCGATGACCGACCATCACCACGGTGACGCCTCGGTCGGCTGCATCTCGAATGGCGTGCAGCACAGTCTGTTCACTCGCCGCGTCCAGGTGCGCCGTCGGCTCGTCCAGTACCATCACCGTCGCGTCGGAGACGAAGGTTCGGGTCAGGGCCAGGCGTTGCAGTTCGCCGAGGGACAGACCCACTCCGCCCTGCCCGACGCGAGTGTTCCAGCCGTTCGGGTGATCTCGTAGTACGGCGTCGAATCCCGAAGCGCGGCAGGCTGCGTCCAGTGCATCGGCATCGGGCACACCGTGGAGGGTGACGTTCTCGTACAGCGTGCCGGGAAGCAGCACCGGCCGCTGCGGGAGCCAGGAGACCTGAGCCCACCACCGGTCGAGGTCGAGATCGCTCACGGGCACCCCATCGACGAGTACCGCACCGCTCGTGGGCGACGTGAGCCCCAGAACGGCTTGCAGCGCAGTCGATTTACCCGAGCCGTTGGGGCCGGTCAGTACCGTGATGGTGCCCGTTCGGCACAGCGCACTCAGTCCGGCCGGAGCGTTACCGTCCCGGCTCGCGACGGTGAGTCCGACGAGTTCGATGTCCGCGGTCGTCGCGTTCACGGTCCGGCCACAGGTCGGCTGTGTCGTACGCCGGTCCAGGACCCGGAAGGCTCGCTCCGCGGCCTCGACGCCGTCCTCTGCTGCGTGGAACTGGGTCCCCACGGCGCGCAGCGGGAAGTACACCTCGGGGGCGAGGATCAACGCGATGATGCCCGCTTCGAGCGTCATCTCCCCGAAGACCAAGCGCAAGCCGATGCCGACGGCCACCAGTGCGACACACAGGGTCGCGAGCAACTCGAGCACCATCGACGAGAGGAAGGCAACCTTCAACGCGCGCATCGTGGTTCGTCGATGGGCGTCGCCCAGTGCACGGATGCGAGCGGCCGGGCCGTGTTCGCGGCGCAGCGCGCGCAAGGTCGGCAGACCGGCCAGTAGATCGAGCAACTGCGCAGACAACCGGGTCATCGTCGTGAGCGTCGCCGCGGCTCGGCCCTTGGTCAGCAACCCGATCAGAATCATGAAGATCGGGATGAGCGGCAGGGTCACCGCGATGACCACAGCCGAGGTCACGTCCTGAGTGACGATGACGACCAGAACGAGCGGAGTGACGATGACCGCGGACACCAGCGCCGGCAGGTACCCGGTCAGGTACGCGCGCAGACCCCCGATGGCTCGGGTGACGACGACGGTCAACTCTTCTCGTTCGCGGTCGAGCTCGCGCGGTTCGAAATGTGTTGCGGCCGTGAGCACCTCGACTTCGAGCTCGGCCACCACGCGTGACGCCGACCGGTGCGCATAGCGAGACTGGGCTCCGGTGGCGAGCACACGGACGGCCATTGCGCCCGCCAGCACGGCGAGTTCCGTCGTCCAGGCGGACAACGACCGTGCCGTCGGGTCGGTGATGACGCCGGCCAGTACGCGGCCGATCGCAAGCGCGCCGACGATGATGCAGACGGTGACGACGGTCGACAGAGCGACAGTGACGATCAGGTAGCCCCGCGCCGATCGGGAGTACTTCCACAGTCGCGGATCGACGGGTCCCTTCGCCCGTCCCCGCGGCACAGCGGGCGCGGTCACGATTTCACCGTCAGTCCGATCGAGTCCGGGATCTGGGCACTCGAAATGCGCTGGCGGAAGACCCAGTACGTCCAGGCCTGGTATCCGAGGACGACCGGGGCGGCGAAAGCTGCGGCCCACGTCATGACCTTCAACGTGTACGGGCTCGACGACGCGTTCGCGATGGTGAGATCGAACGCGGCATCCGTACTGGACGGCATGACATTGGGGAACAGCGAGGCGAACAACAGCACCACGACGGCAACGATGGCAACGCTGGTGAAGACGAATGCCCAGCCTTCGCGCACTTTCGCCGTCAGCGCGACGACGAGAAGCAGTGCGACAGCGGCCACCGCGACGAGTAGCCACGTCCACGTCTTGCCGTGCGCGAGTTGGGTCCACATGGCGAAGGTGCCGCCGACGAGAACTGCCGGAACCGACAGGCGCGCCGCAATTTTCACGGAATCCTCGTGCACGTCCCCGGAAGTCTTGAGCGCGATGAACACCGCGCCGTGCAGGGCGAACACCAAAGCCATGGTGGCACCGCCGAGCAGAGCGTACGGGTTGAGCAGATCGAAGAAGCCTGCGGTGACCTTCTTGTTCTCGTCGATCGCGACGCCGCGCACGATGTTGGCGAACGCGACGCCCCACAGCACCGCCGGAACCCACGAGCCGATGCCGATGCCGATGTCGCAGCGCCGACGCCACACCGGGTCGTCGATCTTGCCGCGCCATTCGATGGCGCAGATACGCAGGATCAGCGCCACCAGGATGAGCAGCAGCGGCAGGTAGAAGCCCGAGAACAACGTGGCGTACCACTCCGGGAAGGCCGCGAACAGTGCGCCACCTGCGGTGATGAGCCACACCTCGTTGCCGTCCCAGACCGGGCCGATCGTGTTCAGAACCGCACGCCTGCGCTTCTCCCCCGTGGCGGCGTCGGGATGCCTGCCCAGGATCGGCATGAGCATGCCGACGCCGAAGTCGAAACCTTCGAGCACGAAGTAGCCGACGAAGAAGAAGGCGATGACGAAGAACCAGAATTCGGGTAGTGACATGGTTTTCCCCTAGTACGCGAACGAGAGCTGTTTGGGCTCTTCGTCTTCCGATTCCGGTGGATCGACGTGCGGATGCGCGTCGTGGTCGAGAGGCCCTTCGATGACATAGCGACGAAGAAGGAAGAACCAGACACCACCGAGGGCGGCGTACAGCAGTGTGAACGTCACCAGCGAGGCGAGAACGAGGCCGACGGGATGGTCGGACACGCCCTGGTCCACGGTCAGCCGTATCTGATCGACTCCCGAGAGGTTCGGCGCGACAACCCATGGCTGACGGCCCATTTCGGTGAAGATCCAGCCCGCACTGTTGGCGAGGAACGGCGTCGGAATCGCCAGCAGCGACAACCACGAGAACCACTTCTGGTCGGGAATCCGGCCACCCCGGGTGACCCACAGACCCGCGATGGCGAGCAGGGCCGAGCCGGCGGCTAGTCCGATCATCATTCGGAACGCCCAGTATGTGACGAACAGGTTCGGCTTGTAGTTTCCGGGGCCGAACTGCTGCTCGTACTGCTCCTGCAGTTGGTTGACGCCCTGCACGGTGGCACCGAAGTCGTTCTCCGCCAGGAACGAGGTGAGTCCGGGAATCGCGATGAGGTGAATCACGGATTCGCAGTTGTTGTGGGTGCCCACGGTCAGGAGCGAGAAGCTGGCCCCGGTCTCGGTGTCGCACAACGATTCTGCGGAGGCCATCTTCATGGGCTGCTGCTCGAACATGAGCTTGCCCTGAATGTCTCCGGTGATGGCGAGCGCACCGCCGGCAACGATCATGACGATGAAGGACATTCGTGCTGCGGATCTGAACATCGAACGCGAGTCCGTGGCCGGGAGCGGAGCCTGCAGAGTAGCGACCCCAGTGGCCGGGAGTGGAGCCTGTGGCGTGAGTCCGTTTTCGGACAGCGGAGCGAGCTCAGCCTGCTTCCTGCGAGCCTCACGCACCATCCACCAGCCGGAGATGCCGGCGACGAAGGTCGCGGCGGTGAGGAATGCTCCTGCGACGGCGTGCGGAAAGGCCGCCAGCGCAGTGTTGTTGGTGAGCAGTGCCCAGATGTCCGTGAGTTCGGCGCGGCCGGTCTCTTCGTTGTAGATCGCGCCGACGGGATGCTGCATCCAGGAGTTGGCTGCGATGATGAAGAAGGCGGAGGCGTTGACGCCGATGGCGACGAGCCAAATGGTCGCCAGGTGAACGAGTTTCGGGAGTCGGCTCCAGCCGAATATCCACAGGCCGAGGAACGTGGACTCGAGGAAGAAGGCGACCAATCCCTCGAGCGCGAGGGGTGCACCGAACACGTCACCGACGAACCGTGAGTATTCGCTCCAGTTCATGCCGAATTGGAATTCCTGGACGATTCCGGTCGCGACGCCGAGGGCGAAGTTGATGAGGAACAGTTTGCCGAAGAACTTGGTCAGCCGATACCAGGAGTCCTTCCCGGTGATCACCCACATGGTCTGCATGGCGGCCACCATCGGCGCGAGGCCGATCGTGAGAGGTACGAGAATGAAGTGGTAAACGGTGGTGATACCGAACTGCCACCGCGAGACATCCAACGCGTCCATCGATACTCCGAACTCTCACACCCGAGCTGTGACGGGCAACACCGCAGGTCAGGGCGTTGGCCCGCGACAAACTCGAATGTACTACTACGGTTAGTAGTAGGGAAGAGTCTTTCGGCAGGGTCGTTGGACTCCTATCGAGTTTCGACCGTCTCCACGGCCGTATCGACCATCGTCGAAACGTCACCGGCAAGCCTCCGAGTGCCCAGGGGAACGCCGTTCATCGCCGTGACCCGAGCCGCGAGAGTGACGCTCGAGACAAGCCAAACGCCATCTGCGGCAATGAGATCCGCGGGATAGAGGTGCCCGTGTTCGCATGTCCAACCAGCGGACTCGGCCACGGCGAACAACCCGGCGACCGTGGTCCCGGCCAGGATGCCCTGTTCGACGGACGGTGTGACGAGAGTCTTACCGCGCGCGAGCACCACCGTCGAGCGCGGACCTTCGAGCACCCGCCCCTCGCTGCTGAGGTAGATCACGTCGTCGACACCCTGCGTTGCGGCATGTCGCAGCGCGGCCATGTTGGTCGCATACGACAACGTCTTGGCCCCCGCGAGCTGCCACGGCGCTCCCGACGAGAAATCCACCGAGTAGCCGCGATCGAGCGTGATCACCGACACCCCGTCGGTGCGCGCTGCCTGCACTCGCTCGGGCAGCGGCCCCACCGTCACGTACGCGGTGGGGTCACCACCGCCCTCGCGTCCCCGGCTGAGGACCACGCGAAGAACAGCCTCGTCCTCCGACTCCTGCGCCCACAGACCCACGGACTGTTCGACGACGGCGCGCCACTGTTCGAGATCGGGAACGGGTAGGTCCAGCGCCTTCGCCGACGCCACCAGCCGGGCCAGATGCAACTCGACCGCACAGGCCGCGCCGCCGCGAACGAGCAGCGTCTCGAAGACCCCGTCGCCGCGTACCGCGGCCAGGTCGTCGGCGAACAGCAACGGCCGATTCGCGTCGTGCACTCGGCCGTCCAACGTCACCACTACCGACTCCGACATGCCCGCCACCCTAGAGGGGAGCGGACGCGTTCGATCAATCCGCTCGGTCGGCCGTTGCCAACGCGTCGGCGTACTCGTCGAGGTCGAGATCCTCGGCGACGACGACCTTGGTGCCGTTGTAGACCTCGCGGTCGATCTCGTCGTCGGCGTTGGCGACGAGCATCGCGACGAACGTGTCTCCGTTCACGTTGAGGAAGGTACGGAAGATCCCGGCGAACCAGTCCACGGCGATCAGCAGGCCGACGGCCTCGAAGGGAAGGTCGAGCGAGGTCGCGAGGAACATAGCGACGACGGGGAATCCGCCGGGCACAGTGATGGTGCCCATGTTCAGCAGAACCGCCAGGCCCATGCCCAGCACGATCTGCCCGAGGCTCAGGTCGATGTTGCCTGCCTGCGCGAGGAACATCACCACGATCATGTAATTGAGAACGGCACCGTAGGAGCCCATCGTCAACCCGATCGACAGCGTGAAGTTGGCGACCTTCTGACTGACGCCGACCTTCTCGACAGTGTTGCGCAGCACCGTCGGGAACGTGACGGCCGAACTCGTCGTCGTCACCGCGACGGCCGTCTGTTCAGTGAGCTTGCTGGGCAGCTTCCACGGGTTCAATCGGGTCCGCATCGTCACGACCACGACAAAGAGTGCGAACAGAATCAACACCCCGAGCAGCGTCGTACCGAGGTAACTCAGCGCGGTGGACACCACGGAGAACCCGACGTCGCCGGCGAGCGCGGCGAGCAGGCAGAACACACCGACCGGGGCGATGACCATGACGAGCCGGATCATCGTCAGGACGATCTGCTGGATCTGGTCCATGAACGAGAGCACCTGGGTGTTGCCGGTCTTGGTGATGTGACTGCGCAGCGCGATACCGAAGAGCAGCGAGAAAACGATGATCGGCACCATCGTCGCCGTCGACATGGCGTCGAACACGTTGGTGCTGACGAAGTTCAGCAGCGTGTCCTGCCAGCCGAGCGCCTCGCTCGCCGACTCCTCGAGCGCCGGATCGAGCTGCTGGGTGAACACCATGCCCGCGCCCGGCCGAATGATGGTGCTCAGCACCCAGGCCAGCACAGCGGCGACGACCGAGAACCCGATCATCCACTTGAAGGTGCGAAACGCGATCTTGCCGGTGCCCGCCCCCGCCATCGACCCGGTGGCCACGATGACCGAAGCCATCACCAGCGGGACGATCGACATCTGGATCAGTCGGATGAACAGATCACCGATGAACTTCAGGTTCGCGGCCCACTCGCCGACCACCAACCCGAACACGATGCCGCCGATCGCGGCGAGGCCGATCTGCGCGGCCGGATGCGCCAGTTTCTTCATGGATCGACACGCTAGGTCCGTGTCGTCGCGGTGCCGTGTCGTCGCCGTTTCGAGGGTGTAAAGGGACCGGTCACCGAGTTGCTGCGCCGACGGGCTCCTACTATGGAGATGTGTCCGACACAGTCACGATCAGCCCGAGTCCACTTCTGACACTCCCCGGCGCAGTGCCCTCCCCCGACGACAGCGTCGATGCCGGGGTGGCCTGGCACTACGGCAATCCGTTCGGCGAACAACGCGACGCGGTCAGCGGCGCTGCCGTCATCGACCGTTCCCATCGTTTCGTTCTGGCCATCAGCGGAGACGAACGTCTGAGTTGGTTGAACACGATCTCGAGCCAACTCGTCTCCAACCTGCCCGACGGCAGCTCGGCCGAGAATCTGAGCCTGGACGTCAACGGCCGCATCGAGCATCACTTCGTCCAGACCGACCTGGCCGGCGTCACGTACATCGACACCGAGCGCTCGGCCGGACCGGATCTGCTGTCGTTCCTGAAGAAGATGGTGTTCTGGGCCAAGGCCGAACCCCGTGAGGCCGACGAACTCGCCGTTCTGACCGTCCTCGGATCCGACGCGGCATCGGTGCTCGAGAAGGCCGGCCTGCCGGCTCCGAGCGAGATCTACGGTGCGTCGCCGATCGACGGCGGCGGTTTCGTGCGGCGGATGCCCTGGCCGGCCGAGAATTCCTACGACGTGGTGATCCCCCGCGCGAGCCTGAGCGAGTGGTTCCTCCGACTGCGCGACGCCGGGGCCGCTCCGGCCGGAACCTGGGCGTTCGACGCGTTGCGGGTGGAATCGTTGCGTCCGCGCGTGGGCGTGGACACCGACGAGAAGACCATTCCGCACGAGGTTCGCTGGATCGGCAGCGCAGCCGAGTTCGGCGCGGTGCATCTGGAGAAGGGCTGCTACCGCGGGCAGGAGACGGTCTCGCGCGTGCACAATCTCGGTCGACCGCCCCGGCACCTGGTGCTATTGCATCTCGACGGTTCCGCGGACGGCCGGCCCGGCACGGGCGATCCGGTGACCGCAGGTGGACGCTCGGTGGGCCGTCTGGGCACCGTCATCGACCACTTCGAGCTGGGGCCGATCGCGTTGGCTCTTCTAAAACGGACGATTCCGGTCGACACTGCCCTCGAGGCGGGGCCGTGTGCCGCGTCGATCGATCCGGATTCGATCCCGTCGTACGACGACGTCCAGGCCGGCCGCGCTGCGGTCGACCGCCTGCGCGGCCGGTGACCGGGAGGGTCCTGGCGGTCTGCGTCGTGCACGCCGATGTTCCGTTCGGACGCCGAGCGGTGGTCGACAGTGGTATCGACAAGCGGCCCGTCGACGGGCAGGTGGACGTGCACGAGCTCGGTATCGGCGGTGATCACTGTCGGGACACGAAATTCCACGGTGGACTCGATCAGGCCGTGTACGCCTACGACGAGGTCGAGGCGCAGCACTGGGCCGACGAGCTGGGGGTGCCGGTTCCACCGGGTCGATTCGGGGAGAACCTCCGCACCGAGGGTGTACCGGTGACCGACGCGGTGATCGGGTCGCGGTTTCGCATCGGCACGGTGGCCTTGGAGGTGACGATCGCCCGCAAGCCCTGCGCGACGTTCGCACGGTGGATGGACCAGCCGAGATGGATCCGTCGCTTCGCGGACCGAGGTGATGTGGGTGCGTACTTTCGAGTTCTCGAACCAGGGGTCTTCGGCGGTGGTGACGCGGTGACCGTGGAGTCGGTACCGCAACACGGGGTGACGGTTCGCGACCTGTTCCGAGGAACAGACGCGACCGCGATGTCCACTTTGCTCGATCAGCCCGATTTGGCACCGAAGGTCTACCGCGATGCGGCAGCGGCACTGAAATCGTTGCGGAACTGACCCCTGAGTGCGTCGCTCCCCATGACGCGCAGCACGTAGTTCTCGTGTCGCGAAACGGAGATAGTTTGCCTGTGCACGGATTTCTGCAGGTACAGGCGGCGTCGACCCTTTTCCCGGGCGTGTCGCGCCCGTTCGCCCGGCACCGACACGTGGTGCCGTCTGCGCATCGCGGCGATTCGCGCGCTAGAGTGTGTCCCAGGAAGAAATACCAACTCTAACGGGGCCGCCAAATTTCCCCAGGCCGCCCCGAAAGTCCGCGAGGGGGCACCGCCATGGGCCGAGGCAGGGCTAAGGCAAAGCAGACAAAGGTCGCTCGTGAGCTCAAGTACAGCTCGCCTATTACGGACTTGGAGAGACTGCAGCAAGAGCTCTCCGGTGGTTCGTCGAACTCGCATCGTGGCGGCGTCGACTCGGACGCGCCTTCCCGAGTCGAAGAAGACGAGTACGAGGACTGGCGACGCTAGTACTGAGCACTGAACGACTGAGGGGGAGCCGCGATGCGGCTCCCCCTCACTTGTTTGCCCGTCCTCGGGCGATCAGAACCTCGGGTGGTTACCCAGCAGCAGCGCACGCTCGTCGGCGACGTCCTTACCGGCCGCCTTCTTCACCGTGCCCAACGTCCAGCAGTCGATGTGGCGTGCGGTCAGCACGGCGAGTGCTCGATCGACGTCCTCGGGTGCCACGATGGCGACCATGCCGACTCCCATGTTGAACGTCTGCTCCATCTCCGCCCGCTCGACGCGTCCGCGCTGAGCGATCAGCGAGAAGATCGGGGCAGGGCTCCACGTGGTGCGGTCGAGTTCGGCGACCAGGCCCTCGGGCATCACCCGTGAGAGGTTGTTCGCCAATCCGCCGCCGGTGACGTGGCAGAACGTGCGCACGTCGGTTTCCGCCGCGAGCGCGAGGCAGTCCTTGGCGTAGATCTTGGTCGGTTCGAGCAGCTCCTCGCCGAGGGTGCGGCCGAACTCCTCGACGTGTCCGCCGAGATCCATGTGGTTGATCTCCAGCAGCACCTTGCGCGCGAGGGAGTAGCCGTTGGAGTGCAGACCCGACGATCCCATGCCGATGACGACGTCACCGGGACGCACCCGCTCGGGTCCGAGGATCGAATCCGCCTCGACGACGCCGATGCCGGTGGCCGAGAGGTCGTAATCGCCGTCGGCCATCAGTCCCGGGTGCTCGGCCGTCTCGCCGCCGAGCAGTGCGCAACCGGCGATGATGCAGCCCTCTGCGATGCCCTTGACCAGTTCGGCGACCTGCTCGGGAACCACTCGGCCCACGGCGATGTAGTCCTGCAGGAACAGTGGCTCGGCACCGCAGACGACGAGGTCGTCGACGACCATTGCGACCAGGTCGAGGCCGAGGGTGTCGTGCTTGCCGAGCGCCTGCGCCACGGCCACCTTGGTGCCGACGCCGTCGGTCGAGGCGGCCAGGACGGGCTCGCGGTAGTCGCCCTTGAGCGCGAAGAGGCCGGCGAAACCGCCGAGACCGCCCATGACCTCGGGCCTGCTGGCCTTCTTGGCGAGCGGCGCGAACAGTTGCACTGCTCGATCTCCTGCGGCGATGTCGACCCCGGCCGCCGCGTAGGAGGCACCGCCCGAGTGAGTTGCGCTCGTGGGTTGGGATTCCTCGGTCATTCGGCTCCAGCCTGTGTACTCGATCATGTCAGCGCCCGTGACGGCACAGATAGCGCCCTAACGGTACCGGAGTGCCCGGTGGCGAGAAGAATTCACGTGTGCAGGCGCTTACCCGGGATCGCCGCCAACAGCTTCTTGGTGTACTCCGCCTCCGGGGATCGCAGGATCTTCCACGGTGTCCCCTCCTCCACGATTGCCCCGTTGCGCAGTACCACCACGCGGTGCGCAACGCGGTCGACCACCGCGAGGTCGTGACTGATGAACAGGCAGGCGAAGCCGAATTCCTGCTGCAGTGCCTCGAACAGATCGAGCACGGCTGCCTGCACCGACACGTCCAGAGCGCTGGTCGGCTCGTCCGCGACCACCAGATCAGGTCCCAGCACCAGTGCCCGCGCCAGGCTGACGCGTTGCCGCTGCCCACCGGAGAGCTCGTGGGGGTAGCGCTTGTCGGTGCCCGACGGCAGTTGCACGGCGTCGAGCAGCTCGGTCGTCCTCGCCGCGATCGCGTCCTTGGAGCCGTACTTATGCACGATCATCGGTTCGGCGATGCATTGCCCGACGGTCAGTCGGGGGTTCAGTGATGCGGACGGGTCCTGGAAGACGAACCCGAATCGCTTGCGTAGCGGCTTCAGCTTGCGTTCGCTCACGCCTGCGATGTTCTGCCCCATCACCGTCACGCTGCCGCTGGTCGGCTTCTGCAGTGCTGCAACACATCTGCCGATCGTGGACTTGCCCGAGCCGGATTCGCCCACCAGCCCGAGTGTTTCGCCGCGGTGGATGGTGAGCGAGACGTCGTCGACCGCCCGGAACGCAGGTGAGCCGACGCCGCCGGAAAACTGCACCACCAAACGCGAGACGTCGAGTACCGGCTCGCCGGAGGTGTCGACCGTCTTGTCGGACTCCACGGCGGCGAGGGTCGGCACCGCGGCCAGCAGCTTCTTGGTGTAGTCGTCGGCGGGTGCGTCGAACAGTTGCGCCACCGGAGCTTCCTCGACGACGCGGCCGTTCTGCATGACGACGACGCGGTCGGCCAGGTCGGACACGACGCCCATGCTGTGGGTGATGAGCACGATGGCGCAGCCGAGCCGGTCCTTGAGATCACGGAGCAGCTCCAGGATTTCGGCCTGCACCGTGACGTCGAGGGCGGTGGTCGGCTCGTCGGCGATGATGACCTTCGCCTCGCACGAGATGGCGATCGCGATCATGACGCGTTGTTTCTGCCCACCCGAGAGCTCGTGCGGATAGTACGAGAACCGCTGCTCGGGGTTGGGCAGACCCACCATCGTCAACAGCTCGACGGCCCGAATCTTGGCGTCCTTCGCCGACATTCGCTTGCCGTCGTCGCGCGTGTGCGCCCGCAGCGCCTCCACTATTTGATAGCCGATGGTGAACAGCGGATCGAGGGCGCTGCCCGGTTCCTGGAACACCATCGAAATCTTGTTGCCGCGCAACTGCGCCCACGCCTTGTTGCTCAGCGTAGTCACGTCCTGGCCACCGAGTACCACGTGTCCCTCGACGCGTGCGGTGTCGGGGAGCAGGCCGATGGCGGATCGGACGCTGACGGACTTGCCCGATCCGGACTCCCCCACCACGGCCAGTACTTCGCCGGGGAACACCTCGAACGAGACTTCGGTGACGGCATCGACCTCGCCGGCATCGGTGAGGAACGTGACGGACAACGACTTCACCGACAATGCGGACTCGCGTGGAGTTGCAACACTCGATGTCATACCTTCACCGCCTTCTTGAACTTCTTGCGGGTGCGCAGCAGCGGATTGAGTGTCTCGCTTGCGCTTTCGCCCACCATGGTCAGGCCGAGCACCACCAACACGATGCCCAGGCCAGGGAACACCGACGTCCACCAGATGCCGTTGGAGATATCGGGCAGCGCCTTGTTGATGTCGTATCCCCACTCCGAGGCGGAGGTGGGTTCGATGCCGAATCCGAGGAATCCGAGTCCGGCGAGGGTCAGGATGGCCTCGGCACCGTTGAGGGTGATGATGACCGGCAGCGTCTGCACCACGTTGGCGAGGATGTGGCGGAACAGGATTCGCGGAGTACCGGCACCGGTGACCCGAGCGGCATCGACGTACGGTTCGGTCTTGACCGCCACCGTGGCGTTGCGCACGACGCGGAAGTACTGCGGCACGAAGATCGCCGTGATGGCGATGGCTGCGGATGCGATGCCACCGAAGCTCGACGACTGCCCGCCTGCGACGACGATCGAGATAACCACCGCGAGAAGCAGAGACGGGAACGCGTACATCGCGTCCATGAACAGCACGAGCACGCGGTCGAACCAACGGCCGATGTAGCCCGAGGCCAGGCCGAGCGGAACACCTATGATCAGCGAGAGAATCAACGACGACGCGATCACCATCAATGCCGTTCGGGCACCGTAGATCACGCGCGAGAACACGTCCTCACCGCGAACCGAGGTGCCGAACCAGTGCTGGGCAGACGGAGCCGCTTGGCGAGCAAAATCCTGCCCGGCATCACTGGTCTGCGAGAACCCGTACGGCGCGAGAAGCGGGGCGAACACTGCGGCGATCACGAACCCCACCATCAGTGCCAACCCGACGATCAAGGTGACGCGTTGCAACCCCGACGTGGACTTGACGAATGCGACGCCGGGAAATCCTCGACGATGCGGACGGGTGGGAGGGACGTCGGACAGCACGACTTCGGTGCTCATCAGAACCTCACTCTCGGGTCGATGAGTGCGACGATCGCGTCGGTGACGAAGCTGACGACGGCGACCACGACGGCCAGGAACGTCACGATGCCCTGCACCGCAACGAAATCGCGTTGCTGGAGGTATCGGGCGAGTTCGTAGCCCAGGCCCTGCCACTCGAAGGTCGTCTCGGTCAGTACCGCACCGCCCAGGAGCACGGCGATCTGCAGGCCGATGACGGTGACGATGGGAATCATGGCGTTGCGGAACGCATGTCGTCGCGTCACCGTGCCCTCGCTCAAACCGCGAGCGCGCGCAGCGTCGACGAACGGTGCCTGCAACGTCTGAATCAGGTTGACGCGCACCAGCCTCAGGAACACTCCGGCCGTCAACAGACCCAGGGCGAGTGCGGGTAGTACGGCATGCTCGAGCACGTTCACGATGTAGCTCGGCTCGCCGTACAGGAACGAGTCGACGATCAGAATGTTGGTCTTGGGCGAGACGTTCTGCAGTGCCAGTTCCACATTGGTGCTGGCACGACCGGCGACGGGCAGCCAGCCGAGCTTGACTGCGAACAGCAGCTTGAGCAACATGCCGACGAAGAACACCGGAGCCGCGTACGCCAGGATCGCGAAGATCCGCAGCGAGGCGTCACCGAAGCGGTCCCGATGGGTGGCGGCGAAGAACCCGAGCGGGATGCCGACCGCGAAGGCGACCAGCAGTGCCCAGAACGCCAATTCCAGTGTGGCAGCGCCGTTGACGAGCAGGACGTCGCTGATCGCGCGGTTGTCGGTGGCGGAGCGGCCGAAATCGCCGCGCAACAGTCCGGTCAGGTACTCCCAGTACTGCGTCAGAATGGGTCGGTCGTAGCCGGCCTCGGCCTTGCGCTGGGCGATCTGTTCGGCAGGTAGGCGACCACCGAGGGCCGCGGTGATCGGATCACCGATCACCCGCATCAGAAAGAACACGACGGTGACGAGAATCCAGGCAGTCGGAATGATCAGCAGAAATCTGACCCCGAGATAACGGGCGAGCGCGCCGTACCGTGACGGCGCGCTCACCTGCTGTGCTTGCTTCTCGCCCTCTACCGTCGTGCTGTCGGTAGTGGGCACGCCGGTCAGCCCCTGGCGAGAGTGACGAATCGGAACTTGAACGAGGCGTCGAGAGTCTCGTCCACGCCGCTGATCTCGTCGGTGGCGACGGCGATCTGCTTGCCCTCCAACAACGGAAGCGTCGGCAGGTAGTTCGTCGCGAGCTCGGTCTGAATCTGACCGATGATCTGCATCCGCGCATTCTCGTCGGCGGTCGTGCGCTCGAGATCGAGCAGTGACGTGATGGCCGGGCTCTCGAAGTGCGACTGCAGGAAGTTGTCCGGCCCGAAGAACGGCGTCAGGTAGTTGTCCGCATCGGGGTAGTCCGGGAACCAGCCCAGCTGGTACACGGGGTAGGCGTCGGCGACGCGTTCCTTGGTGTACGTGCTCCACTCGGTGGACTGCAGGTTCACGTTGAACAGGCCCGTCGCGTCGAGCTGGCTCTTGATCGCGGCGTATTCCTCGCTCGAGCTCGAACCGTAGTGGTCCGGGTTGTACTGCAGGTTCAGCTGCACCGGGGTGGCAACGCCTGCGGCAGAGAGGAATCCGGCTGCTTCGTCGCGGTTCGGGGTGGTGCCGTAGACGTCGCCGTACGCGGTGTTCGCACCGGCCAGACCGGTGGGGACCACCGAGTACAGCGGGGTGTAGGTGCCCTTGTAGACGCCGTCGGACAGCGCCTGGCGATCCACCGAGGCCGCAATTGCCTTGCGCACGGCCAGCTTCTGATCAGGGTTGTCACCGGGCATCGTGTTCATGTTGAAGACCATGTAGCGCGATTCGCCGCCGGGTCCCTCGTGCACCGTCAGACCGTCGACGCTGCCGAGAGATTCGACGTCCGTCGGGGTCAGCGATCGCCACGCGACGTCGATGGCCTTGTTCTGCACGTCGAGCTTGAGGTTGTCGGAGCTGGTGTAGTACTTCGCGTTGATCGACGAAGTCTTCGGAGTTCCGAGGATGCCCTTGTAGTCGCCGTTCGCGGTGAAGCTGACGAGGGAGTTCTTGGCGTAGCTCGAGATGGAGTACGGGCCTGCGAACGGGGTGCCCGCCACGATGGCGTCGTCGTCGAGAATCGAATCTGCCGGGAACACGGTCTGGTCGACGATCGGGCCCGCCGGTGTCGCCAGAATCTGCGGGAACGTCTGATCGTTCGCGGCCTTCAGCGTGAACTCGACGGTCTTCTCGTCCGGAGTCGCGACGCTGTCGAGGTTCGTCAGCAGCGACGCGGGTCCGTTGGGATCGTTGATGGCGACGATGCGATCGAAGGAGAACTTCACGCTCTCGCTCGTCAGCGGGTTGCCGTTCGCGAACGTCAGATCGTCCTTCAGCGTGCACGTGTACACGGTCGGCTCGGTGAAATCGCAGCTCTCGGCGACATCGGGCTCGAGCTCGGAGCTACCGGGCGCAAAATTCATCAGGAAGGGATACGTCTGGTTCATGACCATGAACGAGCCGTTGTCGTACGAGCCGGCCGGGTCGAGTGACGTCACCTGGTCGGTGGTGCCGACGGTGATGGTGTCACCACTGCCCTCGCCGGAGCCACCGGCTTCGTCGGTGCGGCCCGAGCCGCAGGCTGCCGCAGTCAATGCGAGTACCGACAGTGCTGCCACTGCAGCAACTTTCTTGCCGTGCTTGCGTCCCGCTGAGCTGGGTGCAGCGGTCTTCGATGCCGCGCTGTAGCGCTGCATGCGTCCGTCGTCGGGCGACAGGGTCATCTGAAAGCCTCTATCCAATCGGTGTGTCCTATGTAACTGAAAGGACAGTACCGACGGACTGTTTCCAATATGTGGCATTGAGAAAACCCTGCTGTTCCCTCGCAGGAACGCCCTGCTCAGGGACGACTCAGAGCACTCACGTTCGCGTCGTTGTCCACCGGCTGCCCGGCGGCCGAGGCCAGCAGACCCTCGAGAACGTGCTTGCCGAGTGCGTTGTCGGCCGGCAGATCGATCGGATACTTGCCGGTGAAACATGCTGCACACAACCGGGATTCAGGCTGCTCGGAGGCCGCGATCATGCCGTCGATGGAGATGTACCCCAACGAATCGGCACCGATCGCCTGCCGCACACCCTCGAGAATTCCGTCCTCGGAATCGACACCGTTGGCGATCAGCTCTGCGGGAGAAGCGAAGTCGATGCCGTAGAAGCAGGGCCAGCGCACCGGCGGCGACGCGATACGCACGTGAATCTCCAGCGCACCGGCCTCGCGGAGCATCCTGATCAGGGCGCGCTGGGTGTTGCCGCGAACGATCGAATCGTCCACCACCACCAGCCTTTTGCCCCGTATGACCTCTTTGAGAGGATTCAGCTTGAGCCGGATACCGAGTTGACGAATGGTCTGCGACGGCTGAATGAACGTGCGGCCCACGTAGGCGTTCTTCATCAAACCCTGGCCGTACGGGATGCCGGAGCCCTGCGCGAAACCGACCGCAGCAGGAGTTCCGCTCTCGGGCACGGGAATCACCAGGTCCCCCTCGGCCGGATGTTCCTTCGCGAGAC
Organism: Rhodococcus sp. IEGM 1370; assembly: GCF_033142325.1. Lineage (NCBI taxonomy): Bacteria > Bacillati > Actinomycetota > Actinomycetes > Mycobacteriales > Nocardiaceae > Rhodococcus > Rhodococcus sp. IEGM 1370. Next base: position 7,223 of record NZ_JAWLRY010000001.1, on the reverse strand, counting down.
GACGTCCGATCTCGACTCGCGTCGAGTGCACCGAACGACCACCGATGACGCTGTCGGGACGAGCGAGATACACGTACTCGAACACGCAACCCTTGGGCTCGGGAGCTGCGAAGCGCGAGGACCGAACACCGTCGGCGTCGATCGCGAGCAGTTCACCGGGCTCGATGTCGCGGACGAATGCGGCACCGACGATGTCGAGAGCCGCCGTCTCGCTGGCAACCACCCAGCCGCGATCGAGGCGCCCGAGGCACAACGGTCGAACGCCGTGCGGGTCACGCGCGGCGTAGAGGGTGTGCTCGTCCATGAACGTCAGACAGAAGGCACCCTTGAGCAATGGCAGCAATTCCATCGCCGCCTGCTCGATGGTGCAGTCGGCCGCCTTGTGCGCCAGCAGCGCGGTCACCACGTCGGAATCCGACGTGCCGTTGCCCTGCAGCCGGTCGTTGATCAGGCCTGCGTCGCGCGCCTTGGTGGCGAGCTCGGCGAAGTTCACCAGATTCCCGTTGTGGCCGAGCGCAATCCCCGTCCCGGCGGTGGTGGTACGGAAGATCGGCTGCGCGTTCTCCCACGTGACCGAACCACTGGTGGAGTAGCGGCAGTGACCGATGGCGACGTGCCCGGGCATAGCGCCGAGCGTCTGCTCGTCGAACACCTGGCTGACGAGACCGAGATCCTTGAACACCAACACCTGGGAACCGTCGGACACTGCGATGCCGGCAGCCTCCTGGCCACGGTGCTGCAGTGCATAGAGGCCGTAATACGAGAGCTTGGCCACATCCTCGCCCGGTGCCCACACTCCGAACACTCCGCACTCCTCGCGCGGCTCGTTCTCCGGTTCGTCGAGGGGTTTGCTTACCAGAAGATTCGGACTGTCGACCGACAAATCGGCGTTGGTCACGGGCATTGCTCCCTTGGGGGACGGGGCGGGGGGCCGTGCCTGAGTCTACGGGCACACGGCCGGAGTCAACGCATCGTGTGGACGGGAGATTCCCAGTAGGTGAACGTGTGTCCGATTCACACCGATCACCTGATGGACAACAGCGGCAGCCAGCGACCCACTTCCGCCGCTCTACTGCCCGACGCATCGATCGAACCGTCGGCGAGAGCCTCGGCGAAATCGCGGATTCCGGTGACCACCTGCAGCCACGTCAGCGCGTCGGTTTCGACGACGTTCGGCGGTGTCCCCCGGGTGTGACGCGGCCCCTCGATGCACTGCACCGCGACGAACGGCGGTACCCGCACCTCCACCGAGGATCCCGGCGCATTCTGGCCGAGAGTTCTGGCAGTGGTGCGTACCGCTGCGGCTATCTGCGCCCGCGCAGGCTTGTCCGCCTCACCCTTGATCCATTGCTCGACGGCCAGCACGGCCTCGCGTACCTCGGCGGGGCCGACTTCCTTGTGCGGTGGCACTGCGCCTAACTCCTGTCGTCCGCTGCGAGATGCGCCAGCACAGCGCCACTGGCGTTGAGAAAGTAGTGCAGCAGCGCCGGGGCGAGCACACTGCCGCTGCGGGCTCGAAGCCACGAGAACACCACACCGGCCGCTGCCGTTGCCACCACCGTTCCGACCACGGTGTCACCCGCCGCGCGGGCCGGGTGAATGTGCCAGAGCCCGAAGAAGATCGGCGACAGAGCAGGCGACGCGGCGTCGAGCACACCGCGGAAGAGCAGTTCCTCGGTCAGTACCGTTCCCACCGGGATGCGAAACAGAACCCACTCGGCCAGTTCGTCCTCGGACGGCCGGACGCGGCGACGCAACGCAGGAATCGCAGCGACGACGGCAGATCCGAGAACGGGAATGGCCGACGCCGCAGCGCCCCACTTCAGCCCGGCGGCGAAATTGCGCAGGCCGAGCTCTGCTGCGCTCGTTCGAGACAGTGCAGCCACACCGACGGCGAACGACGCGTTGGCCACTGCCCGTCCACGGGCATCGAGACCGAGAGCGGGAAGGAGGTAGGTACTCCACGCCGTCGTCGCGAGTCCGGTGAGAATGGGTCGTTCCGCAGGCTCCACTCCGGCCGTCACTGCGGTTCTCACTTCTCCGGACCGTCCCGGCCGGCGAACTGCTCCATGACCCCGCGGACTCGTTCGGTGTCGCGGTCGGTCCACCCCTCGGGCGCGGCAACGGCCACCCAGCCGTCGAGCACGAGGGTTCCGTAATTGTGGCCGTGTCCGTCGGGAACGCCTGCGGCGTTCGTCAGATCGGCGGCCACCTGCCAGAAGGTCACGACCGGGAACCATCGCATGCTCGGCAGCCGGTCCGGCCCCGGTGGCTCGGACAGCCAGTCGGGACGCTCGAACAACAGGTCGGGTGACCACCAGACCACCGGATCCGACGCGTGCTGAACGTAGAGGATCCGCGGCTCGTACCAGGGCTGATCCTCCGGCGGGATGCCCGACGAGTTGTCGGCGAACCGGACCGTCAGGCCCTCGGAGTAGACCGGCCGCACCTCCGGGCTTCCCGGGTCGCGTCGGCTGACGAACTGACTCCAGATGCGGTTGTTGTTCGGCGGTCCCACCCACAGGACGCCGTCGGTGGTGGCCCGGATGTCGGCCAGACCGTCGAACGCGCCTTCACCCGCCTGGGTACCGAGGCTCTCGCCGTAGACGTAGAACTTGGGGCGCGTGGCCTCCGGTTCCTGCAGCCAGCGGTCGTGCACCTTGTCGATCAGAGCTCTGCCTGCCTGCGCGGCCTTGTCTCCCTCCGCGACGAAGGAGATCCAACTCGGCAGGTACGAGTACTGGGATGCGACGGTGGCGACATCGCCGTCGAACATGAGCTCTTCGGCTTCGATGGCGGTGGGATTGACCCATCCGGTTCCGGTGGTCGGGACGACGACGAGAGCCGCGCGCTGGAATGCCCCGGTGCGTTCGAGTTCGGCGACCACGATGTTCAGTCGCTCGTCCTGGGTCTCTGCGGTTTCCAGCCCTGCATATGCCCGGATCGGTTCGAGGCTGGGGCGGCCCGTGGCTCGCTCCATCTCGTCGGCGCGAAGTCCGCTGGAGACGAAGTCGCGACCCTCGAAGCCGAGGGTGTCCCACGGCGCCAACGAGTTCGGGCTGCCGGAGCGTTCGTCGGCGACGGGTTGTTCTGCGCCGTCCCGGGTTTCGTCGTTCTGCAGACTGAACACGGAATTGGTGACCTCGGAGACCGCGCGCAGCAGGACACCCTGAACCAGGGCGACGGACAGCACGACGAGGACGACGACCCCGAGCGCATTGGCCACTTCGCGCGGCATCTTCACGATGCGGTTGATCTGACGGGCGAGCAGACGAACGAAGTCACGCAACACCCGCCACACCGAGATCAGCAGCGCTGCCATGGCGATACTGAGCGCGCCGGTGCGGAAATACCCCGTCGTGGTGGTTCCCTCCGCGTCCATCAGAGCGGCCAGCTCACGCTGCCATTCCGCCGAGATCGCCAGCATGACCATCGATGCCGCGATCGCGAGGACGGGAACGGCGACCTTGACGGCCAGCTCGACCTTGCGCGGCAACGGCCACCACGATCGCGACGAGAGCCACCAACGGGTCACGGCCCAACCCACCGCGACGCCGAAGGCGTAGCCGATGGCCGCGTTGATACCGCCGATGATGCCCTGGAACAGCCATCCACGAGGGAGCAGAGACGGAGTCAACGACCAGCAGAAGAACAACGCGCTGAACGCAATTCCGGTGAAGTCCAGGCGCAGCAGGCCCCAGGCCCACATGACGAACGGATGCTTGGCGGGTGAGGGGACGGCGAACTCGACCGAGGGCAGGTGGTACCGATGATGCTGGTCCTTCTCGAGTGTCGCGTCGACCTCGTCGTGGCGCTGCTCCGATGTGCGTCCCCCCACCTCGGTCAGCCGAAGAGTCTGGGGAGAGTGCGCTCGAACGTCTCGCGCAGCTCCGTCATCGGGACGGAGAACTGCCCTTGCACCTCGATCGAATCCGAACCCTCGTCGACGACGCCGATGCGCGCCCACGGCAGACCGCGGGCGGTGCACATGCCGGTGAAGCGAGTTTCTTCCGTGCGCGGTACCGCGACCAGTACGCGGCCCGAGGACTCGGAGAACAGCGTCACGAACGGATCGGCACCCTCGGGAAGGATGATGCGGCAACCGGTTTCACCGGCCAGAGCGGCTTCGACGACGGCCTGAGCGAGGCCGCCCTCGGACAGATCGTGTGCCGCCGAGACCAATCCGTCGCGCGAGGACGAGAGCAGAATGTCTGCCAGCAGTTGCTCGCGGGCGAGATCGACCTTGGGTGGCACGCCGCCGAGGTGATCGTGCTCGACCTGAGCCCAGATGGACCCGTCGAACTCGTCGTGGGTCTCGCCGAGCAGGATCAGCGTCTCGCCGGGCTCGAGACCGAGGCCGGTGGGGATGCGGCGATGCACGTCGTCGATGACGCCGAGTACACCGACGACGGGCGTCGGCAGGATCGGCTCGGCACCGGTCTGGTTGTAGAAACTGACGTTGCCGCCGGTCACGGGAATGCCAAGGGTGACGCAGCCGTCCGCCAATCCGCGCACGGCCTGCTGGAACTGCCACATGACGCCCGGGTCCTCGGGTGAGCCGAAGTTCAGGCAGTTGGTGACGGCCTTGGGCGTCGCGCCGGTGACGGCGACGTTGCGGAACGCCTCGGCCAACGCCAGCTGCGCACCCTGATACGGATCGAGTGCGGTGTAGCGACCCGACGCGTCGGTGGCCAAAGCGATTCCGCGACCGGTCTTCTCGTCGATGCGGATGACGCCTGCGTCGGCGTGCTCGGCGAGGACGGTGTTGCCGCGCACGTAGCGGTCGTACTGCTCGGTGATGAAGCGTCGGCTGCACAGCTGCGGAGAGCCGATCATCTTCAGCAACGTCGCCTTCAGCTCGTCCCCGGTTTCCGGACGCTGCAGCGACGCCGTGGTGTTCGCGACCAGATCGTCCTGGGTGGCGGGACGCTGCACGGGACGGTTGTACACCGGTCCCTCGTGCGCGACGGTCTTCGGCGGTACGTCGACGACCGTCTCGCCGTGCCAGGTGATCTGCAGATGCTCACCGTCGGTGACCTCACCGATCACCGTGGCCAGAACGTCCCACTTCTTGCAGACGGCCATGAACGCGTCGACGTTGTCGGGAGTCACCACGGCGCACATGCGCTCCTGGGATTCGCTCGAGAGCACCTCGGCGGGCGTCATGCCGGTGGCGCGCATCGGCACCTTCTCCAGCTCGATGTGCATACCGCCACTTCCCGCTGACGCGAGTTCCGAAGTAGCACAGGACAACCCGGCACCACCGAGGTCCTGGATACCGACGACGAGCTTGTTGGAGTACAGCTCCAGGCAGGCTTCGATGAGCACCTTCTCGGTGAACGGATCGCCGACCTGTACTGCCGGAAGCTTCTTGCGGCCACCGCCGGTTTCGTCGCCGTCGAAGGTCTCCGACGCGAGCACGGACACGCCGCCGATGCCGTCGAGACCGGTGCGTGCACCGAACAGAATGATCTTGTTGCCCAGCCCCGACGCGAACGCGAGATGCATGTCCTCGACGCGCATGACACCGGCACACAGAGCGTTCAGCAGAGGGTTACCGGCGTAGGAGGCGTCGAACACCGTCTCGCCGCCGATGTTCGGCAGGCCGAGGGAGTTTCCGTAGCCACCGACGCCTGCGACGATGCCGCTCAGGACGCGGCGCGTATCGGGTGCATCGGCGGCACCGAATCGCAGCTGGTCCATGACGGCGATCGGGCGAGCGCCCATGGCCATGATGTCGCGGACGATGCCGCCGACGCCCGTCGCCGCACCCTGGTAGGGCTCGACGTACGACGGGTGATTGTGGCTCTCGACCTTGAACGTGACGGCCCAGCCGTCGCCGACGTCGACGACGCCCGCGTTCTCACCGATACCGGCGAGCATGGGCTTGCGCATCTCGTCGGTGGTGGTCTCACCGAAGTACTTCAGGTGCACCTTCGAGGACTTGTACGAGCAGTGCTCGCTCCACATGACGGAATACATCGCCAACTCGGCGTCGGTCGGCCGGCGGCCGAGGATTTCCTTGATGCGGACGTATTCGTCGTCCTTGAGTCCGAGTTCCTTGTACGGCTGCGCTACGTCGGGGGTTGCGACGGCGTTGGAGACAGTGTCTGTGGGTACAGAGCTAGCGGACACGAGGAATAGGTCCCTTCGATGGAGCGAAATGCCAGGGAGAGTCTATCGGGACCGTGCGACATGTACGGCATCGGTCGTGCAGGGTCTGCAATCGGTCGTGCGAACATCACCTGATGGACATCGCGCTGACCGAGAACGATCTGGACGAAACGGGCGTCATCGACCCGTCGATGGTGGCCAAGGGAGTCGACGTACCGCCGAAAGCCGTCGTCTGTTTCTTCTCCGAGGTGATCGAGAGCATCTGTGCGAAAGGCGACGCCAGAGTCGTCTCGATCATGCGCTCCGAGCACGGCGAACATCCCGTCTACGAGATCGAACGGAACGGGGAGAAGCTTGCCGTCTTCCACCCCGGCGTCGGAGCGCCACTGGCCGCACTGTTCCTCGAAGAGGCCATCGCGATGGGATGCACCCAGTTCGTGGCCGTCGGCGGCGCGGGGGCACTGTCCGACGACCTGGGCATGGGACACGTGATGGTGGTCGACAGCGCCGTCCGCGACGAGGGCACCTCGTTCCACTACCTACCGCCCGGACGGATCGTCGACGCCGATCCCGCAGGCGTGGCTGTGCTGCAATCCGTGCTGACCGACGCCGGAGTCGACTTCGTCACCGGCCGCTCGTGGACCACCGATGCGCTCTACCGCGAGACCCGTGCGCGCGTTTCCCGCCGCGTCGAGGAGGGCTGCCGAACGGTCGACATGGAAGCCTCGGCCTTCTGCGCCGTTGCCCGATTCCGCGGAGTGCGATTCGCGCAACTGCTGTACGCGGGTGACTCCCTCGCCGCCGACTGGGACCACCGCGGCTGGACCAAGGCCACGACAGTGCGCGAACAATTGTTCTGGCTCGCAGCAGATGCATGCCTGCAACTGAGCCCGATCTAGCCGACACGCTGGTTCACTGGGTTGCTGGTTCGGGTTCACCGGGTCTCTGACTCGCCTCCGCCCCCCGACCCCCGCGAATGCGCGCGCGTTTGCCACACGCACGCAAATTCGCCCCAGCTCAGGTCACGAATCCGGGACTGTCTGAATAACGGTTGATCCGGTCCTTGGTTCGACACGCCGAGCTCAGCTTGGTGGGAAGGATCGACGATG